>CBDDIT010000056.1:0-262107 GCA_965229175.1 Sediminibacterium sp. | reverse complement strand
AAAAGAGAAGATTGGGGTTGCAACAGCCAGGCTTTACGCAGAGACGATTTGGGAAGCAGTGGCTTTACCGTTGATAACGGCTATTCGTCGGGCGATTCGGATGACCTGGTAAACATAAGCTCTGTTTTCAGCGGGGTTAACAGGAAAATACTATCAAAGAATTTCCAGGGGGGAAGCATCAGCTGCATATTTGGCGGCGCCGAAATTGATATGACGCAGGCGGATATAAAAGGAAGGGTGGTGATACGCATCGACCAGGTATTTGGTGGCATTAAACTGAAGGTGCCGCCTGACTGGATTGTTCAGAATGAAATTAACGGTGTTTTTCATGGGGTGGATGAGAAAAGAAACCCGCAGTCATTTGCTGCCGATCCGTCCAAAACATTGGTATTGAAAGGGTCGAGCATATTTGCCGGCATCGAGATCAGGAGCTATTAATGATAACTTCAAAACAAACCTTTATGCAATGGTATCTGGTAAAACTGACCTACAGGATCGTTTGCACCGACATGGAACAGGCTGAGTTTGATGAACAGCTAAGGCTGATACACGCGGAAGATGACCTTCACGCCTTTCAGAAAGCGAGGCTGATAGGCGAGAAAGAAGGTGAGGTACGGGTTCAGTGTGCGGGATCGCTTATTTGCTGGAAATTTATAGATGTTTGCGAAATACATAAACTGGATCCGTTGATAGATGGTGCTGAAATGTATTCCCAGATCCGGATACAGGCAAATGCAGACGCGTATATTCGCGAAACGCAGCGCAGGGCCCTTTTTCTTTTCGACAACGCTGTTAACCAGTTCCTGATCTGAAACAATCAAACGTGAAAATACCCGCAACATATATTACTGCAACATTGCCAACCCGTTTTCAAATCTTCAAATTTTCAAATTAACGCATCGAATTATAATGCCGCGCTACCCAAATAAACGACGCGTATTAAGAACCGCAGCATTCAGCATCGCCTGGTTTACCTGGGCTGCGCTTCATTTTAAAATACTGGTTGGCTTTAACATTGGTCTTGGGGAGGCCGCAGTTGATACAGTGGTAAGCAATGCTTTGCTGGGTGCATCGTGTATACTGATCAGCAGCAACATGCGCTATTACTTACCGGGCAGGGAAAAGTTCTGGTATGTGCTGGTGGTTAGTTTTACACTCAGTGCCATCTGCGTTGCGCTCACACGTCTTTGCTTATGGGTTGCTTACCAGGATGACGCGGCGTACATGCACATCCTTTCCCTATCATCGAATATTCGCTTTGCTGTTGGTTTTTTATTAACGGGCTGCAGCACGATGCTAAGCCTGTTATGGTATACGCAAAAAGACAGGGAAACCATGAGCGCAATCAAACAGGAGGCGGAAGCCCTGTTGAAAGACGCAGAACTATTCAAACTACGCCAGCAGTTGCAGCCTCATTTTCTCTTCAACAGCCTCAACTCCATCAGTGCCCTGGCAGGTACGCAGCCCGAACAGGCAAGGCACATGATACAACAGCTATCTGACTTTTTAAGAGGTACCCTGAGAAAAGAAGAAAAGCAACTGGTTACCCTGCAGGACGAGATCCAGTTCCTGGAGCTATACCTGGATATTGAAAAAGTAAGATTTGGCAACCGCCTGCTTACACAACTGGAAATAACAGACGATGCGGCACTCAAAACCGTACCATCGCTGATATTGCAACCTGTTGTGGAAAACGCTATCAAGTTTGGACTCTATGATACTACCGGCCAGGTTATGATAACCATTAGGGCATTTGTGGCGGATCATAAGTTAACCCTCGAAGTGAGTAATCCCTTCGACCCCGAAACCGTTCCGGGGGGTAAAGGAACCGGGTTTGGACTGGCTTCGGTACAGAGAAGGTTATTTTTGCTATACACCCGTAACGACTTATTGGAAATCAGTTCCGCAGGCAATATTTTTATCACCCGCTTGAATATCCCGCTATGAAAGCCATAATAATAGATGATGAACCACTGGCAAGAAGCATCGTAAAAGAATACCTGGATGCGTATCCTGAGATAGAGATCGTGGCTGAATGCCAGGATGGATTTGAAGGGGTGAAAGCCATTCAGCAGCACCACCCCGACCTGGTATTGCTCGACATTCAGATGCCGAAGATCAATGGCTTTGAGGTGCTGGAACTGATAGAAGAATTACCTCCGGTCATATTCACAACGGCTTTTGATGAATATGCGATGAGAGCATTTGAAGCACATGCTGTTGATTACCTGTTAAAACCATTCAGCAAAGAGCGCTTTGATAAAGCCATTCTCAAATGGAAAACACTGGGCAGCGCCCAAGCCAGCGCAAACGTAAAAAAAATAATGGAAGCCGCACCACACATACAACCATCACCACACACATCCGGGCGAATTGTTGTAAAGGATAACAGCAAGATTAAAATAATACCCCTACCCGCTATCCAATACCTGGAAGCTGCGGATGATTATGTAAAAATTCATACCCCGGATGGCATTTTCCTGAAAAATAAAACGATGGGCTTTTTTGAAAAAACACTCGAACCGCAGAACTTCATACGCATACACCGTTCCTATATTGTGAATGTTCAACTTATTACCCGGATTGATCCTTATGAAAAAGAAAGCCACCTGGCCATACTGAGTACCGGTGCAAAACTTCCGGTCAGCAAGTCGGGGTACCTGAAACTAAAAGATGCATTGGGAATCTAGCACGGTCCGGTTAAATTCCAGGAATCATGAATCAGGCCTGCGGCCCCGGCAATAGTCTTTTACCGGTGCATAGTACTTAGGATGGCATCACAGAAGCCTTGAGCCTGTTTTCCTGCACCTGCTTAATAATGGCGGGGATGGCAAGGAAATCCCGGGATTTATCCAGGAAATGGTCGGCCCCCAAACGGGTGCACTCTTCCTGGTAAAGTGAAAAGGCGTGATTGGTGAGCATGATCACCACGGGAGTAATATCGGTCCGCTGGCGGATTTGTTTGAGCACTTCTATGCCATTAATAATGGGCATATTTATATCAAGAAGAATAATATCCGGCGTGAAATGAGCGAGTTTTGCAAATGCTTCTTCCCCACTACCGGCGGTTTCAACCCTGCCCACCTGTTTTACGCCACTGAGAAGAATCTGGAGACGCTGCAACACCAGCTGCATATCGTCTACCAACAGTATTTGTAATCCCGCTACATTCATAATTTTCGATAAAATAAAACCCATTAAAAAAAGCTTTGTAGCCTGGGGCTACAAAGCTTATGCAACTGTGACATTGCAGGTTTTTCACAGGAAAATAATTTTGATGATACACTCCGGGGGAGAATACACACCTGATACTTCCTAAGGATATATCTATTGGGGATTTACCACCATAGCAGCATAAAGTAAGCCTTTATTACTGTATAATGTATTACAAAGGAACCGAACCTCTGGCAGTTGTAAAATAGTTCGTTCTACAAATCCCCTGTAACGAAATGGCAGTAAGGTGTAGTGATAATACTATGTAAAATAGAAAAACAGCCAGCAGCAGGTTGTTTGCCTGCGTTGCTTCGTGCGAGTTAAATGATATTGTTAAGTATCGCATACTTTACCAAATCCGCATTATTCTGCATGTGCATTTTTTCCATGATACGGGAGCGGTAAGTACTAATGGTATTTACATTGAGGGATAATATTTCACCAATCGCGGAAATGCTTTTCCCCATTACGATCATTTTGAAAACTTCAAACTCGCGATCGGAAAGCTGCTCATGTGGTGCCTGGGAATTGTTCTGTTCAATTGATCCGGCCAGTACTTCCGCCACTTCACTGGTAATATATTTTCTGCCACTGAGTATCTGTTGTACGGCTTTCACTAACTCATAGGGCGCACTCTCTTTGGTTAGATAGCCCGAAGCGCCGGCCTTTAAAGATCGCACTGCATATTGTTCAGGTGCATGCATACTTAACATAAGTACAGGAGTTTGTGGCGCATGTTCCTTAATCTGCTTCAATATCTCAATTCCTGAATAACCAGGCATGCTGATGTCGGAAATAATAATATCCCATTTTTCATTCAATGCTTTCTTCAGCAGGTCGGCTGAATCTGCCACATCAAAAATGTCGGCAAATGGAAATGACTCTACTAATATTTTACGCAACCCTTCCCGGATCAGCGTATGATCATCAGCTATCAAGATTCTCATCGGACGTGTTTGTTTTGGGGGTTGCCGGGCCAAACTGGACCTGCAATTGTATGCAAATGTAATACATATCGTACTCATCCCGCACAATCCCTCAGGATTGTGCTGCCTTATGCCGATATCTATTCAATTTCCAACAAGATAGAATAAAGCCGCTGGCTGTTGATGGGGTTATACACCGATTTACAGCGGGTAAAACACCGAATTTTTACTACTTATTCTCCTTAATTTCGCCTATTGCCAAACACGGCAGTATTAATAAAGAACAATATGAATTTTGAAGAGCTGATAAGGGATCATTCCGCCGAGATGATTGAAAAACTCGTAACCTATGTGGTTAGCCAGGACCCGGTTGAAATACGGTTTGATTTCCTGGAGCAGGACCAGTGGTCGATGATCACTATGTTCGATTACGAAGAGGACAAAGAGGTATCGGTACGACTTCATCCCTCGGATAAGTACGAACTCTATTTTGGTTATTATGATGATGATGACGAGTTCTTTGAGATCAGGCACGATTTTACCGAGGAAGAAAAAAAGATCTTACCGGAAGGATTGAAGAAAGTAATGAAGAAAGTATTGGAAGATGAGCAGGGATTGCGGATAGCAGGGAATTTCCTGTCCCGATAGCATTACCAGCTGATTTTACTCATTCACAAAAAATTCAATCACTACTACTCATGGAATTCGGGATCAGTACATTTGGGGAGATAGAGGCCGACAAAACACCGGGCAACGCCATAAATGCAGGCAGGCGGGTAAAAGAACTGATAGAAGAAGCTAAACTGGCGGATGCTATCGGACTGGACGTATATGCGCTGGGGGAACATCATCGCTCTGACTATGTGGTTTCCTCGCCGGAAGTGATCTTATCCGCTATTGCAGCCGTTACACAGCATATACGATTGTCGAGTGCCGTTACAGTATTAAGCAGTGCCGACCCGGTTCGGGTATTCCAGAACTTCGCAACGCTTGACCTGGTATCAGGGGGAAGGGCGGAAATCATGGCGGGAAGAGGTTCTTTTATTGAATCCTTTCCTTTATTCGGTTATGATCTTAAAGATTATGATGAGCTGTTTACAGAAAAGCTCGACTTATTGCTGGCTATTAATAAAGCCGAAAAACTCAGCTGGAAGGGCCACCACAGGGCTTCCATTTCTTCGCTTGGCGTGTATCCCCGGCCATGGCAGCCCGAAATAGCGGTATTCATCGCTGTAGGCGGAACACCTGCTTCTGTTGTAAGGGCGGGAAGCCTCAACCTCCCGGTAGTGTTAGCCATACTGGGCGGAGCCCCGGAAGGGTTTGTTCCATTGGTAGAACTCTACCGTACATCGGCTGTAAATGCCGGGCATGACGCTTCCCAACTGAAACTTACCATTAACGAGCATGTGTATATTGCCGACAGTTCCGAACAGGCCTCCGATGAATTCTGGCCCATTTATGAAAAGGTCATGAACCGTGTGGGAAGGGAACGCGGTTGGGCACCCATAACAAGGGCCCATTTTGAACAGCTTCGGTCGCCCCGCGGCCCCCTGCTGGTAGGCAATGTTCAGGAAGTTAAAGATAAACTGGTATACCAGTATGGCCTGTTTAAAAACACCCGCTTCCTGGCCCAGGTAATTACCGGCAATATAGACCATGGCAAGATCATGCGGTCGATAGAACTTTTCGGAAAGCAGGTAGTGCCTGCCGTGAAAGAAGCAATTGCACTTTTATAAAAGCTTCATCCCTAAAGTGCCGAGTGTTGTAAAAAGCGCGCACCTAACAAATACACCCAGGCAACACCATACCAGCAATTTTTTCATAGGTACATTAAATCCTACGCCTACCCCTAAACTGATAGGGGCACCTACTGTCATAGTGCCCAGAAAGCCCAATCCTATCACTCCATACTTTTCCCATATCCGGTAGATCATACCCGTTTTCGGTTTTACCGGCTTAGGCTTTCGGAAACGGGCGATGATCCGTTTGATCCGGTCACCCAGAAATGCCGCTATATAAACACCGGCAAGTCCCCCTGTTACACTCGCCAGGAAAATGATCCAGGGAGAAAGCTTAAAGGCGAATCCCGCTGGAATGGCTGCATATATTTCAAAAGTAGCAAGCGCAAAAACGGTAAGTATTTTTATCAGCATAACAAGCGGTCTATCCTGCAAAGATACCTAAGACCGTCCGGGAAACTCAGATTCCTTTTCGAGCAGGGAATTCGTCTTTGTATCCTTCATACATACGTATACGAGCAGCGAAACGAATACGCAGGCACTGGTATACCAGTAATAGCCACCCTCATTACCTGCGTTCTTGAACCAAAGCGCTAGGTACTCGGCGGTACCCCCAAACAGGGCAACAGTAAGCGAGAACGGGAATCCTACGCCTAATGCCCTGATATTGGCGGGAAAGAGTTCCGCCTTTACCACTGCGTTAATGGACGTGTACCCGCTTACGATCAGCAGTGCCAGCATCATCAACAGGAAAATCGTTCCCCGATCAGTGGCATTGCTTAATGCTGTCATGATAGGAACCGTACACAAAGTACCTGCTATCCCAAAACCGATAAGCAAAGGCCTTCTGCCTACCTTATCAGACAACATACCAAAAAGCGGCTGCAGTGCCGCATATAGTAACAATGCGATAAACATGAGTTGCGTGGACTGTGCCTTGGTGAGATGTACGGTATTTACCAGGAATTTTTGCATGTAGGTGGTATAGGTATAAAACGCAAGCGTACCACCCAGGGTAAGCCCCACTACGGTTGCCACCGCTTTCGGATGCTTCAGCAACTCCTTAACGGATCCGCTTTTGGATTTGTTTTCCTTTCTTGCCTTTTCGAATGCCTCCGATTCCTCCATATTACTTCGGAGATAAAATGCAACCAATGATAATCCCGAACCGATAAAAAAAGGAATGCGCCATCCCCATCCCTGCAATTGCGCTGAAGTAAGGATATTTTGTAAGAAAAGCTGGATACCCACCGCCACCAGCTGGCCTCCGATCAATGTTACATACTGAAAGCTTGAATAAAAGCCCCTTCTCCCCTTGCCGGCCATTTCACTTAAATAGGTTGCTGCTGTTCCATACTCACCTCCCACACTTAAACCTTGCAACAGGCGCGCTATTACTAAAAGAATCGGCGCCAGGATACCAATGGATTGATAAGACGGTGTTACCGCTATCAGTAATGACCCAAAAGACATCAGCAAAACCGAAAACGTCATGGCCCATTTACGCCCCTTTTTATCCGCCAGGCTTCCGAACAACCAGCCACCGATCGGACGCATTAAAAAACCTACCGCAAAAATACCGGCCGTGTTAAGTAGATTGGCCGTTGCGTCTTTACCGGGGAAAAATACCGGAGCGAAATATAATGAGAAGGCCGCGTAAGCATACCAATCGTACCATTCTACCAGATTGCCAACAGAGCCGCTTACGATCGCTTGTAAGCGGCCGCGAGCGGGTGCCCGATTATATGGTTCAGAAACATTGGACAGACCTGTCTGCATGGGCTTTGAATTTAGATACTCCCCTTCTTCATTTCCTTTACCGCGTAATCGCAGGCCCTCGCCGTAAGGGCCATATAGGTGATGGAAGGATTTAAACAGGAACTGGATGTCATGCAGGAGCCATCCGTAACAAATACATTCGGCACCTCGTGCATTTGGTTAAAAGCGTTTAGCACCGAGGTTTTCGGATCCCTGCCCATTCTTACCGTTCCCATTTCGTGATTGGCATTGCCGGGAAACGAC
The DNA here is from genome assembly GCA_965229175.1 of Sediminibacterium sp. Lineage (GTDB taxonomy): Bacteria > Bacteroidota > Bacteroidia > Chitinophagales > Chitinophagaceae > Sediminibacterium. The sequence goes on along the minus strand of CBDDIT010000056.1, from coordinate 254,207 downwards.
ATAACCGAATTATCCGTTACATTTTTATATCCCAGTGAACTCAGCATTTCCCGGCAGGTTGCTACCATATCCTCATGCATCGCTTTCTCATTCTCCCGGAACTTACAATCGATAGTGATCATCGGAAGTCCCCAGGGATCTTTTTTTGCAGGGTTCAGGGTAACCCTGTTCTCCGGGTAAGGCAAACATTCCCCATATCCATATAGCGTAATCTTCCAGGGACCTGGCTCAGACAGCGCATCCTTCAATTCCGCTCCTATCATGGATACCGGCGGTTCAGGTGTAATCCGAACTGCATGCGCATTCAAATGGTAGCCTCGCAGAAAGGCGGGTGCCTTCTCCTGTATATTTTTAAATCTTGGAATGTACAGTGGTGTTGGCCTTCTGCCATAGTAATACTTGTCTTCAAAGCCATCCGCAAAGCCCGTTACTAAAATACCTTTATGATGGTCCATGAGGTTGCGGCCCACCTGATCGCTTCCATTACCCAACCCATTCGGGAAGCGCTCTGAGGTTGACCTTAGTAAAATAGCAGCCGTGGCTACCGTTGCCGCATTCAAAAAAATGATCCGTGCAAAAAACTGTGCTGTCTTCCTGGTTTCGGTATCGATGATCTCAACCCCTGTCGCTTTTCCAGATGTATCATCATACATAACTTTCACCACCAGTGAATGAGGCCGCACCGTTAGGTTACCGGTTGTAATAGCGGCGGGCAGGGTACTGGCATTGGTACTGAAATAGGCACCAAACGGGCATCCGCGGTGACAAAGGTTCCGGGCCTGGCATTGCGTGCGCCCCTCCACCGGTGCCGTTAGATTGGCCGTTCTGCCCATGATCAGTTTCCGCGTTGTATACTTCGATTCAATGCGTTCTTTTAAGTCCTTCTCGACACAATTCATTTCGAAAGGCGGCTGAAACACGCCATCAGGCAGTGACTCAATCCCATCTTTATTACCACTAACACCTATATAGCCTTCCACATAATCATACCAGCTTGCCAGGTCCTTGTAACGGATGGGCCAGTCAACACCGTGACCGTCTTTCAGGTTCGACTCAAACTCATGATCACTCCAACGGTAGCATTGCCGGCCCCATAACAGCGATCTTCCGCCAACTATATCACCCCGGATCCAATCAAAACGGCTGATCTCGTCATAAGGATTCTCCCTGTCGTTAACATAGAACTGCTTATTGTCTTCCCTGTAGGAAAAATGCCTGCTTTGTACAGTATGGTCTTTTTTATCCTCATTCGACAACCTGTTGTGGTGTGTGAACTCCCAGGGGTCTTTGTTTGCGGTGGGATATACCGGGTGGGTAACGGTAGCACCCCTGTCGAGCATCAGCACTTTCAACCCTTTTTCGCATAGCTCTTTGGCCGCCCATCCGCCGCTGATACCGGAACCTACTACGATTGCATCGAAATGGTCTTTATCGCTTACTGTATGATTCAATCTGAGTGTATCTGCTGGCATGGCTATCCATTAAAGTTGGGTAGTCAAATGTATTGAATTTGTATTTTACAAAGCCCGGCCGGAGCGACAGGCTCCTCAGGGCTTTAATTTATTCCGTAAACTATCCAGTGAAAATTTTGCAGCCGCTGCCCTGTCCATCAACCTTGTCTGTGCCTGGTTCCAGTATTCCATCGAATCTTCAGTTGCTTTGTTGTTAATATCCCGGATATGGAGGTTAGCGAATTTCAATAGCTGAACACGCACCATTACAAGGCTGTCTTCCGCCTGCTTTTGATCTTCTTTAAAATATTGCCTGGCTTCATCGATAGCCGAGATTCTCCGGTCATCCGTAATCCGTTCATTGGATCGATTCCTGGCAAGAAACATCCACGCAATAAAGCAGATGACACAAAAAAGCAAAAAGACGACGATATAGCCCCACCGATTTTTCCTTGCGGGCTGGACGCTGGTGATTATTTCCTGGGCCGCGGGTTGGACCGGGGTTAGTCCGTCGAACACATAACCGATCTTTGGAACGGTACGGATGATGGATCGGTTCTCATCCTCCAGCACCTTGCGCAAGTGGGAAATTCCCTGATTCAGACCGTCATCTGCTCCCGGGTAATCATCCCATATTTCTTTGATAATGGCTTCCCTGGATACTACCTCACCACCATTGTCGGCAAGAAGACAAAGCAGCCGCATCAGCCTCGGCTCCAGCCGGTAGCGCGTACTCCGTTTGCGGTCATAAATTGTGTTACTGCTCCGATCTACTTTAAACCTTTGATTGACCTCAAAAAATGGCCCTTCCGTTGTTCCCATAGTTAAATCTAAAGCTTTCTTTAGCTATTCCAAAGATCAAAAATAAGGTTTGGGTTACGAACCAGGGTAGTTTTGGCCTCATGAAAACAGCTCCTATCCTCCTTCTGCTCCTGGCATGCTCCAATGCCATTGCCCAACCCGCCAGGCTTGATAGTTTAATCACCACGCTGCACAAACTAGACCAGTTTTCGGGGTCCATGCTGGTGGCTGGGAATGGGAAACCGGTGTACAGCAAATCAGTTGGGAGGGAAGCCCGATCGGGTTCTGTTTATACGCTGGGTTCAGTTGCCAAAACCCTCACATCAACCGCTATCCTTCAACTAAAAGAGCGAAACCTGCTCCAGCTGGATACCAAAGTAAATGTCTTCCTCGACAGTTTCCCCTACCCCGGTATCACCATTCGTCATTTGCTTACGCATACTTCAGGATTACCGGATTATGATCTTTATGAAGCGGAAATAAAGCAAAAGCCGGGGAATATCTTTACCAATGCCGATATCATACCGTCGCTCATCCAATGGAAAAAAATGCTGCCGTTCCGGCCCGGGGAAAAATGGGCCTATTCCAATACAAACTATTGCCTGCTTGCATTGGTGATCGAAAAGGTGTCAGGGATATCTTTTGAAAAATTCATTCGTGAAAACATTTTCATGGCAGCAGGTATGAAGCATAGTTACTTTTTAAATGATAAGGTTTTGAAGTTCACCGACCGTGTAATAAATTATGAATACCCGTTCCTGTTTTCCACGAAAAGGGAAATAGCGGATAGCCTGAAAAAGAATCGCTGGCGCTCCTATAACATGAGCGGGTTTGTAGGGCAGGGTAATATTCTGACAACGACAGCCGACATGCTGGCCTTTGACCAGGCACTGTATTCCGGTAAATTATTAACAGTATCCTCATTGCAAGAGGCGTTTACACCAGCGGTACTGAATAACGGCTATCCGGCAAATGCGCAAAGTGGCATAGGAAAAGCCTTTTATGGTTTGGGGTGGTTTATTATGCAGGACAGCACCCAGGGAAAGATCGTATGGCACGGCGGCGGAGTGCCGGGTGGCTTAAGCATTTTTCTCCGCAATATCTCAAAAAAGCATACCGTCATCGCGTTTGATCATCAGTTTGGCACGAACCTGTACCGCCATGGGATGAATGCGATGAATATTCTTACCGGACAACCGCTGGTTAACCGCAAGATTTCACTCGTCCGTCCTTATGCGTTTGCACTGGCAGCGGGAGGACCTCAAGCGGCGATGAAAATATTGGAAAAACTGCAGCGGGATACGATCCGTTACCACTTAAGTGAAGATGATATGAATGAACTCGGGCTGCAATTGCTGTATGCGGCAACCTATAAAAAACATCTTGTGCATGCGCTTGCCTTACTGAAACAAAATACGCTTTGGTTCCCGGAAGCTTTTAACACGTTTGACAGTTATGGAGAGGCACTTGCTTTTACAGGTAATAAAACCGAAGCGATCAGGATGTACCGCAGATCCCTGGAGCTCAACCCGGATAATAAGGCCGGAAAGGAAGCATTGGAGAAATTGATGCGGTAGGCCGGCACATACTGCTCCCCAGGATTTGATATTGTACAGTCTCTCTGTCGCGAAATGCCCCTTTTTAGTCCTGTTCACCCTCCCTTTTTGACGGGAAGACAGGTAATTTCGGGTAACATTAACCAACTACAGTACAAATTCAAACCAACGATTATGGCCAGTGTAGCTATTTATTTAAATTTTGCGGGTAATGCCGAAGAAGCATTCAACCATTACAAAAAGGTTTTCGGAACGGAATTTTCCGCCCGCTTCAGGATGACGGATACGCCGCCCGGCGCCGAAGTACCGAATCTTAGGGAAGAGGAGAAAAACAGAATCATGCACATCGCCCTTCCGATATTGGGAGGTACGCAACTGATGGGAACGGATACGCTGGAAAGCATGGGGCATAAACTGGTGGAAGGGAATAATGTTACCATCAGCTTATATCCCGACACAAAACAGGAAGCCGACAGGCTGTACCAGGAACTATCTGAAGGCGGATCCGAATCGGTGGCTCCGCATGCTGAATTCTGGGGATACTGGGGCACCTGCAAAGACCGCTTTGGTATTCGCTGGATGTTTAATGTAATGGGATAAAGACAACCCTGCTCTTTGTCAGCCTGTGTCAGTCTACCGATACAGGCTTTTTATTTTCGTCAATGGCAACAAAGGTGAAAGTGCCTGTAATCGCTTCTGTCCTTTTTTCGCTGTACATCTCCTCAATAAAAATCTCGACCCGCACCTTTAGGCTGGTATTGCCAACATGATCTACCTTGCCGATCAGTTCGATAATGGTTCCCGCGGGAATGGGCTGGTTAAAATCGATCCGGTCTGATGACACCGTAACTACTCTTTTTCTTGAATACCGGGTAGCCGTAATAAAAGCCACTTCATCCATCAGGTGCATGGCCGTACCACCAAAGAGTGTATTATAATGATTGGTACTGTCGGGAAAAATGGCTTTGAATATCCTGGTTGTCGACTTTTCTATTCTTTCTTCTTTTGTCATAAGTAGTTGTAGTTATACCCGGCAAATTAGTATAAACCACTGGTGTAACCCTTTTTGTGGGCCAGGCAATAGTACAGCCGCTTACTTAATTAAGACAATTTCACAAAACGCTAACGAGGCCTGGTACGGTTTTGGTGCTTGTTGGTAATAATACAACAGCTCTTCCATGTATTATTCAACTGAACATTTCGCTTCGTTACGCAGGGTTTCCAGGTTCGCATGGGCAACCCTCATTATTTACCTGTGCACCTGCCTTTTTCTCCCGGTGTACGTGCCCAGTCTACAGAACAATTGGTTCTCCGTAAAGGATATACGTTCAGTGTACAGTCGATTCAACCGCTGAGAGGAAATATAAGACCGGATATGCAATCGCCGGGATATTACACGGTGAAAGTCACGACCGACAGCTTAATTTCCAATCTGCCATTCTTCGGACCCTCCTTCACGGCGTCCATCGGATCATCGGAATCGCCGTTGTCATTCACTTCCACGAACTTTGATTATAAGGTTACCAACCGGAAAAAGGGCGGATGGGATATCAACATCAGGCCCAGGGACGTTAACAAAATACAACAGATGATGCTCACCATATTCCCCGACGGAACCGCGTCTATGCAGGTAATCAGTACTTCGCGGGATCCGATGTCTTTTCAGGGAGTAGTTAATGCCAGAAGTTAGTATTTAAGGAATAATTTTTTTACAAAGCTCATTTTGTAATTAACTCCATCTACTCGGTTCCCTATTGTCAAACCAAAAAAGGACTTGATAAAATAAGAGCTCACCGTTTACAACACAGATCTTACGACAACTAAAAAGACCACAGCCCGTTGCTGTGGTCTTTTCAGTATGCAAAGGTAACGGAAAATTGCATCGATGACTGGTAGATTTTAAGCCAGGACAAATACATTCTGATCGCTATATTAAACAAAATGTAATGCACGAACTTGTAGAAGAATCAAAAAGTTTGACAGGAATGTATATCTCTCATACTAAAAACTTGTCCTATGAAACCCGAATCATTTATCGCTCCAGTGAAGGATCTTGCTTTCTTTTTATTCAATATCCGGCTAGCCGACTGGATTGCCTGTCTTCTCTCCTTCCTGATCATGTTCCTGATAACTTTTCTTATCAAAAAAGTAGTGGAACATTACAAGTACAGCAGGAATGCCGCAGACCTGCACCCTTACTTCAGCTACGACGATATCAATGCCTCGAGAGACGTATATGTTCCAACAACCATCAGGTCCAGAATACCGGATGATCGGAGGACAAAAGGAAAGAACGTCAATGATCTTGAACTGGATGGCCTGTCGTGGTTCATTGACAAAGTATTTACGCCTAAGAACAGTTCACGGTTTTACCTCGTACTAGCTGAATCCGGAATGGGTAAGACAACGTTTTTAATTAATCTGTACATAAAATATATCGCTAAGTTCAACAGAAAGTACGATATCCGATTACTACCCATTGCACATGGCAGCACATTCGATGAAATAGAGCGTATAAAGAAGGCGAATAGTGAACGAAACACTATTCTTCTGCTCGACGCATTTGACGAGGATAATAAAGCCCGGGACGGCTGGCGAGACCGTCTTGATGAGATCATTGGTGTCGTGCAGAATTTCCGGTATGTTGTGATTTCAGCCCGCACGCAATTTTTCCCTGACACTAATAGCGACCCGATTGTTACCAAGATACGCAGACATTATTTGGAAGGCGGTTTCCACGAAATAACCAAATGGTACGTGTCCCCATTTTCGGATGAAGAAATCGGCATTTTCCTGAAACAGAAGTACGGATACTTTTCGATCTTTAATCGTGCGCAAAGAAATCGAGCCTATGACATCGTTGCGAAAAGCCCCAGTCTGATGGTACGCCCCATGCTGTTGTCCTATATCGATGAACTGACGGACCTGAACCTCCGGTACAAGCATACGTTCCAGGTCTATGAAGCACTTGTGGAACGATGGATAGCAAGAGAAGCGAACCGGATTAAACTGACCGAAGAGGAAAGGGAAGATTTCGTAGCCAACCTGATGAAGTTCTCCAAGGTAGTAGCCGTGGCCATCTACCGGAAATGGGCTATCTGTAAAAAGAACGGTCTTACTTTATCGGTTGAGGAGATTGAGGAAATCAGTAAGGCAAACGGCATACAGCTCGACGACCTTGAAATGAAGTCGAAGTCGCTGCTCACTACAGATGCGCAAAGTATGTACAAGTTCGCGCACAGGTCGATCTGGGAGTATTTCCTGGCTGTCGAATGTGTGGAAAATAACGATTTTGTCATCGATAACTTCCAGGGGCTTGACCAAGCGAAAAAGTTCCGTGACGAGATGATGCAGGTTCAGGTTGTTGTCGAATTCCTTAAACAGCAGTCAATTATTCCTAAAATCAAACTGTATAATTATGTAGTTCCGGGTACTAAGCAAAAGATTAAACGTTATATGCGTACTATTGCGGTCAATGAACCACAGCTTATCGATTTGCTTCTGAGATTTGACGACCCTAGGTTCGTTGCTGCTTTTGATAATCTCAATATTGAAGATATTACTATCCTTTCTGACAGTGTCAATTATAAAATCGAAAACCTCGCCCTTATCGCCAGCCTGTTACGGATCACGCTGTATAAACCGATTTTTTTCTCCTACAAGAGCAAGCTAAAGTGGCTGCGGACCTCGCTAATGCACGTTTACATACCTGAACTTACCAGAGAAGAGCCTATGAAGCAGATGGTGGGTGAGAGGATTGACGACCAAGGTGCTGGCGAGGATGAGAATGAGAATCAGCAGTTTGAGACGATTTACTACCAGTAAAATGACATATAAAACAAAACCCGTTGAGATCATCAACGGGCTTTGGTGCCCAGGACTGGATTCGAACCAGCACATCCTTGCGAACGCTGCGACCTGAACACAGTGCGTCTACCAATTTCGCCACCTAGGCAGTTCAATTAATAATTAGTAATTGATCATTACTAATTATTCAGGGCTGCAAATATAAGGGCAAATTGTACACAAACGAAATTTTACACAACCAATAGGCTGCAACCCCGGATATCCGAGTTATCCAGGCGGCCCCAGACCTCAAAACTGCCATCATCATACACTTTTCCCACATCCTCGGTAGCAATAAAGGAACAACTGTAGCGGTTGGCCAGGTCTATTATCTGCAAAAGGCCGGTGCCCGATTCGCGAACCAACAGGGGGTCTTCTTCATCCCTTACCAGCACTTTCATCCAAGGTGGACAGACAAACCGCCCCTCACCGGCAGAATAAGCCTGGCTCAGGAGTTCGGTCATCCCGTATTCAGAATGGATTTTGTCTACGCCAAATCCGGCTTGCAGCAGCTCATGAACTTCAGCCCGGGTGAGCTCTTTTCGCCGCCCCTTCATACCGCCGGTTTCCATTACAATGGTGTGTTGCAGGCGCTGGGGATGTGCGGCGGCAAAATCCAGCAAGCCGAAAGTTACCCCTATGAGCAGCGTTTTCTGACCGTTTCCTTCCAGCTCTACCAGGGTATCAGCCAATTTTTCCCATTCATCCAGGTAAAATCCTCCTTTAGGATGTCCGGCGGCCTTTATCAGCTCATCTACCATCAGCACCAGCGAAGAGGTCTTACGTTCCAGGTAAGAGGGCAGCAAACCCAGTATGCACCAGTCCTTTTCATCCCCGTAAAACATCCGGAATGCCGCTGTAAAACTTTTTCGGTATATAGCAAGGTCCTTAACCGCATGGCGGCTATTGACCGTTTGCGTGGTACCGCTGCTTTCAAATACGAATTCAGGAACAAAAGAGGTGGTGATGATGGGATGGGTCTTAAAAAAAGAAATAGGCAGCGCGGGTATCGACGTAAGTGTCTTATCATCGACGGGTTTATAGCCCTGTAATTCGCACCATTGGCGGTATACGGCATTATGGTTGTACTGGTAATGGCAGGTTTCCAGGCTCTGGCTGGCGAAAGAACCGGGTGAAACAGAGAAAATATTGTTAACATCCATCGGTAGCACAGCAGGGTATTGTAATGTTTTAACTAAATTTGATTGGAAAGTGAAAAACAGAATGAAGACAAAATTATTGATACTGGGGCTTATTGCGACAATCTTTTCCGGCTGCAGCAAAGATACCTATACTACCAAACCCCAGATCTCAATCAAGAGCATCAGTTCCACCACCCTTTCCACAGGGTCTGTACTGCTGTTCCAGATACATTTTACCGATAAAGAAGGCGATATTCAGGACACTTTATGGGTACAGAAATTCTCACGCGTATGCCCTACCACTCCCGGTGTACAATTTACCGCCGCCAGCAGAGTACCTGATTTTACGCCAACGAGCAACCTGGATGGCATACTGGAAATAGGCTTTGGCTATAATGCCAATGTACAGGGCTACAATACCATCTCGGGCTGCGGGGGTAAAACCGATACCGCCTACTTTAAATTCTGGCTGAAAGACAAAGCCAATAATATCAGCGATACGATCACAACCGAGAATATCATCCTTTTAAAATAGCAGCCTTGAATGGATGGATACGATCCCTTTTTTTCGGAAACTATTTTTATGGTATCTGTGTCATAGCCCTCTCCATCGAATCCAGCATACAGCAACGCCTGCCGCTTAACCAGCCCGCTTATTATGTTTTCGCCTTTGTTGCAACCGTGCTATACTATACCCATGCTTACATAGCTGAAAAAAGCAGCAACCCCACCAACAAAAGAACCGCCTGGTATATCATACATCGCAGGCCCATACTGGCTTCTCAGGTGCTGCTCACGATCGTTTTCGCGATCATTTTTATTCAGTTTGCCGGGATATTGTATACCAACCTGTCTGCCATCAGCCCCTTACAATGGTGCCTGCTGGTTGTTTTCCCATTCGCAGGGGCTTTGTATTATGGAAGCATCCAGCCCAATCTGGCCGGTTTTAACCTTAGGAAACCAGGCTGGTTGAAACCCTTCGTAATAGGGTTTGTATGGGCAGGCGCGGTTACCGTATATCCCGGGTTATGGAAAAGCATTGAGGGGCATGCTCCCTATACGCCCAATATCATCAGCTTTCTTCTTTTTACCAAGAATTTCATGTACATCTCCATGCTATGTATCATGTTTGATGTAAAGGATTATGCGGCAGACCATAATCAACAGGTAAAGACCTTTGTGGTAGCACTCGGATTAAGAAAAACCATCTTTTACATACTTATACCGCTTACCCTGGCCGGATTGGGTACCTTCATCACAGTAACCGTTATCAGGCAGTTACCGCTATGGCTGATATTCATAAACATAATCCCCTTTGTTTTGTTGATAATTGTTGCCTATTCATTGCACCAACGTAAAAGCATTCTCTATTATCTTGCAATCATTGACGGACTGATGCTGGTAAAAGCGATCTGCGGCATCATTAGCTTCTCATTCTTAAACTAAGACCTATGGCAAAGAACACGAAAGGAAAACAGGTACTGACTGACAAGTCGCTCGATTTTTTAAAGAACTATATCAATACCCCCTCCCCTGTTGGTTTTGAGAGCAAGGGGCAGAAACTGTGGATGGAATATATCAGGCCGTATGTGGATACCTTCATTACCGATCCCTATGGTACGGCGGTAGGTGTAATTAACCCGGATGCGCCTTTTAAAGTGGTAATTGAGGCGCATGCCGACGAGATCAGCTGGTTTGTGAACTATATTAATGAACAGGGCTTGATCTACCTGAAAAGAAACGGGGGCGTGGATCACCAGGTAGCTCCCGCTAAAAGAGTGTGGATACATGGCAAGAAAGGCCCTGTTAAAGCGGTGTTTGGCTGGCCCGCCATCCATACCCGTCTCAGCAACCCCGAACAGAAAGAACCCAACCCGAAAGTGGATAATCTCTCATTGGACTGTGGTGCCAGAACCAAAAAGGAAGTAGAAGCCCTGGGTATCCATATCGGGGCGGTAGTAACCTACGAGGAAGGATATGATGAGCTCGCGTATGATTTTATCATTGGCCGCGCTTTTGATAACCGCGTGGGTGGGTATATGATTGCGGAAGTTGCCCGGATGCTGAAAGAAAACCACAAAAAATTACCTTTTGGATTGTATGTAGTGAACGCTGTTCAGGAAGAGATAGGACTGCGCGGTGCTGAAATGATCGCGAGGCGCCTTAAACCCGATATTGCCATCATTACCGATGTTACCCATGATACCAATACGCCCATGATCAGTAAGATAGTAGAAGGCGATATTCAGTGTGGTAAAGGCCCTTCGCTTGCGTATGCGCCGGCCATACACAACAAACTATTAAAGATCGTGGAAGATGCCGCGGAAAAGAACAAGATTCCGGTACAGTTCAGAACCCTCAGCCGCAGCACAGGAACCGATACGGACAGCTTCGCCTATGCAAACGATGGATGCCCGTCTGTGCTGATATCCCTGCCGCTCCGTTATATGCACACTACGGTTGAAATGCTGCATAAAAAGGATATTGCGGACACGATCCTGCTGATGTATCACACCTTGCTGAACCTGAGCCCCAAAACCAATCTGAGTTACTTTTAAGTACATAGTTTCTCTGTATGCCCTGTCCAGCCCTGGTGTGGAAAACCTATCCGGTGCCCGGATAGGGCGTTTTTTCAAAAAGACGTATTTTTACCCGCATGAACTGGATCGAAAAACAAACCATTCGTATCGCCATACTCGACCTGTACGAGGGGGTTGCCAACCAGGGTATGCGTTGCCTGCGCGACATTGTTCACCAGTGGGGCGAGGCCAACCAGTTCAATGTGGTATACGACGAGTTTGATGTGAGGCTTAAAGGAGAAATCCCTGACACGTCTTATGATGTCTATATCTCCAGCGGGGGGCCGGGCTCACCTTTGGATACAGAGGGTACTGAGTGGGAAAAACGGTTTTTCAACTGGGTGGAAAGCATGGAAAAATGGAACCGCAGTGCTGATGGCTTTCCTAAAAAGCATGTATTCTTTATCTGCCACAGCTTTCAACTCATCTGCCGGCATTACCGCGTAGGAACCGTTTGCAAACGCAGGTCCACCGCATTTGGCGTTTTTCCGATACACATGATGGAAGATGGCAGGCAGGAGCCCGTTTTTGATGGCCTTAGGGACCCGTTTTACAGTGTTGACAGCCGCGATTACCAGGTGATAGAACCGGATCATGCGAGGCTCAGGCAAATGGGTGCCAAAATATTGGCCATAGAAAAAAACCGGCCCCATATTCCCTATGAAAGGGCGATCATGGCCATCCGCTTCAATAACTATTTCCTGGGAACCCAGTTCCATCCTGAAGCGGACTCCAGTGGCATGAGTATGTACCTGCAACGGGAAGACAAGAAACAAACCGTTATTGAGAACCATGGCGAACCCAAATGGATCAGTATGGTGGAGCAATTACAGGATCCTAACAAGATCATGTGGACCTATGCGCATGTATTACCCAATTTCCTAAACTATGCCATCCAGGAACTTGTAACGGCAGTATAAAATCCATCTTGTCTGCCGGTTGTTTCAATTTCCAAATTTCCGATTTTTAAATTTTCAAATTGAACTACATGGTTCCAGCACTCAGAACAAGATTCAACAACAATTTCACTTCGGAAAAATACCAATCTTTCCTGGCCGAGCTTAATGCCAAACATCCCGGTGCTATCGAATTCAGGGTGGCTGAAACACCGGTATTTGTTGACAGGAAATTCAAAGAGAAAATACTATCGGCCTGCGAAAGCATTGTGGATGTGATTACCCGGCCCGACTTCAAAACGCTTACCGAAAACGCGATCCTCGACAATGTAAAAGTGCCGAATGAAAACGGGCACACGCATTTTATAGCGTTTGACTTTGGTATCTGTGAAAATGAAACAGGGGAACTTGAGCCGCAGCTGATTGAAATGCAGGGCTTCCCCACCCTGTTCGCCTACCAGATCTGGCACGACCTGGTAACCCGGAAGCATTTTGATATTCCCGACAACTACGCGGCATACCTGCACGATCTCTCCGAAGAAAAATATGAAGCATTGCTGAAAGAAGTGATCCTCGGACCACACTCACCTGAGCAGGTGATCCTGCTTGAACTCCTGCCGCATCAGCAAAAAACAAGGATCGATTTCTATTGTACAACAGACTACACCGGTATCCCTGTGGTTTGTCTTACAGAACTGATACAGGAAGGGAAAAAATTATTCTACGAAAAAGAAGGAAAAAAGATCCCGGTATCCCGTATCTATAACCGTGTCATATTTGATGACCTTCAGCAGCAGTCAGCTGATATCCGCGAAAAAGGAAAACTTTTGCTGGAAGAACTTGAGGTGGAATGGGTACCACACCCCAACTGGTTTTATCGCATCAGCAAGTATACACTTCCTTTTATCCAGCATCCCTATGTGCCCGAAACCAGGTTTCTCAGTGATGTGAAAGAAATACCGGGTGACCTGGAAAATTATGTGCTAAAACCCTTATTTTCTTTCGCGGGGCAGGGCGTTGTGATAGATATTACCCGGGCAGATATCGATAAGGTTACAGATCCGCAAAATTGGATCCTTCAGCGTAAAGTAAAGTATGCCGATGTGATCATTACCCCGGATGTTCCGGCCAAAGCGGAATTGCGTATCTTCTACTTCTGGAAAGAGGGCGACGCAAGACCCATACCTACCAACAACCTGGCAAGGCTAAGCAAGGGAAAAATGATTGGTGTAAGATACAACCAGGATAAACAATGGGTGGGCGGCAGCCTGGCCTATTTCGAAAAGTAAATTTAATTTGAAAATGTGAAAATGTGGCAATTTGAAAATCAGATACCTGAACTTTCAAACCCTCTTTCCAATTTTCAAATTTTCAAATTGACTCATTTTCAAATTAATTCATGAATTCAGTCTGGAAAAAGATAATATACAATACCATACTTCCGGCAAAAGCGGAAGAGGAAGCCTATTCCGATTATGCGCTGGCAAAAGGTTTCCGGGAATTAAAAATCACGGCTTTCCGGATGTTGAAAGATGTGGTATTAATGGCTACCGGTATTGCCTCGGCCGCATTCGGCCTTGAAAGTTTTTTATTACCCAACAATTTTATTGATGGCGGTGCAACAGGTATCTCCCTGCTGACCGCCGAATTAAGCAACATACCCCTGTATGTTTTGATCGTATTAGTGAATATTCCTTTTATTTTTCTGGGCTATAAAGTGATAGGTAAAAACTTTGCCGTAAAAACCGGCATTGCCATTACAGGACTCGCCGTTTGTGTGGCTTTTGTTCATTTTCCCGAGGTAACACACGACAAGCTGCTGGTGGCGGTATTTGGTGGTTTCTTCCTCGGCCTGGGAATAGGGCTTTCGGTAAGGGGAGGCGCGGTTATTGACGGAACAGAGGTGCTGGCAATATTTTTAAGCCGTAAGTTCGGTACTACCATTGGCGACATCATTATCATCATCAATATTTTCATATTCTCCATCGCCGCCTGGCTCCTGTCAATCGAAACGGCTTTGTATTCCATGATCACCTACCTGGTTGCCTCCAAAGCACTTGACTTTGTAATTGAGGGAATAGAAGAATATACCGGCGTTACCATTATTTCCTCCCATAGCGATGAAATGAGAACCATGATCGTTGAAAAACTGGGGCGCGGCATTACCATCTATAAAGGAAAGCGAGGGTTCGGCAGTCATGGCGAACGAAAAGATATTGATATCATTTACACTGTTGTAACCCGTCTCGAGCTCAACAAGCTCAACATCGAAATCCAAAAGATTGACCCCAATTCTTTTGTTGTAATGAACAGCGTAAAAGATACAAAAGGCGGTATGATCAAGAAACGTGCCCTGAAACATTAGTTCAAAAACAACCACTCAAAACTCACCATCCAGCTTCTTTCCGCCATCCGGTACATATTGCTGTTGAGCTGGAAACGATAGCCCAGGTTCAGTTTTGCCTGGCTGTTAAAGATCAGTTGGGCAGCGGGTGCCAGGTCGATATAATGATACCTGGGATTTACCGTTCTTTGCCCCAGCAACTCAACATACAGGTTCAGGTTGGTTTGGTTATAGCTCTTGTAAACGGCCGGCAGCACCAGGTATCCGGCCGACAAAGAGTAATCAAAAGCACCCCGGGGAGTAATATTTACTTCCGGCCGGCCCCCCGTGGTTCTCAATACTTCCGACGCAACGGAAAAACCTAAGGTAGTAGAAATGGCCAGCTTGTGCATCAACTGGGTGGCTATAAGCCCCGCCCCCGCGCCACTCTGATCGCCATCCAGGCTTAGTTCCTGGTATACCGGTTTATTCCTGCTGGCAGTTCCTTTCGCAAAGGCCGCCATTCTGAAATGGCTGTACAATGCGTCATGCGATAGAAAACGGTATTTGGCATACAAAGTTGCACTCTCCCATCGCAGGTGGCTGGAATACATATTTGAAAAACCGGTTAGCCCATGCACCATCAGGTTTTTATTCACTCCCAACATGATTTCAGTGGTATACCGACTGTTGTTTGCCCCGGTTTGCTTATCGCTCAGCCCCTTAAAGCTTTGCTTCACAGCTACAGAGTGGGCCGGCATATTACTTGCAGGCTCCGAAAATACATACAGCTCCTGCGCATGGATGGCAGTGCAATAGAAAAATAGACTTACCAATAAGATTCGCATTTTCATTGTTGTTCGGTTTTTTCGTGAGGCGTGAACCGTGAGACGTGAGGCGTGAGACGTGAGACGTGAACCGTGAATCGTGAACCGTAATTAAAACCAAGCATTCGCGCCTCACGTCTCACGTCTCACGATTCACGATTCACGGTTCATGATACGGTAACATGAAACACCCTCGCACCGCTGGTAGCTTTCGCATCTGTGCTATGGCAGCAGTTTTCCATCACACCGGTTTCATAGCATTTCAGGGTAGTAAAACGGCTGTATTTTTTGTACTCTTTTGCAGTAACAAAATTCTTGTCTACCAGGGTAATTGTTTTATCACCGTTCAGTATTTGCGGGCTGACATTCAGAAAATGAAAGGTTTGCCCGTTGAGCGTGATATGAGTATCGTTCTGTACTTTGGTATCGTTAAAATGAGTAGTGATTTTCAACATGGATACCGAAAACCCGGCATCTGTTACCGCTTTACTTAACGCGTCGAAATCTACCTTGGCGCCGGGTTTAAAACTAATGGCATAAGTAGATTGCTGGATATTGGCCGTAACCTTTTCAACAAAAGAAACGCCTGAAAGGGCTTTATAGACTGCCTTGGAACACATGGCACAGGTAAGACCGCTGGCCTGTAAACTGGCTTTCGTAACCTGCGCCTCCACACCGGCCACCAAGAATATGGCTATAATAACAATGAGCTTTTTCATATAAATAAATTTAAAAGCACCCATAACCCATCATTTATGAACCATGGGTGCTGGAGAAAATAAAATAACGACCTAGTTCTTAGGAGCTGATTTACGATCGTACTTGCAACAGGCATCCAGCTCGTTGTAAGCCTTATCATCGCCTTTTACGTCTTTGGTATCATACCCTGCCCTGGCAACCTGTTCCTGTATCTTCCTGTTACTGGTGGTAGCGGCATCGTATTTAACCGTGAGTATTTTGGTACTTTTATTCCATGCTGCATAACTGGCACCGGCTTCTTTAGCCGCTTTTTCAATATGCCCCCTGCACATCCCGCAGTTACCCGATACTTTAATAGTTTCAGAAACCACCCCAGTAGGTTTTACCTGTGCAAAAGAAAAAATAGAAATCAGTAGAAAAGATGCGGTTATATAATAAGTAAGTGTTTTCATGATGGTTGAATTGTTTAATTGTTGAATTGTTGAACTGTTGAATTGCTTAACTGTTGAATTGCTTAACTGTTGAATTGCTGAATGGTTAAACTTTTATTGTAAGAGGTTGTTTGCAAACAACTAGCCCGATAACAATAAAGCAATTAAACAGTTAAACAATTAAGCCATTAGCCATTAAGCCATTGGGCCATTGAGCAAATAACCCATTGGTCAATTACCCAACCAGATCAAATCCTGAAAACACAGTTCCGCAGATAGGTATCCTGTTCGGATAGCGGTGGAGGCGCATGGGCCGGTGAAGCAACGGATAGTTGCGTAGTATAAAATGAAGCCAGTAAAAGATTAAGATGAGATACCGGAACCGCGACTGTTAAGGGGAAAAATACATCGGCTGCAACAGATTTCTGCTGGGCGTCTTCTATTTTCACCACCTTAACTTCGGTTTTGCAGCAGCCTTTCTTCTCAGATTTTTTGCCACAGGCACAGTTGGCAGAAGGCAGAACAGCCAGCTTCACCGAACTTAACCTGCCCATGCAATAATGCATATTCATTACCATCCCGCTGCTAACGGAAAAGTAAATAAGGGCCAGTAAGGTGGCGAATAACCTTTTCATAATGCAAAGATAGCACTAATTCACAAAATTCCACCAAACCCCTACATGTATCCATAGTGCGGGACCGGGGTATTGCGTAGCCATAAAGTTGGGTTTGTTAAAAGAGAAGCTTTTGGTATTCAACGTATTAAGATTCTCCACGCGCAAAAAACCTTTAAAGCTCTTGATGCGGAAATGCAAGAACGCATTAATATCAGGCCGGTTGCTGATCCTGTTGGTGTTTTGAACAAAATAGCGGCCCAGGAAAGGCGAATAATTATCAGCCTTGTAAGCCGTATTATAAATCATCTCGATGCCGGTTGATACAAACAGGTTCTTATAAAAGTTTCCTTCAAAAGCAATGCGGTTCCGTGTTACCAGTAACGGGATGTTTACGGGCGGCTGTCCGGTGGTTTGCTGAAGGTGTATTTCTGTGTACCAGTTCCAGAAACGCGAAAGCCTGAATTTCTTCTCGGCATTCAGATGAAGGATATTGAATAGTGTCGCCTCCTGCTTTGCGGAAAAAAAACTGTCGAAATACATATAGTTACTCACCGCAAAATATTCGCCGCCCAACTTCCATCCATTGCGCGGGTTCTCGTATGCCCAAAAAAATCTGATTATATTTTCCTTCCCAAAAGCGGTACGGTTACTGATCGGAAAGCTGCTTGCTGAATTCAGCAGGTAGGAAGGTGACCGGTTCACATTCTGGAAACCCAAATTCAGGTATCCCAGCTTGCGACCCAACATCCGCTTCATACTGATGAATGCATCGTAATCACCCGAATTGGCCCCGTTTACATATAGCTGCCCCCTTGCTTCGATATCCCATACCTGGTTACGTGTACGGTTACGGTATTCACCCAGTATGGAAATATTATATAGGTTAACCGAATACAACGCTCCTGCACCCACGGAATCGAATACACCTTTCAGATTCTGCAAAGCAATGCCCGCTTTTACAAACTGGCTCAGGTTTGTTTTTTCCGGGAAAGAGATCAGGCTGAACTCATTGGTGATATTCTTCCACGCATCCCTGTAAAACAAGGTATCCTTATAAAGATCAAAATTGAAATAGCGGAGATAACGCGATGAATGCAATGAATCAACATTGTAATCAAAAAAATTATAACTGCTATTGGTATATTGTAAGGAATGCTCTATGCGCAGCCGGGGATAAAACAGCTTGTAGGTAACGGAATCCGTTACCAATGAGTCTTTGGTTCCTATGTCATAGTGATGCCTCAACAGGATTGTCGCATCCTTATAAATATTACCCGTCTTAACAGCGGTATTAAAAGGGTTCCTGCCCGCGGTTCCGGCCACACCCATTCTGGTTTCCAGTTCAAAAGGATCATTCAGTGCCAGGCTATCCAGTTTGGAATTGTCCTGCAACCCGCCGTTCTCGGATGAGGCACTTTTGTTAGAGAAATAGATGAGAAAGGCCTCGTATTTTTTATTGAGGGTCTGGTAATGCGAAGTAAACCGGAAATTATTCTGGCTCGCATTCTGGTTCTTCAGGTTACCCGGCGCATTGCTGAACCGGTATTCCATCGAAAAATTAAAATTACTTTTTTTATTCTGCGTATGCACAACATTGATCAACTGCTCTGCTTTGCTTCCCAGCAGGTAGGCCAGCTCGGTATAGGGTCGTGTTGTCTGGTACAACTTTGTATTCTCCAGTGAGAAATTGTAAATATCATACTGGTGAAAACCCGCGTCAAAACCAGCTTTCATCAGGGGATTAAAAAAGAACGATTGGGCCGCCGTACCATAATTGCCCAGGGTATGATAATAATAAGGCAGCGGGTAGCGTGTTCTGAAATCATTGATAGACGAGTCGATGGTCCGGTTCCGCGTAGAATCAAAATACCGGTAAAATATAGTGATGGAATCCGCAAACCTGTCGCGCCTTTGCAGTGAATCCGTACCGGAAGATTTCTTAATCGGCCTTCCCTGGCTGTCATAGGTTACCCCGGTACCACCGCTTAGCTGCTGGCCCCTGTTCTGCGCCAGCACAGTGCCGCTACTGAGCAGTAACAGCACACCAAGAAACCTTATCTTTTGCCCTAACGGTAAAGCCATGCGTGTAAATGAGCTGTAAAATTAACGGTAAGCTGCCTATGACTGCGTTAAAACTTACCGGAAGCAACTACAGGTTACAATGTTTTCAATAGTTCTGTAAACAGTAAGGTTAGTTTGGGTTCCGCATCTTTTGCGGCCTGCAGCACTTCTTCGTGGGTGATAATATTGTCTTCTTCCCGGATACCGAGATCGGTGATAACACTTACGGCAAATACCTGCATCCCGCAATGTACAGCCGCTATTGTTTCCTGTACGGTACTCATCCCAACCGCGTGGCCACCCAGGATATAAATCAGCTTGTATTCGGCGCGGGTTTCAAAAGTTGGCCCCGTTACACCCAGGTATACGCCTTCATGAACAAGGATATCATGGGCTTTGGCTATCTCTTTTGCCTTACTGATCAATGCTTTACTGTATGGCTCGCTCATATCCGGAAAACGGGTTCCGATCTCATCATCATTTTTGCCCAACAGCGGATTTACTGTAAAAAGACTGATATGGTCGTTGATGATCATCAGGTCGCCCACTTTAAACGCCGGATTAACGCCACCCGCCGCATTCGAAAGTAAAAGGGTGTTAACCCCCAGCAAACGCATCACCCGAACAGGATAAGCCACCTGCTGCGCCGTATAACCCTCGTAAAAATGAAAACGACCACCCATCACCCATACCTTTTTGCCCCCGAGCTCTCCAAAGATCAGTCTCCCCTTGTGCCCCTTTACCGTGCTTACCGGGAAATGGGGAATATCGTTATAAGGTATTTCTGCCTCCACCTTGATCTCCCCGGCCAGGTTACCCAGCCCACTACCTAAAATGATCCCCGTACTGGCTTCTGCAGTCACTATGGTACGTATAAAAGAGACGGTTTCCTGTAACTGCTGCATTGTTTCTGACATGTGAGTGGTTTGTGGCAAATATAAGAAAGGAAATAGTTTGGAGTCGCAAGTTGTAAGTCGTAAGTCGTAAGTCAAAGGTCGTCGGTCTGACTTACGACTCACGACTTACGACTTACGACTCACGACTAAAAAAAAGGCCATCCCGCTAAAAACGGGATGGCCTTATAGTAGGTTAAGAAAGTTCAGTGATTAACTTAAACGTTTCACGTTAACGGCGTTTAAGCCTTTACGTCCTTCCTGTACATCAAAAACGACTTTGTCGTTTGCTTCGATCTGATCGACCAAGCCATTGGCATGTACAAAAGTTTCTTTGTTGGAATTATCATGCTTGATAAAACCAAAACCTTTTTCTTCGTTGAAGAACTTTACAGTTCCTGTGATTTGTGTGTCCATTTGTAAAAATTGTAAATAAATTAAGGCCGCAAAAGTACGTGTTAAATGCTTCCGAACCTAATTAAAATGATTGTATCCGAATAAAA
Source organism: Sediminibacterium sp. (assembly GCA_965229175.1). Classification (GTDB taxonomy): domain Bacteria; phylum Bacteroidota; class Bacteroidia; order Chitinophagales; family Chitinophagaceae; genus Sediminibacterium. The sequence continues at coordinate 233,582 of CBDDIT010000056.1, read as the reverse complement.
CGTAAACAATATAGTTGAGTTATTATACTTATAAAACTATACATATCAGCTTGTTACGATTGATTTGTTCATTACCCCTGTTTTCTTTTATCGGTAAGTTAAAACTGCGCCAGCTGCCTTATCTTAGCGTGGATCCTGTTTATCATTCAAAACCCATTGGCATGAAAAAATGGCTGCTTGTATCGCTTTTGTTTGTTTTTATTTCTCCTGTTTGGTCGCAAAAGATCTTTTATAAAGTGTCTTTTCCCAATGCCATTCACCATGAAGCGCATATCGAACTAACCGCCACAGGCATACCCGCAAAGCCCGCTGTTTTCAGGATGAGCAGGTCTTCCCCGGGCCGCTATGCCACGCATGAGTTTGGAAAGAATGTGTATGATGTAAGTGCCAGCGATGCATCAGGTAAGCCGCTTACGGTTAACCGGATAGACGGGGATGTATATGAAGTACCCAGGCATAAAGGCACGGTAACCATCAGTTACACATTATATGGAAATTATGCTGATGGCACGTATGCCGGTATAGACCCGGAAAGTATCCACCTGAATATGCCGGCTACCTTTATGTGGATGAAGGGAATGGATGCGGCCCCTATTACGATCAGCTTTACCCTGCCCAAAGAAAACAAGGGCATATACGCCACGCAGCTGGCCCCCACCAAAGATCCCAATACTTTTACCGCTCCCGGCCTGCAGTATTTTATGGATGCCCCCACCAAGATTGGCAACCTTTTTATCCGCGAATGGCCTGTGAGTAACCCGGGTGGCAAGTCTTTTACCCTGCGTATCGGACTGGAAGCCCCCGCCACCGATGCGCAGGCAGACCAACTGGCCGAAAATGTAAAGAAGCTGGTGGAAGAACAAAGAGTTGTATTCGGGGAATTTCCCAACTATGATTTTGGAACCTATACGTTTATCGCCAGCATCAACCCCTTTGTGTTTGGAGATGGAATGGAACACCGTAATTCCACCATGATTACAACGCCTGCGTCTTCTTTTAACCCCAATACCGTGCTGGGCGTTTTTTCCCATGAATATTTTCATAACTGGAATGTAGAGCGCATCCGCCCGAAAACGCTGGAGCCGTTCAACTTTGAGAAAAGTAATATGAGTAATGAGCTTTGGTGTGCTGAAGGATTTACACAATATTATGGATCGCTATTGCTGGTCAGGGCAGGATTGAACGCTGCTGCCAATTGGACCGCCACTATGGCCCAGTTGGTGGCCACCAAACTTAATACGCCAGGTGCTAAATACTATTCCCCGGTACAAGCCAGCAACCATGCTGTATTTGTTGATGCGGCGGTCTCCATCGACAAAAACAATTATGCCAATATGTTCACCTCCTATTATACTTACGGTGCCGCCATAGCCCTGGCCCTGGATCTGGAGCTCCAAACGAAGTACCATAAAACCCTCGACGCCTATATGCAGGCACTTTGGAAACGCTTTGGCAAAACAGAAATCCCCTATACCATCCCCGGCATGCAGGAAGTACTGGCACTTATTACCGATCCTGGGTTTGCTTCGCAGTTCTTCAGCAAATATATCACCGGCCATGAAACGATCGACTACGCGTCATTATTTGCCAAAGCAGGGTACGAACTTAAAAATGCAACAGAAGGGAAACCCGCTACAGGTTTGGTATCACGCCCTGCCGAAACCACCAGGTTTATTATCAACACCAACACCGTTAAAGGAACCGCCGCCTATGAAGCCGGACTCGACATCAATGATGAGATCCTTGCACTTGATGGTACACCTGTTAAAAACAGCAGCGAGGTTAGTAATTTCATCCTTGATAAAAAGCCAGGTGATAAAATAACAGTCACCTACAAACACAGGAACGTGGAAAAGCAAACCCAGTTAACACTGAAAGAACAGGTTCAATATACTCTGGTTCCTTTTGAACAAACCGGCAAACCTCTTACAGATGAAATGAAAGCGATAAGGGCGAGTTGGTTTACCAGCCAGGTGAAATAATAGCCGATGGGTATCTAATGCCCCTTTTCCCGGCTCAACGATACATAGGCCCATACCGCACTGCCGAACATGAAGATGGCACCGATAAGAAATGCAATGCCCGGGAAATAGAAGGGCGCGGATGGACCCACGAAATAGGCAAAAGAACCGTTCATGATGAACGGGCCAAAAATAGTGGTAAGACTCATTAAGCTGGTCAGGGCTCCCTGTAACTCCCCTTGCTCGTTGCGCGGTACATGCCCTGTGATGATAGATTGCAGCGCAGGGCCCGCTATCCCGCCGAGACAATAAGGAACCAGGAAAACAAACATCATCCAGCTTTGTGTTGCAAATGCAAACAGCAGCAAACCCAGTCCATATAATCCCAATCCTATATATACACTTTTTTCATTGCCTAATTTGGGGTTTACCACGCGAACCAGCAATCCCTGTACCAGACCTACCAGCAATCCCACCAGCCCCAATGAAATACCGATTATTTTGGGTGTCCAATGGAATTTTTCTATATTATAATAATTCCAGTTGCTTTGTACCGCATGCACTGCCAGGTAAATCAGGAAAAATGATCCTATCAGCCCGCTTACGGCCGGGTATTTCCTTAACTGTAGCAAAGAACCCAACGGATTCGCTCTTTTCCAGTCAAACTCTCTCCGGTGTTCCTTGTCCAGCGATTCCGGCAGCACGAAATATCCATATAACCAGTTGGTGAGTGCAAGGCCCGCCGCAACAAAAAAAGGAACCCTCGGTCCAAATTCACCCAACAAACCACCAATCAGTGGTCCAACAATAAATCCAATCCCAAAAGCCGCCCCGATCATCCCGAAGTTTTTGGCCCGGTCCTCGGGACTGCTAACATCAGCAATATAAGCTGAAGCTGTTGTAAAACTGGCACCTGTTATCCCGGCAATGATCCGGCCCACAAACAGCCAGACAATAGAAGGTGCAAATGCAACAAACAGGTAATCAAGACCAAAACCCAATAAAGAAAACAGCAGCACCGGCCTTCTTCCATACTTATCACTCAGGCTCCCTAATATGGGTGCACAAATAAATTGCATGATCGCATAGGCAACTGTAAGGCTGCCGCCATACTTGGAAATGGTACTAACATCGGACTCGTGCAATAGCTTTCCTATTAACTGCGGAACTACGGGAATGATCAGCCCGAAGCCTGTGATATCAATCAACAGTGTAACAAAAATAAATCCGATAGCAGCTTTCCGGTTGGTGGCCATGTGGTTAAATTGTGGCTACGAAGTAAAGGAATTTTAAGGGTATGTTGAATTGAAAACAGCTTAAGTTTTTCTTACCCGATTTCTCCGTACCAAGCCAGTCATCTTACCAACAGGAAAAAACAAAAAAGGTTGGAAATGATAATGATAAAAAAAAGGAGAGCGCGGCTGGCTCTCCTTCGGGTGTATTAACAGGATATGCTATTTGCGAAGTTTCGTAGTTCCTACAGAAGTCTCATTAGGTGCTTTGATCACCACATTTCTGATAGTGGAATCGAAGTAGCCATTGGATGCGTTGTAGTAAACATTATAGGTTCCGTCTTTTAGTCCCCTCAACTTAAACCTTCCTTCTTTATCAGGTAAGGCATACGCTGTATCAGTTGCGTTGTAAACCGTTACAACCGGGAAACCTTCTTTGGGAACTACGGTACCTGCCAGGCTTCCAGTTGTGCTTACGGTATAGAAGTGGAATACAGGGCGGAGATAGAATTTAGTACCATCCTGGATAATAGAGCGCGTGATATCAAAGTCGAGCCACAAACGTATTTTACCAGGTACATATTCTTCACACTCATGTCCCTTTAACTCAATAAGGATATAATTCAGGGCATTCGCAGGTAAATAAACGGGGTAAACCACGCTGTCTTTCACAACTGAATTATTAGTACCGATCTCGATTTTAATCAGGCGGACAGCACCTTTAGGAATTTTTGACGCTGACAACAAAGTATCTGCGCCATTGCGAAGTTTCAATACATCATAAATACCCGGTGTGATACTCAGGGTTTCCCAAACCAGGGAAGAATCTTTGCGCTGCTCATTGGCACCTGCCCGGTTCCAGTTAGTGGTATCACGGCGGCGGGTATCCTTTCCGGTATCTACCAATACTTTTACCGACCGGATATCAATCAGTACTTTGTCGAAAATACCGGGGCCATCCGTTAAAAAAAGCGATAGCTCCTGTTTGCTGGTAGCATTGGGCTCCGCTGAAGTATTCTTGTTACAGGCCGTCATTACCAGGGTACCGGCAACGGCCATCATGGCGGTAAATAAAATGTGCTTGGTTTTCATGTGTGTGTGGTTTTAGCGTAACAATGGAGGTGTTGGTTTGAATAATTATTATAAGAACATGTGCATAGCGATATACTTTGCATTCCTGCATCAGTTGCGGGTCTGTAAATAGTTTTGGTGAAATTTGAGGGTATCCTTTCAATAGAATACCGTTTTGTACCTATCTTGTCACTAACCAATGAACGCTTCATGAAAAAGATACTGACCGTTGTTTGTGCGCTGCTTTTATCCGCAGATATTTTTTCGCAGGGCCTTTCGGAAGAGGAAAAAAAGCTCATCGCCTATATCAATCAGCATATGCCCGACGCGGAAAAACTGCTGGCGGAAGTAGTGAATATTAACAGTGGTACACTCAATAAAGAAGGCGTAAAAAAAGTGGGGGCCATTTTTGCCAGTGAATTCCAGAAAGCAGGGCTTGCAACGGAGTGGATATCCTTACCCGATTCGCTGAACCGTGCCGGGCACCTGGTTGCCTACCGAAAAGGAAGCAAAGGAAAAAAGCTTTTTTTAATAGGGCATCTCGATACTGTTTTTGAACCGGATATGCCCGCCGGCCCGTATACAAAGCTTACCGATTCCACCGCTACGGGCCAGGGTGTTAATGATATGAAAGGAGGTGATATTGTGGTCACTATGGCTCTACAGTCTTTACAGGCTATGGGGTTACTGAACGATGTTTCGATCACCGCGTACTTCACCGGGGATGAGGAGAAATCGGGTATGCCAGTAAGCGTTAGCCGTAAAGATTTTATAGAACGAGCCAGGGCCTCCGATATCGCCCTTGCATTTGAAGGTGCCAGCGGCCTGAATACAATAGCTACCGCAAGACGGGGTTCCAGCAACTGGACACTAACGGTAACCGCAAAAACAGGCCATTCCTCAGGCATTTTTACACCAGGCGGAGGAAACGGGGCCATTTATGAGGCGGCCAGGATCCTTGACCAGTTCAGAACGGAATTGAGTACTGAAAAGTACCTGACATTCAACCCGGGCTTAATAGTAGGCGGATCAGATATGCAATATGATGAGAAGGCAGCCAAGGGGGAAACTATTGGTAAAACCAATATTATCTCACCAGCCTGCATAGTAACCGGCGACCTTCGCTTCCTGACCGAAAGCCAGAAAGAATCAGCGCGGGAAAAGATGCGCGCGATTGTAGCAAAAAGCCTGAATGGTACCCATGCTACGATACAATTTAGGGATGGCATTCCGGGAATGGAGCCTACGGAAGGCAATAACAGGATACTGCAGGTAGTGGATGGTATCAGCCGCGATATGGGTCTCGGCCCAACCGTGGCAGGCGATCCCGGTTCACGGGGTGCCGGAGATATTTCTTATATTGCCCGGTATGTGGATGCCATCGACGGTCTCGGTGCCTCAGGACGCGGAGCGCATGCGCCGGGGGAGACTATCAATGTAAGAGAATTTCCCTACCTGATTCAGAGAGCCGCACTACTAATTTACAGATTAACCAGGACGAACTAAACACTGCCATATGAAAAAAAAGATTGCATTTTTCTTCTTGCCCGTTTTACTACTCGGTTTCATCACTTCCTTTTCTCAGCCGGCTCAACGACAGTATTATGAAATAAAAGTATACCGTGTGGCAACAAATGAGCAGGTAAAAAAGGTTGACGCTTTCTTAAAGGACGCATATATTCCTGCACTTCACCGGGCGGGTATCCGGCAAACCGGGGTTTTTCATTTGGTAACCAATGATACCGCAACGGATAAAAGAGTATATGTCTTTATCCCCTTACGCTCCCTGGACCAGGTGAGCAGCCTGGAAGATCTCCTGGTAAATGATGCGGAGCTGGCGAAAGCTGGCGATGCTTACTGGAACGCAGCATTTGACGCTACCCCCTATATCCGGATCGAATCCATCCTGCTGAAAGCCTTTCCGTTGATGCCCCGGTACAACGCACCTCAACTTAGCGGCAACAAAACCGAAAGGATTTACGAGTTGCGGAGCTATGAGGGACCTACCGAAAAATTGTATCGCAAAAAAGTAGAGATGTTTAACAAAGGTGGTGAAGTGGCCTTGTTTAACAGGTTGGGATTCAATGCAGTTTTTTATGGCGAGGTGATTGCTGGAAGCCGGATGCCTAACCTTATGTACATGACCAGTTTTAACAACCGGGCAGAACGCGAGGCGCACTGGAATACCTTTAAAGACGACCCCGAGTGGAAACAACTGTCTGCACTGCCCGAATACCAGCACACGGTTTCCAGGAATGAAACTTTATTGTTGCATCCCGCGGAGTTTTCGGAACTGTGAGGAAAAAGTAAAAAGGAAAAATTCAAAAGTAAAAAGTAAAAATTCAAAAAAGTAATATGTAATGCTATTTTACCTTTTGAATTTTGATTTTTTACTTTTGATTTTTGATTTTTGCCTTTCGCCCCTCTACTCCTCATTCCTAAACACCACCAATCCATCAAACACATCCACCAGCACTTTTTTCGTTTTGTCAATATCACCGGCCAGTATTTTTTTACTGAGTGTATTGATGATCAGTTTTTGGATCAGTCGTTTAAGCGGCCTGGCACCAAACTGCGGATCATACCCCTGATCGGCCAGGAACGCTAGGAGGTAATCGCTGAAGTTCAGTTCGATGCCGTTCTGGGCTGTCAGCTGTTTCAAGCCTTCCAACTGGATTTTTACGATTCCCATGATCTGTTTCTTCATCAGTGGCCGGAACATAATAATCTCATCCACCCGGTTCAGAAATTCGGGGCGGATCGTTTGGCGAAGCAGGCTCATCACTTCCAGCTTGGCTTTATCCGTTACCTCTTCCACATTATTATCCGTTACGTTCTCAAAAGCATCCTGTATCAGGTGACTTCCGATATTGCTGGTCATAATGATAATGGTATTCTTAAAGTTCACCACGCGGCCTTTATTATCCGTAAGGCGTCCATCATCCAATACCTGCAACAGTATGTTCCACACATCCGGGTGAGCTTTTTCAATCTCGTCCAGTAATACTACACTATAGGGTTTACGTCTGACCGCTTCCGTTAACTGCCCACCTTCATCATACCCTACATATCCCGGAGGGGCTCCCACCAATCTTGATACGGTATGTTTTTCCTGGTATTCGCTCATGTCTATCCGGGTCATCATGCTCTCATCATCAAACAGGTATTCAGCCAGTGCTTTCGCCAGCTCTGTTTTACCAACGCCGGTTGTTCCGAGGAATATAAACGAACCAATCGGCTTTTTGGGGTCCTGCAAACCGGCCCGGCTCCTGCGGATAGCATCCGCTACAGCCGTGATGGCTTCTTCCTGTCCTACCACACGGTTATGCAATTCGTCTTCCAGCAATAATAGCTTCTCTCTTTCGCCCTGCATCATTTTGGCCACCGGTATTCCTGTCGCTTTCGCCACATTCTCGGCAATATCCTCCGCATCCACTTCTTCTTTCAGCAATCGCTTATCGGTAGAGCTATTGATCTGGGCCGTAATCTCGGTGATAAGTGCTTCCTGCTCTTTCACCTTGCCATAACGTATCTCCGCTACTTTACCGTACTCGCCATTCCTTTCAGCCTGGTCGGCTTCCAGTTTCAGCTCTTCAATGGTAGCTTTGGCATTCTGTACTTTTTCTACCAGTTCCTTTTCCTGCGTCCATTTCGCCTTCAGCGTATCTTTCTCAACAGACAAATTGCTGATAGTAATATTCAGTTCTTTCAGCTTGGCCTCATCACTCTCCCGCTTAATCGCTTCCCGTTCTATCTCCAGCTGACGGATCTGTCTTTCCAGTTTGTCCAGCTCTTCCGGCATAGAATTCATCTCCAAACGTAGCTTTGCCGCACTTTCATCAATCAGGTCAATCGCTTTATCCGGAAGAAACCTGTCGGTCATATAACGGGTTGATAATTCAACCGCAGCAATGATAGCTTCATCTTTAATACGTACATGGTGATGCGTCTCATACCGGTCTTTCAGGCCCCGCAGGATAGAAATCGCATCTTCCATGGTAGGCTCATCGATAATGACTTTCTGGAAACGGCGTTCCAAAGCTTTGTCTTTTTCAAAATATTTCTGGTATTCATTCAGTGTAGTGGCACCGATCGCCCTCAGCTCTCCCCTGGCCAACGCCGGTTTGAGAATATTGGCCGCGTCCATCGCGCCATCACCACCGCCGGCACCTATCAGCGTATGAATTTCATCAATAAACAAAATAATCTCTCCATCGCTGGTGGATACTTCTTTTACCACCCCTTTCAAACGCTCTTCGAATTCTCCCTTGTACTTGGCACCCGCTATCAATTGGCCCATGTCCAGCGCAAAAATCGTTTTTGAACGCAGGTTGTCCGGCACATCACCGTTGATGATCCGCATGGCAAGTCCTTCCACAATAGCTGTCTTACCCACTCCCGGCTCACCTACCAGTATCGGGTTATTTTTGGTTCTGCGGGTCAGTATATGCAGGGTCCTTCGGATCTCTTCATCACGCCCAATCACCGGATCAAGCTTACCCTGGCGGGCCAGTTCATTCAGGTTCTTGGCATATTTGTTCAGGGTATTTAACTGGGTTTCCTGGGTTTGCGATTGTATCGTATCTCCTTTACGCAGGTCCTTGATGGCTGTTATCAAACCTTTTTCCGTTAACCCGGCAGCTTTGAGCAGCTTTGCCGTATCATCATTTACCTGTAAGAGGGCAAGCAAAAGATGCTCGGTGCTGATAAACTCGTCTTTAAATTCTTTTAGTGTGCCATTGGCCTTCAGAAAAACCGTATTCAGGTCGCGGCTGATATTCTGTGCAGGCTCACCCGATGCAATTTTCGGAAGTTTACCCAGGGCTTCATCCACCTTTCCTTCCACGAATACCGTATTAACGTTATTCCGTTTCAGCAGGAACTCAACGGGGCTATCCTTATCCGCTAACAGGGCCTTTAGCAGGTGATTGGTTTCAATGCTGGGGTTACCGGCATTAAATGCAACCTGTTGCGCCGCCTGGATGGTTTCCTGTGCTTTGATCGTGTAATTATTCAAATTCATATAATACTATGCTTTTTATCATTTTTTAATAATCCGTTCACATACCATTTGCTCCTGCATATTCGTTTATCTGAGGCAAGAGAAAGTTAAATTAAGTTTCAAACGCAAATGAGCTTTACAACAGCCCATCTCAAATACAAGTTTCAAATAACTTTATTTAATTATACAAATCCTGATCCAATAAAAAAAACCGGTAACTATGTCCGTAAAAATGAAAGTAATCTGCGTTAAAGTCAGTACAGTTCTCGTTTTCCTGCTATTCTTTCAGTTCCTGCAAGCGCAGACCGACTTTACGGAAGCGGGTAATAAAATGGAAGCAGCCAGAAAGGAATTGGGAACGGCCGTGCTGGGCATTTTTAAAGACGGCAAGATTGTTTACCAGAAAAACCTGGGCGATTGTAATATTAAAACCCAGGCTCCGGTAGCAGGACTCAGTAAATGGCTAACAGCGGCCCTGGTGATGAGTTTTGTTGACCAGGGGAAGATTTCGCTGGACGATAAGGTAAGCAAGTATCTGCCCATTTTCTCAAAATATGCAAAAGGCTATATCACTATCAGGGACTGTCTCTCCCATTTTACCGGGATTGAATCGAATGGTGTGAACATGTCTAATTTTGAGACCTCCAAAAAATTCATTTCCCTGGATGAGGAAGTGGAATATTTCGCCTCCAAAAAAGAAATCCAGGCCAATCCCTCTGTTGAGTTCCGGTACAGCAATATCGGTATGAATATTGCCGCCCGTGTGTTGGAAGTGATTACCAAGCGTGGCTTTGAACAGCTGATGGCCGACCGCATTACCCGACCCCTGATGATGCGCAGTACTAATTTTTCCACCATGGGTTCGGTAAACCCTTCGGGAGGTGCTTTTTCCAGTGCCACAGATTACCTGAACTTTCTGTCGATGGTGCTGAATAAAGGCATGTTTAATGGCAAAAGAATATTGAGCGAGCAATCCATTGCAGAAATGGAAACCATACGCACCACTCCCGCCACTATAAAATATACCCCGAAGCTGGCAGAGGGATACAGCTATGGTTTTGGTGAATGGATCGCCGCTACGGATGAAAAAGGCAATGCAAGCGTAGTAGCCTGCCCTGGCCTTTACGGCAGCTGGGCCCTGGTCGACAAATGTCGCGGGTATGCATTTGTGGTGATAACCAAAGAATTGGTTTCGGTTGATAAAAAAAGTATCTACACCGGGATCAAGGATGCGATTGATGCACAGCTGAGTTGCCAATAACCGGGTTCCAGATCACTCGGATTTTACCAGTACGATGCGATTATGATCGGCTTTATAAATTGCATCAAAATATTTTACCAATTCGGCATACGCTGAAGCGGGATAGGTCATTCTGTTAATGGACTCGTACCTTATCACCTCAATATTATTTTTATTAATCCTGTAAGTGATACTGTACTTACCAAACTGGTTCTCGATATTCAGGTCTTTGGGCCTGGCTTCTACCGTATACCCGGCGGGAACCAAGAATACGGCGGTATCCGCATCCTGGTAGGCCATTGAAAACCGGATCGGGTATTTTCGCTCCTTGTCTTCCAGTTTCAAAGTAGACCTGTTAAAAAGATTAGGAACGATAAACATCCGCTTCCCGGAAACGGTAGCATAGTTGGAAGCTTTCACCTGTAAAAACTCATCCACACTGGGAATGATATCGGGTATTTCAGTATACGCTGATTTTTCTACCACATAGGTTGGCAGGCTAAGTGCCCTGTTAAGATATTTCTCCCGCTGTTCTTTCGTTGACTCGTATATGAGAGAATGCTGAAGCTCCTGCTGTATACCCGTAAAATGCGTACTAACTTCCGCACTCATATTGCCCTGGTCATCAATTACTGCCTTTATCTTCCGCAGTTGCTGGTTATCCTCAATTCGGTAAGAAGGCGTATTTACAACATACCCCCCGTCGTCACCTATCAGGAGGGCTTTCCTGTCGCCGGTAAAAGATCCCATAAACCCTGCAGGCTCTGTCTGACTGGTACATTCAAGCCATATGGAGTCTTTGCCATTGGGCACGCAACAAATGGCGTGATTAAAATAGGGTGCCGGAAAATTCTCATTAAGTCCTTTTTTGCCCCTTCCGGAATTGACTAAAACATAATAGGCCTTAATACCCGCTTCTTTTAGAATTCCCACCATATAATTCGACAATGCCTTACAGTCGCCGTACTTTTTTTCCGCAACGTATTTCGCTTCAAAAGGTTGCCATCCCCCAATCCCCAGCTGTATACTGATGTAGCGGGTATTTCCCTGCATATACTTATACAATGCTTTTATTTTTTGGGTTCTGTCGGCAATATTATCTGTAAGTTGATGGATATCCTTTTTAACATTCTCCGGTAAAACGTCACGGTCTTTGTTAAGTTCTGCCACAAATTCACCCAATCCCTTCCAGGTAGCCATATTGCCTTTATAGTTCCACTTAGAAAACGCTGAAGGCGCGATATACACCAACGGCTTGATTTCCTGTATATCAGGCTGAAATGATTCGTACTGCAAAGCCTTCAGGTCCTTTATTTCCCATGTATATGTTTTAACAGGTCCATTGGCTGCGATACCGGGTGGCGCGCCAACGTTAAATTGCTGATAACGCAATTCATACCCCTCGGGAACTTCAACTATCATGCGGCTTTGCTGAACAGCAAAACGATCGTCCTCAACCGGGTCCCAGATAGGAAGATAAAAAATACCCTTATATTCCTGCTCGTCTTCAAACTCAACTGTATAAGGATACACCCGGTTAAAAAAACTATACTTCTTAGCCCTTGAATCGGTTAACAGTGTTACATCATCCCCCGCACTTACATCAGCAATATCCTTCTTTTTTACACTTTTCAGGACTTTGCCCTCGGCATCATACAGGTGACCTGATATATCGCTCAGCGAAATATAATTGGTGTAGCTATTCGCATAAAAAGCGAAATTGTCCCCATTCTCGTTCAGTATCGTAATCGCATACTTTCTTTTAACCACCGCTTTGTCAATCCCCTTGATTATAATATGCAATTCCTCTGATCGTTTTACAGCGTCTGCATTCTCCTTCAGCGAATCCGGAATCAGGGACGCTTTAAAATTCTGAGCAGCCAGATCCTGAAAAAAACAACATAACAATACCACAATAATTTTTCGCATACCCCATTAATTTATCTTCTTAAATACAATTTGCTCAGCCTGTTTCTTAACAATAAATCCAAAGAAATTACGTAAGGTCTCATAGTCGTCAGGAGAAAAAACGGTTTTGTCCAGCGACAAAATGCAACGCAACTGGATATAGTCACTGCTCCTGGCAATAATGTATTCAAACATTCCTTCGTTCTCATTCAACTTTACACGGGTGCTTTTGGGCAATTCATCCAACTTGTAGCCTTTTGGGATTTCCATGTTAAAAACGTAAACTTCCTTCATTCTGTAAGGCATTTCAACGGGGTATAACCGTTCAGCAGCAGCAAATGGATTTTTTTTATAAACCTCTCCAAACAGGGGGTTGATATATAGTATATCTTCTTCACCAAAATTCAGCTTCATATCGTAGTGTATCGCAACCGGTTCATCTAACTGTTTCAGCGAATCAATTACCAGGTTGGTGAGTGATATTTCACTGCTATACTCTTTTTTCAGTTCCTTAAAATACTCATCCTGTTTGGTTCCCGTGAGCTTATCCCGTAATCGCAGGCTTTCCATATAACCAAGGTTACTGTTGAATGCGCCGATCAATCCGGTTCCTTCACCATTAATGATGTTCACATTGGTAAGTTTCACCTCCTGTAATGAATCAGGTGAGAGGTTAACAAGTGCGGGAAGCTTCGGATTGATCACTCTTCCGGAATTATTGTAACATTCAGCAGTAAGCCGCCCAAAACCCAGTTGGGGTTGGGATGCGTCCAGCAGGTAATCTATGTTATCAATACTCACTTTTGAAAGAACATAATTGTATTCACCCAGGAATGCGGTAGTCTCATTGGCAAACCCATTTGCCCTGGTACTTAATAAAACCGGGTCTGCTACAAACCCTTTTTCAATCAGAGCGGCCGTCAGTATGATATTGATATCAACCACGTTGCCGGTTTTCGTTTGCCAGGTCTTCTTTAAGGGTTGGGAAAGCCACCTGGCATCATGGTCGGTACATTTAAAATTGTCCCTTACATATTCAAATAGTCTTTTGGCCTGCTCATACGACGATCCCGAAGCTCCAGCCTGCTTTACAAGGTCACTCACCCAGCCTTTCGGCTCAGTGAGTTCCAATCCGAAATCAGCGTCCTTCATCAGATCTCCGGCTGTACTGAACCAATCTTTTACTATAAGGCGTACGTCTGTTTCAGAATACTGTATTTCCTTTAACTGGAAGGTGATTTTACTGGTTACATTCTTAGGAGATGAAATAAATCCCTCACTTTTAAATGCAGGCGCATCCTTAATAGCCCATGTGGCCGAAACGGCATTCCCGGAAACCGTTATCCTGTCGCTGTTCCCATACGCATTGGTTTGAAGGATTGAATAAGACCGGAAAACTGTCTTAGCAGTATCTATTGCATACGGAAGGTAGCCTATCTTCGAAATCAGGTACTTGTAAATATGCGGGATGGTTACCGAGTACTGGCTCCAGAGAACCGGGTAGTTATCCTGGAAATACCAGGTTCTGAGATGATGACGGAAAGGAGATTTAATAGTATACGTGTACTCGATGATGCTTCCCTCTTTAATATTAGGGAAAGTAAACTTCTTAAGATTATATTCCTTGTTCAGTTTTTCTGTAAATACAGAAGCTTTGTCAAGTTTGGTGGCAACCACCTGCTCATTCTCGAGGTTATAAGTAGTGGCTTCCAGTTCCTCTATCCTCTCTTCGGTAGACGTATTTACACCTGCGTAAAGGGGTACTTTTATAGTGGCTTCATCAAACGCGTTCCTGTTCCGTAACAATACACGCTTAAATTGTTTAAATATGACGGAAAAATACCCGTTTGTATTCCCTACCAAATCAGTATTTCCAATATCCGCCAGGATCACTGCATTCGCATTGGCGTCAACAACAGGTGAAGAAACATTGAAATCGGCTGCTGTTACGGCTTTTGTCCTTGTATCTCCCTTATCTTGCGCAAATAATAGGGTAGCAACAAAACATGACAATACGGTAAGAAAAAATCTTCTCATGGGTTAGTTTTGGCGGTAATAATTCCAGACAATAATATATAAATTTATTTTTACATCTAACAAATCTGACTTGTTTTTTACCAACTGTTAGAAAAAACCTCTGAACAACCGCATATTTCCTTTGGAAACAACCATTAACCATACCATCCTGGTGAAAAAAACGGCAACCCAACTGGGTTTTTCCTACTGCGGTATTGCCAAAGCCGAAAAACTGGACGAAGATGCCCGGAGGCTCGAAACATGGCTGGCCCAGGGTATGCACGGCGGGATGCAGTACATGGAAGATCATTTTGACTTGCGGATAGATCCCCGCAAGCTTGTTCCCGGTGCCAAATCCGTGATCACCCTGTTGCAGAATTATTACCCGGCACAGCAACAGGAAGATTATGCACCACATATTTCCAAATATGCTTTTGGAGAGGATTACCATGACGTGATCCGCGCCAAGCTCAGGGAGTTTCTTTCCGTATTATCCCAACAGATAGGAGCCATAAGCGGTCGTGGTTTTGTAGACTCCGCCCCGGTACTTGAAAGAGCCTGGGCCGTAAAAAGCGGCGCGGGTTGGGTTGGCAGGAATGGCAACCTTATCAACAGGCAATCGGGTTCCTTCTATTTTATCGCTACCCTGATTGTTGACGTGGAACTTGCCTATGACGATCCCTTCGCGAAAGATTTCTGCGGCACCTGCCGAAAATGTATCGACGCCTGTCCTACAGATGCCATCCGGGAAAATAAAGTGATAGATGGAAGCAGGTGCATCAGCTATTTCACCATCGAATTAAAGGATGCGCTGATACCGGACGAAATGAAAGGAAAATTTGAGAACTGGATGTTCGGCTGCGACACCTGCCAGGATGTTTGTCCCTGGAACCGGTTCAGTAAGCCCCATACCGAAAAAAGATTTACCCCCATCCCTGAAATACTTAACCTGAGCACACAACAATGGGAAGAATTAACCGAGGATGGATTTAAAACCCTTTTCAAAAACTCTCCTCTCAAAAGGTCTAAATTCCAGGGCATCCAAAGAAACCTTTCTTTCCTAAAAAAGACGAACCTGCCATGACCTCCAATAACAACCATCCAACACCTAAGCCCTAAAAATAAGGAATGCCTCCCCCCCGAGAGACATTCCGGTTTTTCAACAGTAACCAAGCAAAGAGTTGATCGTATTTACGGTAGCATGGCTATTTTTTATATAAAGGCATTTGTAGTTTCAGGCCCCAGTTCCATAGATGGCGGGAATTATAGGTACTTGGCTGCTTATCGTAACGCGTAATAAAATAACTGACGCCCGGGCCAATATATACAAACGGCTTTTTCCCGATACCGAATGCAACTGCTGTTGAAACACTTGTCTGAATAGTATTACTCATATCCTTATCGCTATACAAAATACGTAGCCCGGAATTATAGTACAACGCATTGCTGCTGAACAGCCAGTTCCCTTCTATCCCTACCTGCCAGCGGAGTGATAACGCCTTGCTTATGGTAAACCGGCGGTAGGCAGATACCCCGGCCTGTAAAAAATGATAGCGGTTGAGATAACTGCTTTCATTGGCTGCCAGGTAATATCCGCCGCTTCCCGCAGCCTGGAAAGACAGCAAACTATCCACTTTTCTGCCGATATCCTGACGCGTGGCAAATGACTGGTATGCTACAGAAAACCCAATATCCCATTTTCTGCTGATCGACCTCTGCACCTCCAATCCGAGGCGATAGGCAAATGCGGCGGTTATATGATCGGAATAATTACCGATAACGGGCAGCGAGTTGTTAAAGGATGAGTTGGATGGAGCAGAAGATGCCGCAGCATACAGGTAGCTTTGTGTTGATACAAACCGCTGCCACCCAGGTCAACAATAGCATTCCATTTCCATTTACGCCGGGTAGTGGCTACCGTGCTGATCTTACCGGCGGCCCCTGCCGCCGCAATTACATCAGCTGTATCATTACTGGATGGTACTATGCCAGCTGAATCATTCGACAGCCCGGAAGGTTTTACCGGGCTTTCCGGATCCGCGGTCTTAAGGTGAACCACCTGCTGCCCGGATTCAGCGATCCTATCCGATTGTACTCCCCTTGGTTCACCTGTATGGCCACTTCTTTTTTCGGCTGTATCACCCAACTGCCTACGGATTTCATTATCATCAAAAGCCGGCTTTTCCTGGCGCGTTGAAACCACCGCTTTGGTTGCTGCTTGTGCAGATGATCTTGCCAGTCGGGATGGTATGACTAACGCAGGGTATATTTTTTTCTCAGCCAATTCAGCCTGCAACGCTCCTTTTTCCCGGCTGTCTTTTACTACGGGTGCAAGTACTATTTCATTTTTGATGGCTGTGGTATTTGCCTGCATGGCTGGTTGCGGTAACTCCAATGCACGATATACCCCATAGCTGGCGGCCCCGGCAACTCCTGCCAAAAGCAAAAACCATATCATCCAGCGACGCTTCCTGTCTTGTTTCAGCGCATTGCCTACATTCTCCCATACACCTGCCTCCGGCTGTATGTTTATATCAGCCAACTGCTCGCGCACCTGCTCTTCAAAAGATCTTTTATCCGCCATAACTGTCTTTTTTAATATTCGCAACCTGCTTTTCCATCCATCCTACCAGCAATGATCTTGCTCTCGCGTACTGGGAACGGCTGGTTCCCTCCGCTATACCCAGCATCTTACCTATCTCGATATGCGTATATCCTTCAATAGCAAACAGATTAAAAATGGTTTGATAGCCGGGTGGCAGTTGCCTCACAAGGTTCAGTATATCCTTTGCGTTCATTTTAACATCAGGTGTATCGCGCTCTACCGGGTGAAGATGCGAGAGGTCCTCAAAACCAAGGTCGAGCTGGTAACGGGGCTTTCTTTTCAGATAATTGATGGCGGTGGTAACCATGATACGTCGGATCCATCCTCCCAACTCTCCTTCTCCTTTAAACTGGTGAAGGCTCTTGAAAACTTTTATAAAGCCCACCTGTAACACTTCCTGGGCATCATTCATGCTCTTGGTATACCGGTAACAGATACCCAGCATGCTCCCGGAAAACTTATCATACAGTTGCTTTTGGGCGGCTGGATGGTTCCTGAGACAATCTTTTACCAGTTTCTCATCTTCTGTCATAATCCGGCTTCGGGGTGTTGACACAGGGCTGAAACCTGCCGTTGCACGGGCTCAAAAATAAAGGGATTAGGCCTAAACCTTACCTTTGCGCATGACCCTGGCAGAAAGAGACGAAAATGTGATCTGGCATCCTTTTACCCGGCAAAAGAACAGGCTTCCGCCGGTAGCCATTACACACGGCACCGGAAGCCTGCTTTTCGGAGAAAACGGAAAGCAGTATATCGATGCCATCAGCAGCTGGTGGGTTACCCTCCACGGCCATGGCAACCCCTATATCGCCGAAAAATTATACCAGCAGGCACTGCGGCTGGAACAGGTGATCTTTGCCGGATTTACACATGAGCCAGCCGTTAGGCTGGCTGAGCGCTTATTACCCCTGTTACCCGGGCCGTTCAGTCGGATTTTTTACAGTGATAATGGATCCACGTCTACCGAAGTGGCTTTGAAAATGGCTATCCAATACTGGTGGAACCGCGAAGAAAAGCACCGCAAGAAAATACTGGCATTTACCAACGCCTATCATGGTGATACTTTTGGGGCCATGAGCGTGAGCGACAGAAGTGTATTTACCATGGCATTTCATGGTCATCTTTTTGAAGTGATCTTTATAGATACGCCCACGCATGATAACATACAAGAATTGCAAGAGATAGTTCGGAAGCACAGTGCCGAAACAGCAGCATTTATCTATGAGCCACTTGTACAGGGAGCAGGTGGTATGAAGATGTACAACGCAGGTTTACTGAATAACCTGTTAACAACGGTTCAGAACGAGGGCATCCTTTGTATTGCAGATGAAGTAATGACAGGTTTTGGCCGGACAGGACGTTTTTTCGCAAGCCATTACCTGCCAGTTAAACCCGATATCATTTGCCTGAGCAAGGGCCTAACCGGTGGCACCATGGCACTGGGCGTTACGGCCTGCACCGATCGCATTTACCAGGCCTACCTGAATGACGACCCCTATAAAACCTTTTTCCATGGCCATTCGTTTACGGCCAATCCGCTTGCCTGCACGGCCGGTTTGGCAAGCCTCGACCTGCTTGAAAAAGATTCCTGCCAGGAACAGATCCAATGGATCGCTGCAGAAAACCAATTATTCGCAGAACGTCTCTCCGGACAGAAAAAAATAAAAGATATACGCATACTCGGTACGCTGCTGGCATTTGAATTGACGATCGGCAAAGATGAATACCTGAATACGATCAGTAGCTCTTTCACACAAAAAGCAATGGAGCTAGGGGTCTACCTGCGCCCTTTAGGCAACACGGTTTATATCATGCCGCCTTATTGTATCACGAAAGAGGAATACGGGAAAATAGGTAACTGTATAGAAAGTATATTGGAAGACCTTTAGTCTCAGCGGGGTTGCTCCAGCAGGGCTTTGAGCTGGTTCAGATCCTTTTCCATCATCGTACCCAATATTTTATCATTCATCATTGAGCCCAGCTTTTCCCAGGGATACCATTTTACTTTCTGTTCAAACTGCCACTGTACTACCGTAACCCCGTGCAGGGAATCTGCAATCAACCGCATCGTGCTTAACTGGCTGGTACCCTTTGAACCTGTCCACTGTGAAACAACGGTTGAATCTGTCATCCTGATAAGTTCTACATCCGTTGTTCCGATACGTGCCCGGGAAGGTGAATAGATAGTAACAGCGGCGTTATTCATACCTTCTACCCAGCTGCCCCATCGGTTAATATCATTGATATGCTTACTAACCGAGTCGGCGGGGGCATTTATATTGATAGCCCTGGATACCAGTACGGCAGAAGGCAGGAGTGCACCAACAAGACTTGCCAGAACGAAAAGAATAATGATGCTGCCCAGAGCCAGTTTGATCAGTTTCATCGTATCATTCCCATTTAAATGTTTTAAACGCAACTGCGTAGGTAACAACCGCCCATATGCCAATTACCCCTAATTCCCGCCAGCAGCTGGCCAGGCTGGCACCTTCAAATGCGATATTCCGCATGGCGGTATTAAAATGCGTAAGCGGCAACACTTTACAAACAGGTTGCAGCCAGGAAGGAAACGCTTCAATGGGAAAGAAAGTACCTGCCAGCAGGAATTGCGGCAGCGTGATCAGGTTGGCAAAAGGAGGTATGGTACTTTCGTTTTTCGCGATACTGCTCACGATAAAACCAAATCCCATAAACAGTATCAGGGCTAAAAAACTAAGCAGCATAATAGACAGGAAAGTGGCTAGGCCATGCACAAGCGTGAAATTAAAAAGGAAATGCCCCACCCCTATTATAATTACGGCCGTCATCATCTGAAAGATTACACGGCTCAACGCTTCACCCAGCACGATAAAAGGGCGTTTAATGGCGTTGCATAAAAACGCTTCAGCACCAATTGCTGACGGAGGTTAAAAAACAGGAAAGCCACCCCGAAAACACCTGAGCTTAACAATGAAAATCCCAACTGCCCGGGCAATATAAAGTCGATCGTCCGGTAAATTCTCCCGGGTATCCTGTGAACATTGCTGCTGACAATAGCAATAGTGGGACTTCCCGCATAAGTCTTTTGGTTGATTCCGGCTATCGCTGCGTTTAATATCGATTGCAAGACCTGCATGTTCTGCGGGTTAACCGCTTCCGAGCTTACCAGGTCGATGGTGTAAGGAGGGTTCTGTAACCCGGATTTTTTGATATTGATAATAGCCGTTATCCGTCCTTTTTCAAGGTCCTCCCGCAGCTCTTCCCCTTTTTTCCTGGTGACTGAAATACCGGCAACTTTTGTTATCACCGGGTAAATGGGGTTCAGGGTATCGCTGTTACTATCGAAAGCAACCGTTAAAGACACCCGGCTGCCGCCACCTATAAAACCAAATACCAGTATAAATATGAGAGGAAAAGCAATACTGAAAACAACCGCGGATGGACTCCGGAAAATAGCACGTAAACTGCCTTTTGTAATGGCAAGCATGGCCCTGAACTGACTATATTTTTCCTGCATAGGTAGTTGGTTAGTAAAACAAAACTATCTTATTATTCCCCGAAAGCAAAAAAGAGCAGGGTTGGGCGTTCTGCCACCGTTCTTCGGCTAATAAATCTTAACCGTAAACGGCAATTTTGCCTGCGGAACACCGATCATCGTTTTTACCTGCTTCAGTTCATGCAGTAACTGCATGGAACCTTCTCCCAGTTCTTCTTTAATAAGGTCTTGCCGGATCGTCTTTTTATAACTATTCATTACCTGCTCAAGAAATGTTTTCTTTTCCGGGTATTCACGTACATGGTAAGAAGAAGAAAGCCGGGCCATCCTGGCGGCACAATTTACAGCATCCTGCAAGGTGCCAATCTTATCTACCAGTCCAACACCCGTTGCACGGGCACCGGTCCATACACGCCCCTGGGCAATCGAATCTATATAGTCAACCCCTCTCTTCCTGCCACTTGCGACCCTGGTTTTAAAAGTATAATAAATAGAATCTGTCGAAGCCTGGAAAAAGCGTTTCTCTGTCTCAGTTAAAGGCCTGTCGCCACTGCCCATATCGGCATACGGTGCCGTTTTTACACGGTCGAAGGTAACGCCCAGCTTATTCTTAAAGAAAGATTCAAAATTCGGAACGATGCTGAATACGCCAATAGAACCTGTAATGGTATTGGTATTGGCAAAAACAGAATCTGCGTTGCATGAGATGTAATACCCACCCGAAGCCGCCACATCGCCCATGCTTACCACAACAGGTTTTTCTTGGCGGGCCAATGTTATCTCACGCCAGATCACTTCACTGGCCAGGGCACTGCCACCGGGCGAATTCACCCTGAATACAATCGCTTTAATATCTTTGTCCAGCCGAAGCTTCCTGATCTGGTTACGAAAGACATCGCTGGATACCTGGTTCTCATCGTTTCCGCTGGAAACAATATCACCACTGGCATACAGCACGGCGATTTTATCGCCGCCATAGCCCGGTTTAAAATCAGCCGCTTTTGCATAGTCATTAAAACTTACAAAATTGATTTTGTTAGTCGGGCTTTCTTTCAGCAACTTATTCAAACTGGCTTTTACTTCATCATCGTATTGTAAACCATCCAACAAACCGCTCTTCCAGGCGTCATAAGCCGTTTGTATCGTTCCATCCGTTGCCAGCTTATGCAATGTGGCCGTATCTATTTTACGGGAAGAACCGGCTGCTTCCAGGAAACTGCCGTAAAGATCGCCCAGCCATACCGATGTTTGTAAACGGTTCGCGTCCGTCATTTTATATTCACGCAGCGGTTCTGTTGCACTTTTGAATTTACCGGCATAAAATATCTGTGGCTGTATCTCCAGCTTGTCGAGAGCTCCTTTGAGATAGGTCATACCCGAAACAAACCCTCCCCACTCAAGTCCACCCTGGGGATTGCAGTATATCTTGTCGGCAGCACTTCCCACATAATACCCTTTCTGGGTGATGGTTTCCCCGTAGGCTAATACAAACTTGCCGCTGGTTTTAAAATCAATTATTGCCTTCCGCAATTCCTCACTTGCCCCAAACCCGTTGGGATTCGTAGCACATAAAATATAAATACCCTTGATACTGGAATCTGATTTTGCATAGCGAATCATCCGTACCATATCGTACAAAGAAGGTATCTCGTTCTCTGTTTTATTGAAGATGGCGTTGATGGGGTTATTATCCGACTGTTCCTTAAAATCCTCTGAGAGGTCGAGTACCAGTACTGCATTGCGCCCCACCGCGGGCTTTTCGGTTTGAGATGCGGAAGCGATGATACCGATCAGTACGAAAACAGCAAGAACCGTAAAAATGACCAAAGCAAGCAGTGACGCAAAAAATGTCTTGAAAAAAGCTTTCATATTTTATTATTAAAGAGAACTGAATTTAAAGATATTTGATCCTTACCAGACTCCCAATAATATGAATACAGCTTATTTGCTGATAGGCGGCAACCTCGGCAACCGCTTGGATTATCTTCAAAAAGCCCGGGAACGGGTGGCTCAATTCTGCGGCAATATCGTTCATTCTTCCGCTATTTACGAAACCGAAGCCTGGGGAGTTACGGATCAACCCTCTTTCTATAACCAGGCCCTGGCTGTGGAAACCATGCTTTCACCGGCTCAACTCATGAAAGAATTACTGCGTATAGAGGAAAGAATGGGCCGGGAAAGGACCATCAAAATGGGCCCCCGCATCATTGATCTCGATATTCTGCTGATAGATGACCTGATCATTGAAACCGATCTTCTAAGGCTCCCCCATCCATCACTACCCGAAAGGCGTTTCGCACTGCTGCCATTGGCGGAAATAGCTCCCGGCATCAAACACCCGTTATCAGGTAAAACAATTGAACAATTACTGGAAGAATGTACCGACAGCCTGGATGTGCAAAAAAAATAAGCCCCCGGTAACTGATGGCGGTTAATTTTGAACGATATCGCAGGTATACAACATGAAACATCACTTTATCACCGTTGAGGGAAATATAGGAGCGGGCAAAACAACGCTGGCGCACCTGCTGTCGAAGCATTTTAACGCCAGGCTGATTCTGGAAGAATTTGCCGACAACCCATTTCTCCCCAAGTTTTACGATAACCCTGCGCAGTACGCTTTCCCGCTGGAGCTTTTTTTTATGGCAGAGCGGTATAAGCAACTCAAGGATATGGTACAAACCCGTGACCTTTTTCAAAGTGTAACGGTTTCTGACTACCTTTTTACCAAATGCCTGCTGTTTGCCAAAGTGAACCTGCCCGAAGAAGAATTCAGGCTGTACCAGAAATTATTCGAGATCATTCATCAGCAACTCGTTTTTCCGGATATCCTGATCTATCTCCATGCCCCCGTGCAGAAATTACAGGCGAATATTAAAAAAAGAAACCGCAGTTATGAACAGGGGATCGCGGATGAGTACCTCTTCAATATCCAGGAAACCTATACCAGCTATATCAAACAACACAATATCAAAACTATTTTTATCGATGCCAGTAATGCCGATTTCCTGGGCAATGAAAATCACCTGCAGGTAGTAATAGACGCACTCGACAGGGAATACGAAGATGGGCAGCATTATTTTAGTCTTCCTTAGTACTTTTGCTGAATGGCTGAATTGTTTAACTGTTTAATTGTTAAATGGCTTTTATACCGCCAACGCAAAAACAATTAAACAGTTAAGCAATTAAACAATTCAGCCATTCAACAATCAAGCAATAAAAAAAACCATCATCCCCAGCCTCCTCGCATGACACAAAAAAAGAACGACCCTTTCGCAGCGATGCGGATTCCTGAATACCGCAACCTGATGATGGGGCGTTTCACCTTTATTATGGGGCTGAGGATGATGGGAACCCTGGTGGGTTGGTGGGTTTATGAGCTAACCAATGAACCATTCGCGATAGGACTGATCGGACTTTCCGAAGTGATACCCGCTGTTTCGCTCTCCCTGTATGCCGGTCATATTATAGATATCAGCGAAAAACGAAAGTTACTATTAAAGGGAGTCGCTTTTTATCTCACCTGCGCCGTTTTACTACTGGGTTTGTCAACCGCCTATACCGCCTCCCAGCTAAGTTCGCACTGGATAGCATTCAGCATTTACGTCGTGATATTTTTTACCGGCGTATTCCGCGCATTTACCGGTCCCACTTTTGGTACAATGATCGCTTCTATTGTGCCAAAAGATATCCTGCAGAACGCCACAACCTGGAACCAGGGAATCTGGCTCACGGCCTCGGTATCCGGTCATGCCAGCGTGGGGTTCCTGATCGCCTTCCTGGGTAATACCCGTTCTTTGTTTATCATCTGCTCGCTCGTTTTATTGGGATACCTGTTTATGTACCGCCTGAAACCCAAACCTGCACTGAATGAAGCAGGTGAGAAAAAAACACTGGAAAGTGTAAAGGAAGGATTGCGTTTTGTATTCTCGAGCAAAGAAATACTCGGCGCACTTTCACTCGACCTTTTTGCCGTTCTTTTTGGCGGGGCTGTTGCTATGATACCTGTATTTGCCAGGGATATCCTAAAAGCGGGGCCAATTGGTTTTGGCTGGCTGAATGCCGCCTCGGATATCGGCTCGATCCTGGTGGTTATTATCCTTACTTTTTTCCCGCTAAGACGGCAACAGGGAAAGAAATTATTCTTTGCCGTAGGTGGCTTCGGGTTATGTATCATCATTTTCGCCATATCGAGAATATTCTGGCTTTCATTTGCCGTATTGCTCTTCAGCGGCATCCTGGATGGTATTAGTGTAGTGATCAGGGGGACCATCCTTCAATTAAAAACACCTGACAATATGCGCGGCAGGGTAATGAGTGTAAACTCTATGTTTATCAATAGCAGCAACGAATTTGGACAATTTGAAAGTGGAGTAATGGCAAAACTGCTTAATGTGGTACCCTCTATTGTTTTTGGTGGCAGTATGACGATCCTGGTTGTTATCATAACCTGGTTCAAAGCGCCCAGTTTGCGCAAAATGGAGTATTAAGCTCGCATCAACGCAAGGCGGAAGGAAGTTTTTCCAGCACAAAATAAACGATCGGGCAAAACTCCGCATTCTTCAGCGTGATCGCCGGACGTTTAAAAAAGACATCTTCATCCGTATAGGGAAAACGATGGCAGTCTGACGGCCGGTGCTCATAAATACTGCAGAAATTATCAGCACCCAAAAACGCGCAGGGCGTACTGCGCAATACATAATCGCCCTCCTTGTCCATTACAAGATAGGTATCGATAAATGCACCTTCCTTCATTTTAAGGTGTTTGCTGATCCTTTTGATATCAGGCCCCTTAAAACGGGGAGAATAATTTTTGCAGCAATTGGCGCATTGCAGGCAATCTATCTTGGTAAAAGCCTCTTCATGCAGTTCGGGAAGAACTTTCAGCGTCTTGTTTTTGTCGAGCCGCTGAAGTAATTGCTTGTATTGCCGGGCGTGTTCGGCACTTCTCTTTTCCCAGTTATCTAATTTTACCTCGCTCATACTACTTAACAATCTTTTGCGCCGTATTAACCCCGTTCGGCTTAATTTGCAGTACAAGATTAACGGATTTGCGCCATTTTAACCCGATGGATCCGATCCGTTCCTAATTAACCGCTTTATGGATGCACTACGAGAACAGTGGCTGATACTGATCTCCACCCCTGTTTACATCATCATTATCGGCCTGGAATTGCTGCTTACCCATCTGCAGCACAGGAAAGCCGCCTATACGCTCGCTGATACGGCCGCCAACCTGTACCTGATGATTCTAAACGGGACCATTGACCTTAGTTTCCGCATTGTTTACCTGGCCATCCTTCAGTATTTTTATCAGCATGCCTTCCTCACCCTTTCGGATGCCGTTGCCTACTGGCTGGTATTATTGATACTTGAAGATTTTCTATACTATTGGTTACACCGGTTCGATCACCAGGTGCGACTGTTCTGGGCCGTTCATGTAACCCATCATAGTAGTGAGATCATGAACTTTGCCGTAGGCTTCCGCTCCTCCGTTTTTCAGCCCCTGTACCGGTTTATTTACTTTATCCCACTTGCCTTACTGGGATTCAGGCCCATAGACATTGTTTTTATTTACTCGGCTACCCAGATCTGGGGAATCCTGGTACATACAGAACTGGTAAATAAAATGGGTTGGATAGAATACCTGCTGGTTACGCCCTCCCACCACAGGGTACACCATGGCTCCAATCCGAAATACCTCGACAAAAACATGGGCATGTTCCTGATCATCTGGGACAAACTATTTGGCACTTTTCAGCCCGAATTAACCGCCAGCGAGTACCAGCCGATCACCTACGGCCTCACTCATAATGTTAAAAAGCCCAATGCTATCTCGGTCGTTTTTCATGAATGGCAGCAAATTTTCCGGGATATCAGTCAAAAAAACATAACCCTGAAAGCCCGTCTCCGTTATCTCTTTGGCCCACCGGGGTGGAGTCACGATGGCAGCCGCCTCACCAGTAAAGAATTACGGGAAAAAGAAGCCAACCCCTGCTGACTATTGTCTATTGTTCAATGTTCAATGTCCATAGAACAATAGACATAGAACAATAGACATAGAACAATGAACATTGAACAATGGACATTGGACATTAACCTCTGATTCACACCCTTTCCCCAGACCCAACAAAAGCTTTATTATCCTGTTATATCATCCTACCTTTGCGGCGATTTATTCTTTTTGGGGCTTTCAGTTGATTCTCCAGGTCGCCAATAACATTCAAAACATCAGCTCAGTATGAACTTATTTGAACAGCAATCCACAGAATTTCAGCGCAGGCATATCGGTCCCAATGCAGAAGATACACGTAAGATGTTGGCAACCATTGGTGTTGCTTCAATGGATGAGCTGATTGGGAAAACGGTTCCGGATTCGATACGGATAAAAGGCGACCTGAATATCCCGGCCGCTATCAGTGAGCAGCAGTACCTGGATGAGCTAAAAAAAGTAGCTGTTAAAAATAAAGTATACAAAAACTATATTGGTCAGGGGTATTATGGCACCATTACACCCAATGTAATTTTGCGGAATATTTTTGAAAACCCGGGGTGGTATACGCAATACACCCCTTACCAGGCAGAGATCTCACAGGGGCGCCTGGAGAGCCTGCTCAATTTCCAGACCATGGTTACCGACCTTACCGGTATGGAAATAGCCAATGCGTCACTGCTGGATGAAGCCACTTCCGCTGCCGAAGCGATGGCAATGATTTTCCATCATGTAAACAAAACAGATGTCATCAGCAAACCGAAACTTTTTGTTGACGAAGCCATATTTCCACAAACCAGGGCTGTACTGGTAACCCGCGCCGAACCGATTGGCATTGAGCTGGTATACGGAGATTACAAGAACGCTGTTATCGACCCTACCTATTTCGGGGCCATTGTTCAATACCCGAATGACAATGGATCTGTGGAAGATTATACCACTTTTATTGAAAAAGTACACGCAGTTGAAGGATTGGTGATCATGGCAACAGACCTGCTGGCGCTTACCTTATTAACCCCGCCTGGCAAACTGGGCGCAGACATAGCCATCGGCTCCGCACAGCGTTTTGGTGTGCCAATGGGTTTTGGCGGACCCCATGCCGCTTTTTTTGCTACCCGCGACGAGTTTAAACGCGGTATGCCGGGAAGGCTGATAGGTGTAAGTGTAGATGCACAGGGCAACCGGGCTTTACGCATGGCACTGCAAACCCGCGAACAGCATATCAAACGTGAAAAAGCAACTTCCAATATTTGCACGGCCCAGGCCCTGCTGGCCAATATGGCTGCTATGTATGCGGTTTACCATGGCCCGAAAGGATTGGTGGCTATTGCCACACGCGTACATCTTCTGGCACAGGCTGTATCAGACGCCTTGGGTAAACTGGGTATCACACAATCGAATACCGCATACTTTGATACTTTGAAAATAACAGGTGTTGATGCCAATGCCATCATCACGATAGCAGAAAAGCACCAAACCAATTTCCGGGCTTTCGAAGATGGCAGCATCGGTATCAGCATAGATGAAACAACCTCCATTGAAGACGTAAATACTATCATCCGGGTTTTTGAGTCGGCAACCGAAAAAAGTACAGGCGTACAGCTCAGTGCAAAAACATTTGATGATGCCGCAATGGCAATCCCCGCTACCCTGCTCCGTAGTGCCGGGTCTCCTTTCTTAACGCACCCTGTTTTCAACACCCATCACAGTGAAAGCCAGATGATGCGGTATATCAAACAACTGGAAAATAAAGACCTGTCGCTCAACACGAGCATGATCAGCCTGGGAAGCTGTACCATGAAATTAAATGCGGCAACAGAAATGATACCCGTTAGCTGGCCGGAATTCGGAGCCCTGCATCCGTTCGCGCCATCCAGCCAGACGGAAGGCTACCAACTGATAGTGGAAGCGTTAAACCAGTTCCTGAGTGAGATTACTGGCTTTACAGCCTGCAGCCTGCAGCCTAATAGCGGCGCGCAGGGAGAATATGCCGGCCTGTTAACCATTCGCGCCTATCACGCCCACAGGAACGAGGCGTTTCGCAATATAGTGCTCATACCTATCAGTGCCCACGGAACCAATCCCGCCAGCGCCGTGATGGCAGGATTTAAAGTGGTGGTGGTGAAATGTGATGATGCGGGAAATATTGATGTAGCTGATTTGAAAGCAAGGGCGGAACAATACAAAGATACCCTGGGCGCACTGATGGTTACCTATCCATCCACACACGGCGTATTTGAAGAAACAATTAAAGATATCTGCCAGGTAATACATGATAATGGGGGTTTGGTGTATATGGACGGCGCGAATATGAATGCCCAGGTTGGGTTAACGAGCCCGGGTATCATTGGAGCCGATGTATGTCACCTGAACCTTCATAAGACTTTCGCTATTCCACACGGTGGCGGCGGACCGGGAATGGGCCCTATCTGTGTAAATGATAAACTGGCGCCTTATCTTCCCGGGCATACTATGCTGGGTAAACCAGACCTGGCCGTAAGTGCCGCACAATATGGCTCCGCCAGTATCTTACTGATCAGTTACGCTTATATCAAAATGCTGGGGGCGGATGGTATCCGGATGTCTACCCAGTACGCGATTCTGAATGCGAATTATATGAAGGCGCGACTGGAAAAGCATTATAAAATACTTTATACCGGCAGCAAGGGAACCTGCGCCCATGAGTTTATTGTAGACCTCCGGCCTTTCAAGCAAAGCGCGGGAATTGAGGCGGAAGATGTAGCCAAACGCCTGATTGATTATGGGTTCCATGCACCAACCATGAGCTTCCCGGTGGCCGGCACCATCATGATAGAACCAACAGAAAGCGAAGACAAAGCGGAACTAGACCGCTTCTGCGATGCGTTAATCTCTATCTACGAAGAGATCAGGGCGGTTGAAGATGGCAAAGCAGATAAAACCGATAATCCCTTAAAAAATGCGCCGCATACACAAGCTGTGGTTTGCCATGAGGAATGGAAACACAAATACACCCGCAAGGAAGCCGCATTCCCGTTATACTATGTAACCCAGAATAAGTTCTGGCCCAGTGTTGCAAGGGTAAATAATACGCATGGCGACCGTAACCTTATATGTACCTGCGAGCCGACATCGGCCTATGCGGAATAGTTATTAATTAGTAATTAATAAAATTATTAATTGCTAATTAGCACTTGTCCCCCTACGGTGCAGCTTATGTACTTCCATTTCAAGGAGGCTGATAATTTTATCTTTATCTGCTACCGAGCTTTCCAGCTTGGCTACCTGTTTATTCAGGAGCTTGATAACTTCATCTTTTGAGGTGAAATACAGTTGCTGTTCTTCGTGCAGTTCGGAGGTGAAACGGTTGGCCGGAATATCTGGTGGCGACAACAGCATAACACCACGGCCGGTTACCAGCCATACAATACTCAGGTCGGTATAGGTTTCTTTAATCCTTTCGAGGATATCGGATCCTACCGATCCCTTTCCTTTTAATTGTTTACCCAGGTATCCGTTGGAAACACCACAGCTCTGCTCAAACGCATAAGCGGAAATACGGGAATAAACCAGGTACTCTTTCAGGCGGTCAATAAGTCTCATTAGGTATAATTACGGTTAGAAAATGGGTGTTTATTTTTTCTGTGGCAATGGACTATATGCTATCATTGCTTTTCGAATTTGCTTTTACGAAATAACAAGGAGGAAAGCATCAAAGCAAGGTTGCTTTTACCTGATTTTACCCGGTATTTATAACAGGGGCCGATAGCGTATTTATACGGGTATCAAATAAGATGTATACAGGATCGTAAGGCGGGGCCGGTTTAAAACAGGTATGTATGTCAACACGAAAAGAAAGTACTCAACCGCCACATTTTTACAAACTCAGTGCAGAAGAAATCAGTGATCCTTCCCTGGTGGTGTCTGAACTTTTTGATTTCGCCCGGCTTCCGCAGGTGCGCGGGATGCTCTGGGATTGGTTAAAATCAACCGTAACCGGAAGCTACCCGAAAAGCCTGAGCGGAAAAGAAAGAACAGATATTATACTGTTATATGAAAAAATGGAAAAACTGGTGGAAGCTGCGCATATACTGGAAGAAAGAAAAAGAAAGAAGGGAAATAGAAGGATTGAGTATTTTTAAAAAAACTATGCGATGCGCCCGCGGATTTTTATTGCCATAGCGTTCAACCTGCTTTTCCTGGCAGTACAGTCGCAGGAAAAAAGCGACTCTCTTCTTCTGCAATTATTGCAAACGAAGGCATCCCCGCTCCTGTTGCATGTGCTGAATAACCCCGACAGCTTCCGGTACCAGGTGATCTATACGCAAATCGACCGGGACAGGCACAATATTCCACATTTCAGGAACTTCTACCTGCATGTAGACCCAAAGCTTTATTTCAATCCTGCATCCACAGTAAAGTTGCCTGCCGCCCTGATCGCCCTTGAAAAGTTGAATGAGCTTAGAAAAACGGGGATTGATAGCAATACACCCATGCTGACAGACAGCTCCTTCAGCGCACAAACGAAGGTTGATAAGGATACATCAGCCGCCAACGGCCTCCCATCTGTTGCGCAATATATCCGAAAAATATTCTTAACAAGCGATAACGATGCCTATAACAGGCTATACGAATGGGATGGACAGGCTGAGCTGAATACCCGCTTATGGAAAAAGGGCTATACGGATACCAGGATTGTAAGGCGTTTTGTAGCCATGACCGAAGAAGAAAACAGGCACACAAATGCTATCCGGTTTGTCAAACAAAACAATCTCATCTATCAACAGCCACCAGCATATAGTACCCTCGGCTTTGATTACACCCATCCCGTTCATATCGGCAAAGCGCATTATAACCGGTACGACTCATTGATTCCCGCACCGATGGATTTTACCAGGCACAATAATCTCCCTTTGGAGGACCTGCAGAAAATGCTGCAATCAACCCTCTTCCCTGAAAGCGTTCCCGCTAAACAGCGGTTCCATATCGCGAAAAAGGATCTGCGTTTTTTATATCAGTATATGTCAGAATATCCATCCGAAAGCCGGTATCCGGCATATGACACGACTGAATATTTCGATAGCTATACCAAATTCTTCCTGTTCAAAGCCGGTAAAAAAAAGATCCCAGGCAACATTCGCATTTTTAACAAGCCGGGCTGGTCGTATGGCTTCCTTACCGATGCGTCATATATTGTGGACTTTGATTCAGGAACTGAATTCATGCTAAGTGCCGTTATCTACGTAAACAGGGACGGAATTTTGAATGATGATAAATATGAATACAATGAGATAGGTTATCCCTTCTTTAAGGAACTGGGTGAGATACTGTATGCGTACGATAAAAAAAGAAAAAAAACGTTCCCGCCTAAGCTGGATGCCTTTATTTTTGACTATACAAAAAACTAACACGATAATGACGAGAATGAAATGGTTGCTGGTGTTGTTACTGTTTACTGGCTTTTCACGGGTACTATCTCAAAATACAAGGATCAGGGATAACAATTCTATTGGCTGGTTTACCTATACCGGCACGTTCAAGATCAACAGCCATTGGGGCATTCATACTGAATACCAGTGGAGAAGGGATGACTATGTGAATCACTGGCAACAGGGTCTTTTCAGAACCGGCATCAATTATTCGGTAAACCCCAGGCTAACTGTACGGGTAGGTTATGCGAATGCTGAAACGTATAACTACGGAGACCATCCCATCAATGGTATGGGAAAGAATTTTACGGAACACAGGATATACGAGATGGCAACACTTACCGATAAGATGGGGATCGTGGATATCAGCCACAGGTTTATGCTGGAACAGCGATGGTTGGGCCGTTATAGTTCGGCGGCACTATCCAAAGAAGATGAATGGCCTTTTGTTAACAGGCTTCGCTATATGTTCAGGATGCAGGTTCCCCTGAAGGGAAAAACTGTCGCAGACCGAACGCCTTACCTGGCCACTTATGATGAGATCTGTATTGGCTTCGGTAAAAACGTGAATGAGAACATTTTCGATCAGAACCGACTGGGGATATTAGCCGGGTACCGGTTCTCCCCGGTTCTCAGGATAGAGGGAGGATTTCTTAGCCAGGTATTACAGCTTGGAAGAGAAATTGGCGGCAGTAATGTTTTCCAGTATAATAATGGAATAATCATCAATACCATTTTCAATATTGACCTCACGCGGAAATAAAATCCGGTATCCGCCATGAACTAAAACCGGAAGTAAAACTTAACCATCACCATCCTGGGCCTGATATTCCAGCTACTTTCCATTATGCTGTTAGCAGACAAATCAATATTACTGTAAGAATCAACGCCGGCAATATTGGTAATAGAAAACTCAATATCTGTTCTCAGTTTATTCAGCTTATAGGTGGCATAGGCATCCAGAAAACTAAAATTCCTGCCTGGCGAACCTGGTGCCAGGTAGCTGCTGTTCTGGCCACTTACCCTGAACAGCAGGTTGGTCTTGATATTGAAATCAACATTCAATTCATGCTGCCATTTTTGCACCGAAGGAGCTGCGGGACCGCTGCTATGCGTATTACTCAAAAACCGGCTATTGTAAGTAGTAAAAGACCCGGTATACCCGATATTCATCCAGGCGGAAACTTTTGTATTGGCACTT
Source organism: Sediminibacterium sp. (assembly GCA_965229175.1). Classification (GTDB taxonomy): domain Bacteria; phylum Bacteroidota; class Bacteroidia; order Chitinophagales; family Chitinophagaceae; genus Sediminibacterium. Next base: position 200,471 of record CBDDIT010000056.1, on the reverse strand, counting down.
GTATTAAACAGATAAGTATTGCCCTGTATTTTCAGCAGGTCCCCATTTTGAAGTTGATTGCCAACCGACTGTATCCAGGAAGCTTTACCACCAATAGTTGTGCGGAGCGGAAAAATATACTTGCTGATGGAGCCATTCAGGTTACGCCTCGTTGAGACATTGTTAAAATAAACAAGTTTGGACTGTTGAATCACGGAACTGATACGGGTATCACTGATAGTGTTTGCCTCATAAACAGCATAACTACCCCCCACGGAAAAGAAAAATATCTTCAGGGTATTTTTAAACTGGTAGGAACCGGAATAGGTACCAGACCTTGTTTGCGTAAGCAGGTTACTGTTGCTGTAAAAACCACGGTAGCCTGTCATGATATAGCTATCGTACACTTCATTAATATTGCCCCAGTTATTTCCATAGGTATAATAGAAATTAAGCGCGCTTTCCTTACCTACCAAAAATGAAAGCCGGGCAGAAGGTGTAACCGGAAATGCCGTTAAATGGTTATTCACCGTACGTCCTTTATAACGGATATCCTGGAAGGTGACCGGAACGGTAACCACCAGCGTTGTCCGATCGGTTTTATACACTAATTCCGTTTCCAGGTAGGCCTTGAGTCTCGACCAGTTTAAATGATTAACAAAGCTATCCCCTACTGACACTTTATTTCCAGCCAACTGCTGGGCTTCCAGGGAAGACTGCAACTGCTGATCCTGGTAACTGGCCCCTAGTTTAAAAGATTGCTTAAAGCGACGCCCGCCATTTCCCAGCCTGATATAATTATCCGTATAAAAAGTGGGAACAGCCGCCTGTTGCCAAAGGGCCGAAAAGGCATTCCCATTGTTGAACTCCGAAGCATACAAACCCGGCCATACCTGCAATGTTGCCGGGTTGCTGATATGATTGATAAAAGACGAAACTTCCAGTACCCGCTCGCGGGCCGACCTTTTTATAAAATTGAGGCGGTTGGAAATATTAGTGGTGGTGCCGCTGAGTTGCTGGTAAATATTACTATTGGTGGTTGCTTCGAGACCCGCGTTGATTCTCATTGGCGTATTCTCAAGAACAGTAACATTATTGAGATAATAAGCTTTCCTGTTCGCTGTAACCGTTACCGTTGTGTTGAAGGTATTGCTTATTGTCCGGCTATCCTGTTTCTCCTGGTAACGTATCGTATCACCGGGAAGAAAAAAAGACGAGGACCGTTTCGAGAATTGCAGTTGCCGGTCGAACAGGTAAAAACTGTTGATCTTCAGTTCCAGTTCATCTTTCAGCTTCACAAAATCATTCGCGTTAATAAGGCCGATATTATTAAAAAGGTATCTTTTCTTAGGCAGGTCGGGATTTCCCGCTGTACTGGCACTCAGCAGCCGTGGCGGCGGCTCATTAGCCCACCCGAAATGATTGATCACATCATCCGAAATATCAATACCCGCATTATTGAACTTCGCATAATTGATAAACTTCAGTTTCTTGTTGAATAACATGGTGTTCACTGTAGTATTATATACATCCGGCGTACCTAGCGCCAGATCCCCGGATGTCATCATCTTTAAACGGGCTTTGTCTTTCAGCACAATGTTCATAGCCGCCTGATCGCTTGGTACCATGTCTTTCAGCACTTTAACCGGTTGATGGTTTTCCAGCACCTGAACCTTGGCCACCATATCATTCGGCAAACTCTTGGTGGCGATATTGTACTTTCCGTCCAATACATTATCCCCATCAATATAAAACCGGTTAATGGGCTTGCCGCCGTAAGATATCTGGCCATTCTCTGCCACATCCACCCCGGGAAGCTTCCTGATCACATCACCAATGGTTCTGTCGTGCGGACTCGTAAAAGCCCCTACATCATAGTTCAGTGTATCGCCTTCCTTTCTCAGTAAAGACCGGTTGGAATTAACCTTTACATCCGGCAGTTTGGTAAATGAGGGTGATAAAATAAAGTCAATTTTCTGCTGGGCTTGCTTTACACCCATCACCTGCCTGTTATATCCTGCTGTATTGGCTATCACCCGGAAGCTATCCTTTTTAAAAACGCCATTGTACTGTATGGTATATGCACCAGACTGACTGGAAATGGCGAAGGCAAGTATATTTCCTCCGTTGTTAGACAGCGTGATGCTAACAGACGCGACCGGTTTACCCAGGCTATCGGAAACCTTTCCCGTAATACTGATTCCCTGCCCATGCAGCCTGGAGAAAACTAACAGCATACCGAGGCAACCCACCAATAATAGCTTGCAGCTTTTCATTAATCCGCCGATTTTTCGATGGGGTTGTTGAATTGTTTCCGTTTGGGTGCCGTTGCACTATTGGTAGGGCGCCCAGATACAACACTGCCCACCGAAACCCCCGAACCTGCCATCTGGGATCGCATAAAGCCCTGAGGGTCTGCCGCCATTGCTTCTCTCAGCTGCTTAACCTCTTTTGCGGATGCCCGGATAACATTTAGAGGCAGGGCAATCGGCACTTTCCTGTAACTGATATCCTCAAACCCGGCAAACTCAAAAACTATCTCCTTTTTATCATCCGACGCTTCCACGATCAGACCCGGCAAACCACCCAGCTTCCAGGGTCCATCACTGTACGGCAAAGCACTACTGAACCAGGCTGTATAGTTGCGGCCACGGAAATAAGCAGTCGCTTTCTGACAGGACAGCCCCTGTATTTGTTTTGTTTCCTGCAGGATCGTCCATTTAACTACCGGCATCGATTCCTCGTATACATACAGTCTGAATACCCGCTCCACCCGATCCAGCTTGCCGCTGGCGGAATACTTATACAGCGCGTCGTAGGAACCGGGTTTGAATCCCGACATATTAATATTTACCGGCAACCCGGCTTTCATATTAGCTTCCTGCTCAATAGCCACCTGACGCATGGCCGAATCGAAAATCAGGTTATCCACACTCCTGAATCCACTGGCGTTCTTTCCAATATACAAAGCCATCATTTCACTGGTAATATCTTTAGGATCGGTGGTATCCCGTACCCAATGGAAATTATATTTAACCAGGGCAACGGCGGTATCCTTTACCTGCCCCCGGGAAGAATATGAACCCGCCAGCAGAAGAAACAGTACAACAAACAACTTTTTCATAGCGTCCTATTTTGATGATTAATAAACTCGCCATAAACTTAAAACTATTTTTTTAGTTTAACAACTATTTTTTTAGTCGTTAGTCGTAAGTCAAAACAAGGCCACCACTCATGACTTACGACTCACGACTTACGACTCACGACTTACAACTTTCTCCTATCTTCGCCCCCCCAACCCTAAACCCTAAACCAAAAACCATAAACCATCATGGGTGTATCAGAACAACTGGCACAAAGACATGCAGAGAAAGCGGCGGCCAATTTAAAAGCGGGTCAGGATTTCCTGGCCACCAACAAGCTCAGGCCCGAAGTAACCGAACTGCCAAGCGGATTACAATATGAAGTACTGGTAGCCGGAACCGGTGAGAAACCAGCAGCCACTAATGAAGTAACCTGTCATTACCACGGAACCCTGATTGATGGGACTATCTTTGACAGTTCGGTACAGAGAGGACGCCCGGCCTCATTTCCGTTAAATATGGTAATTAAAGGATGGACGGAAGGATTGCAGCTTATGCCAGTGGGAAGCAAATGGCGTTTCTTTATTCCTGCCAACCTGGGCTACGGAGACAGGCAGGTAAGTGCGCAGATAGGACCCAATAGTACATTGGTGTTTGATGTGGAGCTTATTAGTTTCAGGTAATTTGAAAATGTAAAATGGGTCTGGTGCGAGACCCGGACAAGCAGGGGCCGCTATAGAAATAGCGGCCGTTGCCGTTAGTGGAATGTCATAAACCAAACTAACAACATGAGAAAAAGTTTTCTTCTAAACGTGTTCGCCTGGCAAATGTTACATAAGGCAGACAGGTAATAGCAAACCACTAAATAACCTGCCCTGCTATAGTTACGGTTTTATTAGTTTATCCGGTCATGTCGGCAAACTATCCTTTATAAAATCAGCTACTGCATACAATGGATATACCTTTATCTTATCATATACCGCATAGTTTTCCAGGGAGAAGCGAACGCCATAAGGTGATTTCTTTTCCGCGAGAAATAAGTGCAAGCTATTCATAGCCCCTTTTTTGCCAGACTTCACTTCTAATGGTATAATTTCTTCCCCTTTCTGCACCACGTAGTCAACTTCAGCATTGCTGCTCCTGGCTTCCCTGTGCCAATAAAATAAACTTGCCTGGCCATAGCAGGGTGCGGCTTTCAATATTTCAAGCCCGGTATATTGTTCAGCAATCGCGCCCTTGTTGATACTATCAAAATCATCCGCCAACAGCAATTGCCCCATGTTCAACTGCAGCAAACGTTGAAAAAGCCCGGTGTCCAGCAAGACCATCTTCCGGTTCTTCTCATTCACCTCTGCGCCAAGCGGAATCCCATTGGCCGCAGTATGTGTAACGGGAATAATAAGACCTGCCATGGTTAAAAGTTCAATGGCTTCCTTGATCTGCCGGTTCGTTGACTCGAGAGCAGCTTTGGAATACATAAATTTTCCACCCGCCTGCCTGATGACCGAATCAAAAACCTCGGCAATTCTCATAAAAGGCACACGCATTCTGTATTTTGCGAAATCGGATTGCAGCGAGGTGACCAGGTCATCCTGAATCAGGCCACATTTCACCAGGTCATTGTGTTCAATATAAGTAACCAATACCTCTGGCATCCCACCCAACAATAGAAACCTTTTGAAATACAGCAGCAGCTTTTGATGTACCGGCTCGGTCAGGGGCTTTTCGGGTGACGCTTGCAGCTTTGCTTCCACCAACTTTGTTTCACCTGCCGCCACAAGAAACTCGTCAAAACTCACCGGGTACATAAACAATGAGCGAACCCGCCCTACACCAAAAGAAGATATTTCGGCAATCGTAAATTCAAGCAATGATCCGGCCGCGACTACATGCAGCGCAGGATACTTTTCATAAAAAAAGCGAAGTGAGGACATAGCGGGAATACAGGCTTGTACCTCATCAAAAAACAGTAGTGTCTTGCCTGGAATAACAGGTATCCCGTATTGTTGTCATTTTTACAAGGCAAAAATGAGTATTTTATTGCAAATTTACAATCCTATTAAAAAAATGTAATTGGTAAATAACCAGCATATCCACATCGCAACTCAAGCCCGAGGTCTCACGATTCACTAAATCACCCCACCATCTCACTCAATTCCAGCCACCGTATCTCCCGCTCTTCCAACTCCCGGTCTATGGATATCAGCCGGTCGCTTAGTTGCTGAAGCTCTTCAAACCCCAGGTTCCCGGTGCTCATCTTTACCGTGATATCGGCTTTCTCCTTTTCCAGTGCGGGTATTTCTTTTTCGAGCGTTTCAAACTCACGTTTTTCTTTAAAACTCATTTTCTTCCTCACATCAACGGCAGGTTTTGCATCCGCAATGGCCACAACAGCCTCGGTGGATTCCCCTTTGCTTTTCCGGGTTTCCAGCACATCCCATTTATTTTCTTTCTTTTCATTATCCTTCAGCCACAAACGGTATTGGGTATAGTTACCGGGAAAATCCCTCACTTCGCCCCCGCCTTCAAAAACAAACAGGTGGTCCACCAGCCGGTCCATAAAATAACGGTCATGCGAAACGATCATCACACAGCCCTGGTAATCGTTCAGAAAATTTTCCAAAACAGCCAGCGTTGGCAGATCCAGGTCATTGGTTGGCTCATCCAGTATGAGGAAATTAGGGTTGGTAAATAATACGGTGAGCAATTGCAGCCTTTTTTTCTCACCACCGCTGAGCGAATTGAGGTAGGTATATTGCTTATCCGGCGTAAACAAAAACAGTTCCAGGAACTGCGCCGCGCTCAGGCTGCTGCCGTCCGCCAATGGAAACTGTTCCGCGAATGTTTTTACATACTCAATTACGCGCAAATTTTCTTTTATCACAATACCCTGTTGCGAAAAGTTGCCGAATATTACGGTATCACCGATATTCACTTTACCGCTGTCCGCAGGCTCCAGTTGCTGCAGGATATTCATAAAGGTACTCTTGCCCACTCCATTCTTACCAATGATGCCAATCCTTTCACCCTTGCTGAAGGTGTAATCAAAGCCCTTGAGTATAGGAAGATCACCATAGCTCTTGTACACTTTTTTCATTTCAACGATCTTTCCTCCCAGCCGGCTCATTTTAACCTGGAGTTGTACATTGGCGTCTTCTATTCGCTGTTTTGCTTTCGCCTCTACTTCATAAAAATTATCCTGCCTGCTTTTACTCTTGGTGGTTCTTGCCTTGGGTTGCTTGCGCATCCATTCCAGTTCCTTGCGGTAAGTATTCTTGGCTTTATCAATGCTGGCCATTTCACTTTCAATACGGGCCGCTTTTTTCTCCATGTAATTTTCATAGTCGCCCCGGTACACATACATATTCTCGCGCTCCAGTTCCCAGATCTCTTCACTAACGGCATCTAAAAAATAACGGTCGTGCGTTACCAGCAGTAAAGTAACGTTCTCCTGGTTTAGGTAGTTCTCCAGCCACTCGATCATTTCCACATCCAGGTGGTTGGTGGGCTCATCCATCATCAGCAGGGTATGCTTATGATCAAAGCCAATATCAATGAGTGTTTTGGCCAGGGCTACCCGTTTTCTTTGCCCCCCGCTCAGGTCGCTTACCGGTTGTTGCAGATGATGAACATTCAGCTTGGTAAGTATCTGTTTCACTTTTACCTCAAACTCCCAGGCGTTCAGGTCGTCCATTTTCCCGAACAGCTCCACCAGTGCCTCCCCGTCTTCACTATCGCTGGCCAGCTCATACTCACGGATCACATTCATTACCGGGTGGTTGGTATGAAAAATATTCTCCAGTACCGTTTTCCCTTCATCGAACTTGGGGTCCTGCTCAAAAAGAGCCACCGTAACATCCTTGTGAACAAATAGCTTTCCTTCATCGGCTTTTTCATCGCCGGCCAGAATACGCAGCAGGGTTGACTTACCTACCCCATTCCTCGCAATCAGCGCAATCTTATCTCCTTCGTTAATATGGAACGAAATATTCTTAAAAAGCGGGTTGATACCATAACTCTTCGTCAATCCTTCGGCAGAAACATAATGCATGGCGCGAAATTCGGTTAATTTTTTCCAAATTTCAGTTACTTTCGTGTCTGCTATGAAAAAGATCGAACTGGAAATAGTGGCCCTCTCCCACAGCATTACCCAAACCCATTCTTATGCGGTGGTATTGGGCGAAATGAATGGATTGCGCCGCCTGCCCATTGTGATCGGTGGTTTCGAGGCCCAGGCCATTGCGGTTGCGCTGGAGAATATGCAGCCCAGCCGCCCCCTCACACATGACCTGATGAAAAATTTCATGAACGCTTTCAATGTAGAGCTCCAGGAAATTATTATCAGCGACCTCCAGGAAGGGATATTCTATTCCAAACTCGTTTGCTTTACTGAAAACGATACCGTGGAGATCGATAGCCGCACCAGTGACGCGCTCGCACTGGCCGTACGATTTGGCTGTCCTATCTACACCTACGAACATATACTCGAGAACGCAGGCCTTATCATGGAAGACAGCGGCAGCAAAAAAGGAAAAGGCGAACCCGTTGGCATCGAAGAAACCGGCAGCGGAAGGGATGATCTTTCCGTTTTAAACCTGGAAGAACTGCAAACATTGCTCAATGAAGTGCTGGACCAGGAAGACTATATCCGCGCCATCTCTATCAGGGATGAGATTAATAAACGCAAATAATGGTTGTCTTCCCCAATTGCAAAATTAACCTGGGACTGCATATTACCGCCAAAAGAGAGGATGGGTATCATGATATAGAAACCATTTTCTATCCCCTGGCATTGAAAGACGCACTCGAAGTGGTTCATCACACCGGCAGCCCTGGCCAACCCATACAATTCAGTACAACCGGATTACCTGTTAGCGGGGAGCCTTCAAACAACCTTTGTGTGAAGGCGTATCAACTCCTGCGGCAGGAGTATCCATCCCTTCCCCCACTCCATCTCCATTTACACAAAGCTATCCCCATGGGCGCAGGACTGGGTGGCGGAAGCGCAGATGGTGCTTTTACGTTGGGGTTGCTGAACGATTATTGCCAGCTGAATCTTTCACAAACACAGCTGGAAGCCTACGCGCTGCAATTGGGCAGTGATTGCCCTTTTTTTATAGCAAACAAACCCTGCTACGCCCGTGGCCGCGGAGAAAAAATGCAGGAATTGACGCTGGATCTTTCCGGCTGGCAATTCCTGTTGGTACATCCGGGTATACATGTTTCCACAGCATGGGCTTTTTCGAAAATCATTCCAGCCCTGCCCGCTGCAGATATCAGGTCTGTCATCAACAGCCCTGTGGAATACTGGAAAGATCAGCTGGTAAATGATTTTGAGGCCCCCGTTATCGCTGCCTTTCCTGAAATCGGTGTTATCAAAAAAGCACTCTACCAGGAAGGCGCGGTGTATGCCTCGCTAACGGGCAGCGGAAGTACCGTGTTTGGTATGTTCAGGAAGAATGCCCGGCTGCCGTTACATATATTCGAACCGTATCACAGCTCTGTGATACATTAAAACAGCAACCCGATTTTAGCTATTATCTAATAAAATAGTCGTTTTTTTAGATTTTTGTTAAAACAATAGCCTTCAGCTTACATTTTTTTCGTAGCTATTTCCCATTTTTTTTGTAATTTTCCGAAGCGATTGCCCGCCTTTTATTCCTGATCATTAATTCGATTGTGCATGCTTGTTCCAAAACACAGCGAGGGCCTTTACGACCCATCTTTTGAGCACGATGCCTGTGGCATTGGCTTCGTGGCTAATATTAAAGGCCATAAATCTCATCAACATATTTCTGATGCATTAACCGTATTGGAAAATATGGAGCACCGGGGTGCCTGCGGGTATGAAAGCAATACCGGCGATGGGGCGGGTATCATGTTACAGATACCCCATGAATTCTTTTTTGATGAATGCCTGAAACTGGATGTTCATCTCCCTTCATTTGGCAAATACGGCGTTGGGTTTATTTTCTTTCCACAGGAGATCCGGCTCAGGGAAGAGTGCCGCGATATCTTTAACCGCGCCGCTGAAAAACTGGGCCTCACGATACTTACTTACCGCAAAGTGCCCGTTAACAAAGAAGGTATTGGCAATACCGCTCTTTCCGTGGTGCCCTGCATGGAACAGGTTTTCATCGCCTGCCCCGATCATATTACCAACCCGGATGATTTTGAGCGTAAATTATTCGTACTGCGCAACTATGCCAGTCATACGATCCGCAACACCGTAAAAAAAGATGAAGTGGGTTTTTACCTGGCTTCTCTCTCCTACAAAACCATTATTTATAAGGGCCAGCTTACCAGCCTCCAGGTGAGAAGTTATTTTCCCGACCTGAGTGATAAGCGCGTTGTTTCGGCGTTTGGACTGGTTCACTCCCGCTTTGCTACCAACACATTCCCATCCTGGAAGCTGGCACAGCCCTTCCGTTATATCGCCCATAATGGCGAGATCAATACCCTGCAGGGAAACCTGAACTGGTTGCGCACAAGTGAGAAAGGGTTTGTTTCTCCCTATTTTTCGAAAGAAGAAATGGAAATGCTGTTACCTATTGTAACAGAAGGGCAATCAGATTCCGCCTGCCTGGATAATATGATTGAACTGCTGACACTCACCGGCAGGTCGCTGCCACAGGTGATGATGATGCTGATACCCGAAGCCTGGGATGGCAATGAACAGATGGACGCTGAGAAAAAAGCTTTCTATGAATTCCATGCTTCCATGATGGAACCCTGGGATGGCCCAGCTTCCATTTCTTTTACTGATGGAAAAATTATTGGTGCTACACTCGACAGGAATGGCCTTCGCCCTTCCCGATACTCGGTTACTTACGACGACCGCGTAATCATGGCCTCTGAAACCGGTGCCCTGCCGGTTGATCCCGCCATGATCAAGGAAAAAGGACGTTTACAGCCCGGCAAGATGTTCGTAGTAGACATGGAACAGGGCAGGATCATCAGCGATGATGAACTTAAAAAATCCATCTGCTCGCAAAAGCCGTATGCAGAGTGGCTCAATAAATATAAGATCCGCCTGGAAGAATTACCCGAACCAAGGGTCATGTTTACCCACCTTGAACATGACCAGGTATTCAAATACCAGAAAGCCTTTGGTTATTCAACAGAAGACCTGGATACGATCATAGCACCCATGGCCATCGAAGGAAAAGAACCTATCGGCTCTATGGGAACCGATGTGCCATTGGCCGTTCTGAGCGAGCAGCCCCAGCACCTGAGCAGCTATTTCAAACAATTATTTGCGCAGGTAACCAATCCGCCTATCGACCCTATCCGTGAAAGAATGGTGATGTCGCTGGCTACTTTCGCCGGCGGAAACGGCAACCTACTGGTAGAGGATCCACTGGCCTGTCATAGTGTAGCCTTAAAACATCCCGTTCTTACCAATCACGAACTGGAAAAGATCAGAAGTATCGATACCGGTATTTTCCAGGCCAAAACATTACAGACTTACTTCAGGTCGAATGGAAAACCCGGTGCGCTGAAAGCAGGCCTCGACAGGTTATGCCGGTACGCGGTAGATGCAGTGGAAGACGGGTTTGAAGTGATTATCCTCACCGACCGTGCCATCGACTCTGAGCATGCACCTATTCCATCCCTGCTGGCAACAGCCGCCGTACATCACCACCTGATCCGCAAAGGGTATCGTGGCCAGGTAGGACTGATTGTTGAAGCGGGCGATGTTTGGGAAGTACATCATTTCGCCTGCCTGCTGGGCTTTGGTGCCACCGCCGTAAACCCATACCTGGCATTATCATCTATCCGCGATATGCGCCTGAGTGGTAAAATGAAAACCGACCTGGATCCTGATTACCTCAAGACCAATTACGTAAAGGCGGTGAATGAAGGCTTGCTGAAAGTATTCTCAAAAATGGGAATCTCTACCCTGCAATCCTACCAGGGTGCGCAGATCTTTGAGATTATCGGACTCAATAAATCTGTGGTGAATCAATACTTTACCGGGGCCACTTCCCGTATACAAGGCATGGGGCTGGATGAAATAGCAAAAGAAACACTATCCAAACACTCCTTTGCCTTCAGCAAAAAGGATATCCCGGTAGACCGGCTGCCGGTGGGCGGTATTTATCAGTGGAAACGCAAGGGCGAGTTTCACCTGTTTAATCCGCAGACCATACACCTGTTGCAGCATGCCACCAAAACGGATGACTACGCAGGGTTTAAAAAATATTCAAAACTGGTGAACGACCAGGCCGAAAAAGCCTGCACGCTGCGCAGCCAGTTTCGTTTTAAAAGAGTACTTCCCTCCATCCCTATTGAAGAGGTAGAACCCGCTGAGAATATTTACAAACGTTTTGCCACCGGTGCCATGTCCTTCGGCTCCATCTCATGGGAAGCCCATACCACACTGGCCATCGCGATGAATCGGCTGGGTGGTAAAAGCAATACAGGTGAAGGGGGTGAGGATGAAATACGATATGAAAAACTGGCCAATGGCGACTCGATGCGGTCGGCCATCAAGCAGGTAGCATCCGCCCGTTTTGGCGTTACCAGTTACTACCTGACCGAATCGGATGAACTGCAGATTAAAATGGCGCAGGGTGCCAAACCGGGAGAAGGCGGACAATTACCCGGGTATAAAGTGGATGAATGGATAGGTAAAACAAGGCACGCTACACCCGGGGTGGGATTGATATCTCCGCCACCACACCATGATATCTATTCCATTGAAGACCTGGCCCAACTGATCTTTGATCTTAAAAATGCCAACCGCGCCGCACGCATCAACGTGAAACTGGTATCAAAAGCAGGAGTTGGTACCATCGCAGCCGGGGTTGCTAAAGCGAAAGCGGATGTGGTACTGATTGCGGGTCACGACGGCGGTACAGGTGCCTCTCCCATCAGTTCCATCAAACATGCGGGATTGCCCTGGGAACTGGGACTGGCGGAAACACAACAAACACTGGTTAAAAATAAACTACGCAGCCGGGTAGTAGTGCAGGCAGACGGGCAGATGAAAACCGGTCGCGATATTGCCATCGCCACTTTACTAGGTGCGGAAGAATGGGGCGTAGCCACGGCTGCACTAATAGTGGAAGGATGTATTATGATGCGCAAATGTCATTTGAATACCTGCCCGGTAGGTGTTGCCACCCAGGATCCCGAACTGCGCAAACGTTTTACGGGCGACCCGGATCATGTGGTTAATTTTTTCAAATTCATCACACAGGAACTCAGGGAGATCATGGCCGAGCTGGGTTTCAGAACCATTAATGAAATGGTGGGACAGGTAGATTCGCTTGAAATGAGGGATGATATCACACACTGGAAATACAAAGCACTGGATCTCTCCGCAGTTCTTTACAAGGAAACTTCTTCAGATACGGGACTATTCAGGCAGGAAGAACAGGATCATGGTCTGGCCAATGTGCTTGACTGGCAGTTGCTGTCAGCCGCAGCTCCGGCACTGGAAAAACTGGAAAGAGTATCGGCCTCATTCCCTATTAAGAATACCAACAGAACCGTGGGAACGATACTATCCAATGAGATCAGCAAAAAATATAAAGCGGCCGGTCTGCCGGATGATACCATTCACTTTATGTTTACCGGAACCGCGGGTCAGAGTTTTGGAGCGTTCAATACAAAAGGAGTAACACTGGAACTGGAAGGAGATGCCAATGACTATTTCGGAAAGGGGTTGAGCGGAGCGAAGCTGATCGTGTATCCCTCCAAACAAGCCTCCTTTGTTCCGGAAGAAAATATTGTAATAGGTAATGTTGCTTTCTACGGGGCCACCTCCGGTGAAGCCTATATCCGCGGAAAGGCCGGGGAACGCTTCGCGGTAAGAAATTCAGGTGCCCATGTAGTGGTGGAAGGTGTAGGCGATCATGGCTGCGAATACATGACCGGTGGATCGGCGGTAATACTGGGTAGCACGGGAAGAAACTTTGCCGCGGGCATGAGTGGTGGCATCGCTTATGTGTATGATGTAAACAACAAATTCCACGAGCTCTGCAACAAGGAAATGGTAGACCTCGATCCGCTGGACGCGGATGATGCGGTGGTGCTACAGGATATGATCACACGGCACTACGCCCATACCGGAAGCGCGGTAGCAAAATTTGTACTCGGCGATCTTGAAAACCAACTGAAGAATTTTGTAAAAGTGTTTCCAAAAGATTACAAAAAAGTGCTGGCACAGAAAAAGATAAATGCGGAAGTGAAGGGGTGAATTAGTAATGTCCGGTGAACAGGGGATTGGTCATTGGAAATTGAAAATTGGAAATTGAAATTATATGGGAAAACCAACGGGATTTATTGAATTTACAAGGGAACTGCCTGCAAAAAGGGCACCGAAAGAGCGGTTGCATGATTATAAAGAGTTTGTGGAAAGGTTTCCGGAACAGAAGCTGAACGAGCAATCGGCGCGATGTATGAATTGTGGTGTTCCGTTCTGCCATAGCGGATGCCCGCTGGGTAATATCATTCCTGAATTTAATGATGCTGTGTACCGCGAGAGCTGGGAGGAAGCTTATGAGATATTAAGCGCCACCAATAATTTCCCTGAGTTTACGGGGCGCATTTGTCCGGCCCCTTGTGAGAGCGCCTGCGTGTTAGGTATTAACCAACCGCCGGTTGCGATAGAGGAAATTGAAAAACATATTATTGAAATCGCTTTCGACAAGGGATTTGTAAAGCCCAAGAAGCCCAACCTGAGAACCGGCAAGAAAATTGCCGTGGTAGGCTCGGGTCCGGCAGGACTGGCAGTAGCAGCACAGCTCAATTATGCCGGGCATTCGGTTACGGTTTATGAAAGAGATGAGAAACCGGGCGGTTTGCTCCGTTATGGCATTCCGGATTTTAAGCTGGAAAAATGGGTGGTGGAACGCAGGATATCATTGATGGAAGAAGAGGGTGTGGTATTTCGTTGCAAGGCGGATGTGGGTAACAATACCAGCATCAACGACCTGCTACGGGAGTCGCACGCGATCGTACTGGCGGGAGGTTCAACCATTCCGCGCAATCTGAATATTCCCGGGAGAACACTGAAAGGCGTTCACTTTGCGATGGAATTTTTGAAACAGCAGAATGAAAGGGTGAGTGAAAGGCCTGTTACAGGTGAAGATATTTTTGCGACTGCTAAAAATGTAATAGTCATTGGCGGGGGTGATACCGGCAGTGATTGTGTGGGTACTTCTAACCGCCAGGGTGCCAGATCAGTAACCCAGTTTGAATTAATGCCTAAACCACCTGAAGCCCGTCCCTCCCATATGCCCTGGCCCTCCTACCCGATGGTGCTGAAAACTACTTCTTCGCATGAAGAAGGGGCACACCGGCATTGGGCCATTGCTACGAAAGAATTTTTAGGCGATGAACAGGGTCAGCTACGTGCGGTAAAAGTGGTGGACCTTGAATGGAAAACACCCGCCGGTGGAGGACCTGCTCATTTTGAAGAAATAAAAGGAAGTGAACGCGATATCCCCTGCGAACTCGCCCTTCTGGCCATGGGATTCCTGCACCCACAACATACCGGGCTGATACAACAGCTCGATGTAGCCCTGGATGAAAGGGGAAATGTAAGGGCCGGCGAACAATCCTTCCAGACCAATATCCCTAAGATTTTTACTGCCGGAGATATGCGGCGCGGACAGTCGCTGGTTGTCTGGGCTATCAGTGAAGGCCGCGAATGCGCGAGGAGAGTAGATGAATACTTATCTGGAAGTTCTGCGTTGGAATCAAAGGATAAGAGCTATTTTATAAATATGTAAAATATGTACATATGCTAAAAACCCCGCTATAGGCGGGGTTTTTGCGTTTAATATCTTGTGGATAAATTAGCAATCCTCTGATATTTAAGCAGTCCCGTTGCTTTTTATATTAAAATTTTAAAATTATTTGTAAATATTTCAACAATTACACGAAAATGTTATATTTTAGAGAAATAGTATATTATTAACTAAATACTTAATATTTACATTATGCCAAAACCCACTGTTAAACAATTAGCCCCATTCCTGGTTCTTATCGCCGTAGCCATCGGCGCAATTTTTGTTCCTTCCCTGCCCAACTTTGATGATGGCGGTAAATACAGTACATCTGATATTGCCTGGATTCTGGTGGCAACGGCCTTTGTATTCCTGATGACCCCTGGTCTGGCCTTCTTTTACGGGGGAATGGTGCACCGCAAAAATGTAATCTCCACCATGATTAAAAGTGTGGTGGCAGCGGGTGTTGTAAGTATTTTATGGGTATTTATCGGGTACAGCCTCTGCTTTGGTACTTCCATCGGCGGCTTTATCGGTAACCCTGTAACGCACCTGTTTTTTAAGGGCATTAATTCAGGGGCTCCCTGGAGCCTTGCCCCTTCTATTCCCTTAACGCTTTTTGCGCTTTTCCAGCTGATGTTCGCCATTATCACCCCCGGGCTGGTGGTAGGTGCCGTAGCCGAAAGGATCCGATTCACGGCTTATATACTGTTTATCGCTCTTTTCAGCCTGCTCGTATATGCCCCTATCGCGCACTGGACCTGGCACCCGGAAGGCTTCCTGTTTAAAATGGGTGTCCTCGATTTTGCGGGTGGTACTGTTGTACACATCTCTGCCGGCTGCGCAGCTTTAGCAGGTGCCCTGGTACTAAAACGCCGCCAGGCCCATATAGAACACCGTGAAATTCCTCCAGCCAATATTCCCTATGTTCTCATTGGAACAGGTTTACTCTGGTTCGGATGGTTTGGCTTTAATGCCGGTTCAGCACTCGGTTCCAACGCACTGGCCGTTTCTGCTTTCGCTACCACCAATATGGCAGCCGCCGGTGCAGGACTTTCCTGGATGTTCTTTGACGTAATCCGCGGAAAAAAACCATCTGTACTTGGATTCTGTATCGGTGCCGTAGTAGGCCTGGTTGCCATTACACCCGCTGCCGGATTCGTAGCCATTCCGCAAAGTATTTTCATTGGTGTTGTCGCCGCCATCATTTCCAACCTCGCCGTATACTATAAATCCAAATCAACCCTGGATGATACGCTCGACGTATTCCCTTGCCACGGTATTGGTGGTATGGTAGGTATGTTGATGACCGGCATCTTCGCAACAAAATCAGTGAACAGTGCCGGTGCTGATGGACTGCTTTACGGCGGCACTGCATTCTTCTTCACCCAGGTAAAAGCCCTGGTGATAGTGGTGGTTTACAGTTTCGTAGTGTCGTTCGTGATATTCAAGTTTATCAATTTCATACTCCCATTGAGGGTTAGTTCGGAAGAAGAAGAAGTAGGACTTGACGCATCACAGCACGATGAAAAGTATGGCCGCACGCCTCAGCTTACTTAATAGTTTTTTAATACTGGAAGCAAGTGATATACTGAAAGATACCTCTGACCGGGTACAGTATATCACTATGCGCCAGCCACAAAAAAAGGTACAGCCTTTGGCAAACTTCTGACCAAGTTTACCGGCCGTACCCATTGTTAAACATAAATCCATTACAATGTTAAAGAAAATTTCAGGATTGGGTATCGGAATTTTAAGCATCTTTTCAGCTGATGCGCAGTCAGACTCTACCAAAAAATCTACTGTTTTTACAGGATCTGTTGATGCCTATTACAGGTATAATTTTTCAGATCCTCCCGGAAAAACAAACAACCTGACAAGCTTCACCAACTCACAAAGCTCATTTGAACTGGGGATGGCATCCCTGCGTGTGGATCATAGTTTTGGCAAGGTATCTGCCACTGCCGATGTAGGTTTTGGCAGAAGGGCGCAGGAATTTTCTTATAATGATATTGGAACTACTTTGACTGCCGTAAAGCAGGCCTATGTTAGCTATGCGCCATCCGATAAAGTAAAATTCACTTTCGGTAAATGGGCCACCCATGTTGGTTACGAAGTGCTGGACGCTTACCTGAACAGGAACTACAGTATGTCGTACGGCTTCTCCTATGGACCCTTCTTTCATACCGGTATCAAAGCGGATATTTCACTGGGCGGTAAAAGTGCCCTTATGCTGGGTATCGCCAACCCTACCGATTACGTAAGTGCTCCTACCAATGTAAAAATGGTACTGGCGCAATTCAGCACCGCTTCCGGCAACGATAAACTGAAAGCCTATGTTAACTTCGTTGGCGGTACCGCTTTTACCCAATTTAACCTCGTGGTAAGTGGTGTGCTGAGCGACAAGTTCAACATTGCTTATGATGGAAGCCTGCAGTCGATCAAAGTAGGTACCAGCAACTCCGCCTGGAAAAGTCACGCCGTTTACCTCAATTTCGATCCTACCAAGGCATTCGGACTTACGCTGCGCGGCGACTATTTCGACGACAGAAAACTGTCTCCACTCCTGTCTAACGCAAATAAAATATTTGCCACAACATTGTCGGGCAATATCCGTGTCGATAACCTGACCATTATCCCGGAACTGAGGCTTGACAATGCTTCAGGAGATGTATTTACCAAGTCAAATGGTTTTTCTGCAAAAAGTACCGCTTCATTCATACTGGCGGTTACTTACAAATTCTAGGTGCTTTTTGGTTTTTGGGTGTTGGTTTTTGGTTGTTGGTAGTCTCAGGATGAAGTTTTTCAGCATCTGACAACTAACACCCAAAAACCAACACCCAACAACTATCTTTATCACCATATCAGGTAAAAATGAAATGGTTGATATCATTGCTCCGCTACATTTATTCATTCTACGCTTTTACCCTATTTATAGCCATCATGCTATTGGTTTTTCCATTGGTGATGGTTTCCCTGCTTTTCGGCAAGGTAACGGGTGGTAATATGATCTACCAGCTTTGCCGGTACTGGGGTATCGCCTGGTATTTTTTTACCGGTATCCGTCACAAAGAAATTTACGAGTTTCCGCATGACCGGAGCCGGCAGTACATATTTGTAGTCAATCATATTTCTTATATGGATATTCCGCCGCTGGTACTTACGGCACACCAGCCCGTTCGCGTGCTGGGAAAGTATGAGATGGTTAAGATCCCGGTTTTTGGATGGATTTATCGTGCGGCCGTAATATTGGTTGACCGCAGGAATGCCGAAACAAGGGCCAGGAGTGTGAGGGCATTGAAATCGGCACTTAAACATCATATCTCCATTTTCATATTCCCTGAAGGAACTTTTAATGAAACCCAACAACCGCTGAAGGATTTTTTTGACGGTGCTTTCAGGATAGCGATCGAAACGGAAACACCTATTAAACCCATGATATTTCCTGATACCGTTGACCGGCTCCACTATTCGGGCCTGTTTCACCTCACACCCGGGATGAGCCGGGTGGTTTACCTGGAAGAAGTACCGGTTACGGGGTTAACCGTGCAGGATATACCCTCCTTAAAACAACGTGTTTATACGCAAATGGAATCAGCTTTACAACGGTATCGCCGGTATCCTTCCCCTTAAAGCGTATTTTTACCTAAAATTCCCTTTTGTTCGTAGAAGTTATCATACCACTGGCTTTACCTAAAAATTACACCTGGGCTGTTCCCGCACACCTGCAGGCGGCTGTACAGCCAGGCGTTCGGGTGGAAGTGGTATTTGGGAAGAACAAACGGTATGCGGGAATAGTAAAAAAAATACTCGAGGCGGCACCGGAGGCCTTTCAGCCGAAAAACATACTGAATGTACTGGATGATGAACCGATGCTTCACCCGGCACAACTGAAGCTCTGGGAATGGATGGCACGGTATTATATGTGCAGCGAGGGAGAGGTAATGACGGCGGCCGTTCCTACCAACCTGAAACTTTCCAGCGAAAGCATACTGGTATGGAATGAAGAACGAAGCCTCGACTTCAGTGAACTGAGCGACCAGGAATACCTGGTGGCCGAAGCATTGGAAATAAAAAAAGAGCTAAGGCTGAGCGAGGTACAGCAATTGCTGGATATCACCCATGTTTATCCGGTAATAAAAAAACTGATTGAAAAAGAGATCTGCTATGTATGGGAGGAACTGAAGCAGAAATACAAGGTAAAGACGGAAACCTATATTACCCTTAATCCACAATACAGGGATGAGGATAAACTAGAAGCATTGCTTAACAATTGGAGTAAGGCACCCAAACAACTGGAGCTGCTCCTGTCTTATCTACATTTGATCCGTGCAGAAGGTGAAGTAACACAGGCCACCTTGCTGAAAAAATCCAATGCCAGCCCGGCCCAGTTAAAGGGACTTACCGAGAAACAGATACTACTTACTGAAAAGCGGGCAACTGACCGGATTCGAAGGGAAGAAGGCAATATACAGGTAGATTTTACGCTTTCGGATGCGCAGGAAAAAGCCCTGGCTGAAATCCGGAGCCGTTTTACAGAAAAACCGGTATGCCTGCTGCATGGTGTAACGGCAGGCGGGAAGACAGAGTTGTATACCAAACTCATAGAAGACCAGGTAAGGGCGGGAAAACAGGTGCTATATATGCTTCCCGAAATTGCGCTTACCTCACAGATCATCAGGAGGCTGCAGAAGCACTTCGGCGGACATATCGCCATTTCTCATTCCAAATTCAATCCCAATGAAAGAGTAGAGATCTGGAACAAGGTAAAAAGCGGCGAAACCAGGATCATACTGGGTGCCAGGTCCTCTTTGTTTCTTCCATTCAAAGACCTGGGCCTGATCATTGCCGACGAAGAACACGATGCCTCTTATAAACAACAGGAGCCCGCACCCCGTTATCATGCGCGGGACGCCGCCATCTATTACGCAACCCTGTACAACGCCAAAGTACTGCTGGGAACTGCCACCCCCTCTGTTGAGAGTTATTACAACTGTGTGCAGGGAAAATACGGGCTGGTTCGGCTGGCTGAAAGATACGGCCAGGTGGAACTGCCCGTGATGGAACTGATCGACCTGAAAAAAATTCCCGCTAAAGACAGGAATACATCTGCCCTCAGCCCGCAATTGATAGAAGGAATCACAGCCTCACTGGCCGCCCACAAACAGGTAATCCTTTTTCAGAACCGGCGTGGGTATTCACCCTACCTGCTATGCAATACCTGCGGCTGGATACCCTATTGCCGGCAGTGTGATGTAACGCTAACCTATCATAAAGCCAAGCACCAGTTATCATGCCACTACTGCGGCAGCACCTACCCCGTTATTCATACCTGTGCCGCCTGTGGCAGCCATCAATTCACCCAGAAAAATTTTGGAACCGAAAAGATAGAGGAACTGGTGGCGGAGAGCTTTCCCGATGCAAGGATCGCCAGGATGGATTATGACAGTATCAGGGGCAAAAATGAGCATGATGCCTTGATAAAGCAGTTCGAGCAGCAAAAGCTGGACATCCTGGTGGGAACCCAGATGGTAGTGAAAGGGCTGGACTTTGAACATGTGAACCTGGTGGGTATCATTGATGCAGATGGTATTTTGAACTTTACCGATTTCAGGGTGAATGAACGGGCCTTCCAGCTAATGGAACAGGTAAGCGGGCGGGCGGGAAGAAAGGATGGCAAGGGAATGGTAATGGTTCAGGTTAGCAATATGCACCACCCGGTACTGGGATTTGTGAAGGCACACGATTTTGATCAGTTGTTTGCTTTTGAAATAGATAAAAGAAAGCAGTTCGGTTACCCGCCTTTCACCAGGCTGGTACAGGTAACTTTTAAACACAGGGAAAAACATATTGCGGAGGCGGCTGCCCATATAATGAGCCTTGCCCTGGCCGGGAGGTTTGGCAAATACTGCAACGGGCCTGCGCAACCACTGGTCGACAGGGTCCGGAACCAGTATCTTTGGGAAATACTGCTAAAACTACCCAAAGACGGAAAACTCATTGAACAATGCAAACGGGAAATAGCCCAGCAAATTGTAATCATACAATCCGATAAACGCTACCGAAGTGTAACCATATTACCCGATGTTGACCCCGTTTAACCCCTGTTCCCAATCCCTAACTCCTAATACCCAACTCCTGAATGACTTCCCTTAAACCTTATAATACATTCAAAATCAATGCTAAAGCGCATCAATGGGCAAACTTTAACTCGTTAGAGCAGCTGGTTGCCATACTGAACAAAAAAGACCCTGAAATGCCGGTACTGGTATTGGGCGGTGGAAGTAATATCCTTTTTACCCGGGATTTTATGGGAATTGTGCTGAAGAACGAAATCGCTGGTAAAGAACTGATTAGGGAAGATACTGAACATTATTTTTTAAAAGTGGGAGCCGGTGAAAACTGGCATGGCCTGGTAATGTACTGTCTTGGGCATAGCTATTTTGGCATTGAGAACCTAAGCCTGATACCTGGCTCCGTAGGAGCTTCTCCTATTCAGAATATAGGCGCGTATGGAGTGGAAATAAAAGATGTATTCGAGGAACTGGAGGCCTACGACCTGGAGAACAAAACTACGCGCATTTTTAGGCGTGAAGACTGTGAATTCGGTTACCGCGACAGCGTATTCAAACGGCATTACAGAAACAGGTTCATCATTCTTACTGTTACCTACCGTCTGAATAAGAAAGCCTCGCCGCATACCGGCTATGGCGCCATTGAAGAGGAGCTTGCCGTTATGGGGGTAACGAGCCCATCCCCTGAAGCCGTGTCAGACGCAATCATCCGGATACGAAGCAGCAAATTACCCGATCCGGCTATACTGGGTAATGCGGGTAGCTTTTTTAAGAACCCGGTAATTTCCAGGGATGTTTACAAGCAGATCAGCGAAACCCATCCCCAAATACCTGGCTACCCGTCGGGAGAAGCTACGGTGAAAGTACCAGCGGGCTGGCTGATAGAACAATGCGGATGGAAGGGCTACCGCAAAGGTGATGCGGGTTGTTACGAAAAGCAGGCACTGGTATTGGTAAACTATGGCAATGCCACCGGAGAGGAAATCTATCAATTGTCTGATCAGATCATTCAAAGCGTGATCAAAACATTTGGTATTACGCTTGAAAGGGAAGTGAATATTATCTAGCCACAAAAAAGCGGGCCATCTCTCGATAGCCCGCCTTCTTACTAATCCAGTATATTCCTACTTCTAGTATTTCAATTTCAATTCAACACGCCTGTTCTGAGTGCGGCCGACAGCTGTTTTGTTATCAGCAACCGGGTTGGCAGGACCATAACCTTCTGAGGTTACCCTGGTAGCGTCTATTCCACCTTTCACCAGGAAATCATACACCATTTTGGCGCGCTTCTGGCTTAAAGTGATATTGGCTTTTTCAGAACCGGTGTTATCTGTATACCCTTCAATATCCACTTTAAGCGCACCATCTTCTTTCAGGATAGTCAGTACTTCATTCAGTGGTTTTGCAGAAGAAGCCAGTAATTTATCACTTCCGGTAGCAAACAGGATGCTCTTCGCGCTAGCCGCTACTTTCTTGATTACTTCTTCTTTAACAACAGGGCAACCATTGTTTTCTCTCACCCCTGCAACATCCGGACATTTATCTTCTTCATCATTGATACCATCTTTATCCCTGTCAGGAATTGGGCAACCCTGGTAACGGGCAACTCCCGGAACATCCTTACACTTGTCTTCTTCATCATTAATACCATCTTTATCGGTATCAGGTATCGGACAGCCATTATATTTAGCCAGGCCTTTTACAGTTTTACACTGATCATTTTCGTCGTTAATGCCATCTCCGTCTGTATCAGGTACAGGACAACCATCATATTTGGCTACACCCGGAACAGTAGGACATTTATCCTTACTGTCAACAATACCGTCATTATCGGTATCCTTTTCTACCACAACTGCTGGTGGCGGAGGAGGAGCCACTACCACCGGAACAGGCTTCTTGTCTTTAATAGGAGAAGAGATGCCGATAGAATAGTTCAGGTGATTGATAGAGAGGTCAGATACTTTGATATTATAACCGAACAAAGCGTGAACAAAAGTTTCATCGCCCAGGTTAAATTGCAGGCCGGCACCGGTTGGGGCGTAGGCAGCGAAATAGGTTCCGGCATACATCGAAGCACCCAGTCCCAAATGTATATAAGGCGAAACAAAATAGTTATCGGTAAGCAGTTTGATATTCAGACCGGCTGACGCTTCCAGCAGGAATTTGGTTTCCGTACTCGGAGCAACTCCTGACGCGTTTGAAAACGGGAATTTTGGAAAAGAACCGGACAGGGTTCCTACAAAATCAACGTGTTCTGTAAGCCCCTGGAAATATTGAAAGCTTGCACCCGGCGCAAGGTCTTTCAGCTTTGTCCACTGATTCTTATTCAGAACATCGGAAACCGAAGAGTGGTCGATCAGGTTTGCCGTGTACATATCTTTCAGGAAAAAGTTGATCCCAAATGAAGGCCTTTTTTTAACAGGGGTCAGCGTTTGGGCAAAGGATCCGGCTGCAAATGCAACCACTATCAGGGAAAGAAGGAGTTTCTTCATAGTCAGTTTTTTGGTAATTAATGCAAAAATACAGGCAGAAACTGAGTTTCCGAAAAAATGGCAAGTTTAAATTATACCCATTTTATTCGAGCGTACCCTTTGGAACTACTTCTACTTTCACTCTTGTAAGGCCGCTTTTGATAAAATCCAGCTTACGGGCCGCGGCCCTGCTGAGATCCACCACTCTTCCCTTCTTTTTCATCCTTGGGTGCATGCGGTCGTTTATACGCAATATTACGTATTTGTTATTTTTTAAATTTGTGACCTTCACCCATGTATTCAGGTCAAAATTATTACTGGCGGCAGATAATTTTTTATTTCTGAAGATCTCCCCGGTTGCTGTTTTGGTTCCATCAAGATTAGAACTATAAAAACTAGCGATACCAGTTATGGCGTTTTCACCCGGATGCAGGGAATTAATCGTAGCTGAATCTGCAACGGCAAGAGAATCGCTTTTCTGAATAGCAATGGCTGAGTCGCCCGGAAGAGCTGTCACCGGCTCTTTCACAAACCTGATAGGCTCAACCCTTACTTTCGCCAGGCCCGCGTGCATAAAATCTAATAAAGCGGCTGCTGCCATGGTGAGGTCCACAACCCGCCCCCTCTTTTTCATCCTTGGATGCATCCTGTCGTTGATCCGAACAATTACCGACTTCTTGTTCTTCAGGTTAGTAACCAGTACCCAGGTATTAAGCTTAAAGTTGTTGCTGGCGGCAGTCAGCTTCCGCTGCCGGAATATTTCGCCTGTAGCCGTAAGCGTTCCATCGAGATTGGAACTATAAAAACTGGCGATCCCGTTTACCGGCTTGCCTGTTACCTTAAAGGTATTAGCCGAATTACTATCCACCATTTTGCTGGAATCAACAATCGGTATGGTGTCAATTATCTTATGAAACAATGTCAATGAATCGCTTAGAACGATTGTTTGAACTTTTACTTTAGATTTCTTTTTTGCAGATAATCCTAAAAGCTTCATCGCATCCTTATCAAGATCCGCCAGGTTACCCTGCTTTTTTGATCCAGAACCCAGCGCATCCGCGATACCTGCCAGTATCTTTTTACCATTGGCGGGGTTGGTTACCAGTACGAGGGTATTAATTGGAAACCGGTTACTGGCAGCCTGAAATATGCGTAAGGAACCCGTATCATTATCACCCGCCCTTCCTTCCGCCTGCCCGGTTTTATACGTGCCGACCGGCCCTGACAGCGTTTTACCACGGAAACCATAGGAACCCGGGGACACCTGGGAGGTTCTTCCTTTGGCTGTTTGAAGCACCAGCGTATCCTTTTGCGCCACTAAGCGAAACGATACGGTGGTACACAATAACAGAACTAAAATATTTTTCATCGAAAATTAACTAATTTGAACACCGCCAATCCTTCAGGGCAGGTAAAATAGACAAACCCTGTGAAACCTGAGGGCTTTGCCGTTTGTTTTTGTTGAGTAGTTTGCCATTCGAACTCAAAATAGATGCCAAAAAATGAATCTCACCTTTTATTTAATTTTATTAAAATCAAATAATAAACTGCTAATCAATATTATATATAGATTTTTTTCATTTTTAAATAAAGCTTCCGTCATCCCCTGGAAGTACGGGTTGGCGTGTTTTTGGGTGATGAGCGGGTTTGCGGCGACAGCTCAGGAATTTACCGGCGAACAGGTTCTTACCATTGACAACCCTGTAAATAAGGTCCTGATACAAATACATTCGCCTGCCACAAAAAAGGCTAAAAAGACCCTCCTTATTTTTTACTCCCTTCCCAACGGCAATAGTATTGAATGGACAGCCGGGAAACTAACCGGTCCTACTGATGACTGGCATTACGATATTCAGCATATAGCTGCTCAAACCAGGTACCTGCGGGAGGTGAAAAAAGACAGGAATATTGTAGTGGTGTACCTTGCCAACCAACTTAAAAGCTGGCCCGCCTGGAAGAGGGAGCGAACAGATGGCCCGGCGGAGATCAAAAGGATTATTGATTCTGTTACCGGCTTATTTGCTTCTCCCGGGCTGGAGATAATGCTGAACAGCCATAGCGGCGGCGGCAGTTTTATTTTTGGTTACCTGGACGCCGTTACGTCTATCCCGGCAGCAATTAGCCGCATCGGCTTTATAGACAGTGATTATGGCTACGAAGATTCACTGCACGGAGAAAAGCTTGTTCAATGGCTGACAAGCGCGAAAAAGCATTCGTTGTACGTACTGGCTTATAATGACAGTGTAGTAATCTATAATGGCAAGCCGCTGGTAAGTCCAACAGGCGGTACCTGGTGGCGTAGCCAGCGAATGCAGCGGCGGTTAGCGCAGGATATCCCTTTCACCAGTACCCGGGATACTGCTTTCATCCGGTTCTATGCACTTCGCCATCGTGTGGCCTTTCTTTTAAAAACAAACCCGGAAGGCAGAATCTTCCATACCGAACAGGTAGCCAGGAACGGATTTATCCATACGGTGCTGGGAGGTACCCGTTATGAAAAACGTGCGGGGTATTCGTATTGGGGGGAAAGGGTGTATGGACCGTTTATCTCATCGAAATAGCGTGAGAACCGTGAATCGTGAATCGTGAGACGTGAGACGTGAGACGTGAGTAGCGTAGACTGTCTTATTCCCGATTCACGATTCACGGTTCACGGTTCACGAAAACTTCGCTGTTTTTTCAATACCGGTAATATCACCGCCGCTGCGGATCTGGATTTGGATATTGGCGATCCATTCGCTGCAGTTCCGGGAATAGAGGTATTCGTTTACCTGTTTTACCACTTCCATCACTTCCTCATAGGTGCCTTCCAGCACGGTGGCAAACGGCCCTACTTCGTGTTTGACGCCTGATTGCTGGATGATAGCAATGGCTTCATCTACCCATTCATAGGGATGCCGGTCTGTTACAACGGGCAGGATCTGTATAGAGGCGTTAACGATAAAATGGTGCATATTATACTTCAGTTACCTCAACAACAGCGTTGAGATTCAGTGCGCCGTGGATATGGGGGAATACTTCATTGATAGACCCGGCCAGTTCGAATATCAGGGGCCTTTCAACCTTAGCTTTTTCAATCTTCAGCTTTACCAGGCCTGTCTTTCCTTTATAGTATCTCTCCAGTACGCCGGGCACCTGGGCTTCGGTACTGTTGTGAATAAATCCTTCTGATGCCAGTGACGGAGGTTCGTAGGAACCTTTGGCCTGGGCCGCTACCCACTCTTCCCGGGTGGTAATATGATAAATGTAATCTGATTCCATATGGCAATTTCTTACTTATTATTGAATAAAATTACCGTGCCGCCAGGGGTCTGGATGTTTTGTGAAGCAGCATCAGGTCGGCCAACACAATAGCTGTAACCGCTTCCAGTATCACCGGCACCCTTAAGGCAATGCAGAGGTCGTGACGCCCTTTTACCGAAAACGGCTCAATTGCATGGGTTTCCCAGTTCCAGGTCTGTTGTTCTTTAGGGGTGGAAGAAGTGGGCTTTACCGCTATCCTGTATACCAGTTCATTTCCATTGGTAATACCGCCTACTACCCCACCCGCATTATTGGTTCTGGTGGCACCTGATTCATTTTCTATCGGATCGTTGTGATCTACCCCGAACATTTTTGCAGCGGCAAACCCGGCTCCGAATTCAACCCCTTTTACCGCCGGAATGGCAAATACGGCATGTGCCAGCAAAGATTCAACGGAATCAAAAAAATGCTCGCCCAGTCCAACCGGCAACCCCGTGGTCCTGCATTCGACAATTCCGCCAATGCTGTCCTTCGCATCAATGGCTTTCTGCAGGCCTTTGTCCAGGTCTGCCTCCCCTCCTATTTCCAGAATAGTGGCAGCAACCCGGATGGTTGAGGAAGTTTGTATCTGATTCAAAAGTTTCTTAGCAATCACCCCGGCAGCTACCAGGCATACCGTTAACCTCCCACTGAAATGCCCGCCACCCCTGTAATCCTCGAAGCCACCGTATTTGGCATGCGCCGTAAAGTCTGCATGCCCCGGCCGCGGAACTGCCCGCTGTTTTGAATAATCATCACTCCTTGTATTCTTATTCTCAAACAATATAGTCAGCGGCGCGCCAGTTGTGTATCCATTAAAGAGGCCGGTTTTAAAAATCGGCAGATCATCTTCTTTCCGTGGTGTGGTACCTTTTTGCAAACCACCCTTTCTTCTTTCTATATCAACCTGGAAATCATCTATCCCCAATGGCAGTCCGGCAGGGCATCCATCGATGGTTATGCCTACGCACTCACCATGCGATTCGCCAAAAATTTGGATACGAAATATACGGCCGAAAGAATTCAAGTTTTATGGGTTTAAAGGTTTACCGATATGGGTGGTTACAGATGCGCCGAGCATCTGAAGATGCTGATAAAACTCAGGATATGATTTGTTGATGGCTTCAGCGTCTTCTATGATCACTTCTGCATCTGCCTGTAAGCCTGCTACAGCGCAAGCCATGGCAATACGATGATCATGGTGTGAGTGAACCGTTGCTCCTTTTACACCCGTACCTCCTCTTACCAGCATACTATCCCCTTGTAAAACGATCTCAATTCCCAGCTTCCCGAATTCTTCCTGCAAGGTAAGCGATCGGTTGCTTTCTTTATGCGTTAAGCGGCCAACTCCCTCGATCACGGTCGTTCCATCGCAATGAGCGGCCAGGGCCACCAATGGTGGAAAAAGGTCGGGGCAATCGGTGGCATTAAAATGAAAGGCTTTTAAAGGCAGCGGCCCCACTTCTATCTTCGCTTCCTCAACCAATAACCGGCATCCACAATCTATCAACGCCTGTAAAATGGCTTTATCCGCCTGTGTTGAAAATGCATCCAATCCTTTTACCGTGATCGGCCCGGCAATAGCACCTGCCACCAGCAGGAAAGCAGCACCACTCCAGTCGCCCTCAACAACATAATCAATTACCGTCGATACAGGATTTATTGTTGCTTTGGTGAAATGAAACGCAGTATAATCCCTATTCTCCACTTTCCATCCAAAATGCTTCATTACCGCCAATGTAAGGTCGATATAAGGTTTGCTGGTCAGGTTCTTCACTTTGATAGTAACATCATCAGCACCTGCCGCGCCAAAAGCCATGAGCAGGCCGGTAAGGAACTGTGAACTTAGTGATCCATCCACCTCTATATCAGCGGGCTTCAGCGGCCCCTGGATATGCAGCGGTAATTTGCCATTATTGGATTGAACGCTTACACCAAGCCTGGGAAGAATTTCATCGAAAAAATTCATCGGCCTTGATAGTAAACTGCCCGATCCGTTCATCGTGAGGGCTTGCCCGCTTAGTGCAGCTATGGGTGTAAACATCCGAATACCCAGCCCGCTTTCCCCGCAATGAATGCTTGCATCCAGCGGGACGATACCGTTTGAAGTAATGGCAATCGTTCCATGATCCAGCTCTTCCACACCTGCCCCTAATTTCTGTATCACATCCAATGCAGCGAGATCATCATTGCTTTTCCCGGGATTGTGGAGGATTGTTTTTCCATGCCTCAACAAAGCTGCGGCACAGGCCCGCTGCATACTGCTTTTACTGGCAGCGGCAGAAAGGGTTCCGGTGATACGGGAGGGTTGTATGGCTGCAATCATGCAGAGAGGCTTTAGAATTGTTTAAATATTTCCTGTAACTGAACCAACAACAGGGGCTGAACAACCGCTTTGCCCACCCGTTGCAATAAAATATAGTTGATGCTGATATTGTCTTTCTTCTTGTCCATCATCAGCACTTTAAACGCTTTCTTCGTATCAAACTCCGCAAAGGTTGGCAGACCATAGCGTTCCAGTAAAGCAACCACTTCCGTTGTTTGTGTAAACCCTTTTAGCTGTTGGGAAATGATACAGGCGTACGTCATGCCAATACTGATGGCCTGGCCATGACTTAACTCGTACATATTTTCAATAGCATGCCCTAAAGAGTGTCCAAAGTTCAACAGTTTTCTTTCCCCCTGTTCAAACTCATCATTTACCACCACTTTGGATTTGATAAGGACGTTTCTCTCTATCAGAGCCGCCAGCAAAGAGTGTGTGCGTTGAAAGTCGCTTAGCTTGTGTTGCTGCAATAGGCTGAACATCGCCGAATCTTTAATACACGCATGTTTGATGATCTCGGCAAAGCCGTTCTGCCACTCAGTTTTCGGGAGGGATTTCAGAACGGAAAGGTCATACAGCAGGAAGGATGGCTGCCGGATCAGGCCTACCATATTTTTATACACCCCAACATCAATTCCGTTCTTTCCACCGATAGAAGCATCCACCATGGCAAGGATACTGGTAGGTACAAAACCAAACTGGATGCCCCGCATATAAATTCCCGCCACATAGCCGGTAATATCCGTTACTACGCCGCCCCCTACGCCAATCAATGTGCTCTTTCGGTCTGCCCCGAAAGCGATCAACTGGTCGATTACCACATCTACGGTCTGCTGAACTTTATACCCTTCGCCCGGCTTTAGAACAATGGTGTTCCAGCCTTTGAATTTTTTCTTGTGTGCCGCAAATACATTCTCATCCGTTACAATAATTCCTTTCTCCTTTGTTACCAGTTTCTCAAGGTAATCAAACCCGGCATCAAAGTAATAGGATACTGTGGTATTGGAAAATGTTATGTTCTTACGTTTCATCCCGGAGTGAATCACTGATTCATAATCTTGTTCTGGTGATTGATACTTTCCATATGTACCGCATCAAAATACTTGGTCACGAACTCTTTACTTAATCCCAGCTTCTCGCCTTTTGCAAACGCCCTTTCGAGGATCGCGTTCCAGCGATTGGTTTGGAGGATAGTAATGTTATTCTCCTTTTTGTACTGACCTATCTTTTCCGCCACTTTCATACGCTGGCCCAATACCTGCATCAGTTCATCGTCGAGATTATTAATTTGCTGGCGCAGCTTTTCCATTTCCGCATGGTATTCGGCAGATGCCACATCTTCACTTCTCCAGCGGATGTTTCCAATCAGCTCACCCAATTTTTCAGGGGTTATCTGCTGCTTGGCGTCGCTCCATGCGTTGTCGGGATCAATATGGCTTTCAATGATCAAACCGTCGAAGTCAAGATCGATCGCAGTTTGCGCTACGTCCTGCAGTATATCACGTCTTCCGCAGATATGTGAAGGATCATTGATCATAAGCAAATCAGGATACCTGCGTTTCATTTCGATGGCCAGGTGCCACATCGGCGCGTTCCTGTATTCTGTATTTCCATAAGAGCTGAAACCACGGTGTATAAGACCGATATGTTTGATGCCGGCTTTCGCCACGCGCTCCATCGCCCCTATCCACAATTCAAGATCGGGATTGATAGGATTTTTGATCAATACAGGCACATCCACCCCACGTAAGGCGTCAGCAACATCCTGAACACTGAAAGGGTTTACCGTAGTACGCGCGCCGATCCATAAAACATCCACATCAAAATGCAGTGCATCTTCCACCTGTTTACCGGTAGCAACTTCTACCGCTACCGGTAATCCGGAAGCTTTCTTCGCCTGTTGCAACCAGGGAAGTCCCTTGGTACCAATACCTTCAAAACTTCCCGGCCGTGTACGCGGCTTCCATATACCCGCACGAAGAATATCTACTTTACCAGTTGCGGCCAACCTTGTAGCCGTCTGTATCACCTGCTCTTCCGTTTCAGCACTGCAAGGACCTGAGATGATAAGCGGACGCTTTTGTAATAAAGCTTCCACAGAAGTTAGTTGCTCAATTGCCTGTTCCATTTAATGCTTGTTTATTGGTTTGTTGGTTTATTGGTTTGTTGGTTTATTGGTTTGTTGGTTTACTCGTATGTTGGTTTATTGGTTTGTTGGTTTACTGGTCTGTTGGTTTATGGGATACATGTTTGTAATCTACCCATAAACTGTTAAACCAATATACCAATAAACCAACATACCAATAAACCAATACCTTTCTAATCTCTGCTTCTTTTCGGACTAGGCCCCCCACTATCCGCGTCATTCATGCGGATGCTCCTTCCTTTATACTTCTTGCCATCCAGCGCACGGATCATTTGTGGTGCGGCAGCTTTGTCAATTTCTATCCAGCTGTTCATATCCTTCATATCGATCCTTCCCAATACCTCTTTCTTAAGATCACTCATATCCAGTATGTACTGCAGAAAGCTGGCTTTAAAGAAACCGTCTTTTGTACCCAGGTTGACAAACAAACGGGTTTGTCCACCATTACCGCGACTGCTTTCGCCACGACTGTACTGGTTTCTTTCACGGCCGGCACCAATCCTTTCACGGCCTTCCCTTGCCCTTCCGGCATCGGGCCTGTCGCTCCGCTCCGTTCTGCTGCGCTCGCGCAGGTTGAGATCTTCTGCGTTTTCATAATATTTGAGGAACCTGTCAAACTCCATCGCGGCTACCCTTTTCAGCACATCTTCCTTGCTTACATCGGCAAACTTTTCGGCCAGCATGGGAACATAAGTTTCATAGTCGCCATGGCTGATATCCGCGGACAATAGTTTGTCCATGAAGTGAAAGAACTGTTTCCGGCACACATCTTTCCCGCTGGGAATATCCAGCTTATGAAACTGTGAGTTGTTGATGCGCTCAATCTGCTTGAACTTATACATTTCCTTCGCGTGAACGATAGATACACAGATTCCCTGGTTACCTGCACGACCGGTACGGCCGCTTCTATGCGTGTATACCTCCACATCGTCGGGCAGCTCGTAATTGATAACGTGTGTAATACCTACCACATCAATTCCCCTTGCGGCAACATCTGTTGCTATAAGCAACTGCAGGCTTTTATCGCGGAACTGACCCATCACTTTATCGCGTTGCTGCTGGGTAAGATCACCATGAAGTGCATCAATATCATATCCTTCCCTGGTTAGTCGTTCAGAAATTTCCTGTGCGTCCAGTTTGGTCCGGGTAAAAATGATGCCATAAATGCCAGGGTTGAAGTCAATGATACGCTTCAGTGTATCATAGCGGTGCTGCGCTGTGGTAACATAGTACTGGTGGTCGATGCTTTTGTTGGCCGTATTTACTTTGCCCACCGTCACCTCTTTCGGGTCCTTCATGTACTTCTTGCTCACCTTGCGAATTTCAGCCGGCATGGTAGCACTGAATAACCAGGTACTTTCCCTCACCGGTGTATTCTTAAGGATGAATTCGATATCATCCTGGAATCCCATGTTCAGCATTTCATCGGCTTCATCCAGCACTACATACTTTATCTGCTCCAGATTGATCGCTTTTCTTTCAATCAGGTCAATAAGACGCCCGGGTGTTGCCACCACTATTTGTACACCTCTTTTCAGGTCGCGTATCTGTAAACCGATGGATGCACCGCCATATACGGCCACCACAGAAACTCCGGTCATATATTTCTTAAAGAGCTCTATTTCCTTTACGATCTGTAAGCATAATTCCCTGGTAGGACAAACCACCAGTGCCTGCGGATATTTAGCGGCTGCGTCAATAATATGCAGGAGCGGTAGGCCAAAAGCCGCTGTTTTTCCTGTTCCCGTTTGCGCCAGGCCAATAAAGTCCTTGGTGCCACTCAGCAATACGGGTATTGCCTGTTCTTGTATTGCGGTCGGGTTCACATACCCCAGCTCGTCCGTTGCCTGGATTAGTCTGGCATCAATTCCCAACGCTTCAAATGTCGTCATGTATTAAAAAATTTGGCGCAAAGGTACTTTTTATATGCCTCTTTGCTTGTTTTTTGTTTCAAACCCCAAGGATGGGATTTCGGATTGCGGATTACGGATTGCGAATTCACAATCCGTAATCCGCAATCTGAAATTCGCAATCACTTCAAAATCCTCCGGATACCGTTCGCATTCTCAATCAGTTCCTCGAGGTATTCATAATTTTCTTTCTCCAGGCAGGACTTGAATTTCCTTAGCTGTGCGATATGTTCGTTCAGCACGTCGAGCACATTCTCCCTGTTCTGCATAAATATCGGCACCCACATGGCCGGGTTGCTCTTGGCCAGGCGAACGGTGCTTTCAAAGCCACCACTGGCCAGTTCGAAAATCGTATCCTCTTCTTTTTCCTTTTCCAGCACAGTATTTGCCAAAGCGAAGGAAGTGATATGGGAAATATGGCTCACGTACGCTACCCGCACATCATGGTCATCAGCATTCATGTATACCAGGTGCATACCCAGCAGCCCATATACTTTTTCAACCATGGCTACCGCATCCGCATCGCTATCCTCCTGGCAGCAGATTACGGTGGCTTTATCTTCAAATGCGCCTTTCACCGCGGCGTCGGGGCCACTATATTCCGTTCCCCACATCGGGTGGGTGGCCACAAACCTTCCCCTCCTGGTGCTGGCGGCTGCCGCTTCACAAATAATCTTTTTCGTGGAGCCCACATCCATAACTACCTGGTGCTGAACCGTGTCCAATATCCCCGGTAAGAGGGTTTCCGCCCGGTCGATAGGGATGGCCAGTATCACCAGGTCGGCTTGCTTAACGCCTTCTTCCAGTGAAAGCATTTCGTCAACCAGTCCTAATGAGAGTGCCTTATCGCTGTGAGCGGGATTCGCATCCACGCCAATAACCCGGTGGGCAAAGCCCTTCTCTTTCAGGGCCAACGCCATTGATCCTCCAATCAACCCAACACCAATAATCGTAACAGTCATCTTATATTATTAATTGCTAATTATCAATTGAATCCTCCCTATCGCCTCGGCAAACCTCTCTACACTGCCACATAAACTCACCCTGATATACCCGTTCCCGGCACTGCCGAATATACCTCCCGGGGTAATGAAAACATTGGCCTTATATAACACTTCATCGCTCAGCGCATATCCATCTGTATATCTTCCGGGAATCTTTGCCCATACAAACATTCCGACCTGCGTTGTTGAAAATTCACAATGAAGTAACCGTAACAGCTCAAATACTTTTTCCCTTCGTTGCGCATACACCGCATTCACCGAATCATACCAATCCCCTCCCAGGCTCAAAGCCCTGGCTGCGGCGAGTTGTACGGGAAGGAACATGCCACTGTCCATATTACTCTTAAACCGCAAAACCTCATCTATTCTTTCTTTAGCACCACATAAGATCCCAACCCGCCATCCGGCCATATTCTGGCTTTTGCTCAAAGAGTTCAACTCTATCACTACTTCCTTTGCACCTTCGGTATGCAGAAGGCTTTGGGGCTGTTTATTCAGGATAAAACTGTACGGGTTGTCGTGGCAGATCAGTATATTATTCTTTTTACCAAACGCTACCAGTTTTTCGAACAGCTCTTTTGCGGGAGCCTGCCCGGTTGGCATCTGGGGGTAGTTCACCCACATCAGTTTCACTTTTGACAGATCGCTTTTTTCCAGTGCTTCAAAATCCGGCTGCCAGTTGCCCGCTTCCGTAAGCTCGTATGGTAAAGGCTGACCTCCCGCGAGCTTTACCGCGCTGCTATAGGTGGGATATCCGGGGTTAGGAATCAGTGCCTGGTCGCCATCGTTCAGGTAAGTCATGCAGATATGCATGATACCTTCTTTGCTCCCGATCAATGGAAGTACCTCCGTGGCGGGATCGAGGTTTACATCGTACCAGGTTTTATACCAGGCGGCTATCGCTTCCCTGAGCAGGGGTGAACCTTTATAGTTCTGGTAGGCGTGTACATTGGGCTTGGCCGACTCCTCCTGCAATACTTTTATTACATCAGGGTGCGGGGGCAGGTCGGGACTACCGATACCCAGGTTAATGATATTCTTTCCCTGCCTGTTCAGTTCGTCTATTTCACGCAGTTTCTGTGAGAAATAGTATTCACCGATACCTTCCAGTCTCTTAGCGGTTGTGATCCTCATATATTATCCGTTTACAACTTTTCCTTTTTTATAAACACCAAAGATTTTAACGCTGTTGGTCAATGAAGCGATATTATTCAATACGGTATCAAACTGTTTCCGGGTATCAAACTCGAGGTCCGCATAAAATCCGTACTTGAAATTGCTACCCTGGATGGGCATGCTTTGCAGCTTACTCAGGTTGATACCGGCTTTCGCAATTACGGTAAGCACTTTTGCCAGTATACCTTTCGAATGGTTGGTTTGAAAATAAACGGAGGCTTTATCGGCATTAGCCACTTCTTCCGATTCATCCTCTCTTTTGAGCGCCAGGAATCGGGTAACATTGTTTTTCATGGTATGAATATTGGGGGCAATGATATCCAGTTCGTATAATTCGGCTGCCAGTTTGCTGGCAATAGCGGCGGAATGTTTGCTGCGGTGCTGGTGGAGGTGCCTGGCACTGAGGGCCGTATCTTCTGTTTCCACCAGTTTCCAGTTATTCTTTTCCAGGTAATCCAGGCATTGGAGAATGGCCATGGGGTGGCTATGAACTTCCTTTATATCGGCCAATGAAACACCGGGGTTTACGAGCAGGTTCTGGCTAATGGACAGATATACCTCCCCTACTACCTTCAGCCTGCTTTTCTGTAAAAGATTGTAATTCGGAAGAATACTGCCGGCGATAGAGTTTTCAATAGCCATAATTCCGCCTGCGGAAGCTTTTCTGTCGGAAGAGATCCTTACCAGGTCGCGAAAAGTATCGCAGGGAATTACGTTCACCTGTTTGCCAAAGAAATGTCTTGCGGCAACCTGGTGAAAGCTTCCTTCATACCCCTGGATACAAATGCCACCCTGTGTGAATATGGGTTGGGGGGCAGTTTTATCATTTTTTGTGTGGCTCATTACATTTCTTTGGATCAGGTGCAAAAAAAGATCCCGGCCTTTCGGGCCGGGATCGTATGAATTTGTTTCGCTTGTTATGCTTTGGCAAATACTACCCGGCTTCTTTTTTCAAAGAAGTAGTAAAAGAAAAAATAGAAAGTATTTGCGATGGTTGTTTTCATTTCTGGACCAAATATAAACTAACAAAATGATACAAAAACAGATTAACTTAAAAAAAATTAAGCTAACAAATGTTAGTTTAAAAATAAAGCCCTGCTGCAATCCCCGCCCCCCGCCCCCCCCACCCCCAGACCCGGGCTTAAGCCCGGGTCTGGGGGTGGGGGGGGCGGGGGCGGGGGATAAAAAAGAAAGCCCCTCCGTGGAAACGGAGCGGCTTCTAACGATTGCTTGCCATATGAAAAATCTTCCGGGGCTACTTTGGACCTGCAAGCTAAGGTCTCCTTCACTGTTCTTTCTGCACAGTAGCCTTACTAATTACATTTTAGGTTTAGTAGTGTCAGCAGCTTTGGTAGTATCAGCAGCAGCTTTTGCAGCGCTGTCAGCAACCCATGCAGCTTTAACGCTATCAGCAGCTTTAGTGCTATCTGCAGCAGCTTTTTCTTTGTCAACACCTGAAGAACATGATGCCATGAAACCGGCTACTGCCAAAATCGCGAATACTTTTTTCATTTTTTTGCTTTTTTTGTTGTGAGTGAATTTAAACTTAATACCAGC
Organism: Sediminibacterium sp.; assembly: GCA_965229175.1. Lineage (GTDB taxonomy): Bacteria > Bacteroidota > Bacteroidia > Chitinophagales > Chitinophagaceae > Sediminibacterium. The sequence goes on along the minus strand of CBDDIT010000056.1, from coordinate 163,722 downwards.
AGGTGATAAAAGGTAACCCGGGTTTCCATATATTTTTTTTAAAATAATTTTAGGGCTATTTTGGGTTACTTTTACCCTCCCCAACGTATTAAAAGCACAGAAGTGAAAGCTGACACGAACGAACAAGCATTGTTGAAAGGGCTGGCCAATAATGATTCAAGGGCCATAGACACCATATATAAAGATAATTTTAATATGGTACAGGCTTTTATCCTTCATAACAACGGTTCTTACGATGATGCGAGGGATGTTTTTCAGGAGGCGATGATAGCCTTGTACGAAAAGGCGCAGAACGAGTCGTTCGTGCTTACCTGCCAGATTAAAACCTATGTATATTCTATATGCAGGCGTCTCTGGCTCAAAAGGTTACAGCAGATGGGCCGGTATTCGAACCAGGTTGACAATCTGGATGAAACGGTACCGGTGGAAGAAGATCTTGAATTACATGAGAAGCGAAATGCTGAATTTGCGATCATGGACCGTGCAATGAGCAGTTTGGGAGAGCCCTGTAAGAGTTTGCTTGAGGGATATTATATTAAAAAAATGGGGATGCAGGAATTGGCCGCCGAATTTGGGTATACCAACGCGGACAATGCCAAGAACCAGAAATATAAATGTTTGATGCGGCTGAAAAAGCTTTTCTTTTCGCAGTACAACATAGGAGAATAAGATTATGGACGACATTTTGTTATTAGAAGCGATCGAAAGATACCTCAGTGGCGACATGGATGCCGCAGAGCGTACTTATTTTGAAACGCTTCGTAAGAACACACCTGAAATAGACCAGATGGTGGTGGAGCATAGCATGTTCCTGCATCAGATGGATATTTATTCCGTGCACCGTAATCTCCGCCATAGTTTTCAACTGGCCCATGATAAGCTGCTCGAGCGTGGTGATATCAATGAGGGGGGCGAATTGACCACCAAGGGTCGTGTAATCCAGCTTTGGAATAAATATAAAAAAGTTACGGCTATCGCGGCTTCTGTTGGCGGTGTGATTGCATTAACTATCAGCGGTTTGGCCATTTACTTCTCTCCTGTTGTGAACGGCAGCCAGTTACAGCAATTGAACCGCGAAATACTTACCATTAAGGCCAGCCAGAAGTTCCAGGGGTCTATGATCAGCGAGGTAAAGAATAAAATTCCGGAAGGTGTAAAAGTGATCAGTGGTGGTTCGGGCTTTTTGATAGATACCAAAGGATATATTGTAACCAATGCCCACGTATTGAAAGATGGTTCCGGAGCCGTTGTGGTTAATAGCAGGGGCCAGGAATTCAAGGCGGTTATTGCCAATATAGATATTGAAAAAGACCTGGCGATATTAAGGATTGATGATAAGGACTTTATTGCCCTGAAATCTATCCCTTATGGCATCAAGAAAGCCAATGCTGAACTGGGTGAACATATTTTTACATTAGGATACCCTCGTACCGATATCGTATACAGCGAAGGCTACCTGAGTGCACGTACCGGTTACAATGGTGATTCCTTAACTTACCAGGTTCAGATCAGTGCTAATCCGGGTAACTCCGGCGGACCCGTTTTTAACAATAATGGCGAGCTGATCGGTATTTTAAGTACCCGCCAGGCCCAGGCAGAAGGCGTTGCTTTCGCGGTTAAATCGCGAAATATCTACAAAATGGTGAATGAACTGAAAGAAAGTGATTCTGCACTCGAAAAAATTAAGCTCCCTGTACATGGTTCTTTAAGCGGCATGGAGAGAAAACAACAAATCCCCAAACTGGAAGAATTTGTCTTCTACGTGAAAGCATTCAATAAATAAACAACTACCGTTGTTAGAAAGAAAAGCCCTGCTTACTGAGCGGGGCTTTTCTTTTTATTGGCCTTCCGGCTGATGATAGCCATCGCGGGAAAAATAAGGGCGAATATAAACCGCGCGATGATAGAGGTAACAATATTGTCGAACAGGCATAATAGCAAGCCGGAAACAAAGATGATGGCAATCACAAGGCTTCTCCGCAATACCCATTTTCTCTTGTGCGCGTCATGCGCCAATTCAGACAGGTTTCTTTTAGGATTACAGATATACCGCCAGATGGCATAGATAGCCATCGCAATCATAAACATATTAAAACTGTAAAACATCCATACACTATCCATATTACCATACCTCGAATTCAACGCGCTGCTGAAAGGCATCAAAATAATCCAGAACAAAACATGAAGGTTGAGCCAAAGCAGGCGTCCATCGAAGTTATTCACAAATCCAAACAGCCGGTGATGACTAACCCAGAACTGTCCGATAACCGCAAAGCTCAGAAACAGGCCAAAGAATTCATACCAGCTATGCCTGAGTGCCATCCCTAAGGTATGGTGTGCATCCAGGTCAGGAATTTTAATTTCAATAATCAGCAAGGTAATGGCTATCGCGAAAACGGCATCGCTGAAAAGTATCATCCGCTCCAGCTGGAACTGGGTACGGTTCTCAAAAAGATCATGGCTTGGGTGCGACATGTTGGTTTGTTGGTTTGTTGGTTTATTGGTTTATTGGTTTATTAGGATATAAGTTCTTTGGGTTGCGGAGGCACAATAAAATCCCCTTCCAAAATAAACCCAATAACCCAATAAACCAACACCCAATAAACCAATAAACCAAGAAACCAATAAACTAATAAACCCAAAGATTCGCGGGATACTCGCCGGCATTCACCAGGTTGCTGATGCATTCTTGTACAAAAGGTGCATCTTCTTTATACGTAACACCAAACCATTTGGCGGAAGTGGGGATCACTTTCACAGAACCCTTGCCAGACTGTATAAAGTGTTTGGTGGCGGTGGGGATAAAAAATTCGGACTTTGGTTCGTTCCCGTGTTCATCCAGGAACTTGTGGAACTCCGTTTCACAGAGATCGATGAATCCCGGGGCAAAACAGAGGTAGTTCATGCTCACCAGGCTGTCTTCAGATACTTCATGGGCCCCGGTGCCGTCTGTGTAAGTTATTTTTCCATTCTCCCCTCTGAATATGCTTGTGCGCTCGTTAATATCAGTCAGGTTGTTATTGCTATCCACATCACATACCCCGCGGCTTACGCTTCCATTGTCGCTCAGGGTGTTTTTTAACTCATATCCGATGATGCAGTAGGTTTGTTCGTTCACCTGTGTGGTGAGAAAATCATAGGCTTTCACAAAAGCGTCTCTGCCATAAAAGTCGTCGGCATTAATAACAGCGAAGGGTTCATTTACCTTTCCCTTGCAACAGAGCACAGCATGCGCGGTACCCCAGGGTTTGGTTCTGTCTGCCGGCACCGGCCTTCCCCCGGTAAAAGCTTCCGGATACTGGTACACATAGTCTGTTGCAATCTTACCCTGTAGCTTGGGTTCAAAAATGGCTTTGAAATTATCGGCGAAATCTTCCCTGATAATAAAAACAACTTTTTCAAATCCGGCACGGATCGCATCATAAATTGAATAATCCATGATAGTTTCGCCGGAAGGTCCGAACGACTGGGTTTGTTTTTGGCTGCCATACCGGCTGGCCATGCCGGCCGCTAATATTACGAGGGTTGGTTTCATGGGTACAAATTTAGGATTGCGAAGCTAACTGATTCACGCAACGCATCAAAACGGTTCATATGATAGAAAGTGAGCAAAATATAAAAATACAATCACTGTCTGGCTTTACTGCAAAACCTATACCAGTGGATATCCTGCGACTCGACCTGGTTCACCCGGTAGTAAGCGGCAATAAATGGTTCAAGCTCCGATACCACCTTTTGGAAGCAGCCGCGAGGGGAAGTACAACCCTGGCCACTTTTGGCGGGGCATGGTCGAACCATATCGTGGCCACCGCATTTGCCGCGGCGGCGGCCGGCCTGAAGTCGAAAGGACTGATCCGGGGCGATGCTGATACCGCCCTCTCCCCCGCTTTGCAGGATGCACGCAGCTACGGAATGGAACTGGTTTTTGTAACAAGAGAAGAATATCGAAATAAAGAAGCCCTTAAACAGGCCCATCACCAGCCTGGCACATACTGGGTAATGGAAGGAGGCTACGGCACGCTGGGTGCCAAGGGGGCCGGGGAAATACTGGATACGGTGGATATATCGGGTTATACCCATATCCTCTGTGCGGTGGGTACGGGAACCATGATAGCGGGCCTGGTTAATCATTCCAGACCCGGCCAAACTGTCGAAGGCATCCCGGTATTGAAGAACCGCATGGGGTTGGCCCGGGACATACGTTCACTGTTAAACGACCCGGATAGCCACCGGTTCAGGCTCCACCATGCTTACCATTTTGGCGGCTACGCGAAGCAAACACAGGAACTTTTCGATTTTATGCAGTTGCTCTGGAAAGAGCAACTGATTCCTACGGATATCGTATATACTTCTAAACTGCTGTTTGCCGCCAGGGACCTTTTATGTAAGAGCTATTTTCCGGATGACAGCCGGTTGCTGGTAGTACACAGTGGTGGTCTGCAGGGAAACCGTTCGTTGCCCCACGGAAAGCTGCCTTTTTAATCACTGCCCGTTATATTTGCAAAATGCCGAAAGTTTCCCTTTTCCTGTTCCTGATGATTGCTTCCCTGTTTTCAGGGGAGATTTCAGCGCAGAAATCCGGCAGGAAGAAAAAACACGAAAAACCCGGGAACAACGGCTATATAAGCATTTATGAAAACAAGAAGCTTGTTTATCGCTTCTCCCGGTCAGAATACCTATTGTTTCGGGATTCTATCCATCGTAAAACAAAGGACAGGCTGCATAAAATAAATGAGTTTACTATTGAATGGAAACCGGCAAAGGAGCCATCCCGGCCTTTAGCTGCGGATCCCCTGTCAGGTTCAGCACCGGAAGACGCAGCACAGGCTACGCGTATTAATATTTACCGGGACGACAGGCTTGTACGGAGCCTGGGGCCTTCAGCTTACCGGAAATTCAAGGATTCCATTGTACATACTACAAAAGATACGCTCTACGCCATCGGTGAAACACATGTAGAAATACATCCGTACTCTCCTGCTGTGAAGGCCGGCAAACCCAAACCCTCTGTTTTTGTAAATGCGCAGGGTTATGTGGCGGTATCCCTGCCCATGGCTAAAGTGCACAGCTACCGGCTTGTATTTCTTGCGGATGCAACAGAACTATTCCAGCTAACAACGATCAGTGAAACGGATCTGGTGCTTGATAAAACGAATTTTATCCATGCAGGCTGGTTCTCGTATGAATTGTTTGAGAATGGTAAACTTACAGAGAAGGGACGGCTGTTTCTTCCAAAATAAAAGTACAACCAAACACCGTTGCAAAATTAGCTTTCACTTTTTCCTTCACTTCCTCCATGGGTACATCGCGGCCCAGTTCTTTCTTAAGAGATGTTACCTGCTTTCCCTGGATGCCGCAGGGTACGATACCGGAAAAATAATCAATATCCGTATTTACATTCAGCGCAAACCCATGCATGGTAATCCATCGGCTGCAACGAATGCCCATGGCGCATATTTTACGTTCTTTGCCCTTTAGGCCGGCGTCAAGCCATACCCCTGTTTCACCCGCGCTGCGCTGCGCCTCGAGACCATACTCTTTCAGGGTAAGTATGATTGTTTCCTCCAGGCTTCTGAGATACCAGCCCAGGTCTGTTTTGAACTTCTCGAGATCCAGCACCGGGTAACCCACCAGCTGTTCAGGGCCATGAAAAGTGATATCACCACCCCGGTTGATGTGAAAGTACTCGATATGCTGCTGCTCCCGCTGGGCCTGGCTCAGCAATACATGTTCGGGTTTACCACTTTTGCCCAGGGTATACACGGGGAAATGTTCCACAAAAAGCAGGTGATTCACTGTTGGAACGGACAAAGGCGCGGGTACGGGTTCTGCAGCCCTCGCCTCTGCTTTTATAGCGGTATTGGCCGCCAGGAGTGATTCCTGGTAATCCCAAATCTCCTGGTACCGGCGGGTTCCGAGGTCCTCAAATCTTACTTGCTGCATGGTAATACAAAAATAAAGAAATAGTGGTAGAGAATTTGAAAATTGGTGATTTTGAAAATTTGAAAATTGGTTTTCGATAGTTCACTTTCAGCTGATGCCATTTTCAAATTGCCACATTTTCAAATTTTCAAATTACAACATTCCTCCCGATAAACGCTATTTTTGCCGCATGCGTGTAGATAATGATATTCTTGAGGATGAGAATTCCGAAACCCTGTATGAGCGAAAGGCTATTACGGTAGACAGGGGACAGGAATCGGTTCGGATAGACAAATTTGTGCAGATGCACGTGGAAGGGGCTACCCGCAATAAGGTACAAAAAGGAATTGAGGCAGGCTTTTGCACGGTAAACGGAAAAGTTGTTAAAAGCAACTATTAAGATCCGGCCGGGTGATGAGATTGTGATGATGAGCCTGATCAACCCGGAACATACGGTTCTTAAACGTGAGAATATTCCATTGAATATTGTGTATGAAGACGCTTCGCTGATGGTGATTAATAAACCACCCAATATGGTAGTGCATCCGGGCGTTGGCAATTTCAGCGGAACCTTACTCAATGGTGTTGCTTATCATCTTGAAAAACAGAATCCCGATATTGATGAGGAGGCCTTGCCGAGGTTTGGGCTGGTACACAGGATCGACAAGAACACAACGGGTCTGATTGTGCTGGCCAAAACCCCGGAATCTGCCGCCTTTCTTGCCAAACAGTTTTTTACGCATACCGTGAAGCGGAAATATGTTGCGCTTGTATGGGGCGATGTTGAGCAGGACGAAGGAACGATCACGGGTCATATTGCCCGCTCCGAACAAAACCGAAAAATGTTTACGGTTTACCCGGAAGGCGAGGTAGGTAAACACGCGATAACCCATTATAGAGTACTGGAACGTTTTAATTATGTTACCCTGGTAGAATGTATCCTGGAAACAGGCCGTACCCACCAGATTCGTGTGCACATGAAACACATCGGGCATACTTTATTTAACGACTGGGAATACGGTGGCGACAGGATATTAAAGGGAACGGTTTATACCAAGTACAAACAGTTCGTAGACAACTGCTTTGAATTGTGCCCACGCTGCGCTCTTCATGCCAAAACACTGGGCTTTATCCATCCCGTTACGCACAAAGAAATCCTGTTCGAGTCCGATTTACCGGATGATATGCAGCAGGTAATTGAAAAGTGGCGGGGATATATGAATAGATAATCATCTAACATCTGTCCTTATATTTGTATCAAACCTTACAGATGGAAAAAGATATCAGGAATAACTGGAGCCTTGATGAGATCAGGGATATATATCATTCCCCTTTACTGGAACTGATTTTTAAAGCAGCAACGCTGCACCGCACTTATAATGACACCGCAGAAGTGCAGGTATGTACGCTGCTGAGTATAAAAACGGGCGGGTGCAGTGAAGACTGTGCATATTGTCCGCAGGCTGCCCGGTATAATACCGGTGTTGATGTGCAGGCTTTGATGAAGAAAGAAGAAGTGCTGGCCTATGCCCAAAAGGCAAAGGATGCCGGCAGTACCCGTTTTTGTATGGGTGCGGCATGGCGGGAGGTAAGGGATAATCGTGATTTTGACCGGGTGCTGGACATGGTAAAGGGCGTGAATGAAATGGGAATGGAAGTGTGTTGCACGCTGGGGATGCTAACAGAAACCCAGGCGCAGAAGCTGGCAGATGCCGGTTTATATGCCTATAATCATAATCTCGATACGAGCAAGGAACATTATTCCGAAATCATTACTACCCGAACTTATGATGACCGCCTGGAAACACTTGACAATGTTAGAAAAGCGGGGGTAACGGTATGCTGCGGCGGGATCATTGGTTTGGGTGAGACACATGAAGACCGCATTAAAATGTTATATACACTGGCCACGATGCCTCAGCATCCGGAGAGCGTTCCTATTAACGCGCTGGTTCCTATTGCGGGAACACCATTGGGCAATAACACAAAAGTGGATATCTGGGATATGGTGAGGATGATAGCCACCGCAAGGATAGTAATGCCTGCCACCATGGTGCGCCTCAGTGCCGGAAGAGCCGATATGAGTGTTGCTGAACAAGCCCTTTGTTTCATGGCAGGGGCCAACTCCATTTTTGCGGGCGACAAATTGCTTACTACCCCCAATCCGGGTTTTGATGAAGACAATGCAATGTTCCAACTGCTGGGTTTACAGCCAAGGGCCGCCTTCAAGGAAGAAAAACAATATTTACGTGAAATGGCTACGGCATAGTATTTGCGACTGGCTATTAGCCCCATCTAAAATTTACCGTTTATGAAAGTACTATCCCCTATGAACCGTTTTTTTGCCCTTTGTTTCCTGTTGGCAGCTTCTGCTATACATCTGCAGGCACAGGATGTTAAATTAGAAGACTCGACAACCCTGGCAGGACGTATCCAGGGTCCATTGAAAAAAGGAACGGTGCTAAAAACAGCTAATAATCATTTTTATGAGGTAAACGAAAAGGGAACCCAGATCCTAAGCCTGAGTCAGCCGGAAGTAAAAGTGATCAAGGAAGGAAAAAAATACAAAATGCTGATTACCGGCCTGGATAAGCCTGTGGCTGTGAACAAACTGGCTGATGTGATAGAATCGAATATTGCGGGTGATTTTAAGGGATGGGATGGCAATACGGTTTTCAAGCTGCTGAACCGCCAGGAATGGCAGCAGGACGTTCCCACAGGAACCATTTTCGTAAACCTTTACAACCCTGCGGTTCTGATCTATAGCACTCCGGAAGGCTATAAAATGAAAATAGAGGGTGTAAATGAGGATCCAATTATTGTTAAGAAGATACGATAGGAGCCGGTAATTAAGGCGATTGCGTATTTTTATCCATCAAACCCAGCGTACACCTGAAGCGTTTCCTTAAAATATTACGCAGAACCTTTTTCGTGGTGATCACTATCATTTTGCTGGCTTTTATTGCCATCCAGACTGATATTGTACAGAATATGCTTCTTCGCTATTCCGTTAATAAGCTGTCAAAATCACTTAATACGGAAGTAAGTATCAACAGGGTTAGCTTTTCTCTTTTTAATAGCCTTAACCTGGAAGGAACACTGGTACGGGATAAACAAAGGGATACGCTTTTATTTGCCCACCAGTTAAAAGTCCGGATTACTGACTGGTTCTTCCTGAAAGAAAAAGTTGAATTAAAATATATCGGCCTGGAGAGTGCTGTTATCAAGATGCACCGAAAAACCGCTGACTGGAACTACCAGTTCCTGGTAGACTATTTCGCTTCCCCTACCCCATCTAAAAAGAAAGGCGGCATTGAGCTTAACCTGAAAAAACTGGACTTAAAAAATATCCGCTTTGTAAAAAATGATGAATGGGCTGGTGAAAGAATGAATGTAAATATTGGCAGCCTTTTACTGGACGCGGAAAATGTGGACTTTAATAAACTCGCTTTCCAGGTAAACACTATCACTATTGATGACGCATTAATAAAAATACAGTCGCTGGTTCCCTTGCGACCCGCCCGCCCAAAAACCCTGGCTGTAAAAGATACGGGTATGTACTTTAACGGGGGCGATATCCGTTTGCAGATCGGCAATGTGAGGATCAACAACAGCGCATTATTCCTGGATAGTGATGAAGACAAACCAGTTGCCCATTTTGACGGGGCCCATATTCAGCTCACCAAACTGAATGGAAGCCTTACCGGCCTGAGCTTTATTAAAGACACGCTTCGTTCCAGTATTGATCTATCCGTAAAAGACAGGTGCGGATTGGAACTTAAAAAGCTAAAAGCTGCATTTAAACTAACCCCCCAGATACTTGAATTGTCCCGGCTGGATCTGCAGACTGCGAGAAGTCACCTGACCAATTACTATGCCATGCAGTTCAAGGATTTTAATAAGGACTTCGGACAATATACCAGCCAGGTAATAATGAATGCGGTATTTAAGGACGCAAAATTAAACAGCGATGATATAGCTTATTTCGCGCCAGAATTGTCTACCTGGAAAAAAGAGGTAAGGTTAACCGGGCGGTTTCTGGGTACGGTGGAAGACTTTACGGTGAACGGGTTGAAAGCGCAGGCCGGAACAACTTCCTATATCAGTGGTACTTTAAGCATGAAAGGTTTGCCGGATATCGACCGGACGAAGATCAGTCTTACCAATGGTACACTGCAAACGAACTATGGTGACCTCGGAACATTCATTCCTTCCATAAAAGGTGTAACCGATCCCAAACTATCTGCTTTGGGTGCTATACTATACAGGGGAAGTTTCAAGGGTACTGTGAATAATTTTGTAACCACAGGAAATTTCAGCACGCAGTTAGGCGGTATCGTAAGCAATATCAGCATGCAGTTTCCGCGCAAAGGTGAACCGGTGTATACGGGTTCGATAGAAACAGTCAGATTCAATGTTGGTAAATTCCTGGGAGATACCAGCCTGGGATTGGTGGATTTCAAGGGTAAAATATATGGAAGCAGTTTCAACATCGACAAGTTAAAAACAACGCTGGAAGGAAAAATATCTTCACTGGAATACAACCATTACAAGTATTCCGAGATTGTAACCAATGGAACCTTCCAAAGAAAGTATTTTAATGGAGAAATTAAAATAGATGATCCCAACCTGGACTTTACCAGTACCCTGGAAATTGACTTTACCCGTGATCTGCCTCGTTTTAATATTGTGGGTGACCTGGTGCACTCTAACCTGCAGCAGCTAAACCTGTTGGGAAGCCCTGTACAGGTAACGGGGTTATTAGATGCCAACTTTACCGGTACCAATATCGATAACTTTTCCGGTGTTGCTAAATTCCTAAATGCCAATATAAAAAATGGAACTACGAGCGTAAGCTTCGACTCCCTCGAACTAACGTCCAGTAAAGTAGATTCCATTAAGTTATTACACCTAAGCAGCAATGAATTCAATGGTACTATCCTTGGAAAATTCAGCATCCTGGATCTTCCCGGCAGTTTCCAGGGATTCCTGAATCACTACTACCCTGCTTATATCAAACCACCTGAATCGATACCCAAAAATCAGCAGTTTTCGTTTATCATCAACACCAATGATAACATAGAACCTTATATACAGCTGTTTGACCCTAAAATGGCGGGCTTTAATAACTCGGTTATTACAGGGTCTGTAGATACCCGGAACAATATCCTGGGGCTGGATGCTAAAATACCGTACGGGAAAATAAAGAACACCAGTTTTACAGGGCTTGATATTTTTGGTAAAGGCAGTATAGATACCCTTTCTCTGACTGGTGGCATCAGCAGCATCCAGGTGGGTGATAGTTTGCGGTTCCCAAATACAAGGTTGAATATTTTATCCAATAATGACCATTCCGTTGTATCGATCCGCACCAGTGCCGATAATACGCTGAATGACGCCGACCTTTACGCGGATGTGTACACCTTGCCGGATGGTGTAAGGGTAAGGTTCCGTCCCTCCAGCTTTGTATTGAACGAAAAAAAATGGGGAATCGAAAAAGCGGGAGAGGTTACCGTACGCAACCATATGGTAATGGCGCAAAATGTGAAATTTTCACAGGGCTTCCAGGAGATCAGCCTGGAAACACAGGAAGAAGATGGGGGCAATACCAATAACCTTGTGGTTAAGTTAAAAAGTGTGATCCTGGGTGATATCAGTTCGATGCTATTTAAGAATCCACGTTTACAAGGTGTTACTTCGGGCAATATTGTGTTACGCGATTTCTTCGGGCAATTCAATGCCGAAGCCGACCTTAAGGCGGAAGAGTTCAGGCTGGATGACGATTCTATCGGGCTGGTAAATATTCATGCGGGATACGACAGTAAAACTGGACTGATTCCGTTTTCGGTGCAGTCACCTAACCATGGGTATTCCTTTTCTGCCAAGGGAAGTTATAATTTACAGGACACCACCGGTACATCATTCAATACCGATATTGCATTCGAAGACTCCAAAATTGATATCCTTCATAAATTTCTTTCGGATATTTTTACGGATATCAAGGGGCAGGCATCCGGCAACCTGAAGATCAGTGGCAACCTTAATGCGCCAGATTTACTGGGAAAAATAAAACTGCGAAATGCGGGAATGAAAGTGAACTACACGCAAGTGTATTATACCATTGATTCGGCTGATATCAGTTTTGAAGAAGAAGGTATGAATTTCGGAAGTTTTGTGATACACGATAAATACAATAACAGCGGTATTGTAAGCGGCAGGATAAATGAGAAGGGTTTTAAGAATATGGATTTTAATATGTCCTTATCCTCCAATAAAATCCTGATGATCGACACCAAGGCAACCGTTAACCAGCAGTTTTTACGGTAAGGCGATTGGCAAGGTAAAAACAATTCAGCCTTAAAGGTCCGGAGTCCAACTGTAAACTTACTATCAGTGCCGAATCGAATGATAGTTCCCATATCTATATTCCCAACTCTGTAACCCGCGAAAGCGGGGTGGCTGATTTTATTGAATTCCGGCAGTATGGTACAGAAAATGCTAACGGAAAAAACGGGTAGCAATTTCAACCTGTCTGTTGACCTTGAAGTAATTGCCACCAATAAAGTGCTGATAGATGTAATACTGGATGAACTGACGGGTGATGTAATTAAAGCGGTGGGTAATGGCAAGCTGATTATCCGTGCAGGCACCAATGAACCGCTAACGATACGGGGACGGTATAATATTGAGAGCGGTAACTATGACTTTAATTTCCAGTCGATCGTACGGAAGCCGTTTGTGCTCCTGCCGGAAGCTGGTAACTTTATCGAATGGACCGGCGACCCCTTTAATGCTGATGTGCATATTGATGCACGCTATACCGCTACTCGGGTATCTTTGAGCGACCTGGTGGGGTCACTCAACTTAAGCGGTTCTGTGAAGGGTTACCTGGGAGACGTGTATATCATTGCCCAGTTGCGCGATAAGCTTACAAAGCCCTCCATCCGGTTTAAACTTGATTTTCCACAGGGAAGCCCTGTAAAAACCGATAACGATTTTTCGCAGTTTCTCACACGCCTGGAAAAAGATCAGAATGAGATACTTAAGCAGGTTGCTTTTCTGATCGCATTAAACACGTTTGCACCTCCTGATGCCAACTCGATAGGCAATAGCAATAATCCTTACTCCATCAATACATTGGTATTTACTACCATTTCACAGGCCATTAGTAGTAGAATGAACAGTTTTGTACAAAATGTATTGTACAAATTAACGGGCGACAAAAGAGTTACACTGGATGTGGGTACCAGTCTTTACAGCAGCAGCATACTGGACGCCAATACAAACGGGTTGAATACCGCCAATGCCAACCGTGGTATCGACCGAACCCGATTTGACTTCAAATTAGGTTTCGCGGTCGCAAAAGACAAGATCATTTTTACCCTCGGAACGGATTTGGATATTGGTATTTCGGCAGCCACTTTATCACAGAGTGGCACCCAGTTTTTACCCAATATTAACGTTGAATTTATACTTACAAGAGATAAAAAGCTGCGGTTTATTGTTTTTAACAAAACCACGCTGGATGTGAGTTATGGAAGAAGAAACCGTATGGGTGTGAGTATTTCCTACCGGAAGGATTTTGAAAAATTATTCGGATCAAAGAATGAGGATATTGTATTCAGGGCACCGCGGGATTCGGCGGGTAAGGGGAATTGATTGCGGATTGCGAATTACGGATTGGGAATGGGGTGATCTGTGAGGGGGAGGGATTTGCAGTTTTTCAGGCGGTACACGTAGAAGTAGCGCACGATCGCCCCTCCCCTGGTTTGGTGAATGCTAACCGGTTTTTCAATGGTTGTAAAATAGTTACCATAGGTTGTAAGTACATCCGAAGGAAGATTGGAGGGCACAATCGCATAGGCATCATCTCCCAACCGCAGGGCTTGTCGATCTTTATTAAGCCAGGCAAATTTGTGAATATCATCCAGCTTACCGGTGGCGATGAGCGAAATCCCTGTTGTTCTCGCTGTATAAAATTCAAGATGCCCACCGGGAAACCATTTGTCAACAATAATTGGCGCATTCGTTTTCATCCGGCCGGCAGCTTTGTCAGATTGTACCAACGTATCGAATGAACGACTGAAACTCTTCCAGCCCGACAGATCCAGTGTTGGGCAATACTCTCCATAATTTTGTTGTTCCTGGCTGCCGAAATTAACAGGAGAAAGCCTTATCAATGCTATACCCGCCACGAGTACCACTATCACCAATCCTCCCGCGACCCTGATAAAAAAGGGGGTAAACGGCCCGGCTGGCTTTTTGCAGATAAAGCGCGCCTGCAAAAAAAAGTGGTATATATCCCGGCCCGCTCCAGTGCGGTAGTGTAGGATTGAATAGTGAAACTCCCCAAAACAGGAGTATCATGGGAATGCTCATACAGAGTATCCACGCAGTTGTTGATGTGCCGGGAAATGAAATCCTTTTCCTCAGCAATGAAACCAATGCTATCACGATCAGGATAAATATAACGGGATTCTGGTAAGCGAACTCCCCCCCGATTTCTCTCCCCAGCATATCCCATTCTATCGTGGTATGTGTAACACGATCGGAATGATAACGGTAAGTGATAAAATCATTGATTACGTTCCAGTATAAGATCGGTAATACACACACAAGTGTGATAATCACTCCCGCATATAAACGCCAGTTGGCCAGCCATGTAATACGTGTAACAATAATAAAGAGTCCAAAGCCAGCCCAGAGGTACAGGGCATGTACTTTGCACAATGTGGCAAGACCGATGAGCAGGCCGAGCCATAGCCAAACAGAAACACGTTTCTCATTTTCCTTGTTAATAAGAACCGACATCAGGTACAATGCACCTGTCCAGAAAGGCATTTGGGGTGAATCAGGAAGAATAAACAAGCCCGCAATAAAGCCCGTATAAACAGAGCAATTATAGATTAATGCAGCATACCACCCGTTCTTTTCATTTACCAGCAGCTGCCCGGTTTTGTAAATGAACCAGGTTGAAAGGGCAGATCCAAGTATACTGCCCAGACGAAGGGAAACTTCATTTACCCAATGCAGGTTCAGGGTTGTTAGCCGTATCAGCAATCCAACCATCGGCGGATGGTCGAAATGGCTCCAGTCGGGTTGAATGGCATAAGTCCAGTAATAAACCTCGTCATTACCCAGTTCCAGCCATGCGGCGGCTACCAGCTTAATAAGGCAACTGGCTATGATCAGCCATAGAACTTTTTTGGAGAATCCCTGGTCCATTTTCAGGAGCCTGCTATTTATTTTCTATCAGCCAGCGTATTGCTAGTTCATAGCCTTTCAGGCCCAGGCCAAAGATACTGCCTGCTGCCTTACCGGATACATGGGAGAGTTTCCTGAACTCTTCGCGGGCGTGTACATTGCTGATGTGTACTTCCACAACCGGGGCCTTAATGGCCGCAACCGCATCGCCGATAGCTACGGATGTATGGGTGTAAGCGGCAGGGTTGAGTACGATACCGTTATACGCATAGCCAACGCGCTGGATTTCGTTAACCAGTTCGCCTTCAATATTACTTTGGTAATAGTGGATATCCACTCCGGGGAAAAGGGTTTTTAGTTCCGCGATATACGTGTCGAATGACTGGTTGCCATAGATATCTGTTTCCCTTTTGCCAAGGAGATTAAGGTTAGGGCCGTTGATGATGGCTATCTTCATATCGCGGATTTCGCAGATTTAAATATGCTTTCATTGAACCATACAAATGTAGGCTAACATCTGGCAACTAGTATCTGACATCTATTTCATCATTTCTACAAATCTGTCGAACAGATACCGGCTGTCGTGGGGGCCAGGGGTACTTTCCGGGTGATATTGAACACTAAAAGCGGGTCTGTCTTTCAAGCGGATCCCTTCTATTGAATCATCATTGAGGTTAAGGTGTGTTACCTCTACGTTCGGATGATTACGTACTGCTTCCGGATCAACACCAAAGCCGTGGTTCTGGGTGGTTATTTCGCATTGTCCGGTAATGATATTTTTTACCGGGTGATTGAGGCCACGGTGGCCGTGGTGCATTTTAAAAGTGGGTATATCATTGGCCAATGCCAGTAGCTGGTGACCCAGGCAGATGCCAAACAAAGGTTTCCTTTCCGCCAGTATATCCTTTAATGTTTCCACCGCATACGGCATCGCCGCAGGATCGCCGGGTCCATTGGAAATAAAATAGCCGGCCGGGTTAAACTCCTTCAGCCTGCTGAGGGGGGTTTTGGCAGGGTGTACACGTACATGCGCGCCCCTTGAAACCAGGCATTCCAGGATGTGTTTCTTAACGCCAAAATCCAGTACGGCCACTTTAAGGGGTGCGTTTACATCACCCAGTTCGTATTCTTCCTGTGTACTTACTGTGCTGGCCAGCTCAAGGCCATCCATATCAGGCACTTTATCCAGCTCAGCTTTCAGTTCGGCCAGGTCTGTTATATCGGTTGAGATAATGCAATTCATGGCCCCTTTGGTGCGTATATGCGCTACCAGGGCCCTGGTATCCACTCCTTCTATTGCCACAATGTTATTGGCTTTCAAATATGCATCAAGATTGCCATTGGCCATCAGGCGGCTGAACTGCTCTTCGAGGTTTCGTGCTATCAACCCGCGGATCTTTACGCTATCGCTTTCCACATCGGCTTCCTTCACCCCATAATTCCCAACATGTACATTGTTCATGATGAGTATCTGCCCGGTATAACTAGGGTCTGTAAATACCTCCTGGTAGCCCGTCATGCCGGTATTAAAACAAATTTCCCCGGTAGCCGTACCGGTTTTTCCAAATGCCTGGCCATAGAATACATGTCCATCTGCCAGTAACAATATTGCTGTTTTATTTGTCTGCGCCATGTAGGGGTTTGTTTTCAGTTGCAAAAAAAGTTCAATCCGGTTAAATATCCATTATTAATTTTCGCACATTGTCAACACATAAAAAAAGGCAAAACCAGTAACGGTTTTGCCTTTTATATCAGTGAAGCTGCATCATTTTATTCTGCCGCTTTTTCTTCTGGTTCAACCGGTGCTTCCGTTGCAGGTGCTTCAGGAGCGGCTGCTACTGCTGCCGGTGCTTCTGCTGCGGGTGCTGCTTCTGCTTTTTTAGGGGCACGGCCACGACGTGTTTTCTTAGCTGGTTCAGCCGCCTGGCCTACACCTTTACCGTAAATCTCATTGAAATCAACCAGTTCGATCATGGCTTTTTCAGCGTTATCACCTGGGCGGATACCTAATTTCAGTATCCGTGTATAACCTCCGGGGCGTGCTGCCACTTTAGGTCCTACCACTGTAAACAGTTCTTTTACAGCTTCTTTGTCCTGCAGGTGAGCAAAAACGATCCTGTGGTTGTGCATGATCTCTTCTTTGCTGGCAGTTTTCTTTGTCTTGGTGATCAGTGGCTCAACATAGGTTCTTAAGGCCTTGGCTTTTGCCAGGGTAGTAACGATACGCTTGTAAGTGATCAACTGGCTGGCCAGATTGCTCAGCAAGGCACTTCTGTGGGCTTTCTTGCGGCCCAGGTGGTTTACTTTGTTTCCGTGGTTCATGACTTTTTGTTTTTAGACCTCACACCGTGTCAGGATTTGTGAGAGCCTCCCGACCTCCCTGTTACAGGAAGGAGAAGGATTGTTATTAATTATCCAGGTTATCTAATCCTAATTTGTTCAGGTCCATTCCGAAGCTCAGGCCCCTTTCGGTGAGTACCTGCTCGATTTCGGAGAGGGATTTCTGACCGAAGTTCCTGAATTTCATCAGGTCTTCCTGTTCGTATTGTACCAGTTCGCTCAGGCTATTGATTTTAGCTGCTTTGAGGCAGTTAAAGGCACGCACGGAAAGATCAAGATCTTCCAGTGGTGTTTTCAACACTTTGCGTAATTGTAAAACGTGTTCATCAACAACATCTTCTTTCTTGTCTTCCTTGTTATCGAAAGTGATGTTTTCATCGGTGATGATCATCAGGTGCTGGATCAGGATACGTGAAGCCTGTTTAACGGCGTCTTCCGGGTGGATGGTTCCATCGGTAGCAACGTCAAGGATCAACTTTTCGTAATCTGTTCTTTGTTCCACACGGTAGTTTTCAATAGCGTATTTTACGTTTTTGATAGGCGTGTGAATGGAATCGATCGCGATATATCCGAATACAGAATCTTTGACCTTGTTTTCTTCAGCAGGAATATAACCGCGGCCTTTGGCAATGGTTAATTCGATATCCATTTTAGCGGTGGTATCCATGGTACAAATCACCAGTTCGGGATTCATTACCTGGAAATTCTGTGATAATTCACCGATCATACCGGCGTTGAACTCGGTACGTCCTTTGATGGATAAAGTAATCTTTTCGTTGGCTACATCGTGCTCAACATGCTTTTTAAAACGAACCTGTTTCAGGTTCAGGATGATTTCGGTAACGTCTTCTGTTACACCTTTGATAGTAGCAAACTCATGGTCCACTCCTTCAATCTTAATACCTACCAGTGCATATCCTTCTAAAGAACTGAGCAATACCCTGCGTAATGCATTACCGATCGTAAGGCCAAAACCTGGCTCTAACGGGCGGAACTCAAATTGTCCTTCGAAGTCATTTGCTTTCTGTAAAACGATTTTGTCGGGCTTCTGGAAGCTTAATATGGCCATATTAAAACTTGTTTTGTTTGTTTGTCTCCGCACCCACATGAGGTGTGAAGGAAAAATATTAACCCCTGATTCGTGAGAAAACCCACGATTCAGGTCTCAAGATTATTTAGAGTACAACTCTACAATCAGTTGCTCCTTGATATTCTCAGGAACATTTTCGCGCTCGGGATAGGTAATGAAAATACCTTTCTTTTCCGCTTCGTTCCAATCCAGCCAGCTGAACTTAGGGTTTTTGCCACGGATTTTACCGAGAACAGCGGCATTGTCTGCACTTTTCGGACGGAAAGCGATTACATCTCCTGCCTTACACTGGTAAGAAGGAATATTCATCGTTTCACCGTTTACAGTAATATGCTTGTGATTAACCAGTTGCCTTGCTTCCGGACGGCTGGCAGTTAAACCTAAACGGTAAACTGTGTTATCAAGACGTGCTTCCAGCAATTTGATCAGGTTTTCACCGGTAACACCTTTCAGACGTTGTGCCTCTTCAAAGGTTTTACGGAACTGGCGCTCCAATACACCATATGTGTATTTAGCTTTCTGTTTTTCCCTTAGCTGCAATGCATACTCCCCTAAAGTTTTGCGCTTGCGGGCAGCACCATGCTGACCCGGAGGGTTGCTGTTCTTGCCCAGCCATTTACCATTACCCAGAATGGGTTCTCCGAAAATTCTTGAAATTTTGGTCTTTGGACCCGTGTAACGTGCCATTGTATTTGTTTTGTGATTTTTTAGTGACGATGCACCATCTTAAAAATCTAAAATTGATGATACACCCTTATTAGGAATTAGTAATTAGGAATTAGTAATTAGTATTTAAGGCCGAAAAACAGGTACTAACCCCTGATTCCTAATTACTAGTTCCTGAATATTAAACCCTACGTTGTTTTGGCGGACGGCAGCCATTGTGTGGCAGTGGGGTTACGTCTTTGATAGAAGTAACTTCAATGCCTGACTGCGAGATGGAACGGATAGAACTTTCACGTCCTGATCCTGGTCCTTTTACAAATACATCCACGCGTTTCAGTCCTGCATCCAGTGCTACCTTAGCAGCATCTGCAGCAGCCATCTGGGCGGCATAGGGTGTATTTTTCTTAGAGCCTTTAAAGCCCATTTTACCAGCACTGCTCCAGCTGATAACCTGGCCGGATTTGTTGGTAAAGCTGATAATAATGTTGTTGAAAGTAGCCGAGATACGCACTTCACCTGCCGCTTCTACTTTTACGATCCTTTTTTTGGCGACAGCTTTTGCACTGTTCTGCGCTTTTTGTGGTTTTGCCATGTTTTGTTTTTGAGGTGATCTTTAGGTATTGATCCGTTTGTAACGGAACCCTTATGCTCTCCTTCCCGGTATTAGCGGGATATCCAAGTGTCGGGGGTTTCTGTAACACGAATTACTCGAATTACAGGAATTGGATGAACTCTCGTTCGTGTAATTCGTGCTAACTATTTTTTAGCCGCCTTCTTCTTACCGGCAACTGTTTTACGTTTTCCTTTCCTGGTACGGCTGTTGGTTTTGGTGCGCTGTCCACGAACCGGTAAGCCTTTACGGTGACGCAGGCCGCGGTAGCAGGCAATATCCAGCAAACGCTTAATGCTCATCGAAACTTCACTACGCAAAGCACCTTCTACTTTGAACTCAGTGTTGATAATGTTACGGATAGCACCTTGTTCCTCATCATTCCACTGATTCACTTTCTTATCGAAGTCAATACCAGCTTTGGTAAGAATATACTGGGCAGTTGAACGACCGATACCAAAAATGTACGTCAGTCCAATTTCTCCTCTTTTATTCTTTGGTAAGTCAATACCGGCAATACGAGCCATATTTGTTTAATTTGAAAATTTGAAAATTTGTGAATTTGAAAATGTACCCGGAGCAAATGAAAATCATTTTCAAATTTTCAAATTCCCGCATTTTCAAATTATAATTACCCTTGTCTTTGTTTAAAACGAGGATTTTTCTTGTTGATCACGAAAAGCTTGCCTTTACGCTTCACGATCTTGCAATCAACACTACGCTTTTTAATAGAAGCTCTTACTTTCATAAAAATGTTTTTAGCATTGGGCTCTCGGCATCGCTGCTTCGTGCTTATTTATTTATACCTGAAAATGATTCTTCCCCGGCTTAAATCGTAAGGACTCATTTCAACTCCCACTTTATCGCCAGGTAAGATTCTGATGTAGTGCATCCTCATTTTACCCGAGATGGTGGCCAGTATTTCGTGGCCGTTTTCCAACTTCACCCGGAACATAGCATTGCTCAGGGCTTCCAGAATAACTCCATCTTGTTTGATCAGTGGTTGTTTCGACATACAATTTTTGGGGCTGCAAAGATACCAAAGTGGAACCGAAATACGAAAATTAAGTGGAAAAAAATCTGATTTTTGTGGAAAAGCGGGGATTTTAGCGGCAAAAATAGGCTAAAAATCGAAAAAACGCCCGGAAGACTGCCATCTCCTATCGGCCAAACAGGTCAACCGGCAAGATCAGCTGCCAGGTATCGGGCTGGATCAGGCCCGAGAACTGTCTATTGAGCAGATGACTGTACCGGATGCCAAAGCTAACAGGATGCTGGTTCCACCATTTTGTATCGAAATACAGCTCCGCCCCTACCGTATGAAAGGGATACTGGATGCCTGTACGAATACTTTTCCCTTGGGAATGGTCATAAAATCCATTGGCCCGTATCCGCTGGAAATATACCAGATTGCCAAAACCCCAATCGGGATAGGCCACCGGGAAATGATAGTTAAAGCCCAGCCTCCAGATTACAGGAAAGTCCACAGCTGTATACCCCCTGGCAAAGGGGAAATTATTGGAAAAAAGGTATTGCCGCAGGGTATCCCTCCGCTGGTAAGCTGCCGTTATTACCAAGCTGTGATTGTTGCTAATGCCGGGCAGGTATAAAGATCCGCTCAGCAATAGCTGGTGAGCCGTATAGTGATTGATACTATTCCTATATTGTACTACCAGGCTCTGCGCCCAGTGCGGGTAAATATGCTGCACCGCTTTTTGTACCTGGGCCGTATATACGATGCGCGAGCTGAGATAATTAAAATCCTGGTTGCTAAGCAACTTTTCTGCAACACCGGTCCACCTCACCAGGTCTGTATTAAAAGTGGATGATACTGTCAGGTAGCGGTATTGTCTGCCACCGGATAAATTAAGGGGTAGTTGCAACCCTGCATACGCCGTGAACTCGTTCCAGTGAACGCTGGTATCCCAGGAATAAGGTACCGTACGATTCCAGGTTTGGTTGACGCCGAATACCGGCTGCAGGTAGGTACCGCCGAAAATACCGCTGTAGCCCAGTTTGTGACTGGTTTCATTTTCATTATAGGTATAGGATAATTCAGACTGAAATGTGTTGAGTATGTTTTGTCCGTACAGGGTAAGGGTATATTCCGGATTATCGTAGGATGGCCTCAGGCTGTGAAAGTTGAGGAGGTTAAAGCTTCGGGGATAGAGGGTGGCTTCCAGCGGCTTTTCTTGTATCGTTTCAAGTACCTTTCTTTGGCTGGTGGAAAAAAGCGATCCCAGGTATAAAGGGGCGAGTTCATCTTTAACAGGTACCCTCTCCCACTGGGGTGGCATAAAACCTATGCGGTAACCATCTGCCGTGAAAGCGGTAACAGCCAAACGGCCGTCTCCCTGTAAAGTTGCCTGGTATAAACCCGTTCCGTACGAAGCCAGCCGGAACGGACCCTTCAGCATCATTTTTTCATCGATCACCGACCATATTTCATCCCTTCCATTATAAGTTGTGCTGAACAGCAGGGTATCGCCATTTACATGCAGGAAACCGATGGTTCGGTTTGAAAATGCCACCAGGGTATCTGTTGCAGCAACTCCCAGTTGTTTTTTCAGCACCATCATGTCCCCCTTTCCATTTCTTGCGGCAACATAATAGGCACTGTCATTGGCGGAAAACTTGGGATGTGAGAAAAACAGTCCGGGAACCGATAATGAATCTGCCCGGTTACCCAAGAGGTTTATGGTTATTACCGCTGATGACATAAGCGGTCCCGATTCAACGGCCACTATTTTTTGCCCATCGTGCGAGATATCGGGGGAAACATATTTGGAACGGGCTACCACGGTAGTTTCGTTGCCGGTAGCGACATCCAGTACCTTTAATCGGTTAAACATCCGGTTGCCCCATCGCGCATCGGGTTGCAGGGAGCCGTAAACGATCCTGCCGTTATTATAGGAGAAATAATCATCAGCACTGATATCACGTACAGCTATCTTAGTCTCTTCTCCGTTTGGAGAAAGCCTGTAAAACGCAGGAATGGATCGATAACTGTTTTTCAGCACGATCAATGATCCGTCGCCGGCAGGATGGGGGTATTTGTAATTGATCACCGCATTGGGATGGGTTTGCGTAAGCCAGTTGATACTGTCTTTTTTCGCCAGGCTCCACTGTTCCCTGTAATAGTTCATGGCATCCTTTACAAAAGAAGGGAATGGAACTCCTGTATGCTTTTTTACTGCTCCCTGGAACGGATACAAAAGAGGCTTGAAAGCTGCGGCATCGCTTGTTATACCACGCCAGATATCATCGCCATATTTCCGCCGGCCATAAGCAACCAGCAGGTAGCCAAGATCATAATGATCCGGTACATACTGCCGCAACGACCCATTGCGCATTTTTGCGTAGGAATAGCTTCTGCCGCTTTCATAAACGGAGCGGTAACTGCTGATAAACAGTGGCAATGTTCCCCTTCCCTGTTGCGTTAGCAGGGTTTCATTAAAAACAGCATCGCCCTCGAAGAACCAGTCGGGAATTGCAGCCGCATTAGCCAATGCCTGAGCCTCCTGGCCGAAAAGAGTGGATAGCACCCTGGTAATGCCCCTGTTGAAATTGCTGTATTGCTGCACATGCCTGAATTCGTGCACCGCCAGCAGATCGGCCCAGTTTACCGCACCCAATTGAAAAGGGTCCTGTGGCGGTGTAACATATAACTCACTTCGGTAAGGCCCCAGGCCCACATATCCGTTAGAGACAAGGCCCTGGTCCTGTATTACCATATTTATTTTCCGGATGGAACCACCTATCGTTTTTGAATAGTTCTGCTGGAGATAATGAACCACTGATGCGATGCGCCTGGCGTTTTGCTCAAAGCCTTCAGGAAAAATAACCCGAACCGTATCTGTATTCAACTGCTTCCAGCGAATAGAAGAAGGATTTCCGCCAAAAGATTGTGATTGGGATGGCAGGTGGCAGATAACTGATGACACAAAAAGCAGCAGTACAAAAAAAACTTGGGAATGGCGGGTCGACATCAATCAATTTATTGTCTGAAGATACTGAAATGAAATTTGCTGTTGTATAACACAACAAAAAAAGCGCCACAAACTGTGGCGCCTTATCTTATGAACCGGGAAACGCTATTTATTGATAAACTCTGCCAGCTTTTTCTCCAGGTTTTCACCGTTCAGGTTTTTGGCCACGATAGTTCCCTGCGGATCTACCAGGAAATTCTGGGGAATGGCGCGGATACCATATTGTTTGGCCACCTCATTATCCCAATACTTAAGATCAGATACATGGGTCCAGGTAAGATTATCCTTGTGAATGGCTTCTATCCATTTGTCTTTGGCTCCGGGCTGATCAAGGCTAACACTAAGAATGGAAAAACCTTTCTCTTTAAACTGGTTAAATGCTTTCACCACATTCGGGTTTTCCCTTCTGCACGGACCGCACCAGCTGGCCCAGAAATCAACAAGAATATATTTTCCTTTCAAAGAGGACAGGGAAACAGGTACCCCGAGTGTATCATTCTGTACAAATTCAAGCGCGGGCTGTCCGATAGCGGTTTTCCGGGCAATTTCCAGGCGGTTGGCCAGGTTTTTTCCTGATGCGCTTGCCCTTACCTCTGAAGGAAGTGCGGCAAAATAAGGCTCAACGGCTGCAGCGTCGATATCCCACCCCGCAAACTGGTTGATGGCATAGAGGGCAAGCGGGGAGGATGGATTGTTCTTTACATACTCACCATACACTTTCTTTATGTCCGGCTCAGTAGCATCAATCTTATCTTCAATTGCCTTGCGCTTTACTTCGTCCTTGGCCTTTACAGCAGCGCTATACTCATCATATAATGCATTTTGAAGTTCGGTAATAGGTTTAAGCGATGCGGTAATTTTTACATATTCGTTATGCGCTTTCGACCCCGTTACTTTTATATTGCTGAAGGAATCTACTGAACTGATATTAATCTTGCCCGGACTTAAAAAGACGGTTGCGTAATCTCTCTTGCCTGCAAGCTTTACAGGTTTCCCTGCCGTATCTGCATACTTAACGCTCAGTCTTGCCAGTACAGGTTCCGCTATGCTACCGGTAAAAGAATATTTCGTTCCGGTAAGCGTCAGGCTATCTGTTATATTATTACCATTGGACTGGTACCGGATAAATACTTTTTGTACCTGTAGTGGAATATTCTTCAGGCTGCCCTTTATTTCAAAGGATTTATCCGCCTGTGCCGAAACGGCAAACGGAAGGGCCGCTAACAAAAAAGACGCTATTTTTTTCATTCTCAGGGGTTATTATATTTTCCTACAAATTTAATAGACTTGTGGTGACCGTCCAAATTTTTTGGATTGCGGATTTGCTAAATAGCAGCGGCTTTGCGCCTTGCGGGTTAAAACTTGCCCGCAAGGGCGCAAAGCCGCCATAAGAAAATCCGCAATTCGCAACCCTACATCGCTTCGGCTGTGAGGTGGATTTTGGTCATATCGAGGTATTGGTTCTGTAGTTGATGCACATAGTGTACATTGGGATGATGTCTTCTGTCTTCCCGGTACCACATTTCTATGGCTGAAAAATCGCCGGGGCGGGGTGTTACTACTCGGAAAGAGCCTTTCATGTACTTTACGGATCCGTCTTCGTTTACATGTTTGGTAAAATGTAAAGCCAGCATTTCCTCATCAGAAAGAGGAATGGGATGCAGGTGATCGGTGTCGAACCAAAATTCCTGCACTTCCGTTTTAACGCATACCTGTTTTTCATCTCCGTTAAGGTTTACAACTTCCCCTTCCCAGATTTTTCCATCGTACTCGGCTTTGAGATAGTCACCGATTTTAATGTCGCTGAATTTAATCATATGGCAATCGTTTTTAGACTGATAAGTTAAGCATTTTTTTTATTCCGCCCAACTCATCGTATAGCCTTCATTCTCAATTCGTAAGGCCTCTCTGGTAAGCTGCAGGGGGTGAAACGTGTCTATCATAACGGCCAGTTCCTGCGTTTCTCTCTTCCCCAGGCTCTTTTCAACGGCACCGGGATGCGGGCCATGGGGTATTCCGGCAGGATGCAGGGTTATCATGCCCCGGGTTACATTTTTGCGGCTCATAAAATCCCCATCTACATAGTATAACAATTCATCGCTATCAATATTGCTATGATTATAAGGCGCGGGAATGGCATCGGGGTGATAATCATATAAACGCGGGCAAAAACTGCAAACCACAAAATTGTTGGCTTCAAATGTCTGGTGTACAGGCGGCGGCTGGTGTACACGGCCCGTGATAGGTTCAAAATCGTGTATGCTGAATGCATAGGGGTAACAGCATCCATCCCACCCCACTACATCAAAAGGATGATGCGCATAATGCAAACCGTATAGCATTCCTTTCTTTTTTGTTTTGATGAGGAAGTCGCCCGGCTCGTCATGGGTTACCAGCTTATCCGGCTGCCTGATATCACGTTCACAGAATGGAGAGCTTTCAAGTAACTGCCCGTACTTGCTGAGATATCGTTTCGGATACCTGATGGGGCTGAAACTTTCCAGGATCAGTAAACGGTTATTGGAATCAGTAAAGTGCAGCTGATAAATGGTACCGCGTGGAATGATAAGATAATCTCCATAGCCAAAATGAATGGTGCCATATTGTGTGCTTAAATGACCACTACCCTCGTGCACAAAAATCATTTCATCCGCATCTGCGTTTTTGTAAAAATAGCCGGTAAGGGAATGTTGGGGAGCGGCGAGGCTGATATGGCAATCATTATTGACCAGTATGGGTTTCCTGCTATCGAGATAGTCGGCCACAGGTGCTATCCGGAAGCCTTCGAAACTCCGATGCTTCAGCATCTTTTCTTCCGATACTTCAGGCATTACGTTAACTGGCGCATCGGTATGAATTATCTGCGTAGGCGGATGGATATGATACAGCAGCGAATAGTCATTACTAAAACCTTCCGTTGAGAAAAGCTGTTCTGAATACAAACCGCCATCGGGCTTGCGGAACTGGGTATGACGTTTATGGGGAATGGTTCCCAGGGTGTGGTAGTGAGGCATGGGATGATTAATTAATAATTAGTAATTAGCAATTAATAATAGGGAATGGGGTTGGGGATAGTTATGGGCGGGGATATCTTATCTGTCAAGTTGCAGGGACACCATCAGGAAGTAGTATTTCCAGGTTCGCTTATCAATGTAATATGTAAAGTTGCGGTGAAAGGGCATGGAAGCGATCTTACCTTAAAGATAGGTAATACTAGCGGGCCACTACAATCTTATATTTGGTTCCTTTTATCTTTTCCTGCTGTACCAGGGGTAGCATTTTTTTAACCTCCGTTTTCTTTACGGCTACAAATGAATTGTGGTCCTTAACGATAATAAGGCCAAGATCGTTCTTTTCAAGACCGCCTTTCTTGGAGAGAAAGCCTACTATGTCTACTTTATTCAGCTTGTCTTTTTTTCCTCCATTGATATATATCGTAACCCAATCCGGCGGCCTGGGCGGTTTTGAAGATGGGCGGATATTAAGTACCGCTGGTTTGTGGCGGATATAATATGGCAGGGGTTCATCGGTATGCAGAAGCAGGTAGGCGGTTCCACTATCATTCATACGTGCCGTGCGGCCGTTACGGTGAGTGAATTCTGCTTCGGTTGCCGGTAGATGATAATGGATTACATGTTTCATTTCTGGTATATCCAGTCCACGCGCTGCCAGGTCGGTAGCCACCAGGAACTGCACACTGCCGTTTCTGAATTGAATGAGTGCCTGCTCACGCTGCATCTGCTCCATCCCGCCATGAAAGGCGGCGTTTTCAACTCCCCGTTCTTTCAGCAGTCCGCTGGTTCGTTCCACCGCATCACGGTGGTTGCAAAAGACAAGTGCCGGTTCGGTATTGATAAAGCAGAGCAAATCGAAAAGCTTCCCTGCTTTGTCTTTTTCTTCCGATAACACCAGCTTGAGCTCCAGCGAATCGGATGCGTCGGGGGTATGTATGAAATCGAGCAGGGTTATTTCCCCCGCTCCGGCAAAACCAGGTACTTCTACCGCCTGGGTGGCGGATACGAATATGCGCTTTTTTACCTTCTTCAATGATCCAATGATGTAACTCATCTCCTCTTCAAAGCCTAAAGCGAGTGATTTGTCGAACTCATCCAGCACCCATGTTTCCAGGGCATCCGGGCTGAAAGTAATCCTTTTGATATGGTCTGCTATCCGCCCCGGTGTGCCAATCAATAAGGCTGGCGGTTCAGCCAGGTTCTGTATTTCCGTTTGCATATCATGCCCCCCGTAGCAGCAACTCACTTTAAACCCTGTTGCCATTTTCTTCCAAACCTGTTCTATCTGTATAGCCAGTTCACGCGATGGGGTAAGTATCAGACACTGGACTTTGTGCTCATCTTTCCGCAACAAATCAACGATGGGCAGCAGGAAAGCAAGGGTTTTACCTGAGCCTGTGGGTGATAATAAAAGCACATCTGCTTTTGACCGAATAGCGTCTGCTGCCGCTTCCTGCATGGGATTCAGCGATGCAATAGATAAGTTCGTGAGTATGGCAGGAATGGATTGACTTTCAGGCATACGCAAAGGTAGCTATTTCTTAGCCAGCAGTTCTATCAGTAATGATATCTCCGCTTTCGTGTTAAATGCGTGTAGAACAATTCTCAGCCTTTCTTTTCCCAATGGTACAGTTGGATACAGGATCGGCCTGACGTCCAAGCCATTTTTCTGCAGCAAAGCGGATGCTTTTTTTACGGCTTCGTTACCGGGTATAATAACGATCTGTATGGGCGTTGCAGAAACCAGCTTTTCAAGGGGAAGGCTTGCTGACTGGAATAAACTGATCAGTTCCTGTAAATGAACCCTTTCGGCTATCAGGGCCGGGAACACCTGGTAGCTTTGGCTGATGGCGGCTATTGCAGCCCCGGGCAATGCGGTTGAGAATACAAAACTCCTGGCGAAATTGATAAGATACTGCCGCAGTGAAGAGGATCCTAATACGATAGCTCCATGGCAGCCACAGGCTTTTCCAAATGTGTGTACCCTTGCAAATACATCCTGCTGCATTTGTAGCTGCTGAACAAGCCCCTCGCCTTTTTCACCTATCACACCTGTTGCATGAGCTTCATCGATAATCAGGTGGGCACGATATTTTTTAGCCAGCAGCACCAGTTCTGCCAGCGGGCAAAGATCGCCATCCATACTGAAGACAGATTCTGTAACAATAAAAATTTGTCCTGAAGCCAGCTGTATCTTCTTCTCCAGCTCAGCCAGGTTATTGTGCGGAAATGAAAAAGCGGCGGCAAAGGAAAGCCTGATTCCGTCGCGGATCGAGGCATGACAAAGTTGATCGTATAATATCGTATCGCCTTTCCGGGGAACAGAGGACAGCAACCCGAGATTGGCGTCGTAGCCGGAGTTAAAGATGAGCCCAGCCTCTGCTTCATGGAACCTGGAAACCTCATTTTCTACCTGTTCCAGCAGTGGGTAGTTGCCCGACAAAAGCCTGGAGCCCGTGGAACCCGAGGGAAGCCCGGAACCGGCTGTATGCAGCATCGCGTTTTTTACGATACCCAGGTAGTCATTTGAGCAAAGATCTGTTTTGCCCTCGTTCAGGCGAAGCTCCCGCAGTGAACCATTGCCTTTGCGTTCCGCCAGTTTCTTTTGCAAAAAATCATCAGGGTACATGAGGTAAAGCTACGGAATGTGTAGATATTTGTGGGGGGTAGTCGTGAGTAGTGAGTCGTAAGTCATAAGTCGTAAGTCGTAAGTCATCGCTATTAACACCCCGCTTATGGCTTACAACTTACGACTCACGACTTTCGACTTACGACTTACGACTTATGACTTACACCTTACGACTCACAACTAAATCATGGAGCATTCTATTCATACCAAAAACATATTAGGCCTTCATTTGCCAACAGATCCGCGCTGGGTTGACCTGGCTGAGATTTCACTGGAGGAGATTCTTACCGATCATGCTTATTGCGAGCAGAAGGCAGCCACTACGTGTATCAGTTATATTCAGCGGTATTCAGACCGTGAAAAGCTTGTTTTTGAGCTGGCTCCGATTGTTGCGGAAGAATGGGGGCATTTCAGGCTGGTGCTGAATGAATTGAAAAAAAGAGGCCTTACGCTCGGTAAACAGCGTAAGGATGTGTATGTAAACAGACTGATCGATTTCCAGAAAAAAGGCGGGCACCCGGAAGAAAGATTTCTGGATCACCTGCTGACGATGGCATTGATAGAGGCCAGGAGTTGTGAGCGGTTCAAGCGGTTGAGTGAGGGATTGGAAGATGAATATATGCGCAACTTTTACCGTCGGTTCATGGAAAGCGAAGCCGGTCATTATACCCTGTTTATCGAACTTGCAGAAACCTATCTTCCCAAAGATACTGTGCGCAAACGCTGGCAGGAATGGCTTGTATATGAAGCTGCCGTTATGGAGGAAATGGAAATAAGGGGAGACCGGATACACTAGAAAGCGTATGGATGGTTGATTGGGAACTATCAAATCCAGCGGTAAACCCTTGCAAAATTTCAGGTATAAATACCCTATGTAAAGATCAGTCCTTCTAATAGTTTTGATTAAAACTATCTATCATGGGACAGGTTTATGCAGCTATAGAGTTAATCAACGCTTTCGATATTGAAATGGCACGGCGGGGGCAAATGGATGAAGACGAAATTAAACGTGCAACCATTACAGTTCTTGTTGATAGCGGTGCTTATATGCTGGCCATCAATGAGAATATCAGGGAAATGCTTCAATTGCGTATTGAAGGAAAAGAAAGAGCCGTTTTGGCCAATGGTGAAGTTGTACACTACGATCTGGCTTCCCCCATCAGGATAAAATTTGGAGGGAGAAGTTGTTTATGTGAAGCGATTGTTTTGCCCGGCAACAGCGAGCCTTTATTAGGCGTGATACCTATGGAAGCCATGGACCTGGTGATCCATCCCAAACGGCAGGAATTAACCATCAATCCTGAACACGCTGAGAATGGCTATTTAAAGCTCAGCTCTTTTTTCCGGGTACGTATAAAGAAAGCCTGAGAATAACATGGTACAGATCATGATCCCGGCTGCAAAGTACCATTCATAAAGTAGGCCATCTCCTGTTCAAGATCCAGGAAGCTATATTTTTCCTTTAGTGATCTTGTTTTGCCGAGATAGGATTGCAGGAATAGCTGATGTTGCTTTGTCTGCGGATTAAAGGGTTTGTGCTGGAAGGCGAGATTGATATCGGCTATTTCTTTCATGAGTATTCGCGTATCTTCTGACATACAAGCTTCCGTAAATTTTTCCCATACATACTGTGTAGCCTGGTAATTCGGATGTACCAGGTCTTCCGCAAAAAAACGGTAATCGCGCAGGTCATCTATTACCAGTTCATACGCCGGGAAATAGTACAGTTGCGGATAATGCTCAACCAGGGCATGAACAGCCTGGATCAGCACCGCTTTGCTACGGTTGTTTTCTATCAAACCTTCCCGCAGGTGCCTTACCGGGCTGATGGTAAAACTCACTTTAATATCAGGGTTACAGCTGAAAAGTTCTTCCAGCATTTCTGTCAGCATTTTTTCTGTCTCTTCCGCCCCGAGCAATCGCTTTGCAAACCAATCTGCCGGTGCTTTATGGTTATTGGCGGCTATGCTTCCTTCCCTGCCGCCGGCCGCATGGCCTGTTAGTGTATATACCCAAGCGGAACCCAGCGTAATCAGCAAATGGTCGGCCTGTTTGAGATAGCTGTGTGCCGTGGCGGTAGATTGATTGATCTTGCTGATACATTCATGCGCCGTTATCCCTGAAAACCGGCTATGGTGTTTCCAGCTATGCCAGGTTTCATTGTGTTGAAAAATATCGTTATCTGAAGTTTGTGTATTGTTTATATACATATTTATGGCTTCCACTACACTAACGGGATTGAACAGTATGCCGTTGGGGTTTTCCAGTGTGTTGAATTTGTGTTTGCGCAACTTCTCCCCTATATTCTCCGTAAAGCAGGAGCCCATCAGCAGCAAATGCTGCCCATGCTTTACAGGATAGGGTGATTTCCTGATATCAAATTCATAATGAAACTTCATGGACTCAACGATTTATAGCTACACAAAGATTTCTGCCGCCAACGCCAGGCTTCTCTCTAAAGCCGCGTGATTCACACCATCTAATAACCCTTTCTCCTCAAAGTAAGCAATCATAAACTCGGTATTCATGTTCCCAACGAGTTCGTCCTGCGCCATGGGGCAGCCTCCAATTCCTTTTAAAGCACCATCAAAACGGGTACAGCCGGCTAAAAGGGCAGCATCCAGTTTCGCCTGCCAGTTAAAAGCGGTTGAATGGAGATGCACACCTACACGAACGGCGGGATATGCGGGAATAATGCACTGCAGGGCACTGCTTACCTGTTCGGGAGTTGCCAGCCCTACCGTATCTGCCAGCGACAACAGTGTAATATCCCGTTTTACCATTTGCTCCGCCCATCCCAGTAATATTTCTTCATGATAGGGGTCGCCATAAGGGTTACCGAATCCCATGCTAAGATATAGTACGAGTTCTTTCTTATTCTTTATGCAAAGCTCCTGTATCGCTTCTACTCTTGTGATACTTTCCTCCTGTGTACTGTTGGTATTCCGGAGCTGGAAAGTGGGTGAAACAGAAAAAGGGAAACCGAGGTAACTGATCTCATCAAAAACAACCGCTTCTTCCGCCCCTCTTTCGTTGGCAACAATCGCCAGCAATTTTGTACGGGTCTTACTTATATCAAGTTTCGCAACCACTTCTCTTGTATCCGCCATTTGCGGAATGGCTTTGGGAGAAACAAAACTTCCAAAATCAAGCGTATCAAATCCCACTGCGAGCAGGCTGTTCAGATAGCCGATTTTTTTAGCTGTAGGTATTATATGCGGCCAGCCCTGCATAGCATCCCGTGGGCACTCGATCAGCGATAGTGGTGAATACATGGTCTTGAATATGGGGTATGGTTATTGTATGATATTATCGCAGGAACTATAGGCGTTGTTTCATCGCTTCGTACAAAATAATTCCTGTTGCTACCGACACATTAAATGAGTCGAACTTTGTGGCCATGGGAATTTTAAAGAAGTGATCGGCGGCTTTGGCGAGATAGGGCTGAACGCCTTTTCCTTCGTCGCCCATGATAATGCAGCAGGGGTCTGTAAAGGGCAGTTCATACACATTTTCCTCCGCCCGCATTTCGCTGGTAAATACTTTTATTCCATTCAGGTGCAGGTCATCCACCGCTTTTAAAAGGCTGTTAACCCGGCAAATATGTATCATTTCCAAAGCACCGGCACTGCTTTTCATGGCTTCTTCATTCAGGGCTCCTACTCCTTTATCCGGAATAATAATGGCCTGTGCGCCACAGCATACCGCGCTCCGGGCAATTGCGCCAATATTTCTAACATCTGTTACCCCATCCAGCATCAGGAACAGGGGAAGATCCCCATTTGAAACAACATGGTCTATTACCTGCTGCAGGTCCATATACTGTACCCGAGCCACAAATGCCATTACGCCCTGGTGATTGGCCTTGCTTAAACCATTCAATTTTTCAACCGGTACCACTTGTATGGGCACGTTCTGCTCCCTGGCCAATTGCCTTATCTGGTTAATAGCCTCTCCGGTGGTATTCTTTTGCAGCAATATTTTGTCAATCCCTTTGCCGGATTGCAATGCTTCCACCAATGGCTGGCGGCCTATAATAAGTGAGCTTGATTTTATGGCCATCTGTTTCGTGCTGTTTTGTGTTTACTGAAGCCGTTTTAAGCAATAAGCTATGCGTTTCAGTCCAGGGCAAAGGTATCACTTCAATTTTCCTTCAACGAATAAGAGCATTAGTTTTATGATAGCGGCAACGCTCATTGAGTCGGTGATCTCCCCTGTCTCCACCATCCGGTATGCTTCCCGGAAGGAAACTTTTTTAATTAGTAGTTGTTCCGTTTCCTCGGGTTCCGCTTTATGCTGGGTAAGATGGGTGGCAAGATAAACAATGGCAAACTCATCACTTACCGAATTGGATAAGTGCATGGTAAGCAGCGGCTCCCAGTTTGCCGCCATCACACCTGTTTCTTCCAATAACTCCCTTTTGCCACCTTCCAGGGGTTCAGTTCCTACCGGGGCACCACCCTCGGGTATTTCCCAACTGTACTTACCAAGCGTGAAGCGGTATTGGCCCACTAATAGAATGTTCATTTCTTCATCCATCGCCACAATTCCAACAGCCGTATTCTTAAAATGCACTTTCCCATAGATACCTTTCCCTCCGGAAGGGTTCAGCACATCATACTCTGTTACTGTGATCCAGGGATTGGAGTACACTTGCTTCTCTGATTCAATCTTCCACGGGTTATCATACATATCATTTACTTTTTGGGGTGAATCATAACGGGTAAGGAAAAAAGCAGGTACAGCACAATGATTCCCGCCACTATAAACTTAATAGCTGCACAATAAAAGGTAAGCTGGAGTGAAAAATGGGTGTAGTTTCCCGCTATGCTTTGCAGCATTAACAGGTTTTCGGCTATATCCAGCACTCCTGCCAGGTATGCAGCACGGGCCATCCATAATCCGGCCTTCCTGAAAGGGCCCGCCGGCCAGCTCATGGCGGCGTACTGCGCGGCTATTGACAGGAATAATACATAGCCTACGATAAACAAAAAGTCGAGCCAGATATTACCTTTCACTACAACCGGGTTCCAGGCCGTAAGCACCTGTTCCAGCCGATGCGGACTATCTGCGAATTCAAGATCGAGTATGGCCCTTGGGGTTGCGGGCGTTTTCAGAGCAGCACCTTCCCACCGCATCGCCACTATCATGATAAAGGTGAAGAGTGATACTATGGATAAGTTTCTTTTCATCCGGTCTTTTTTAGATACCCGGGCTTTGAACATCCTTCGGTTTTGAAAGCCCCTATAAATATACCCAAGCTTGCGGACAACCTATAATAAAAAACCTCCCGTTTCAGGCGGGAGGTTCTCAACATGATAAAGGCGTTATTTAAGTCCGAAAGCTTTTTTCACTTTCGCTACATAGTCCAGTTTTTCCCAGGTAAACAGCTCCACTTTCACTTTTTTTACCTGTCCGTTCTGTGCCACAAACTCTTTGGTCACAACTTCATTTTTACGTCCCATATGCCCGTACGCGGCGGTTTCGCTATAGATAGGTGTTCTCAGTTTGAGGCGTTGTTCTATAAAGTAAGGACGCATATCAAAAACACTTTCAACTATTTTACCGATTTCACCGTCCGTAAGTTTCACTTTTGACGTGCCATAGGTGTTAACATTAATAGAGGTAGGTTGTGCAACCCCAATTGCATAAGACACCTGAACCAGTACCTCGTCTGCGACACCCGCAGCTACTAAATTTTTGGCTATATGGCGTGTTGCATAAGCTGCAGAACGGTCAACCTTACTAGGGTCTTTTCCACTGAAGGCACCGCCACCATGGGCACCTTTTCCGCCATAGGTATCAACTATAATTTTACGGCCTGTGAGACCTGTATCACCATGCGGACCGCCGATAACGAATTTTCCGGTTGGATTGATATGATACTTGATCTTATCATTAAACAGCTTGGCGTACTTCTTGTATTTTGATTTTACGCGCGGGATAAGGATAGAAACAATGTCCTGCTTGATCTTGGCCAGCATTTTCGCTTCGGTATCGAAATCATCATGCTGTGTAGATACAACAATCGCATCGATACGAACCGGACGGTTATCATCATCATATTCCAGTGTAACCTGGCTCTTGGCATCCGGACGCAGGTATTTGATCTGTTTGTTCTCTCTGCGCAATGCGGCCAGTTCTATCAGTATTTTGTGTGCCAGGTCAAGCGCCAATGGCATATAATCGTCTGTTTCATTGGTAGCATACCCGAACATCATCCCCTGGTCGCCAGCACCCTGTTCTTCCTTTTTCTTTCTGTCAACACCCTGGTTGATATCAGCCGACTGCTCATGAATAGCTGAAAGGATACCACAGCTGTTGGCTTCAAACATATACTCACTCTTGGTGTAACCAATCTTACGTATTACGCCACGGGCTATTTCCTGAACATCCAGGTAAGCTTTGGATTTTACTTCGCCAGCCAGCACAACCTGCCCCGTGGTAACTAACGTTTCACACGCTACTTTCGATTGTGCATCAAAAGCTAGAAAGTTATCAATCAGCGCGTCAGATATCTGGTCGGCTACTTTGTCTGGATGTCCTTCAGAAACGCTCTCGGACGTAAATAAATAAGGCATATCAGCTATTTTTTAATTTAATGGTTGCAAATATAGGAGATTATAATAAAATTGCCACTGAGGCATAGAAGGACTAAAAATCAGTACTTCTGTGTTTCAGTGGCAAAAAAAGCGGCTTATTTGGTTAGTTCGGCGTACAAATCGAGATATTCCGTCAGATCAGAATCCCAGCCTTTGAAGGGTACCACCTTCTTCCCTTTCACTTTGCCAAATTCTTCTACCAGCTTCTTTTCAATTGTATCCGCACCAAACGTAATAGCGTCTGCAAAACTGGCTCCTCCGCGGAACATGGCTGTATTATTACCTTCCTTAAAAGCGTCCAGGTCTTTCTCTTTGATATTCCCGTTGATAATGGCTTTTTTTACCAGATCGGTGCCTAGTTTTTCTTTGAATGTATTCTGCCCGATCGTAAATACAACTTTGCTATTGCCGAATACGGGTTCTTTTTTGTAGGCCGTTTTAATATAAGCGGGTATCAGGCCGGTCATCCAGCCGCTGCAATGGATAATGTCCGGGGGCCATCCGAATTTCTTAACGGTTTCCAGTGCTCCCTTGCAAAAGAATACCGTTCTTAATATATTATCTTCAAACCAGGTTTCATCTTCCGCGTGGAATACCTGTTTGCGTTTAAAAAAGTCCTCATTTTCAAGAAAATACACCTGTAACCGGGCATTCGGGAGGGAAGCCACCTTGATCTGTAAAGGGTAATCGTCGTTATCAACCGTAACATTAATGCCCGACAAACGCACAACTTCATGCAACCGGTGCCTGCGTTCATTGATCACTCCGAAACGCGGCATGATGCACCTTACCTCCAGCCCGCTGTCATTACTCTTGATAGCCAGCTTGTTAATGACCTCGGCAAACTCCGTCAGTTCCAGGTAAGGGGACATCTCTGTAGCAATGAATAAAATTCTTTTCTTTGTTGACATTAGTTACGCGAATTTTAGCAAATGCTGAAAAATAAGTTGGCAAAGTTACATAAAATAGCTTGAAAAGCAACAGAAACAGGCCCGCACGTAAAAACCACCTCCAAAATGATCCTATTAAAAACCGTTAGTGACCTTACTGTTCAGCTTGACCATTACAGGCAAAAAGGACTGAAAACAGGCTTTGTTCCCACGATGGGAGCCCTTCATGCGGGGCATCTTTCGCTCATTCAAAAAAGCCGTACCCGCACTGATATAACCGTATGCAGCATTTTTGTAAATCCGGCGCAGTTCAATGATCCGGCAGACTTTGAAAAGTATCCTGCTACTATCGACAAAGACATATTGCAGTTGGAACAAGCGGGTTGTGATCTCCTCTTTTTTCCTTCGGTAAACGAGGTATATCCTGCGGGCGTTCCTACCGAAGCAACTATCGAACTGGGGTTTATTGATACTGTACTGGAAGGGGAGAAAAGACCCGGGCATTTCCAGGGAGTGTATAAAGTGATGGACAGGCTGTTGGGATTTGTTAAGCCCGATATCCTTTTTTTGGGGCAAAAGGATTACCAGCAGTGTATGGTGATACGGCAGCTGATAGAAAATAATGGCTGGGAGATCGAGCTCGAGATTGTGCCTACTATGCGCGAACCCGGCGGACTGGCCATGAGCAGCCGGAATATCCGGCTGTCTGCTGATGCCCGGAAGCGGGCGGCGGTTATTTACCGGTCTTTGCAATTCCTGAAGGATTCGCTGGAGGCAGGCAGGCTGGATAAAATAACGCAAACAGCCGCCGAAATGATCAGGGCTGAAGGCTTCGATACCATAGATTATGTGACAATTGCCAATGCCCAAACGCTTGAACCTTTAGCAACCTGGGACGGAAAAACAGGCGTTGTTGCGCTGGTGGCGGCGTTTATTGAAGGAGTTCGTTTGATTGACAACCTCCGGGTGTATTGATTTGGGATTGGGGATTGCGGATTGGGGATTACGGATTGGGGCGGGGGGTATAAGAATCAATTAATCCGTAATTCGCAATCCGTAATTCGCAATCAGTAATCCGCAATCCAAAATTCGCAATCCGTAATCCGTAATCCTGCTTACTTTTGCGTTCCTATGACGATCGAAATATTGAAATCAAAAGTTCACAGGGCGGTTATTACTGAGGCCAATCTAAACTATGTTGGCAGCCTTACCCTGGATGAGGACCTGATGGATGCGGCTCATTTTATTGAAAATGAAAAGATACAGGTAGTAAATGTCAATAATGGCGAGCGGCTTGAGACCTACCTGATCAAGGGGAAAAGGGGAAGCGGCGTTGTTTGCCTGAACGGGCCGGCAGCCAGAAAGGGACAGGTAGGTGATGTTGTTGTGATCATATCCTATGCCAGTATGGATTTCGAAAAAGCCAAAACTTTTCAGCCCTGGGTCATTTTTCCGAAAGAGGGAAATAAACTGTAATTAGAATTGGTTTTTGTTAAATTGCTGGTGAATATTTCCGAATGAATAAGAGATTAGTATCAGTAATAAAATACCTTTTCTTTTTTGGCTTGGGTATCTTCCTGGTTTGGTGGAGTCTTCACCAGATACCCGATGCGGAATGGGAAAAATTCAAGGCTTCGCTGGCTTCGGCTCATTACTGGATGATATTGCCTGTGTTTGCTATCCTTTCGGGCAGTCATATATTTCGGGCTTTACGCTGGCGTTTGTTGATGGAGCCGATGGGCTACTTCCCTTCTTTTCCGAATACTTTTTTTGCGGTAATGGTAGGATACCTGGCCAACCTGGCATTTCCCAGGTTAGGCGAAGTACTTAAATGCACGATGCTTTCCAGGTATGAAAAAATACCGGCAGAAAAGATAGTAGGTACGATTGTGGCAGAAAGGGCATTTGATGTTTTGTGCCTCGGCTTACTTTTTGCGGCGGCATTGATTCTCCAGTTCGATGTTGTAACGGGTAGCTACCAAAATGTAAAAACATTGCAGGGCCAGGCGCACAATGATACTGAAACTGCTGTTAAGGTAATTGTCTTCTCAATAGTAGTTACATTGATAGTGGGTATTATTTTGTGGGTGATAGTAACGGGCAGATGGAAATCGCTCACTGAAAAAGTAAAACGCATCATCCGCGGTATCTGGGAAGGATTGATTACCGCCCGGAAACTGAAACATAAAGGATTATTCGCTTTCTATACCACTATGATCTGGGTACTGTATATCGGGGGAACCTGGCTCGGATTTCACGGCACCGACGGAACTGCTGCCATGGGGCTGAAAGAAGCCGTAAGTGCGCTGGCTTTTGCCAGTATTGGCATGATACTTACACCAGGGGGAATAGGTGCTTACGCTTTTCTGCTGGCCAAGGTGCTGGAAGAGAATGGAATTGAGTACGCTGTTGGGGTGGCCAATGGAACATTGCAATGGTTTGCTCAATTTCTAATCGTCGTAATTATAGGTTCCGTGTGCCTGTTGCTGGTTCCATTTTACAACAAAAAGAAAATTGATAATGAAAGCCGTTGACGCCATAGCGAAAAAAATAATGACACTGCCTCAACTACTCACCGTAGTTGCCGGGTGGCGCACAACCGGCAAAACCATCGCTTTTACCAATGGATGCTTCGATATACTGCATGAAGGTCATATGTTTTCATTTGCCCAGGCCGCACGGGAAGCCGACAGGCTGATTGTGGGGGTTAACAGCGACAGGAGTACAAAAGCCCTAAAGGGCAATGACAGGCCGGTTAACCGGGAACAAAGTCGCGCCTTGCTTCTTGCCAACCTGGTAGCCATTGATGCCGTAGTTATATTTGATGAGGATACACCCCTTACGCTTATCAACGCCGTCATGCCCGATGTGATTGTGAAAGGCGGAGACTACACAATAGATCAAATCGTAGGTGCCAAAGAAGTGATGGCCGGTGGTGGCCGGGTGGTAATTAACCCTATTGTTGAAGGATTCTCTACCAGCGGTTTGATTGAAAGAATCAAGTCATCGTTTTCGTGAGGTTGGGATTGGGGAGGATGAATTGCGGATTACGGATTGCGGATTGCGGATTGCCGATTGGGAGAGCTATATGTTTTTTTGCTGGTCGCCTGGCTGGCAGTTACACACCTTGTTTGTTATGAAAACTTAACATACACAGAAATACTACGGAATTATCTTTGAATACAACCCAACCTTCATTTTCAAATTTTCAAATTTTCAAATTCCTAATTTCCAACCCTCCCAATTCACATGTCAAAGAAGCAACTCATTCCGCGTGATATCAGCTGGTTAAGTTTCAATGCCCGGGTATTGCAGGAGGCCAATGATCCTTCTGTACCCTTAAAGGAGCGGATCCGTTTCCTGGGTATCTTTTCAAATAATTCTGATGAATTTTTCAGGGTGAGGGTAGCTACCTTGAAAAGGATGATCGAGCTGCTTGAAAAAGACAAGAAAGGGAACATGCACTTTGAAGTGGATCCGCAAAGTATCTTAGACCAGATACAGACAACGGTATTACGCCAGCAAAATGAATTTAACCGTATTTGGGAAGGAATTACCAAAGAACTGAAGAAGGAAAATGTGTTCCTGGTGGATGAAAAGCACCTGAACAAGGACCAGCAGCAGTTTGTAAAGAAGTATTTTGATGAAGAAGTCCGGTCCAATATCATTCCCCTGATGATTGAAAGCCTGCCGCAGCTCCCCTATCTGCGTGACAAAAGCATTTACCTGGGCGTGGTTATGCGTAAAAAGGATTCTGCATATGAAGAAAAATATTCCCTGATAGAGGTACCCGCAAAAGCCATCGGTCGTTTTATACAGCTGCCCTCAAAAGGAAAAGAGCAGCAGATCATTTTATTGGAAGATGTGATACGTTTTAACCTGCCTTTTATTTTCTCCTATTTTGGTTACGACCATTTTGATTCCTATATTTTTAAGGTAACCAAGGACGCTGAAATTGATATCGACAATGATGTAAGCACCAGTTTTGTGGAGAAGCTTGAAAAAGGCCTGAAAAACCGGAGAAAGGGCAAGCCGGTTCGCTTTGTGTACGACAAGGAAATGGATGCAGGCCTGCTGGAGTACCTGATCAGGCGCCTGAACCTGAACAGGAAGAGCAATATCATCCCGGGAGGGCGTATCCATAACTACCGGCATTTTATGGATTTTCCGGATGTATTCGGTTCACGTAATACACGGAGGGCTCCCTTTACCCATCCTGAATTACTGAGCTCGATGCGGGTAACGGATGTGATTACCCGGAAAGACCTGATGCTTCATTTCCCTTATCACTCGTTCAACGGTGTTATTGACCTGTTGCGTGAGGCGGCTATGGACCCGGATGTAATATCCATCAAGATAACGGCATATCGGCTGGCCCCCAACTCGAAAGTGATCAATGCGTTGATCAATGCCGCCAGAAACGGGAAGCAGGTAGTAGTGATGCTGGAACTGAATGCACGTTTTGATGAGGAAGCCAACCTGGAATGGAAAAAAGTTCTGGAGGAAGAAGGTATTTCGGTTTTATTGGGAGTGCCTAAATTAAAAGTGCATGCCAAACTATGTATCATAAAAAAAAGAAAAGGCACCAAAACCATTCAATACGGGTTTGTAAGTACGGGTAATCTTAATGAGCGTACGGCCACCGTGTATGGGGATCATTGCCTTCTTACAGCTAACCGCCGGGTGATGGCTGATATTAACCGCATATTCCGGTACCTGGAAGAACCCAAATCGGGTGCCGCGCATTTGCGGCTCTGCAAAACATTGCTGGTATGCCCTGTAAATATGCGAAAGGATATCAATACACTGATTGACCGTGAAATAAAGCATGCCAAAGCAGGTAAACCAGCCGGGATCATCCTCAAACTCAATTCGTTGAGCGATACACTGCTGATTGAAAAGTTACAACTGGCCGCAGCTGCCGGTGTATCGGTGAAACTGATTATACGAAGCATTTTCTGCGCTTATTTTGACGACAAAAAAATAAAAATACCTG
Organism: Sediminibacterium sp.; assembly: GCA_965229175.1. Lineage (GTDB taxonomy): Bacteria > Bacteroidota > Bacteroidia > Chitinophagales > Chitinophagaceae > Sediminibacterium. The sequence continues at coordinate 121,770 of CBDDIT010000056.1, read as the reverse complement.
TTTCAGCCATCAGCATCGTTGATGAATACCTGGAACACGCGCGTGTGATGATCTTTGAGAACCTGGGCAGGGAAAAAATATATATTTCCAGTGCCGACTGGATGGTAAGAAATCTCGACCACAGGGTGGAAGCCGCCATACCGGTAATTGACCCCGCTATTGCCGCTGAATTGAAGGAGATTATCCACATTCAATTAAGAGACAATGTTAAAGCCCGGATACTGGACAATGAGTTATCCAACAACTATGTACCTTTCAAGGGTAAAAAGAAGGTGCGTTCCCAGATAGAAACGTATCATTATCTGCACAAGAAAAATACCACAGGAGAGTGAGGTTAGCCGCTATTGATATCGGGAGTAATGCAGCAAGATTATTAATTGCCGAGGTAACAAATGATAAGGATGGAAAACCACAATTCAACAAACTAAACCTGGTTCGCGTTCCGCTCAGGTTAGGCTTTGATGTTTTTGAAAAAGGTGAAATATCCAAAGAAAAAAGAGGCATGGTATTACAAACCATGAAAGCGTATAGTCACCTGCTGAACGCTTACCAGGTAAATAATGTAATTGCCTGCGCCACCAGTGCCATGCGTGATGCGGCCAATAGTGCCGATATTATCAGAAAAGTAAAACTGGAAACCGGCCTTGAAATAGAGATTATCAGCGGCGACCTGGAGGCATCGCTGATCTACGAGAACCATGTTGCCGAAAATATGGATACAGATCACAGCTACCTCTATATCGATGTAGGTGGGGGCAGCACGGAACTTACTTTTTTTGCGGAGAATAAACTGATCTTCAAAAAGTCTTTTAACATAGGCACTATCCGCTTACTAAAAAACATGGTTCCGGTGAGTACATGGGACGACATGAAAGACTATATCAAGGCAAAAACAAAAGGCTATAAAAAAATTATTGCCATTGGTACCGGGGGAAATATCAACAAAGTATTCTCTCTGAGTAAAAAGAAAGATGGCAAGCCGCTGAACATTGAACTTTTGAAAGACTATTATAAAGAAATCTCATCTTATTCACTTGATGAAAGAATCAATATCTACAAATTGCGTGAAGACCGTGCCGATGTGATCGTACCGGCATTGCAGATTTACATCAACGTAATGCGATGGTCGGATGCTGAGGAAATTTACGTGCCAAAGATCGGGTTGGCGGATGGGCTGATACAACATTTGTACTATCAATTGATTGCTGCCGACGATATGTAGCCAGCGGCCACTTCATCACATCATTTTAAAATTGAGGCCATGCCTGTTACCAAAGAAATAAAAAAAATTACCACGCATACTCTTCTGAAAATGAAGACAGAAGGCGAAAAGATCGCTATGATCACCGCCTACGATTTTTCGTTTGCGAAACTGTTCGACACATCGGGTATTGATGTGATACTGGTGGGCGATAGTGCAGGTAATGTAATGGCAGGTTATGAAACAACGGTTCCTGTTACCCTTGACCAGATGATCTATCATGCCCAGTGCGTGGTTCGCGGAGTTACAAGATCTTTGGTAGTGGTGGATCTACCGTTTGGCTCATACCAATCCAACACCGAAACGGCAGTAGCATCTGCCATCAGGATCATGAAAGAAACGGGAGCCCACGCGGTTAAAATGGAAGGGGGGGAAGAAATTGCGGAAAGTGTGGCAAGGATTGTTTCAGCCGGCATACCGGTAATGGGCCACTTAGGTCTTACCCCTCAATCTATTTATAAGTTTGGCACCTACCAGGTGAGGGCTAAAGAAGAAGCCGAGGCCAGCAAACTGCGATCAGATGCCGGTATATTGCAAAAAGCAGGCTGCTTTGGTATTGTGCTGGAAAAAATACCTTCCCGGCTGGCCGCAGAAGTAACGGAATCATTGTCCATCCCCACCATCGGTATTGGTGCCGGTGCCCATTGCAACGGCCAGGTACTGGTAATGCACGATCTGCTGGGTATAAACCAGGAATTCAAACCCCGTTTTTTACGACAATATGCCGATATTGCAGGAACGGTAACAGACGCGGTAGGACAATATATCAGGGATGTTAAATCCGTTAACTTCCCAGGTGACGCTGAATCTTACTAATCTCTTTACCGACAAGTGGGCAGTTTTCACCCAAAATCTTTTTGCAGGTTATTCCTTATTAATAGATTTGGTAAGAACAGTTGCCCGATTTTTAATTATCCCTTATTACAAACAAATTGCGAACCACAAGAAAAACAGTAGTCGTTATAGCCCACCTGGCCTCCTGGCTATGTTTTTTTACCCTGCCCTACCTGGTATTTTTTCCAAGGCTGCGGGAATTCAGCATGAGTAATCACCAGCTCACATCGGTTATTTGTAATAATGTTTTTATCGTTTTATTTTATTACCTGAATACACAGGTACTCATTCCCCGTTTTTTTGATAAAAAGAAATGGTTCTGGTTCGCAGTTTCTATTATCTGCTGCCTGATGGTGTTTTTATACCTTCCACGGGAAATTGCCAGGGCCATTGTTGAGCCGGAACAGATCAATCCCCAGAACCGCGAGTGGATCCGTAATCCCGCGTTTAAAGGGGATACCCGCTATTCCGGCATCAGTTGGAGAAGAGCGCTGGCCAATCAATACAATACTTTATTGTTCCTGTTAGTATTTACCGTGGGTACCTGTGTTTCTGTTATTCAGCGCTGGTTGAAAACCGAACAAAACAGGAAGGAAACCGAAAATGAGAAATTAAACACAGAACTTTCGTTCCTGAAGTCACAGGTCAACCCGCATTTCTTTTTCAACACACTGAACAATATATATTCTTTAGCCGTAGTACGAAGCGAAAAAACGGCACCCGCGGTGATGAAGCTCTCATCCATTATGCGTTATATTCTCACCGAAACCGAACGCGACCTTGTGCCGCTGAGCAATGAAGTGGATTTTACGCATAATTTTATCGATCTGCAGAAAGTGAGGCTGACCGATAAAGTGAAGCTTAGCTTTTCGGCTGCGGGAGATATCGACACTTTACTGGTAGCCCCCCTCCTTTTTATTCCTTTTGTTGAGAATGCGTTTAAATACGGCGTCAGCACCAAAGAACCTTCCAGCATTCAAATTGATATCAATACCCTGGGAAACACAATTATATTTAAGTCTGTTAACTATATCGTTGCAACGGAAAACACGCTGACTGAAAATACGGGAATTGGCATCAATAATGTAAAAAGAAGACTGGAATTGATGTACCCTGGCAAACACACGCTTACCACAAGTGAAAAAGACAATCACTATTTTGTTCATTTAGAGATCATAACGGCATGATACACTGTATTGCGATAGACGATGAGCCACTGGCCCTGCAACTTATAAATGAATACTGCAGCAAAATATCATTTCTGAAGCTGGAAAAGGTATTTACCAATACAGATGAGGCCAACGCTTACTTACAGGAGAACCCGGTAGACCTGCTGTTCCTGGATATACAAATGCCAGATATTAACGGTATGCAGTTTTATAAGAACCTGGTTCATAAACCGCCGGTGATCTTTACCACTGCCTATAAAGACTTTGCGGCGGAAGGTTTTAATGTGGATGCGGTTGATTACCTGCTTAAGCCGTTTGAATATGACCGCTTTTTAAAAGCCTGTTACAAGGCGAATGAGTACCTTGAATTTCTCAGCACCCAGGAGCTTCAGCTCAATTCGATTTTCGTGAAAGTGAACTACGAGATCATGAAGATCAACCTGAAGGATATAGAATTGATAGAGGCACTGGACGACTATATAAAAATCTACATTAAACCCAGCCCGGTACTTACACTCATGACGCTGAAAAGCATCCATGAAAAATTACCGGCCCGTGATTTTGTACGGGTACACCGCTCCTTCATTGTTCCGCTCGCTAAAATTGAAAAATTCAGTAAAACCAAGCTCTGGATCGCCGGAAAAGAAATCCCCATCGGAAGCAGCTACAGTCAGGTGTATGAACAGCTGCTGGCTTTGTCTAAAACCAAATGACCCATGACATAGGTCATTCCGAATATCCTACCTTTACTGGCAAATAACAATCATGGACTTCCTTTCCCAGCTTGGCATCAGTGAGCATAGTAATGGCGTATCAACGGGTACCCAATGGATACATAGCAGCGGTTCTTCCCTACCCTCATTTTCCCCGGTTGATGGCAGGCAGATAGGCTCGGTAGTGGAATGCGATGAGCAGGCTTATGCGAAGGTAATGGCCAAGGCACGGGAAGCGTTTGCTATGTGGAGAATGTGGCCCGCACCGAAGCGCGGCGAGGTGGTGCGGCAGGTGGGAGATGCTTTGCGTGCCAACAAGGAACCTTTGGGAAAACTGGTTAGCTATGAAATGGGAAAAAGTCTGCAGGAAGGATATGGCGAAGTACAGGAGATGATAGATATATGCGATTTTGCCGTGGGGCTCTCGAGGCAATTGTATGGGTTAACCATGCACAGTGAAAGGTCCGGCCACCGGATGTATGAACAATGGCACCCGCTGGGTATTGTGGGTATTATATCGGCCTTTAATTTTCCTGTGGCCGTATGGGCATGGAACAGCGCGCTTGCCTGGGTTTGCGGAAATGTAACGGTATGGAAACCCAGCGAAAAAACACCGCTATGTGGTATTGCCGTTCAACATATAGTTGCCAGCGTCTTCGCAAAGAATCATGTTCCGGAAGGCGTTAACTGCCTGGTACAGGGCGGGCGTACTGTTGGCGAATGGTTGTCGAATGATCCGCGGATCCCGCTGGTATCAGCAACGGGTTCTACACGAATGGGAAAAGCTTTAAGTGCTGCCGTTGCGGCAAGGCTGGGAAGAAGTATCCTGGAACTGGGCGGCAATAATGCCATTATTATTTCACAATATGCTGACCTTGACATGGCCCTGATCGGGAGTGTTTTTGGCGCGGTGGGCACAGCCGGTCAACGTTGTACCACTACCCGCCGGCTGATCATACACGAAAGCATTTATGATACTTTCAAAGCAAAACTGGTGAAAGCGTATGCTCAGTTGCGTATTGGCGATCCGCTGAATACGCATCACCATGTAGGCCCCCTGATAGATAGGGATGCGGTGAAAATGTACCTGTCTGCCATAGAACAATGCAAACAACAAGGCGGCAGTTTTGTTGTTGAAGGGGGTGTTCTTAGCGGCGAAGGCTATGAAAGCGGTTGCTATGTAAAACCCTGCATCGCGGAAGCCAGTAATAATATGGCCATTGTACAGCATGAAACATTTGCGCCAATCCTGTACCTGATGCGCTATACTACCCTCGATGAAGCGATCAACCTGCAGAATGGTGTTCCGCAGGGTCTTTCCTCGGCTATTATGACTACCCACCTGCGTGAATCAGAATATTTTCTATCTCATACCGGCAGCGACTGCGGTATCGCCAATGTGAATATTGGCACCAGCGGTGCAGAGATCGGCGGAGCATTTGGTGGCGAAAAAGAAACCGGCGGCGGTCGCGAAAGCGGCAGCGATGCCTGGAAAGCCTATATGCGCCGGCAAACAAATACAGTCAACTGGAGCGACACGCTCCCTTTGGCACAGGGGATCGTGTTCGACCTGTAGGATCTGATGAAGATAGTGGTTTCTGAAAATTGTATGGATGGACTGTGATTTTTTTGCGTGTCTTGCGAATCATAGTACAGAGCTTACTGCTGTATGACCCAACCTATTTCAAAAGAAGATTTTTTGCGCCTGCTGGAAGCTAACAGGGGGATCATTATTAAGATATGCAACTCATACTGCAGGGATACCGCGTTCAGGGAAGACCTTGCCCAGGAAATCATTTATCAATTATGGCGATCGGGAAAAACGTACCAGCCAGATTATAAGTTTTCGACCTGGATGTACCGCATAGCCCTGAATGTTGCGATTTCATTTTACCGGAAGGAACAAACACGCTCAGGTTTAATCTCCTATACAGATACGATGGACGATAGTCCGGACAATGACACCGGAACGTATGAAATGGAAGCCAATATTCACAGGCTCCAGGAATTAATTAATGAACTGGGAGCACTGGATAAAGCATTGATGATCCTATACCTTGAATCGAAAAGCTATACTGAGATAGCAGAAATACTGGGTATTACGGAAACAAACGTGGCAACCAAACTGAGCAGGATAAAGGGAAAGCTAAAGCAAAAATTAGCGGGTTGACCGCTTAAAGCCAACTATATGGAAGACACAGAAATAAGGAATGTATGGAAAGCCTATGACGAACAGTTTACCCGTTCGAAGCTACTGAATCTTCAATCCTGGGCGGTAAACCTCAAGACCTTTGAATCTTTGCAACACCATAAGGCGGAAATGGTACTGGGTTCACTGGCTCGTTTTAAAGCAAGGGCCTTGGTATTAGGCGTTATATGGACCGCAGTGCTGGCCATACTGGTGATAGGAGACTGGTTTAAACATCCCTATTTTACCGTATCGGTAGGGGCCATTCTGGTTTTTAATATTGTTACAGATTTTATTTATGCCCGGGATATTGTATGGATCAAAAGCATCACGTATAGCGATAGTATTACCGAAACGCAAACCAAATTATCGAAACTGGAATCTTCAGCACTAGGGCTGCGGTTTCTTTGGCTCCAGGTTCCCTTCTATTCCACTTTTTTCTGGAACAGCAGCTGGGTGCATTATGACAGTTCGGAATTCTGGCTGATTACTTTTCCCATTACTTTTTTTCTAACGGTGGCCAGTATTTATATCTATAGCAATGCCACAGCCGCCCATCTCCATAAAAAATGGGTCAGGACCTTGCTCATGACAGGACCAGAATATAAGTCGATCATCAAGGCGAAAGATTTCCTGGCGGAAATTGAGGCTTTTAAAGCGGAATTATTATAACTAACTGTTATTTAATTTATAACAATTAATATATAATATAAATATGTATACGGGTATTACCTGTACGTTTCCAACCCGCAAATTTCAAATCCCCTCATTTCCAAATTCCGCTTAACATTTTCATAAAACTGCCCCAACCTGATTATTTTATCATTATCATTATGCAAATTTGTATAGACACAAATCTACCTAATGATGCATCGCGGGATTGTTTTGGCCATTGTGGCGTTGCCACTGTTTTTTTTGCACGGTAATGCGCAGGATAATAGCAAAAGCTGGTACCAGTTGGACTATGCAAAAGATTCTATTTATGGCATCAGTCTTAACAAAGCCTACCTCTTCCTGAAAGAAAAACGTAAGACTTCCCAACCTGTTATTGTGGCTGTACTGGATTCCGGCATCGACACGGCGCATGAAGACCTGAAGAATATCCTGTGGCGAAACCCTAAAGAAATACCGGGGAATGGAATTGATGATGACAAGAACGGCTACATTGACGATGTATATGGCTGGAATTTTTTGGGTGGCAGGGATGGCCGGAATGTGAACAAAGCCGCCAGTGAAAAAGCGCGTGTATTTCACCGGTTCAAGGCCAGGTTCCAGGGAGGCCCGATTGATACTTCCAATCTGTCTCTGTTTGACAGGGGCGAATACCTTAACTGGAAGAAAGCAGCTGACGAGTTCAATGGCAATACGGATGCCCAGAATGAGCTGATATCAGCGGAGATCAATACACGGATCATTAAGCGGATTGATAAGGCACTGCGGAGGGAAATGGGGGTGGAAGAATTTACAACCGAAAAAGTTGAAAAATTTGAAGCGGTTACCCGTTCGGCAAAGGAAGCTAAGATGGCTTTTCTGACAATCATGAAGAATTTTGAGGTTGATCCGGATGAAAAAAATACCAGTTTTCTTGCCGACCTGGATGAAGAGCTGGAGAAAATGCGTGGCAATGTGGAAGCGCGGGAAGTTGCGCCCTTTGATGTGCGGGCGGATATTATCAAGGATGATTATAACAACCTGAATGATCGTTTTTATGGCAACAATGATGTAATGGGAGGAGTTGCAGGCGCGAAGCATGGAACCCATGTAAGCGGGCTGATCGCAGCACAGCGTAACAATGGTGTGGGTATTGATGGTGTTGCCGACAACGTCAGGATTATGATGCTGCGGGTAGTTCCTGATGGGGATGAATATGATAAGGATATTGCACTGGCGATACGATATGCGGTTGACAATGGTGCTAAAGTGATTAACATGAGTTTTGGCAAGTACTTTTCCCCTGAAAAATTATGGGTAGACAGTGCTGTTCGTTATGCGGAATTACATGATGTATTGATTGTACATGCGGCTGGTAATGAAAGCAAGGACATTGACAAGCACGAAGGATATCCCAACCCATGGCTGAAGCAATGGAAAACCACGGCCAGTAACTATATAACGGTTGGCGCCAGTAGCGATCCCAGTTTTAAGGGAAGTATTTCTGCCGAGTTTAGCAACTATGGGCAGAACAATGTGGATATTTTTGCACCAGGCGTGAAGATCTATTCAACGCAGCCGGGCGGGAATGAATATGGGGTGCTGAATGGCACCAGTTTTTCTTCGCCGATCGTGGCGGGTGTTGCCGCCCTGATTCGGTCCTATTACCCGGATCTGAAAGCGGTTGACGTAAAAAAGATCATTGAGAATTCCGTTACCATACCCGGCAATTCCGTAAACTGCACGCTGCCTGGCCCTAAGCCTGAGTCGGTTCCTTTCAACCGGCTAAGCAGAACCGGGGGGATAGTAAACGCGTTTAACGCCATTCAGGCCGCTGATACTACCAAATCGAGCATCGCTGTTAAAGAACCCGCCACCATCAATACGCAGCCAAAGAACAAAGCAAAATCATAATATGGCCAAACCAATACCCGGCGAATACCCAGCTCATTTTGAAACCTATATCTCATTAGTAGATGCCGGGGACAGCGCATCCATCATCCATAAATACGCTGCTGATCTCAATTCCTTTTATACATCGCTACCGGAAAGCAAGGCGGATTATGCCTACGCCGAAGGAAAATGGACACTGAAAGAAGTTCTGCAACACGTTATGGATACAGAACGTATTTTCTCCTACCGGCTGATGTGTATTGCCCGTAAGGACACTACCCCACTGCCTTCATTCGATGAAAATGCATATATCACCCATTCCTTCGCTTCCTCAAGAAGCCTGGCGTCTTTACAAGAAGAATTTATCGCCATCAGGCAATCAACCGACCTGTTGATTCAGTCGCTCAATAACGACCAGTTGTCCGCAACCGGTATTTCCGGCGCACACCCCGCAAAAGCCAACTCGTTTGTATCCATTATTTACGGTCATCTGTTGCATCACAGGAATATTACGGCAGAGAGGTATTTGAAGAACTAGGTTGTTTTTTTATTGGTTTATTGGTTTACTGGGTATTGGTGAAGCGTATCAACCAGATAAACTTAAAAAACAGCAATAAGCCATCAGCAGGTAAACAATCCCGACAGGTTGCCACGACAGGGTCAGTACCTGAGAAAATCGCACCAGTCCTCGTCGCAAAGCAGTTTTTGCAGTACCGGGTCTTTCAGCACTTCTGTGTAGTCCATCTTTTTCCCGTTAACCCAGACAGTACGGTAGATAAGCCGTATTCCATGACTATAATCCACCCACCAGTTGATATGACCGGTATACAGGGGCTGTATCGGTTTGCCATCGGTCTTGTGCCAGCCATAGATGGCTTCGCGGTCGGGTTTATTATCCCGGGTGATTTTGCCGGATAATACCACATCTTTTTTTATTCCCGCAATCAATCCCTTCTTGCCTTTTCTTTGTCCTTCAATAATCAGGTGGTGCTGCCACATGGTAACAGAGCTGTCGCGAAAAGCGTACATAGGAACCGGTGCCAGTTTTACACGGGCCTGGTCGTAAATATCATTTACCATTTTACGGGTGGGTAAAAAACATTGAAAGCTATCTGCTATTACCTGTGCCGCCATGGGTGTGAGGGGAATCCTTGCCCAGTCGCCATCATTGCCCAGCGATAAATAGTCCGGTGTGGCATAATACCAGCCCTTGATCTTTTCACCTTGTGGACCAATCATTGAAACATCAATCCTTACAAATTTTTGTAAAAAGGAAGGAATATTACCCGAAAGAATAACGGCTTTAGCCAGTGAATCACGCTCCTTCCATTTCCAGGCAGCAACCGTAGCATAGAAGCCGGTACCTGTTACAGCGTGCTCGCTGGCATACCTGCCAGGAACTGCGATGTTCCTGTAATGGCTGCAGCCTGCCAGGAACGGTAGTAGTAATATTAGCCTTGCTTTCATGAGCGGTTTTCGTGAGGCGTGAACCGTGAACCGTGAATCGTGAACCGTCAATTTATTTTTATACCTTACTGCGTTTATTGCTTTCACGTCTCACGTCTCACGTCTCACGTCTCACGTCTCACGTCTCACGTCTCACGTCTCACGTCTCACGTCTCACGTCTCACGTCTCACGTCTCACGTCTCACGTCTCACGCCTCACGTCTCACGATTATCACAGCTGCCGGATCACAATATTTTTAAACCAAACCTGCCCACCATGATCCTGGAGTGCAATATGACCTATAGGGCTGATAGCATAGCTTTTTGTATCCTTCCATTTGCCTTTCGCCTTGTTTTCTTTCCACGCTTCAGAACCGATCTGGTAAGAAGCTACTTTTTTTCCGTTGAGCCAGTGTTCTACCTTTCCGTGGTCAACGATAATAACGGTGCGGTTCCATTCGCCTAAGGGTTTGGTGGCATCTACCAATGGAGGATCCATGGCATAGTTGGCACCTGTTTTTTGCCAGTTCTCCAGTTTGCCCGGATAACCTTTGTCGTCTATTATCTGGTATTCCGGTCCGCTATGATAAGTGGCGGCATACGCTTCATTTACCATATATAAGATCCCGCTGTTTGCCTGTGGCGCGATTTTCCAGTCGATATTCAGCTGAAAATTTTCATACTGCGCATCTGTTACCAGGTCGGCATGTTTCAGGGTGGTATCTGCGTTACCTTTATTATATAATTCACCGTTACTTACCGCCCATGAATCCATCGGTTTATTCTTATACGCGCGCCAGCCCGCAAGTGTTTTTCCGTCAAACAGAGATACCCACTTATTTTTAGCCGTATCCTGGGCTTCTGTGATGCCTGCCTGAAGCAGCAGGAAGACAATGATCAGAAAAGATTTTCCTGCCGGATGACTATACTTCATATATCTGCAATTTCGTTCGGAAAGTTAGAAATAAAAGCGCAATTATTTTTTGTGAGTTTGTTTTATTTCAGGGATAACTTAGCGAACGAATGACAAAGATCGGCCTGATATCGGATACACATAATTACCTGGATGAAGCCGTTTTCAGCCATTTTGAAAACTGCGATGAGATATGGCATGCCGGCGATTTTGGCAGCTCGTCAGTTGCTGATGCGCTGGCTTCTTTTAAACCATTGCGGGGTGTGTATGGTAATATTGATGGGCAGGACATACGAACGGTTTTCCCTGAATGCCTGCAATGGGAATGTGAAAAGGTAAAAGTAATGATGCTGCATATTGGCGGCGCTCCTCCCAGGTATAATCCCCAGGCAAGGTTACTGCTGCAGCAATACCGCCCGCAGCTTTTTATCAGCGGCCATTCCCATATTTTAAAAGTGATATACGACGAAAAGATACAGTGCCTGCATATGAATCCCGGTGCAGCCGGTAAACATGGCTGGCACAAAGTACGTACCCTTATCCGGTTTGATATAGAAGGAAATGATATGCGGAACTGTGAAGTAATTGAACTGGGAGGGAGATGACGGGTCTGATCGAACCGCTTCAATACAGCTTTCTGGCAAACAGCGTCACCGGCAACCCTATCATAAACACCAGTATCAGGCATTCCCGTACGGGACCTACCCATGAAGCAGGATGAAAAGGTGTATGCACAAGTAGTGGCAGAGCCACCAGGTTCATAATTACCCAGGCGGTAATGCCAAATATTAAACTGGTCAGTATTAGATTCCGGCTAAGAAACCTGATGCGGGGATACAGCCAAAAAAAGAAAATGGTAAAGCTGAATGCAATCAGGTAGTGCATCAGCAAGCCCAGTAACGGCATCTCTGCTCCTCCGGCGTATGCGCGTTCCCTGCCAATCAATTTCCCGGCAATATATCTAAGTATTACCAATGGATTTTTCCCGGTGTTGAGGTAGAAGCTGGTGAACGCGGCCAGGATATCGAGTGTGCCTGCTACAAAGCCTGCCCGTAAAAGGGTTTGGCGGGCAAGGGGGGTAGATAAAGGTTCTTTCATAAAATGTTGCCGATTTGGGTGATGTAAGCATGATGGTTCATAACAAGCTTGTGCTGATCCGGCTATTGAATAATTCGCGGTAGCTGTTGCTGATAGGTAATCTTGTATCATTTACCTGTACCATTCCCGCGTGTATCTGCCGTATATGCTCCACATTAACGATATAGGAATTGTGAATCCGGACAAACTGCTGTGGCAATGACCCTGCCATTTCCTTCATTCTTTTGTAAACCAGTACCTTACCCTCTTTGGTATGAATAGCGATATACTCTTTCAGTGCTTCCAGGTAAAATACCGAGGCGTACTCAATCTTGTGTATCTGCTTACCGCTTTTTACAAACAGGTAACCGGCTGCGGGAGTTACTTGTAAATTTGTATGCGTCAACCGCGATTCATCCATTCCTGCAGCCGGTTGCCTCACTCCTGCCGGTTCATTCAATGCCTGCAACTTGTTAACGGATTGCATAAACCGTTTGAAGGTAATAGGCTTGAGTAAATAATCGATTACATGGTACTCAAAACTGTCTACCGCATAGGCAGAATAAGCGGTTGTAAATATAATTTTCTGCTCTTTCTTTATCATTGCTGCCATTTCCATTCCGCTGAGTATGGGCATGTTGATATCCAGGAAAATTACATCAACGGTGTTTGCCGACAGGAAGTTCAGCGCATCCATCGCATCATAACTTTTTCCTGCCAACCGGAGATAAGGCACTTTGGCAATATGATCTTCCAGTAACTGCATGGCATGCGGCTCATCTTCAACAATCAGGCAGCTTATCGTTATCACAGCGGTATATTTAATCGTGCTTTAAATAGATCGGCATACTCACCGCCCTGCAGCAGGTAGTCATTACCAAACAGCAAAGCCAGGCGGTGGTCTAGATTCTTTAACCCCACTTCGCTTTTCCCTGTGGGCGCGCCGTTCGACAGCCTGTTCTCTACCAATACCTGTAACCGGCTATTTTCAACCACTATCCATATATAAATATAATTATCACTCCTTCTTTTATCGACTCCATGCTTAAACACGTTTTCAACCAGGGGTACCAGCAACATTGGAGGAACCCTGACATCCTCTGTTACACCTTCTTCTTTGATAGTTACCGTAATTGGATAGCGCATACGCATTTTCTCGAGTTCAATATAGCTTTTGATAAACTTCAATTCCGATAGCAGTGCTATTCTGTCTTTGGGTGCTTCATCTACAAAATACCGCATGATCAGCGACAATTGTTCCAGCAGCAATGCGGTTGCCGGGGATTCCCTCTGCGCTACAAAATAGATATTGTTAAGTGTATTAAAAAGAAAATGGGGTTGTACCTGGGCCTTTAAAAGATTGAGCTCTGCCTCTGCATGCTTCTTCTGCAACTGCTCTTGTTTGCGCTTTAAACGAAAGAAATGAAGGGTGATATAAAAAAGGATGCTTGAAAGAAAAACCAAGAGGCTGGATGCCAGCGAAGACGCGGTTGTTGTCCATTTAAATACCATTGGCTTATCCGCAAAAAAACGATTGTAGATATAGAAATTTGCGGAGTACCTGGCGGCGGTGACCAGCAGGATCAGGATGACAGCAAGGAAGACATACAGCAGTTTTCGGTTTTTCTCATAAAAGGCCGGCAGCAGCAGCGACGCGTTTCCATAAATAATAGCGATATAGGAGCCAATATTGATCAAAGAATACACCAGTGCCTGGGAAAAGGTATCATACGCCAGTAAAGAGAGTGTTTGTATGGTAAACAGAAGTATCCAGGTGATCCATTGTAAATGTGTAACAGACAATTTCTTTTGCATCGGCATCATTCCCCAAAGCTATTTTTTTTACCATCCGCCCTGGATAATTTCAACAAAATAGCGGTTTCTTTCAATGGTTGTTCGAAAACACTGAAAAACGCAGTTGGTTGAAAATAGGGTTCAGGTTATTGAATACACTAATAAAGCCGGTATACAGCTGCGATTTTTGTATTCTAAAACAGATGAATGAAAAACTTTTTCCTGGCTGTATCCCTATTTTTTACTGCCCATTTTACTGCATCAGCGCGGCAGGATACCATTCAAATCACTCCTTCAAGGGTAAATACAGGGGCACTAAAATCGGGTACCCATCGGTGGCTGGTGTATTTCAAAATGGGTAAAGACAGCAGCCGCAGCCGGTACCAGTTCTGGACACGTAAAGTAGAAATGAGTCAGTACCAGGGTAAAGACGCCATCAGTATAACACAGGAATGGGAAAATAACGATACGGTAGTGCATAGAGTATATTCTGTTTGCGACAAAAAGAGTTTCGCCCCGCTTTATCATGAAACCTGGAACAAAGGGGGTGCCGTTACGAAATTCGATTTCATTTCCCGGCAGGCATGGATGAATGAAAAGCCCATTACCCGGCTTGATCCGGATACCAATAATGTAAAAAGGCTTTTGGCATTTAACCAATCACTGGATCAATATGTACTTAACTGGCATCTCGATCTTGAAGTGTTTCCCCTTCTTCCGTACCGGGAGAACACCAGTTTTGCCATCAACTTCTATGACCCCGGGTTCTCCGCTCCCATGATTGTTTATTATACAGTTTCCGGAACCGCCGTATTAAAAGGATATGACGGACAAGACATCGATTGCTGGCTTCTTGAACACACCGACACTACCCGCGGACACAACAGGGAGGTATTCTATGTTAGCAAGAAAACCAGGGAGGTGCTGCAACTTGAGCAACAGTTTGGATCGAGATTCAGGTATAAAGTGAAGATGGCTTTTAGTAACTGAATAAAGCAAATTTGAAAATTATGATAACCCTTAGTAAGGTTGTAACGATCCAGGTGTTGCTTTGCTGCTTTTTGGGTACCCGCTGCTCACAACTGACTACAGCTTCCCCATGCTGCAAAGTCATGATCAGTAATCCTTTAGCGCCAGGAATTCAGGAAAATCCAGACCCGGCCTATCAATTAATTTTGATAAGGCTAAACGGGTAGCCACCTGTTTTGAAATTATTAAGGTATCAAAGGCCTTCCAACAATTTCTCTGAATGGCCATGGGATAGTTGCGAGTATAATAATCAGGGCAAACAGGAAGTAGAAAAAAGCCTTCTTGTATTTTATCCCGTCGGCAACCGCTTTTTTAGACATCCCATATCCCAGTGTGATGAGAACGATGGCAATGATCATACCTGTTGGATGTTCTACCCAGAAAAAACGGAAGAATTTGTCTTTCATTACACTCGTTCCTCCGGGTAAATCGATCGTGAAAATGCCGTACCGGCCCAATGCTACCTGGTACAGACCCAACAATAAAGTGGTATGTGCGGCTATCAGCGTAAACAGCCATGTTTTTTTGTCGCCCGGCGAAAACACTTTGTTACCCTGCCATCCGGCCCAAGCTTTTACAAGGGAAACCAGCAACAATACCAGGATAACCCAACGCAATAAATTGTGAAGATGAAGCAGACCAGTTTGCATGGTAACAGGGTTTAGATACTACGAAACTACGGATTTGTCCCGACCTACGACTTTGCCTTTTTACTTTTGCCTTTTGCCTTAAAACTTATAACCTCTACCCCCTATTCCACCCAGTCTGCAATAAACAAATTAGTATCCCGGGTTCCCCCATTGTTACGGTTGGAGGCGAAAATGATCTTTTTGCCATCGGGACTGAACATGGGGAATGCGTCGAATCCTTTATCACGGCTTATTTTTTCAAGGCCTTTACCTTCCAGGTCGGTGAGGTACATATTAAAAGGGAACCCTCTTTTGTATTCATGATTACTGCAGAAAATAATATGCTTGCCATCAGGGGTGAAATTGGGTGCCCAGTTGGCCTGTTCCAGGAAAGTGATCTGTTTTGCGTTCGAACCATCGGCGTTGGCTACATATACTTCCATATGCGTGGGTGCCACCATTCCTTCGGCCAACAGTTCTTTGTATTCTTTGATCTCCGCTTCGGTTTTCGGGCGGCTCGCTCTCCATACTATCTTTTTTCCATCGGGGCTAAACCAAGCTCCTCCATCATATCCCAGGGTATTGGTTACTCTTTTTTCTTTGCCGGTTGCAAGGTCCATTACATACAGATCCAGGTCGCCGTCCTTATCACTGCAATAGATCATTTTTTTTCCGTCCGGCGATAAAGTTGCTTCCGCATCATATCCTTTTGAGGTAGTTAACTGTTTAACGATTTTCCCATTCAGGTCTGCCATAAATATATCGTAGCTGTCGTATAACGGCCAGATATACTTGTTGCCGTATTTCGCCCTGTCGGGAACGGGTGGACAGCTGTCGGCACCCTTAAAGGTGGATGCGTAGATAATGTGCTTACCATCGGGCAAAAAATAAGAACAGGTGGTGCGGCCCTTTCCGCTGCTAAGCATCCGATAGGTAAACTTCTCTCCTTTCTCGGGAAGTTTGCCAATAAATATCTGGTCGCAGTTCAACCCTTCCCTGGCATTGGTACGCTGAAACGTGATATATTTTCCATCCCGGCTGAAATAAGCTTCGGCATTATCGCCGCCGAAAGTCAACTGCTGTATGTTCTTAAAATGTTTTTCTCCTGCAAATAATACAGAATCCGGCGTGGATACAGGTTGAGCGCAGAGGCTTGCCATGGCCAAAACGAACGCGGAGAGCGTGGATGCAATTTTTCTCATAATTGTTAATATGCAGCAAAAATAAGGTTAGGAGATGTGTCTTTTGTCAAAAATCTGTCATTCCATTCTTACCTGATGTACTTTTGTGCTATGAACAGATGGCTGGCCGGTTTGGCAATTCTCATTTTTACAGGCTGCAAAAATGAACCGGAAAAGCTGGTCCCCGACCAGTTGAAGCCGGGTGAAATGCCTGCCGGAATAAAGGATCTGTTTTCCGCGGTGGCCAGGAATCCGGATAGTACAGGTCTTCGTTTCCAGTTAGTGGATGCGTTGGACAGCCTGGGTGCCTATCAGCAGGCGCTTAAGCAGGTGGATTCCCTGATCAGTAAAGACAGCCTTAATTATGCCCTGTGGTACCGCAAGGCATTGGTACAGGAAAACACCCATGACACAACCGGCGCGCTTCGTTCTTACCGGTATGCCATCCGTATATACCCATCACCGGATGCGATGCTGGCTGCGGCCAACCTGCTGGCAGAAAGAAAAAATGACACCGCTCTTCTTATTACCCGGCAGGTGGCTTCTTTCCGAATGGGAAGGGAATACATGGCCCATGTGCATTTTATCAATGGGGTTTATTACGCAAGAACGGGAGATAAAAAGAAAGCTGTGGATGAATTCAACAACTGCATCATCAACGATTTTAACTACATGGAAGCGTATATGGAAAAGGGATTTATTTATTTTGATGATAAAAGGATTCCCGAGGCAATAAAGGTTTTCCAAACCGTTATTACCGTTAAAAACACTTATGCCGATGGCTATTACTGGCTGGCTAAATGCAATGAGGCGTTGAATAATAAGGCCGAGGCGGTAAACAATTATCAGCGGGCCTATACGATGGACCCTGAGTTGGTTGAAGCCGCCGCGGCACTGAAACGGCTGGCGGATTAGTGAATCTCAATTTATTTTCTCATTTTCGTTTTATAAACTACCGGTATGGCCATTATTGCACCTTCTATATTAACCGCCGACTTCCTGAACCTGCAGAAGGATTGTGATATGCTGAATGCCAGCGAAGCGGATTGGTTTCACCTGGATGTAATGGATGGCAGTTTTGTACCTAATATCAGTTTTGGTTTCCCGGTGATAGAAAAACTGAGAAAAGCCACTACAAAAGTCTGCGATGTTCACCTGATGATACTGGAACCCGGCAGGTATGCGGAGGCCTTTAAAAAAGCGGGGGCGGATATATTAACAGTTCACCTGGAAGCCTGTCCGCACCTGCACAGGAATATCCAACAGATAAAAAGCCTCGGCATGAAAGCCGGCGTGGCATTAAATCCGCATACCCCCATCAGCCTTTTAACAGACATTATTCAGGACATAGACGTGGTTCTGCTGATGAGTGTGAACCCGGGCTTTGGAGGTCAGCAATTCATTCCACATACACTGGATAAGATCCGTACACTGAAACACCTGATCCAGGAAAAGAAAGCGACTGCCCTGATTGAAATTGATGGCGGTGTTACGCTGGACAATGCGGCCGCCATACTCCATGCAGGGGCGGATGTGCTGGTGGCGGGGAATACGGTATTCAGTTCCAGTGATCCGATTGCTACTATTGCTGCACTTAAACAATTATGACGTGAGGCGTGAGGCGTGAGGCGTGAGACGTGAGGCGTGAGACGTGAACCGTGAATGAATTGTACTAATTTACAGTTCCTAATTCCTAGACCCTAGATCCTAGACCGTAATTCCTAACCCCTATCTATCCACATGTGTGTATAACATTTGTTAGGATGTAATATGCTATACTGATTAAATTTGGTAAGAAGCATTTTTTACAGCTCTTATTCATTTTGTCATCCCTTAAACCGTAAAAGTTTGACTGAAACAATTATCAACCTGGAGTCCGTTAACCCGATAGAATTTTTTGGTGTAAATAACGGAAAGTTAGATTTGCTGAAAAAGAAATTTCCCCTTCTTAAGATCCTCTCCCGCGGGACACAATTAAAAATGAGCGGGGCCCCTGAACAGATAGACACGGCAAAAGAAAAGATTACACTTATTGTACAGTACCTGGAGCGGAATGGCCACCTGAGTGAAGGCTATTTTGAGCAGATACTGGGCGGTGATGACGCTGAAACGGTAGATCATTTCAAGGATAGTAATCCCAATGATATACTGGTATTCGGTCCTAACGGCAAGACCGTTCGGGCGCGTACGCAGAACCAGAAAAAAATGGTACAGGCAGTTGACCGGAACGATATCGTATTTGCGATCGGGCCTGCCGGTACGGGTAAAACCTATACCGCTGTTGCGCTGGCGGTACGGGCTTTAAAAAATAAGCTGGTTAAAAAGATTATACTAACCCGACCGGCTGTTGAAGCGGGCGAGAGCCTCGGTTTTTTACCGGGTGATCTGAAAGAGAAGATCGATCCATACCTGCGCCCTTTGTATGATGCGCTGGATGATATGATTCCTGCCGATAAGCTGGGATATTATATGAGCACCCGTACAATAGAAATCGCTCCCCTGGCTTATATGCGTGGTCGTACCCTCGACAATGCCTTTATCATCCTGGATGAGGCGCAGAATACGAATGATCTCCAGTTAAAAATGTTCCTCACCCGTATCGGTGCCAATGCCAAAGCCATCATTACCGGTGACCCCACGCAGGTGGATCTGCCCAGGAACATGAGAAGCGGCCTCGAAAAATCTACCCGTATCCTGAAAGGAATTGATGGTATCGCCCATATTGAATTAAATGAAGAGGATGTTGTACGTCACAGACTGGTGAAAGCGATCATACGGGCGTATGAAAAAGAAAAAGAAGACGAGAAGTAGGGCAATGTCCACTGTCCAATGACCAACTGCATTTGCAATTGGTTCATTGGTCATTGGACATTTACTTCAGTATCTCGTGTCCTAATTTATCCCTTTTGGTTTCGAGGTATTTAAGGTTGTGCGAGTTCGGGTTCATTTCGATGGGAACGATATCAACTATTTCAAGCCCGTAGCCTTTTAATCCCGCCCGTTTACGCGGGTTATTACTCATCAGCCTGAGACTGGTGACCCCTAAATACCGGAGTATTTGTGCACCCACCCCATAATCTCTTTCATCCATTCCGAATCCAAGGTGCAGATTGGCTTCAACGGTATCCATTCCCTCTTCCTGCAGTTTATAAGCTTTTAACTTATTGATCAGCCCGATACCCCTACCCTCCTGGTTCATATAAAGTATCACTCCTTTGCCTTCCTGTTCTACCATGGCCATGGCTTTGTGCAGTTGTTCGCCACAGTCGCACCGGAAACTCCCCAGTATATCACCCGTAAAACAACTGCTATGCACCCTGGTCAACACCGGCTCATTTTTTTCCCAGGTTCCCTTGATCAAGGCAAGATGTTCCGCGCCGGTTGTTTTTTCTTTAAACGCTACCAGCTTAAAATGACCAAACTGGGTGGGCATGTCTACCCGCACCAGTTCTTCTATCAACGAATCTGTTTGCAGGCGGTAGTCGATCAGGTCTTTAATGGAAATGATCTTAATTCCTAATCTTTCACTCAATTCAAGTAACTCGGGGAGCCTTGCCATGGTTCCGTCTTCATTCATCACTTCCACCAGTACTCCCGCCGGTTCCAGGCCGGCCAACCGTGCCAGGTCAACAGCCGCTTCGGTATGGCCCGTTCTTCTTAAGACCCCTCCCGCTTTTGCTATCAAAGGAAATATATGTCCGGGGCGGCCCAGGTCAGATGGTTTTGTAGCGGGATGAACCAATGCCTGGATTGTTTTCGACCTGTCCTGCGCCGAAATGCCGGTTGTGGTTCCCTGGCCGATCAGGTCGACCGATACAGTAAAAGCGGTTTCATGTAAGGATGTATTGGAGCTGACCATGGGTGCCAGTTCCAGCTCTATACATCTCTCTTCTGTCAGGGCCGCGCAAATCAGTCCGCGCCCTTCTTTACTCATAAAATTGATCACTTCCGGCGTGGTATGTTGTGCCGCGGCAATAAAATCGCCCTCATTCTCACGATCCTCATCATCCACAACAATTACCATCTTGCCGTTGCGGATATCTTCAATAGCTGCCTCAATACTGTGTAACATATAATTAATTGAATGACAAAATTAGGCAAAAGCGGGTTGCAGGGAGGAGTTTTTACCAATACCGAAAACTCACTGCGATTGCTTGCGGGAAGTACGGGATGCGCAAAGTAGCAAGGGCGCAGCGTAAAGAGGGTTAAAAAACGAGGGATACTTCGGCAAATGCCTGTTTGTCGTTCTGGCTAATTAGAGGTTCTTAGCGTATTAAATCAACCCAGATGTTTTCGAAGCTTTTGATCCTTTGCCTGATTCCTGCTCTTGTATCTGCCCAGCTCACCACCGGCGGTATGACTGGGACTGTTAGCGGCAGGGATGGAGAGAAACTGGGTGGGGCAGCGGTAAAACTGCTGCATGAACCAACAGGCAGTTGGTACAAAACGCGAACGGATAAGAATGGCTCTTTTTCCCCTTCATCATCTTGCCCCGGGCGGACCCTACCTGCTGGAGGTTATAGCACCGGGTTTTATGGCTGTAAAAAAATCAAACCTGTTCGTAGAACTGGGTGACCCCTTTATGATAGACCTGGTAGCCGAAACAAAAGAAGTATACCTGGGTAATGTAACGGTTAGCAATACTTCCTGGAAAAAAACGGGAACAGAAAGTTTTATAGACGCGGACAGGATGGCTGCCATTCCCGCTGCCGGTCGGCAATTACATGATTATCTCAGAACAGTTCCGCAGGCCAGGCTGATGACCGGAAATGAAGGGGCTGTATCTGTTGCCGGGCAGAATAACCGGTACAATGCTTTTTATATAGATGGCGCGGTGAGTAACGATGTATTTGGCCTTTCGGCATCGGGTACCCAGGGAGGCCAGGCCGGTATTTCGCCGGTGGCTTTGGAAGCAGTGAACCAGTTGCAGATAAATATTTCACCGTTTGACGTATCGATGGGCAATTTCACCGGTGCAGGAATCAATGCTGTAACCCGGTCGGGAACCAATAAAACAGAAGGTGCGGTATACTATTATTTCAGCAATGCCGCCCTGGTGGGGAAAACTAAAGGTATGCCGAAAGAAAGTGCCGATGGATTTTTTACCAGGAATTTTGGGGGACGGATGCAGGGGGCTTTGGTACAGAATAAATGCTTCTATTTTGTAAATATTGATCTTCAGAAGGAGGAGCATCCGCAACATTTTGATTTCTCAAATTATACGGGTAATACAAAAACACCGGCAACGCTTTCTATACTGGCCAATAGTTTGCAATCGAATTACCACTATGACCCCGGTAGTCTTCTCAATAATCCGAAATCGATTAGTGCTGCGCGAATGACAATCAGGTTCGACTGGAACACAGGTAATCATCATAAAATCGCATTCAGCTACCGGCATACTGACGCCGCCAGGGTAAACACGAATAGCAGTACATCCGAACTGCTGAGCTTCAGTCGCAGCGGTTACTATTTATCAGCCCGTACGCGTTCTGCCTCGCTCGAGCTGAAAAGTACCGCTGGCAGGAATACGGCCAACCAGTTACTCATTACCTATACCCGTGTAAGTGATAACCGGGATCCGTTGGAACAGCCATTTCCGAGAGTGAGGATACAGGATGGAAATGGTGCTATTGTGTTTGGCACCGACGCCAGTTCCACTACCAATCTACTTACGCAAGGCAACTGGACATTACTGGATAGATTTATGTACACAAAAGCTACTCACAGGATCAGCGCGGGTATCGACTGCGAATACAATAGCATTTATAATTCCTTTGTACAGAACAGTTTTGGGTATTACACCTATGCGTCGATAGGAGATTTTATAACCAATGACCGCCCGTCTTTCTACCAGTCTGGCTATTCCTTGCGAGACAATCCCCGAAGTGAATACAGTTTATCCGCCGCAAGGTTCCGAACCGCAAAAGCATCCTTTTTTTTGAATGATAGGTATAGGCCGTTCCGATCGCTAACATTAACTGTTGGCTTGCGGATAGACCGCTATTATTTTCTTACAAGGCCTGTTAGCCATGACTCGTTTAACCGGTTTGTACTACCGCAGTTGTCTGCCCATTGGAACCTGGAGGAGGCGCAAACGGGACACCCTATTATCGTGCCGGCTACGATTTCACCCCGGCTGGGCTTTGCGTGGCAGGGGGCGCGGAGAAAGTTAACGATTCATGGAGGTGCCGGAATTTTTACCGGACGGATACCGTTGGCCTGGGCTGGTAACACTTACCTGAATAATGGAACCGGTATCGGAGGGTATGTGGCGGCGGCGGCGCAGTTGAACAGGATGCGGTTTCGTGCGGATCCTTACCGGGCATGGAAAGCTGCTGACCTGGGTGTACCCGATAACAGGATACCCATTGATCTCATAACGCCCAGGCTAGCCATGCCTAAAATGATAAGGTTGCTGCTGGGGCTCGAATGGCAGGTAAAAAACTGGTGGTTCTCCGCCGCCGGGCTACTCACTACCCAACTGACCGAAATCTCGTACCGGAATGTAAACCTACTGCCACCGGTTGACCATGCGCTGGGGCCGGATAACAGGAAGGTTTACCCTATTGTGAACAATGGAAAGATACCATTGCTTGCTGATGGCTCGAATCCTTATGAGCCCGTAATCCTGTTGGGTAATTATACCGGTAAAAAAGGATATTCCAGCAACTATACGTTTTCCGTAAAGACCCGGCCGGAAGAAAATACCCGGGTTGAAATGAACTATTATTTCTGCCGGTCATTTGCGGTAAATGATGGAACCAGCTCGGTAAGTATGAGCCAGTGGAGATTTACCGAAACGGTGAATGGAAGAAATGATATCAGTCTTTCGAGGTCGGATTTCAGCAGCGGACACCGGGTTATTGTTTTACTGAGCAGACGTATACCGGGTGCAGGGAAGAAAATAACAAATTCTGTGTCCGTTTTGTATACCGGCGAATCGGGCCAACCTTTCAGCTATGTGTATGGCTTATCCGGTATGGTGCGGGATGATGGTACGCAGGGTGGCAATGACCTGATCTATGTTCCCAGCTCCAGGGAACTGGAGGCCAGTACATTTTTGCCTTATGCAAGCGGAAACCAGGTGTTTACACCGGAACAGCAAAAACAGGCATTGGATAAGTACCTGGAAGGAAATGCCTATCTCCGTAGCCGGCGAGGGCAATATGCGGAAAGGAATGGAAGCCGGGCTCCTTTTACGCATATTGTTGACCTGAAGCTGAAATCAGAATGGAAGCTGAAATTATTCAGGGATCGATACAGGTGTCAACTTACGCTTGACATTTATAACCTGGGAAATCTCCTGCACAGGGAATGGGGCCTGCGGTATACCAGGCAAAATGACAACCTGCCTTTGATCCGGTTTGCGGGTTATGCCAGCGAAACCAACCTGACACCCCGGTACCAGTTTGATCCGGATCTTTTGCAGTCAGGTTCTTTCGAGATAAATGACAGTTTTACTCCCGCTTATGCTTCGAAATGGATGGCGCAGCTGGGGATAGTGGTTATATTTTAATTAATTACATATAATAAAATCACCTATTTTTTTTCCTTTTTGGTTGGCGACATCTGGTAACCTGTTTAAGCGGCTCGAAAATATAGGGTTTTATCACCATTTAATCAACAACCGCGCGGAAATCCTGTGTTATTTTAACATTAATTTGGAATTAGGGGTGCAGAAACGGCATATAAGTATCATATTTGCAAAATCTAAAACTATGCTTATATGCGAATTGTAAAGAGATTTTGCCTGGCATTATCGGCCGTGCTTGTAGCACTAACGTCGATGGCCCAGGTTACTACAGGTACCATTACTGGTACTGTAAGAGATGTTAAAGGCGGTGTGCTGACAGGTGCTTCAATAGAAGCCATTCACGAGCCATCAGGAAGTAAGTACAAGACCGTTTCTTCAGGGTCTGGTAAGTACACGCTTCCGGGTCTTCGTATCGGCGGGCCTTATAAGATCACAATCACTTATGTGGGATTGAAAACGGAAACTATTTCAGAGGTGACCGTTGGGTTGGGTGAGCCTTCCGTTGTGGATGTTACGCTGGGTGAAACCAGTTCACAACTCGCTGAAGTGGTAGTAAGCGGTGCTGCCCGCAGGGGAGCCCTTATTTCTAAAGACAGGAAAGGAACGTCTACCAATATTAATGCAAGGATGATCTCGGTTGCACCAACGATCACCCGTAATGTAACTGACCTGATCAGGGTGGTTCCACAATCCAATGGTCTTTCGTTTGCAGGCCAGGATAGCCGCGCCATCAACTTTACCCTGGATGGTTCGATCTTCAATAACTCCTTTGGTTTATCAGCTTTGAATGGTGGCCAGACAAACTCAGCTCCTATCTCGTTGGATGCCTTACAGGAAATACAAGTGAACGTTTCGCCTTATAACCTTCGAGAGTCCGGTTTTACAGGTGCCAGCATCAATGCGGTAACGAAAAGTGGTACAAATACTTTCCACGGTACTGCTTTCTACAACCAACGTAACCAGGGTTTATTAGGTACCAAGGCCGGTAACGGTGGAAAACAGGATGTTGTAACCACCAATTTTGATGTAAAACAATATGGTGTGAGCCTGGGTGGACCGATCATCAAAAACAAACTCTTTTTTCTTCCTGAACTATGAGGCAGAAACAAGAAATGATGTAGGAACC
This sequence comes from Sediminibacterium sp., assembly GCA_965229175.1. Classification (GTDB taxonomy): domain Bacteria; phylum Bacteroidota; class Bacteroidia; order Chitinophagales; family Chitinophagaceae; genus Sediminibacterium. Next base: position 96,329 of record CBDDIT010000056.1, on the reverse strand, counting down.
AGTTTTGTAGCCAATGATGGTACTGCTCCGGTAGGTGGTAATGTAACCAAGGTATTAAAATCTGACCTGGATGGGCTTCAGAGTTTTCTTTCTTCCAAATTTGGCTATGATGCAGGTCCTTACCAGGGCTTTTCTGCGCCAACAGAAAGCAAAAAAGGCGTTGCCCGTGTAGACTGGAACCTGAATGATAAGCATAAACTGAGTATCCGCGGGAACCTGCTTTTATCTAAAAGAGATGTAGTAGTAAGTAACTCTAACGCGGCAAATGGTTCGAGGAACAGTGTGAACTCAATGAGCTTCGCTAACTCTTTCTATACCATCAATAACAACATTTATGGAATTGTTGCGCAACTGAACAGCCGCTTCAGCAACACCATCAATAATGAACTTACTTTTGGTTTTACTGCCAACAGGGATTTCCGTTCTGTAAAAGGCGGCTCTTTCCCAACTGTTGATATCCAGGATGGTACCGTTCCCGTTGACCACCACTCCTCCCACGACTATTCCTTCTGCACAAAGCGGACAGAGTAATACGTACATCACATTTGGTAATGATCCGTTTACACCTAATAACCTGCTAAACACAGACACATGGCAGTTTAGCGATAACCTGACTGCTTACCTGGGCAAACATACCTTAACAGCGGGTGTTGCTTATGAGAGCTTTACTTACACCAATGGTTTTACTTCCTTGATCAATGGTGTTTATACCTTTAACAGCCTGGCTGATTTTTATACCGCAGCGAACGCTTATCTCGCTAACCCGTCACTTACAACCAGCCCAGTTTACCTGAGAAGGTATGAAGCCAACTACAGTAACCTGGCAGGCGGAGTGCCCTGGTTAGTAACCACCAAGGCACGTAATATCTCTGCTTATATTCAGGATGAAACCAATCTCCAGCCTAATTTCAACCTTACCTATGGTATCCGTTTTGAGGTTCCGTATTTTGTTGGAAGTGGATATGTAAATAACCAGGTGGATAACCTGAACTTTATCGATAATGACGGTTTACCAACCAAACTGAGTACCTCTCAACTGCCTTCTCCTAAATTGATGATCAATCCAAGAATTGGTTTCAACTACGATATCAAAGGAAACAGGACCACACAGGTTCGTGGAGGTATCGGCTTGTTTACCGGCCGTCCTTCTTTCGTTTACATCAGCAACCAGATGGGAAACAATGGTGTATTGAATGGTGGTGTTTCTGTAAGCAACACAGCGGCTTATCCGTTCAGACCTACAACTCCTGCCAACTACCCTACATTTACCCCAACACCAGGTGTACCGGCAGCCAGCTACAATATCGCTACTACCGAAAAAGGGTTCCGTTTCCCGCAGGTACTCCGCAGCAATATCGCTGTTGACCAGAAAATATACAGGGATATCGTTGCAACTGCCGAGTTTATGTATACACAAAGCATCAGCAATATCAACTATTACAATGCCAACCTGCAACCAGCAACTTCTAAATTCAGTGGAACAGGTGATACCAGGTCAAAATTTGCCGGCTTCGGTTTATCCGGCAGCGCGCAAACCAATGCTCTGCGTATCAACAATGGTTTAAATGGTACACCTAATATGTCTGATGCCGTTGTAATGGAAAGCCGCCCGTTGGGTGGTTCTATCACCGGAACTGTTAAGATTGAAAAACCAGCCAAAGCAACAGGACTGGGATGGATGGTTGCCTACAACTTTACAAGGGCAAGAGACTATATGACTCCAGGTTCTATTGCTGCCAGCAGCTGGACAGGTATCAGGTCTGTTAACGGTAATAATAATGCCGAAATGGCTTACAGTGATAACGAGGTTCGTCACCGTGTTATCGGTAATGTTGTATACCGTTATGAATTCGGCAATACCGCAGCTTTACAGTTTGGGTTATTTGGCCAGGTACAAAACCAGGGCCGTGTTTCTTATACTTATAGCGGTGATGCCAATGGTGATGGAACCAGTGGAAATGACCTGTTATATGTTCCAAAAGATCAAAGCGAAATGTTCTTTGTTGCACAGGGTGCCAGCGGTGCTGCTCCTGCAGTTACCGTTCAGGAACAAAAAGACGCATGGGATGCTTATATCAACCAGGATCCTTACCTGAAAACAAGAAGGGGTAAATATGCTGAAAGAAATGGCCTATTACAACCATTCCTGAGCCGTATTGATGTGTCTGTGCAGTTAGAGCTGTTCCGTAACATCGGAAAGAACAGGCATACCATCCAGTTGAGGGCCGATATCTTTAACTTCGGTAACATGATCAACCCGGCTTCTGGTGTGAGCTATTTTGTAAACACACTGAATCCTTTGACAGCAAGTGGTACCGTAGATCCGTCTGGCGCACCTATTTACCGGATGACAAGGGTTAATAACAGTATTAATTATTCTACTTACCGTAAGAACACTACGGTGAGCGATGTATGGTCTGCACAGTTTGGTGTGAGATATATCTTCTAATACCCTATTTTCTTTATATAAAAAAGCCCGGGCGATGAGCCTGGGCTTTTTTATGCTCTTAATCTTAATTTGAAAATGTGGTATTTTGAAAATGTAAAAATTAAATCCCCCACCCCCACTTCAAAAACTCTGGCAAAGCCGAAGCCCAGGTGGGAACATCGTGCCTGCCATTCTCTATTTGAGTATAGGTGATATGTTCATCCGTGTATCCTTTTGCTTTTAGTTCCACAATGAGGTCGAGGGCGTCATCTATCGAATCTATGATACCATTTTTGTTTCTATCGGCTGTTTCATCCAGGGTACCGCATTCTATGTAGAATTGGAGCCAGGGTGGAAACGCCCCCTTCCGGATCTGCAGGTGCATCAATCGGTCCTGTTCATCATCATAGCCATCTTCGTATCCCTTTCTTCTCCACCATAATGAGGCACTGAACAACCCTACCCTGCTGAACTCGCTGGCCTGGTTCCATACAATATCCATGGCACTAAGCGCGCCGAGAGAAAAACCCGCAAACGATTTGTGCGTAAAAGAGGGCATCTCATACTTCTTACGGATAAAAGGCAAAAGTTCATCGAATATGAACTTGGTATACAGTCCGGCTTTTGCCCCACGGCCTTTATAGTCGGCGGAATAAGCCGTTCCATATTCCATTTTCCGTTCGGGGCCGCAATGAATGCCGATACACATCAACGGTTCTATCGCCCCTTCCAGAAGAAGCTTATCCAGTATTTCATCAAAAGGCATGGTTAGCAGGTCCTGGCCATCATTTATCAGCAACAGGCTCAGCGGGCCATTTATCCATTTCTCAGCGGGTAAGTACACATCAATGGTCACATCCCTTTCAAGGTATTCAGAGAAAATAATGCTTTGTTCAATGGTCACGGAATCGACCTTATTGGTAATATCGGGCATACTGTCAAAAATAGGGCAAATGAGTCATAGGCCCATTAGCCAAAGAAATTCCCTCCCGGTACACTTATTTCAGCCCAGTTTTACTAAATTGAATATCAATGAGCCGGTTGGCATAGTTGTTTCATCACCAAACCCACTTACCATGAAAAAGATTGGCATCCTATTTGGCCAGGAAAGAAGTTTTCCTACCGCATTTATCGAAAGGATCAATAGCAAGAACGTTCCGGGGATCATAGCTGAACCGGTGATAATCGACAAAGTAATGCAGGGTGAGCCCAGCGGTTATGCGGTGATTATAGACCGGATAAGTCAGGATATTCCCTTTTATCGCGCTTACCTGAAAAATGCCGCCCTTACCGGCACTGCTGTTATCAATAATCCATTCTGGTGGAGTGCAGATGAAAAGTTTTTTAATAATTGCCTTGCCACCAAGATAGAAGTGCCGGTTCCTAAAACGGTGATCTTACCCTCGCGTGATCTGCCGCCGGATACAACGGACCAGTCATTCAGTAACCTGGCTTACCCGCTTGACTGGGACGGAATTTTTAACTATGTGGGCTTCCCCGCTTATATGAAACCCTTTGCAGGTGGCGGATGGAAAAACGTATATAAGCTAACCGATAAGGATGATTTTTTTGAAAAGCATGCTGAAACGGAGCAACTGATTATGATGCTGCAGGAGGAAATTATTTTTGAGGAATATTACCGGTGCTATTGCATTGGGGGGAAATACGTTCGTATTATGTCGTACGAACCCCGTAACCCGCACCACCTGCGGTATGTAGCCGATTTCAAACCATCAGCGGCAAGGTTGAAACAGATGACCGATATCGTATTGCGGATCAATAAATACCTGGGCTATGATTTTAACACGGTAGAACTGGCATTGCGTGACGGTGTGCCTTACGCTATCGATTTCTGCAATCCCGCGCCGGATGCCGATATCAAAAGCGTTGGCCAGGAAAATTTCGACTGGGTAGTGGAAACCGCCGCCAATTATGCCATAGAAAAAGCGCAATCGCTGGTAGAAGGTGCGGATAATTTAACCTGGGGCGAGTACGTGAAAAGAGGCAGTACCGGTAAGAAACTGTATTAGTTGGTTTGTTGGTTTGTTGGTTTATTGGTTTTTGGTTTATTGGTTTATTGGTTTATTAAAAATGATAGTAAACACCCAAATAAACCAACCAAGAAACTAAGAAACCAACAAACTAAGAAACCAACTACCCAAGAAACCAACAAACCAACAAACTAAGAAACCAAGAAACCAACAAACCAACCAAAATGAGCTTAAGCTATAAACATTTTACACTGGGTGTTGAAGAAGAATATATGGTGCTGGATCCGAATACCAGGGAATTGAAGAGCCATGAACAAAGGATTGTGCAGGAAGGGCAGAAAATATTAAAGGATAAGGTAAAAGCCGAAATGCACCAGGCCGTGGTGGAAGTGGGAACGGATATCTGCCAGGATATTGAGGAGGCTTTTAATGATGTTGCCTCCTTGCGTGGAAATATCGCGCAGATAGCCGGTGATCTGGGCTTTTGGGTGGGTGCTGCGGGTACGCACCCGTTCAGTCACTGGGAAAACCAGCTGATAACCGACCATATCCGTTACAACCAGCTGGTAAATGAATTACAGGAAGCCGCCAGGAGCAATCTCATTTTTGGTCTCCATGTGCATGTGGGCATGGAAGACCGGAAAATGGCGATACATATAGCCAATACGGCACGTTATTTTTTGCCGCATGTGTATGCGCTGAGTACCAATTCACCGTTTTGGGAAGGAAGGGATACGGGGTATAAATCGTTCAGAACCAAGGTGTTTGATAAATTTCCGCGCACCGGTATCCCGGATTATTTTGAGAGCCTCGAAGCTTATGAGAATTATGTAAACCTGCTGATAAAAACCAACTGTATAGACAATGCCAAGAAGATATGGTGGGACCTTCGGGTGCACCCTTTCTTCAATACCGTTGAATACCGGATCTGCGATGTTCCGATGACGATTAATGAAACGATTACCATCGCGGCATTGTTCCAGGCCATTACTGCCAAGATTTACAAGCTAAGGAGCCAGAACCTTAATTTTATGATCTATGACCGCCCCCTGATCAACGAAAACAAGTGGCGGGCTAGCCGGTACGGCATTGATGGCACCCTGATTGATTTTGGCAAGGAAACCGAGGTAGACACCAAATCGCTTATTTACGAACTGCTTGATTTTGTAGATGATGTAGTGGATGAACTGGGCAGCCGGCATATTATTAACTACGTAAGCACGCTGTTTTCCAATGGAACCGGGGCCGACAGGCAACTGGCTGTTTACCGGCAAAATAACAACCTGGTAGAGGTTGTGGACTATATTCATAACCAGTTCCTGGTTGTTTGATATCTTTGTTCTGGTTCCAAAAGGGCCTGAATGCCCGATAGCAGGCAACGGTGCCGCCTGTTCGGGTATCTATTTATTGGCCAAAACACTAAACTACACTTATCCGTGACAGAGTACGAACTCATTCAAGGCTGCATAAGGCAGGATGCCCGTTGCCAGCGCATGCTATTTGACCGGTATGCCGGCAAGATGATGGGGGTATGCCTCCGCTACGCCAATGATGCCATGGAAGCTGAGGATATGCTCCAGGACGCCTTTATCAAGGTTTTCCAGTATATCGGTCAGTTTAAATCAGAGGGCTCGTTTGAAGGCTGGATCAGACGGATTGTGGTAAATACTGCCATCCGCCACCTGGAAAAGAAAAAACTGCATTTCAAGGACATTGATGAGAACAGTCACGAGGCCCCGCAAATAGGCCCAGAGGCCTATACCCATCTGGGTGAGGACGACCTGATGAAACTCATTAATCAGCTGCCGGAAGGATACCGCATGGTATTTAACCTGAACGCGATTGAGGGGTATAGTCATGAAGAAATTGCCACCATGCTCAATATTCAACCCGGCACCAGCCGCAGCCAGTTGGTAAAGGCGCGGAAGATGCTTCAATATCAAATCATACAATTGCAAAAAATTGCTGTATAGGATGCCCGATAATCTATTTGACAACTTTGTTGGCGGTAAACTGAATGACCATGAGGCTCCTGTGCCTGATGGTCTTTGGGATAAGCTGGCAGAGCGGCAATTAGATGCGTTTATCGGCGAGAAGCTGAAGGATCATGAAGCCGCAGTTCCGGAAACTTTGTGGGATAAGATTGCAGACGCACAGCTGGATCAACATTTTGAAGAGAACCTCAGCCATTATACAGCCCAGGTACCGGAAGGGGTTTGGGAAAAAATAACGGATGGGCATCTCGACCAGTTTTTTGGCGATAAGCTTAACCCTTATACGGCCCCTGTTCCTACAGGGCTTTGGAGCAGGGTGAGGGATGGACAGCTGGACCAGTTTTTCGGTGAGAAACTTGGCAACTACACAGCGGCCGTTCCTGCAGGCCTTTGGGAAAAAATCCATCCTGAAGAGAAAGACCGGAAACGGGTGTACTGGTGGAGGCTGCCGGTTGCTGCGTCCTTGATTTTTATGGTTTTACTGGGTGGGGCGATGGGCGCTTATTTCTGGTTCCGGCCCGAAAATAAGCCTGGTACTTCTTCCGTGGTTGCAACTCCTTCCTCAACTGATAGCAAGACCCAAACAGGTAAGCCAGAGGCCATCCATCCTGCGCTGCCCCCTGTTGCCGATAATACTGGTAGTGAAGCGGCAGGTAAAGAATTGTCGGGAAGTAACCTGCCTGCTATAAAAAAAGCGGCCGGCAATAACAAAAACAATGTGCCTGGTTCCGGCCCGGTATCCGGCAGCACTGTTAGCATTCCAGGAAATAAAAGTGCAGTTGGCAACACCATTGTGAGCAACGGCCATCAGACACCTTTTATCCCTTCATCCGTTACCAGGGAAATGAGTAGTCGGGATATCCCGATGATAATAAATGCCGGCGATAGCAGTATTCATAGTGCCGCAGCTGATATTCCTTTTACACTTTTCACACCGGCGAATACGATTCGTTCGGGATTGGGAAGAATGCAGCTGAATATGCACCAGGAATTAACCGATAATCATCACGCTTCTCAATTCAAGAGTACGGTGATCTGTCCAACCGACCGGGGTATGAATAGCGATTGGTTGCTGGAAGTATATGGCTCTCCGGATTTTGCGTTCAGATCGTTATCTAATAATTCCGCAACTTCACAATACCTGCAAAAGAAAGACAGCAGTGAAAGAATGAATGTTGGCTTTACGGCCGGCGTACGTATTGTAAAACCTATTACCAATAATATCTGGTTAAAAACCGGTGTACAGTATACGCAGATGAACGAGCGGTATATTTATCGCAGTGAGAATGAAATAAAAACAACCACTGTTGTTACGGTAAGAACCATTATCAGGGCACCGGGAGATACGGTAGTGGTATCCGATACCAGCGTTTTACAAACTGCGGGATATAAAAACCTGAGTGTAACCAATCGATACAGGAGCATTGATATTCCTTTGACGGTTGGCTACCAGTTTGGCAACGAAGGTGATGACATCAAAGTAGGTATTAATGCGGGTGTAATATTTAATATTTCTTCCTGGTACCAGGGTGTAATACTGGATACCGCACTGGCCGTTGTACCGCTTACCAAAAGTAATATGGTATATAAGAGTAAGCTGGGTCTTGGATTATATGCAGGGCTAAGTATCAGTAAACAGTTAGGAGATGATATGCAGGTTTTCTTTGAACCTTATTTCAGGTATAACTTATCCAATATGACAACCGCGCAGGCCTCTTATAACCAGAAATTCAGCCTGGGCGGGCTTTCTATCGGATTGCGTTTTAATTTAAACAGGAAGTAACAGGCAACACACCCTCCGCCGTGTGTATCTTATTTGTGAAGAGAAAGACGATATGAAAAAGAATGTATTCATTGTGGGTTGTTTATCGCTGCTGTTCTTTTCTGCATGCAAGAAAGAGCTATCAAACGATTTTATACGTTATACCAATCATCCGCTGAATGATACCGCGTGGATCAGGAGTATCCCTTCATCGGCAACGGTAAATGAGGTGTTGGGGGTTTTACTGCCGAAGATCATTGTGGATTCATTTGATGTGTCGAAAGATACGACGCTTACGTATGGAGACAGTTTATCCGTTTCTTTTACGGCCGGTTCCTGTGTGGGTGCTCCAGGTAATGGTGGCTCACCGGGTACAACCGCCAGCGGCAAAGTGTATCTTGAAATAATAAGGCTTACAAAGAAAGGGGACTATATAAAAGCCTTCAAAGCCACTACCAGCAATGGCTATCTTCTTGAATCGGCCGGTGGCTTTTTTGTGCGGGTTATTAAAGATGGAAAAGAACTTACCCTGGCTCCCGGCGCAAGTTTTACAATACGTTTCAGCGATACGGAAGATCCTAAAACAAATATGCAGGCTTTCTATGGAAAGGAAACATCCCCTGTTCCTCCTGTTAATATTATTGATACGGGCTTTACCTGGGTAAGAGGTGCAGATACCAGCTGGCTTCCCACCTTCCAGAAACAGGGTACCGGTAATACGGTAATTAAAGGGTATGAACTAAAAGCTACCAGCTTTCGCTGGATAGCGGCCGAACGCTATACGGATAGCACGAAAGCCAAAACCAAGATCACGGCTATCCTGGCACCTAACTATACCAATAAAACTACCGCTGTATTCGCCGTTTTTGCCAACCAGAAAACGATTGTGTACCTGGCCCCTGATTATGCGTCGCGCTCCTATGCCGCCAATTATATACCCATCGGAAGTAAGATAACCCTATTATCTTTTTCCAAGATCGGCGGTGATCTTTACATGGGCATTAAAGAGATCAATGATGTGGGCAGGGTAACCAGCTATACCATTACACCGGGAAAAACAACACTCCTGAAAATCCTGACTTATCTGAATACATTATAAAGAAGTTCATTTTTGAACGCATACCGGGGGGTATGTTTTAGAGGGCTGCATTTTTGCGGCCCTCATCTTTTTCAATCTGAAAAAAGAAAGCAATTTGAAAAATAGAAAGCAATTTGAAAATGTGCTAATTTGAAAATTTGAAAATTGTTCAAGATGCCGGACTACCTATAACAATTTTGGTAAGCAACTCCAAAAGCAACTTTCAAATTTTCAAATTAACACCTTTTCAAACCAGCACATTCAAATTCCAACCCTACCCCGGTCGCTTAAAATCAAATAGGGTGGCTGTAAAAACCGCTCTTTCGCGTTTTTTGAATATAACATCCCAGTCGCCCTTATAGCGTAATATTTTGGGAACGGTGAGGCCTTCGAAGCTGGTCATCTCAACCTCCATGCTTACATCAAAATCATAAACACCCGCTTTATAACTGAGGGAATAATTGCGGGCCAGTACTTCGAGCGACTTCATATCAAACCAGGTAATCATCTGGTCTACTACAATACGCGAACTTTTGGTGGCTCCTTCTTCCGTCAGTTCTTTGGGAGTGATGGAAAACACATAGGCCGGCGAACCGTGGAAATCCTGTACATCGAGTTTGTACTCGTATAATTTATGCGCGCTTTCATCATACAGGTCCAGCTTATCTCCAATAAAGGGAATACCCGGGATCTTTTTACCGGGATTAAAGAAGAGCATCTTCAGTTGCTCCTTGTGCTTTTCTATTCCTTTCTTGTCACTGGTAGCCAGGTTCCTCCCTTTCACTATATTATTTTCGCCGCAAATCCTGTCCTTCGTAAAAAACAATCCGGCGTACAGCTCCGGGGTGAGATAGTTGTACTTACCGCTTTCGTCATAAAAATCGCCTGTTACGTTTTCTTCCAGTACATCCATTGTGCGGCATCCATTCGCCCTGTTTTGCCGGGTTTTACTGGATAGTGAGGCCTTCACCTTCCCCTTTTTATCCAGCATTTTTATATCATTATAAGAACTGAACCCTATTACCCTCAGGTTGCGGAATGCTTTATAGAATGTAGTATCTTCTTTGATAGCGGAGAGAAGTGTTTTATAGTCGAAGTTATTGCGAACCACCACTTCCGACAAAGTAAACCGGTGCTCGTCGATTATCACAGCGGTATCCTGCGCATCTGCTGCAGTGGTAATCAAGAGAAGAATGCCAAGCAGGTATCTCATCACTTGGGGAATATCATTTTATAATCCACTTTTATTTTCCCTTTACTGATATCATTCAACTTACCCTGTAACAATTTCTTGCGCAATGGCTTGAGGTAATCAATAAAAAGCTTCCCTTCAATATGATCGTACTCATGCAGGATCACACGGGCTGTAATGCCGTTAAAGGTGTCGGTATGCGGGGCAAAGTCCTCATCCACATAACTGATAGTTACCTTCTCCGCGCGCATCACATCTTCCCGGATCTTGGGTATGCTCAGGCATCCTTCATTGTAGGCCCATTCTTCTCCTTCCAGTGCCGTTACGTGGGCATTGATAAATACCTTTTTGATTCCGGGGCCATCGGGGTAAACACCTTTCTCTTCCTCGTCAAGGTTCTCAAATATCTGTTCACTGTCCATTACAAAAAGGCGGATATCCTTGTTGATCTGCGGCGCGGCCAGTCCTACCCCATTGCTGGCATACATGGTTTCCCACATATCTTCAATCAGGGTCTTCAGGCCCGGGTAATCGGGTGTTATATCCTGGCTCACCTTCCTTAGAACCGGCGCGCCATAAGCTACTATCGGGAAAATCATTGCTGCTTCTGTTTGTTGCGGACAAAAATAGAGAAAATGTGCGGCCCACGCCTCAGGCTTAACGATTCTGAAGGTATTCCTGGAGCATGATGGTAGCCGCGATCTTATCAATATTGCCTTTTACCTGCCTGTCTTTCTTCTTCATACCCATATCCACCATGGCCCGGGATGCCATTTTGGACGTGTAACGCTCGTCTACCGTTTGTATGGGAATAGCGGGAAATTCTTTTTGCAACCTGATTATTGCCGCCTTTACCAGGGGTGTGGCATGGGTGGCTTTGTCGTTCAGATCCAGCGGCTCGCCTATCAATATCAATTCAACTACCTCCTGCTGAAAATATTTTTTCAGAAAAGGGATCAGCTCCTTCGTTTCAATAGTAGTTAACGAAGTAGCTATGATCTGTAAGGGGTCCGTCACAGCCAACCCCGTGCGTTTCCCTCCATAATCTATACAAATGATGCGGGCCAATAGTGAGTGGATTTAGATGCAAGTTATAGGATTTCGGATTGCGGATTTCGGATTGCGGATTACGGATTACGAATTGCGGATTGAGGCCTTAATCCGTAATTCGTAATCCGTAATCCGTAATCTACAACGCCAGCAGGTCGACAATCACCAATGTGCCAAACACGATGCTGGCTATTCCGTTGGCGGTCATGAACGCGATATTTACTTTGCTGAGATCATGGGGCTTTACGATGGAATGCTGGTAGTAGAGCATGCCGATAAAAACAACAATACCGATCCAGTACAACCAGTGGAAATGTCCATATATACCGGCGGCTATTACAAAAGCCGCGCTTAGCAGGTGCAGTAGCTCGGAAACACGTAAGGCCCTCGCTTTACCAAGGGCTGAAGGAATGGAAAAAAGTTGCTGGGAACGATCAAAATCTATATCCTGCAGGGCATAAATGATATCAAACCCGCTTACCCAGCAGATAACGGTTGCTGAAAACAGAATGGGTAATATCTCAAACCTTCCTGTTACCGCTATATACGCCCCGATAGGTGCCAGCGAAAGACCGAGACCCAATACCAGGTGACAAAGTGCTGTAAATCGTTTGGTATAGCTATAGAACAGGATCACAAACAAAGCAATGGGCGACAGGTAAAAGCAAAGACTATTGATGAACCCGGTAGCGGTTACAAACAGCAAAGCATTCAAGATTACAAAACGAAGCGCGCTGTTAGCCGATATAATCCCTGCGGGTATTTCGCGGATAGCGGTTCGAGGGTTTTTAGCGTCGAAGCTCCTGTCGAGATACCGGTTAAACGCCATGGCGGCACTGCGGGCGGTGACCATACAAATAAGCACCAGCACCAACTTTACCAGCAGATCAGTAGTGGAGAGCGGATAAATACCAGCAGCTCTAACATTTCGGAATGCCAGGAAAAAACCGATCATTGCGAAGGGCAACGCGAAAATGGTGTGCGAGAACTTTACAAGGCTGAGATACTGTTTTACTTTTTGCATAGTCTATATTTTTACCATGCCTTTGTGCCGATACATTGGCGCACAAAGGCATAAGGGCAGGGTTCAGGGGGTTAGGATTCTTTGTCTTACTACTTCCCACAGGACTATTCCCGCGGCTACGGAAACGTTGAGGGAGTGTTTCATACCTAGCTGTGGAATTTCAATACTGCCATCGCAGAGAGGTAATACTTCATTACCTACCCCTTCTACTTCATTACCGAAAACGATGGCCATTTTTCCTTCGGCTGTAAACCCTTCCAGGGAAATACTTTCGGCCACCTGTTCTATGGCAAAAACGGTATACCCTTTTTCTTTTACTTCCTTTACGGCTTCGACCGTGGTGGGGAAATACATCCAGTCGACGGTATCGGTTGCACCGAGTGCCGTTTTATGAATATCCCGGTGAGGAGGCTGGGGCGTATATCCGCATAAAAAAATGGCTTCTACCCGGAAAGCGTCGGCTGTGCGGAATACACTGCCAACATTGTGCATGCTGCGGATATTATCCAGGATTACGATGACCGGAGATTTGGAGGCCTGTTTGAATTCGTCAACCGACATCCGCCCCAGTTCATCCATGCTTAGTTTTCGCATGGCGCAAAGGTAAACTCAACCACTCAAATAAACGATATGGTGGTATGGCGCAGATTTATTATTTTCCTTTTCCTATCTTTTATACCCAAAACAGACTCACATGAGAAAAAACACCCCTGGTGCCGTAATGTTGGCATTGGCCCTGCCGCTGATTAGCTTTTCGCAAAGCGATAAGCCTGACGCCACGATGATGCAAAAGATCCGCAAAGAAGGCCTAGAACATTCCAAGGTGATGGAAATCGCCTTTAACCTGACCGACAAGAGTGGTAACCGCCTTACGGGCTCTCCGGGTTTTATGCGTGCCGCTAGCTATGCCAAGGAAACACTGGCCGGCTGGGGTTTGCAGAATGCGGCTATTGAGCCCTGGGGTGAGTTTGGCAAAAGCTGGGAACTGGAGAAAAGCTATGTAGCCATTACAGCCCCCTACTATAAATCTTTATCGGCCTATCCCAAAGCATGGACATCAGGTACCCGTGGCGCAAAATCGGCGTCTGTAGTGGTGGTTTCCGCCCGCGATTCCGTTGGCCTGGAAGCCTACCGGGGACAGCTAAAGGGCAGATTTATTATCCTCGATACCTTAACCGCTTATAAACCCAGTTTTAAAGCCGATGCCCGCCGGTATGATGAGGCGGACCTGCAGGCCATGGCCAATGCCAAACCCGCCCCTCCTTTTCGGGCACCGGATCCTTCTGATACCTCCGCTGCGGCAAGGCGCCAGCGTGCGGCATTTGCCGGTGGACGTGGTGCCAACCCCTACGCAAAAATGATTACCCTGTTAAAAGAAATGGCGAAGGCCGAAGGTGCTTATGCGATCTTCAGCAGCGGTGGTACCAGGAGCCACGACGGAACTATTTTTGCCCAGGGCGGAGGCGCTTATAAAGGAACGGACCCGGAAAATTTCCTGGATATTGTACTGGGTGTTGAGGATTACAATACCATCCTTCGTTTGGCAAGATCCGGTGTTGATGTTAAGATGAATGCGGATGTAAAAACAAAGTTCCATACAAAAGACCTGCAGGGCTACAATGTAATAGCCGAGATCCCGGGTACCGATCCTTCCTTAAAAGAAGAAGTGGTAATGATCGGTGCTCACCTGGATTCCTGGCAAACGGCTACCGGTGCCACAGATAACGCTTCTGGTTCATCTGTAATGATGGAAGCGATTCGGATTTTAAAAACCATTGGTTACCAGCCCAAGAGGACCATCCGTATTGGCCTGTGGAGCGGCGAAGAACAGGGACTGCTGGGTTCCAGGAACTATGTAAAAAACACGTTTGCAGACCCTGCCACCATGGTAACCACACCGGCACACGCCAGGTTCTCCTCTTATTTCAATATCGATAATGGAACCGGTAAAATCAGGGGCATTTATACCCAGGGAAATGAAGCTGTGAAAGAAATATTCGCGCAATGGCTCGAACCTTTCAAGGATCTGGGTGCTACCACTGTTACAGTGAGTAATACCGGTGGAACCGATCACCAGTCGTTCGATGGCGTAGGCCTACCCGGCTTCCAGTTTATCCAGGACCCCATTGAATATGATACCCGTAACCACCACAGCAATATGGATTCTTACGATCACCTGATTGAGGATGACCTGAAACAGATAGCTACCATTGTTGCGGCATTTGTATACAATACCTCCGAAAGAGCAACAAAGCTTCCGAGGAAAGAAATGCCAAAACCAAGGGGGATGTAATTCAAACCCCAAACTACAAACTGTTCTGTATATTTGCCGTAATGTCAAAATCCACTGGCGACTCCCCGCTGATGCAGCAGCACAGGGCTATCAAGCAGAAGTATCCTGATGCGATTCTATTGTTCAGAGTGGGGGATTTTTATGAAACATTCGGGCAGGATGCGATTGTGGCCGCCGGGGTGTTGGGTATTACGCTTACCAAAAGAAATAATGGCAATCCGGCTGCCAGTGAATTGGCGGGTTTTCCGCATCATTCACTGGATACTTACCTGCATAAGCTGGTAAAAGCCGGCCACCGCGTGGCCATCTGCGATCAGCTGGAGGATCCCAAAACGGTTAAGGGGATTGTGAAGAGAGGCGTTACCGAATTGGTTACGCCGGGTGTGGCAACCAATGATAAGCTGCTTGAACACAAGCACAATAATTTCCTGGCCTCCATCCATTTTACCGACACCGGAACCGGCATTGCATTCCTGGACATATCAACGGGTGAATTTTTTATAGCGGAAGGGAATGATGAGTATATCGACAAATTACTGCAAAGCCTGCAACCGGCGGAAGTGATTTTCCAGCGCAGTTATCAAAAAAAATTCAAAGAAGTGTATGGTCCGAAGTTCTACACTTATACGATGGAGAGCTGGATCTTTGATGAAGCCTTTGCGGTTGAAAGTTTATTAAAACATTTCCAGACACATTCCCTAAAAGGATATGGTATTGAAGATATGCACCTGGGCATTGTGGCCGCGGGTGCGGTGTTGTACTACCTGAAAGAAACCGAACATCCCAACCTTCAGCATATAACATCAGTGCAACGGATGGAGCGGGAAGATTTTTTGTGGATGGACCGTTTCACCATCCGTAACCTCGAATTACTGCATACGGGCATTGATAATGGTAACAGCCTGTTGAAAGTGCTGGATAACACGGTAAGTCCCATGGGTGCCAGGTTATTGAGGCGATGGATGATATTTCCGTTAAAGGATGTTACTAAAATCAATGAAAGGCTGGATGCTGTGGCCTTTCTCATTCTTCAAACCGACCTTCGCAAAGAGCTGGCGCATGCCATCAAGGCCTGCGGTGATATTGAGCGGCTGGTGAGTAAGATCCCTACCAAAAAAATCAATCCGCGCGAAGTGATGCACCTGGCAAAAGGGCTTGAACAAACTACCCTTATCAAGAATGCCTGCCTGGCTTCCCCGGATAGTTATTTGCAGCGTTTAGGCGACGCGCTGAATGGCTGCCAGTTGATAGTTGACCGGATACTGAACGAAATAACCGAAACGCCACCGGTAGCCATTATTAAAGGCGGCGCGATACGGGCGGGTGTTCATGAAGAGCTGGATACCCTGCGGAATATTTCAACAGGCGGTAAAGAATTTCTGGCCAGCATCCAACAGCGTGAGGCCGAAAAAACAGGCATCAGTTCCCTCAAGATCAGTTTCAACAATGTATTCGGTTACTACCTGGAAGTAACGCATGTGCACAAAAACAAAGTACCAGCCGAATGGATCCGCAAGCAAACCCTGGTAAATGCGGAACGTTATATCACACCCGAGCTGAAGGAATACGAAGAAAAGATAATGGGGGCTGAAGATAAAATCCTGGCCATTGAACTGGATTTGTACGACAGGCTGGTAGTGGCTTTACAGGAATATATCGCTCCTTTACAGGTGAATGGCAATATACTGGCGTCGCTGGACTGCCTGGTTTGTTTTGCTGAAAACGCCATACAGTTCCATTACAAAAAACCCGAACTGCACGACGGGTATGCGCTTGAACTGAAAGATAGCCGCCACCCGGTTATTGAAAGAAACCTGGCCGTAGGGGAACCTTATATAGCCAATGATATCACGCTGGATCCATCGGCACAGCAGATAATTATTTTAACGGGGCCGAATATGAGTGGTAAGAGTGCCATTCTCAGGCAAACCGCGCTTATTACACTCATGGCCCATATGGGAAGCTTTGTACCGGCATCGGCCGCCAGCGTTCCGTTAACAGATAAGATCTTTACACGGGTGGGTGCCAGTGACAACCTCAGTGGCGGTGAATCTACTTTTATGGTAGAGATGAATGAAACCGCCAGTATCATCAATAATATTTCACCACGCAGTTTGATTTTGCTGGATGAGATTGGCAGGGGAACTTCTACCTACGACGGTATCTCTATTGCCTGGAGTATTGTTGAACACCTTCACTCCTCTCCTTCCGCTCCCAAAACATTGTTTGCCACACACTACCATGAATTGAATGAACTGGAAGAAAAACTGCCCCGTGTGCAGAACTACCATGTTACCAATAAAGAAGTAGCCAATAAGATCATTTTCCTTCGCAAACTGGCACCCGGCGGCAGTACCCATAGCTTTGGTATTCATGTGGCAAGGATGGCGGGAATGCCTCCTTCACTGATAGACAGGGCCAATGATATATTGAAACAACTCGAAGAAAAACATGTTGATGAGAATCAGGAAACTGCGAAAGAGCGACTGGACAATACGATTAAAAATATTTCAGGGCCCAGGCTTCAGTTATCCATTTTCGATGCGCATTCCCAAACCTTTGATGATATCCGGAAGATGCTGAACGATATGGATATCAACCGCCTGACACCGGTGCAGGCACTGATGAAACTGAATGAAATCAAAGGCTTGCTGAAATGAGGCGATAAGCAATAACTCAATATATGAAGCAACATATTGCTCATTTTGCGCTGGTAGTAAAGGATTATGATGAAGCCATTGCCTTTTATACGCAAAAATTAGGTTTCAGCCTGTTGGAAGATACCAAGCTGAGTAACATGAAACGCTGGGTCCTGGTGGCTCCGCAGGGATCTCTGGAATGCAGCATTCTGTTAGCGAAAGCCGCTACCGGTGAGCAGGAAAGCAGGATCGGGAACCAAACAGGTGGCAGGGTATTCCTGTTTTTGGCCACAGATGATTTTTGGGCAGATTACCATCGTATGCTTGCCAATGATATTCATTTTACCAGCGAACCAAGAGAAGAAGAATACGGAACGGTAGCTGTTTTTGAAGATTTGTACGGTAATCTTTGGGATCTTATTCAATACAAAAAATAGCGGCCCCGCGCCTTTGCGGCGAATTTTGCCCGCAAAGGCGCGAGGCGCAAGGAAGTTTTATTTGCTGAGGTATTTCTTTACTTTTTGATGCAGTGGATCGCTTAGGGGAACAATGGGCAGCCTGAAATAGTTTTGCAGGAGGCCTTGCTCCGCCATGAACGCTTTTACACCGGCGGGGTTGTTTTCCGCGAACATCAGATCATACGCTTCTATTAAAGAGTCATTGATTTTTTTGGCGGTTGTAAAATCATTTTTGATACTGGCCCTGACCATATCGGAGAATTCTTTTGGAAAGGCATTGGCTGCCACACTAATTACTCCATCCATCCCGCAGGCGATCTGTGCCATGGCGAGCGCATCATCTCCACTCACTACCAGGAAATCCCTGGGCCTGTCGCGGAGAATAACCGCGCATTGCGCCATATCCCCGCTGGCTTCCTTGATACCGGCAATATTGGGTAACTGGGCCAGCCGCAAAGTGGTATCGGCTGTCATGTTCCTTCCTGTGCGGCCGGGAACATTGTATAACAGGATAGGCTTGGGAGATTCCGCGGCCAGCAATTGATAGTGCTGGTAAATGCCTTCCTGTGATGGCTTATTATAGTTGGGTGATGCGCTGAGTACAGCGGCGGCTTTATCCAGGGGAAAGCTGTGCAGGTCTTTTACCAGTTCGGCGGTATTATAGCCACCAATACCTACTATAACGGGCACGCGCCCGGCTACTTTTTCAAAGGTGAAATTGATAATGTCTATCTTCTCCTGCTTATCCAATGTAGGCGTTTCACCGGTTGTACCTAAAGTTACCAGGTATTCAACCCCGCCGGCTATGATCGAATTGATCAGTTTGTCCAGCGAAGAGAAATCGACTTTACCATCGGATGAAAACGGTGTAACGAGTGCTACGCCGGTTCCCTGCAGTTTTTCAATCATCGTGTTTCGGTTTGTTGTTTGTTGTTTGTTGTTTGTGTTGTTTATTGTGGATGGCGGATTACGGATTGCGGATTTCGGATTATCGGATCGGGCTTCTCTCGGACTTACGACTTACGACTTACGACCTACGACTTACGACCTACGACCTACGACTTCTGCCCCAGTTCTTCCCAGAATCCCATCTTTCCGTACTTTTCGATTCTTTCCTGGGTCCGGTCGGCGGGAGGGAGGTCTTTGATTTCCCTGAGGTTCTTAACGAGGTAAGATTTGAGTATCTGTGCGGCGTCTGCGTAATCCCAGTGGGCACCACCTACGGGCTCGTGTACGATTTCGTCTACCAGGCCAAAGCCTTTCATATCGGTTGCGGTTAAACGGAGCTGTTCGGCGGCCGTTTCTTTTTTATCCCAGCTACGCCATAGGATGGAACTGCAGCTTTCAGGGGAAATAACGGTGTACCATGTATTTTCCATCATCAGTACCCGGTCGCCCACGCCGATGCCCAATGCGCCGCCGCTGGCCCCCTCACCAATAATTACGATGATAATGGGAACTTTAAGGCGTATCATCTCATATATATTCCGCGCAATGGCTTCCCCCTGTCCTCTTTCTTCGGCTTCCAGGCCGGGATAGGCACCGGGGGTATCTATCAGGCAGATAACAGGCTTATCAAACTTCTCGGCCAGCTTCATCAGGCGCAGTGCTTTGCGGTAGCCCTCCGGGTTGGCCATACCAAAATTGCGCAGCTGGCGGGCTTTCGTATTAATGCCTTTCTGCTGGCCTATTACCATTACCGTTTCACCATCCAGCTGGGCAAACCCACCAACCATGGCTTTGTCGTCTTTAAAGTTCCGGTCGCCGTGCAGTTCTACAAAATGGGTAAAAATATTCTGTATGTACTTGAGGGTATAGGGCCTGTCGGGATGGCGGCTCAACTGAACCCTTTGCCAGGGCGTAAGATGGGCTGTAATATCACGTCTTTTATCGAGAATAGATGCCTCCAGCTGCTGCAGGGTTGAGGTATAATCGATCTTGGGATTCTTCTCCGCCAGCTTTTTGGTATCTTCTATCTGTTCATATATTTCCTTGATGGGTTTCTCAAAATCAAGGAATTGTCTATGGGGGGTATTGAGGCATATGTTGGCGTTAAGTTGGTAAAAATACGGCTTGCATCTTTTTTAGGAAAAGATTTGTTTGAAAAAGGGGTTTCCCCTTATCTTTGCCGTCCTTTAAAGGGTGCCTTACGGCATTTTTTAACAGGAAACAGGTGTAAATCAGCACTTTACTGGTTAACCCTACGGATCGGTAGTTCAGTTGGTTAGAATGCCGCCCTGTCACGGCGGAGGTCGCGGGTTCGAGTCCCGTCCGGTCCGCAACTCGAAAAGTAAACTTCAACATTATCCCTGATTCGTAATACGAATCGGGGATTTTTGTTTTACAACATCCCTGTTTTCTACGGTTATTATTCCTTCCTGAGCAGTTTTGAATTTTACCTGAAAACGGAGAAGAAACGCAATCACAATACCACGATCTAGTATTTAAGCAATGTTAGAAAGATCGGTTAACATCTGTATTTAAAACGGATGGTTCTAAATGTCAGCTTTTACCTACTTTATCGGAAGAAATTCGACAAAAAGGTCCATTATTGACATAATTATGTATAATTTTGACAATTATTTCGGAAATAATCCGATAAACAGATCAAAATATTACAAATGAATTTTCTGGAAAGCATCCGGGAGTATGCAGAGCAGCCCATAACAAAGCAGGTGCTTCTTGACTTACTAAAGGATTACAAGCGACCCTATGATAAGATCACTGGATTGGTTAGGCAGGGGCTGTTGGTGCTTGTGAGGAGGGGCGTATATATTCCTGGCCCTAATCTGCACATTGCTAACCCAGAATCTTTTCTGTTGGCCAATCATCTGTTGGGACCCAGTTATGTGTCATTGGAAGCGGCCCTATCGCATTGGGGGCTTATTCCTGAAAAGGTGTTTGAAACAAGTTCCGTAACTACACAAAAAAGCGCAGTTTACAAAACGAGCGTAGGCAGATTTAGTTATACACATCTCCCGTCACCGTATTATTCCTTCGGCATACAACAGGTAACGCTTACAAAAAAGCAAACGGTTTTAATGGCAACACCTGAGAAAGCATTGTGTGATAAAGTTGTCACCACGTCCGGCGTTTTGCTTCGCAGCACAAAGCAGGTAAAAGAATTGCTGATGGAAGATCTCAGAATTGAAAAAGCATCACTCCGCAACCTGGATTATCGCGAGATCAGCAAGTGGATAGTGGATGCTCCGAAAAAAAGCAGCCTTGAACTATTGACAAAAACATTGAAGGAATTATGATCAAAGAATGGTTGGAAGAATATAAGCCCAAAAGCCAGGCAGAAGCTGATCAGGCGTTACGTGAGATTATGCAGGAAATCGCATTGGCGGGTTTGCAAAGAACAGGTTTTTTTGAGAAGGCTGCCTTTTACGGTGGTACTGCCCTCCGCATATTGTATGGACTTGACAGGTTTTCCGAGGATCTGGATTTTTCATTGCTTGAGATTAACCCTGACTTTTCGCTGGAACCATATCTGGGCGGTATTGTTACCGAGTTTAGTGCATTGGGTATGACAGTTACGGTAAAGGAGAAAGTGAAAAGCCAACAAACTAATATCGATTCCGCATTTCTTAAATCTGAAACCGCATGGAAAGAATTGATCCTGGAGGATATTGTACCGCAAGCCGGTTTGGGAATTCGTCCAAGTATTAAGATTAAACTGGAGGTTGATACCCAACCGCCGCTGGGTTTTGAAACAGAAGAAAAGCTGCTACTAAAGCCGTTTTCTTTTTATGTGAAATGCGTTAGCCTCCCGGATCTGTTTGCAGGTAAAATGACTGCGCTATTATTTCGTAAATGGAAACAACGGGTTAAGGGAAGAGATTGGTATGACATGGAATGGTATATAAAAAAAGGAGTGCCATTAAATCTTGATCATTTTCTCATTCGTGCGCGGAATAGCAGCAATTGGGCAGAAGAAAATATAACCGAGAAACAATTCATCCAGTTGTTACGGGATAGAATTACCAGCATCCCGATTAATCATGTTAAGGAAGATGTCAGCCGGTTTATCCGCGACGAAAAAGCATTAGATATATGGTCAGAGAAATACTTTTTGGACTTGATCCGCTACATCAAATTCCAATAATGCGAGAGGCTGGAAAAACCAAAATCTGCATTATTTACTAATTTACGTACAACACAATAAACTAATTTTAGTACAAAGCAGTATGTGAGATTTCCGGTCTCGCTCCGCTTTTAATACATCTCAAGTACATCAACACTTTGTTTGTAGTGGTCCCAATGACTTTGATTATGGCTTGTACTATTTCTTACTAATCCTGTATACATCCCCTCCATCTGTAATCGCATATAACATCCCATTAGAGTACGTAATATCACGGAAACGATCTTTCTTATCCGTAAGCAACCTTTCTTCTCCCACTACTTTATTGTTCCTAATGATGATCCGGTCTATGTGTAAGCCACTCAGGCAGGCAACAAAGAGATTGTTATTCCATTCAGGGATACTGTTGCCTTTGTAAAAACAGATTCCGCTGGGCGATACCACGGGGTCCCAATAGTAAACGGGTTGCTCCATGCCGGACTTCTGTTGAATACCCTCTCCTATTTTTTCTCCCCCGTATTCAATTCCATAAGTGATAGTGGGCCATCCATAGTCTTTGCCGGCGCGTACAATATTCAGTTCATCGCCACCGCGGGGACCGAACTCGGCTTCCCATAGCTCGCCAGTGGCGGGATTGATATCAAGCCCTTGCGGGTTGCGGTGCCCATAGCTATAAATTTCGGGCATAGCTCCCTTGGTATGGATAAAGGGATTGCCGGGTGCGGGCTTTCCATCGGTAGTTATGCGGAATACTTTTCCCATACCGGCATCCAGCTTCTGCGCCTGCACGCGGCCGGGAATAACAGACCGCTCGCCGGCACTTACAAAAAGATGGCCGGATTTATCAAACAACAGTCTTGATCCGAAATGAAGTCCGCTTTTCAAGGCAGGCAACGCTCTGAATATAACCGTAACATTTTCCACTTTGCCCGCAGCTTCATTCAGCCTGCCTTTGGCTACTGTAGTGAGATTGCCTGGTTCATATTTTTCAGAATAGGTCCAGTAGATCATATGATTAGAGGAGAAGGAAGGATCGAAAGCTACATCCAGCAACCCACCCTGGCCAACAAAATCCACTGCGGGGAAGCCTTCTATCTTTTTTACCAGTTTTCCATTGGCCTCATGTATTTCCATATATCCCTTCTTCAGGGTTACCATCCATCTTCCATCGGGCATGGCTACAATGGCAAAAGGGCTGCCGAGCTTATCCGCTATTTTTTCAACTTTATAAGGGGTGGTTGTTTTGGAAGCTCCTACCCTTGTTTGCCCGGCAAATGCAGGTTTATAACTACTATTGGGTAACAGGGTTTCTACCGGTTTGAGCGTATCGGAACTGCAGGCGTGTGCGCCAGCGGTGATGAACAATAACACAGAAGCGTAACCCAGCATCTTTTTCATAAGCAATGATTATTTATTCCTGATAACTAGCAATACCCATGCCTTATTTTTTCCAGAATCCGTACAGGCCATTCTCCAGTTCATACTCGTTCCATTCCATCCTTTTCCTAACGGGCTGCTGTTGCGCCCAGTTCCACATGGCAGTAAGGCCCTCCCTTAATGATGTTTCACTTTTATAGTCAAGTAATCTTTCTGATTTTTCATGGGTGGAATAAGCGTTCATCACTTCATGGCGGTTCTCCAGGAATGCGATCTCTCCCCCGCCCATCACATCTTTCAGCATCGTTGCGGCTTCCAGTATCGTGGTCTCTTCTGAATTTCCCAGGTTAATGATCTGTTTAGACGCCGCATCATCTACGGCCGCTTTCCATAGGGGTTGAAGGGAATCGTCTACATAGCTGAAAGCCCTTTTCTGGTTTCCTGTACCAAAGATAGTCATGGGTTCCTGGTTCAGGTGCTGGTACATCCATATACCCAGCACGTTCCTGTATTTATCCCAGATATTCTGGTTCCGGCCATATACATTATGGGGCCTGATGATGCACCAATCCAGTCCGTGCTGCTCCCCGGCAATCTGTATATCCATTTCGCAGGCATATTTAGCCACGCCATAGGGATCTACCGGGCTGGGGCTATCATTTTCATCAAAGGGTGGCTTCCCATTTCCATATACGGCCATGCTGGAAGTGAATACCAGCCGTTTAACACCATAGCGTATACAGGCATTGATCACATTGGCCGTTGCGATAAGGTTATTGGTATAATTGAACTTCCTGATAAAGGGGCTCAACCCTTCGGCGGCATAGGCGGCAAAATGAAATACATAACTTATCTCTTGCTCACGGAATATGTCATCCAGTGAATCGGTAGCTACATCAAGGGTTACAACTTTTACTGCAGCGGGTATGTTTTCCCGGTACCCGCCGCTAAAATTATCTACGCCGATCACTTCGTATTCAGGCTGGTGATTGATGATCCATTCTGCCATTCTCGACCCGATCATCCCGCCGGCTCCTGTAATTAATACACTTTTCATACATTCTTTTTAATGATACAGGATAGCCCCCTTTAGTCCATCCTTTACGCCTCTCAGCACCGTTTTTAGCTTATTCCACCTTCCGCGCAGCGCAAAATACCCTATAAGCAGCATAACATAAAGAAAATTGTATATAAAAGCGGAAGGGGCAAAATACCAGGGAATATGCTTTTTTAGCAGCCATATCCGGTTACGGGTATTCAGGTAGTGTACGATGGGATTAACAAAACCTTCTTTTCCTTTTGTTTTCACCTTATTGGAGGCCCCGGCTATATGGTATATAACGGATGCAGGGCAGTACCTGAGCCGGTACCCCAGTCTGCTGATCCTGAATGACAGATCCACATCTTCATCATAAATAAAAAGGTTATCCGCCAGCAGTCCTGTCTGCAGCAGTATACTATTGCGCACCACAAAAGCGCAGCCGGTTACCCAGTCGACATCTTTGGCCAAATCTGCCTCCGCATTCATGGGCTTATTCACAGACCGGGTATAGGTAAATCCGAATACCGGGTTGAAGTAACTGCCCGCATTCCAGATCAGGCCCCGATCGTGATTAAACATAATTCTCGGCTGAACCACGCCTATTCGTTCGTTTTGGTTGAGTTCCGTAACCAGGGGGCTGAGAAAATCGGGTTCCACAAAAGTATCGTTGTTGAGCAGCAGGGAATATTCAAAGCCGTTATCTATCGAATACCGGAGACCCAGGTTATTTCCCCCGGTAAATCCCAGGTTACTCCCCGCCCTGATCAGTTGTATACCGGTATGCAATTGCGCTAACTGATCCGCCGATCCATCGGTAGATCCGTTATCTATAACAATGATGGTAAAATTAGTGTAGGTGCATTGCCTGAGAGAATGGATGCAATCATTTGTTACATCGAAACTGTTCCAGTTAACAAGAATAACGGCAACTTTCTTCTCTGGTGTAATCATTCACAGGAATTTCTTGTATAAGCCGCAAAATTACGGCTTATTCCCATTGCCTCACGGCCGAAATACAGTACCCATAGAGAAAAAAAGGCCCGTATAAAAATACAGGCCCGTACCGTGCGCTTTACCCAAAGTACTCCGGTACACAAAACCAACTAGTTTTCTTCGTTTTGCCGCTTGATGATCTCTTTCATTTTTTTGGCCTCCCGCCGTTGATCACGGTTGTGTATATAGATAACACCGACCAGGAAGAGGACGATAATTCCCAATAGATATAATAGTGTTATGATATAGTCAGGCATAGATTTGTCTGTTATAAATAAGGAATGAGCATGGGAATCCCACACTAACAGTTTACCAGTTTATGTAAACAGACCTGACTACCAGAAATAATGAAAAGGAAAAATAAGGTGTAAGTGAGGTGACTGTCCTTCACTTGTTAACCTGCCATCAGCGGCGGTGGTTGCAATAAGGGTAATGATAGTATTCTCATGGGTAAGGGCGGAGGAGCCTGAACCCGTTTTAACATGGGAACGATTTACCGAAGCGGTCAGATGGTGGCTTACGGTCAATTCCACATCACCATGGTGATCACCATCATCATAAAAATGCTGGTACCTTGAACCTGCCACCCCAATGGTTGCCCGCCTTGCGCTGCCTGTTCTGGCCATACCCGTAAGGGATACCAGGACAAGGCCCAGGAGCAATATTTTATGGAGCAGGTTTCGGCGCATCTGGACAAATATAAAGAATTAGCGTGACAGATAACTGCTGAGGAATAACAGTTTTTTTGTGCTGGCTCCACTGTGAGCCAGCAGTGCCTGGCTGGCACAAATTTTTATCATTCTACTCAAAAACAACGAATTATGGTAAAAAGGATAGCTAAAGTATCGCAGAATTCAACAAAAGTTAATTTCCAGGCCTCTCCTGAAATAGGATACTGGGCCAAAAAGTATAATACAAGCCTGGAAGAAATACAGGTGATATTCCAGGAGAATGGATATTCGATGGCTAAAACACTGGCGGCATTACAGAGCAGGCCGAAAGCGGCTTGAGCAGGGTGTAAGGAATCGGGAGTTAGGGAAATTTTGCCGACATTTAATTAAAATTATCCCGGATGATACGGACGATGCGAACAGATGCTGAGCACCCTGATTTTATTGCGCTGGTTAAACAATTAGATGCCGACCTGGCCGTAAGGGACGGAAATGAGCATTTATTTTATTCACAGTTCAATAAAACGCATCAAATTAAGCATGTAGTTATTTTATATGAAGATAACATAGCGGCGGCGTGCGGAGCCATACGAGAGTTGAACCCAACTTCGATGGAAGTAAAAAGGATGTACACCTTGCCCGAAAGCCGGGGAAAAGGTCTGGCCACACATATTCTTACAGAACTCGAAAGCTGGGCCAGGGAATTGGGTTTTAAAAAATGTATACTGGAAACTGGGAAACGGCAGCCCGAAGCGATCGAATTATATAAAAAGAATGGCTATCATATCATTCCTAATTTCGGGCAGTATGTTGGTGTAGAAAATAGTGTTTGCTTTGAAAAACTCTTATAGCTTACCCTCCTATCTCAGCCTGCAAAAAAGCTTTTATCAGCGATGACCACTGGGCTTCAGACAAGCCCGAGAGCGCACCAGAGCTTACAATAGTATTTCTCAGGTTATCAATAATATTACCCGTATCTGTATTGGGCACTTCGTTTCTTCCGTGATAGGAAGCTGTTACTATGTTCCCTTTTCTTTCTATGATAAATGTTGAGGAAGCTTCTTCCCGTAAAAAATGTGCGGTTCTTTCGTCCTTACTTGTAGGATTGGAAGAAGGGTGCAGCTGTAAAGCCACTCGCTCTTCTTCACCAGCCGGGTTAGTGTTGTCTTGAATCGAAGCTACTTTTACCCAGTCGTATCCATCTCCTATCCTGGGACCTGGACCTGGCAGGTCAATCCGGAAATGGTCGCCTTCCCGCGCCAGGCGATTGGCGGCCTGTCCTGACTCTCCCGCTAATGTAAACTCGCCGCTTATCATTCCCGCCAGTTGATGCCATACAGGTGGATTCAGCAGCCGTTTATAAGCCCTTTTAAAACAATCAACGGCTTGCTCACGATCGGGTAGGGTTTTTGAAAAATGAAGGTCATTTTGCTTGCCTTCGGTATTTGACGGTATGATAGCGTTTTCCATTGTATAAGAATTCAATTAACACTTAGGTCTAAAAACCGTACCAGCTGAACTGTAGAGATGTTTGGGGCATAGTTTTTTTGACTAATACTAAAAAAACTCTCTTATGCTCCCAGCTAAAAACCATCGAGAAACGGAAAGTGAACCTGTTGATCCTGCAGTGATTACTAAAGAAGGGGAACAGAAGGGTATTGATGTGGATGAAACGAACCGCGAAAAATTTGAAAAAGATCATCCCAAAGACCCTGAACATCCGAAAAATAAAGATGAAGAATAGCACATTTAATTACTATGGTGCTTTTTCCTCTCGGCAGCCAGGTATATCAGGTGCATCTCCAATCTCGGCCTTCCAAAACCGAGTTCTTTCGCCATTCTCCTGAGCTCCTCTTTCGGTACCCCATATTTCTTTTCCAGCTCACTGCAAGCTTCCTCGCTTATTGTTTTCGGCTTATACACCGGCTTTTTCTTTTCTTTCATCTGGATTGTATTCCAGTAAATTCCAAAAAGCCTATGCCTCAACTGGGAACAGCAGGCGTTGTTGATTTTTTTCTACAAATGCAGCAGCTGGAGCGGAATATGTCTCTGTAAAAGGGTGGAACGGGCTTAGTTAGTAATCATACTAAAAGTAGTTGCTATGCAGACCATTGTACGTAAATCAAAAATTTTCAGTTCATTAATGGCGGTATCATTGGTTTTTCTGCTGGGCAGCTGTGCCGCTGCGGGTAATATCATCCAGCCCAATATCTGGCTGGGGGCATTGGATATTGCAACCGCTGTTGCGATTGCCGTATTTATTTTCAGGGGATCGGGCAAATAGTGTGAGCCTTTTACGACTCCGCATATCGTTTAAAATTATCGAGAATCATCTGCCAGCCGGCCTCTTGCATTTCTGCCGGGTTCTCAGTTTCCGGGTCAAACGTTTGTGTAACCTTTGTTGTATCATCCTCAGCCTCAAACCGGGTAATAACTTTCCTTCCGTCTCCCAACGTATAGCTGATGAGGCTTGGGGATTCAACGGTATCGTATATGCCGCCAAAATCAAATCCCATACTCCCATCTTTTGCCTCCATCCTTGTTGAAAATGAGCCACCGGTTCTCAAATCATTCGTCGCCCGAGGCGCATTCCAGTCATCACTTGCAAAAGCCCAGCGGGTAATATGTTCAGGTAAAGTCCATCTGTTCCAAACGATATCTATTGGTGCATTTACTATTGCCCGCACGGTGATAGGTTCCATTGTTTGCTTTTCGTAAATGTAAAATTATTTCGCCACCAGTAGGAGGAACTGGCGGCTTTTTTACTCATTTTGATGGATAAAAAGCAGATAATTGTTTGAAAATCATGGCATAACCTTTTTGGCAGTACTGATGTAAACAGTATTATTCATGTCATAAAATCAATTGTATGAACACGAGAAGAACAGGTGGTGACAATGGTTACCAAACAGCGGAAGATTTTGCAAATGAGGGCAACGGGTATCAGCCGGCCAACAAAGCAGACATTAACAGTGTAATTCATGACCGGTCGGATGGTGTTGTGAATAGCAATGCGTTGACGGAAGATAATGATGACGAAACCGCCGGCAATGATGTTGAGTCCGGCCCGGAAGAAACTGAGGTGGACGAACCTTCAGATATTGAAGACAAAGACAGGAACCGGGAAGGTTATGACAACGGGAGCAATGACACGGAAGAAGATACAAGATTTGCCGCTTCTACGGGCAAGATGTCATAATCATCCGATCCTTATTGCAGAACATCACGTGAGCAATGAAACTGAATCAGTGCTCATGTTTTCTCAGGAGTATCCGGGTATATTTTTTGTATAGCCTGAAAAAATGATCATGAAACAACCGATACAACTTGCGAGCATCTACACCATGCTATTAGGTCTTTTCCTGTTGACGGAGGGCATTTGGGGTCTATTTTCGTCCATCGTTTTCGGCGTACTAACTACCAATTCACTTCACGCTTTTATTCATCTATTATTGGGCATTACAGGTCTTTGGGTTGGGGCGGCCGAGAAACCCCGTGGGTTCTGTATTGTAACCGGAACCTTTTTGTTGTTGATTGGGGTATTGCGATTTATTAAGGGGCCGGACGAATGGGTGGTAAACCTGCTTAAAGTAAATTATGCCGTAGCCGCGGTAAACATCGTTATTGGAATTCTATCGCTGATTATGGCAGCTATTGTGAGACTGCCCACCCGATCATCTGTACGTTCATTTAAGACCGGGCAACATGAGGGGCAGCATCATCCTCAATAGTGGCATCTTCCGGCAGGTCGTGGCAGGTATAAAAGACGGCATGTGGGAGTGGTATCACCGGGCTTTTTTTATACAGGCCCCAAACGCGTGTAAATGCGGCGCCATAGTACAATATCATGGCCGAGTAAAATACAAATAATAAAACGAGTACAAACGAACCTGAGCGACCGAAAACCTGGTCTATGTTGCTATCGACCAGTAGCCTCTTTAGTGCGTATTTGCCGATAGCAAAAAGCAGGCTGGTAAGCAATGCAGAAGCAAAAGTTACTTTCCAGCCGGGGCGGCCATCGGGAATATAGTGGAATACAACCGCAAACCAAAGCATGGTAATAAAGACGGAGATCATCAGCGATACTATTCCGTTGAAGAAAATGCCGGAGCCGGGAATCATTTCATTGATATATTTTCCAAACAAAACCTGCATACCTTCGAGTACTCCCCCGCCTAAAAATAATACACCGGTAAATAAGATCAATAACAGGGAGCGGAGCCGGCCGGTAAGCGACATCCGGAAAGCGGCTTTTTCTTTTATCCGGATCATCCAGAGCTGGTTAAAAGAATTTCGTATCACGCGAAACAAAGTGGTAGCTACAAACAGCATGAACAAAGAGCCAAGTGTAACCGCCCACCAGCTACTCACCAGTCCCCTGAAACCGCGTATGGTAACAACTACCTGCTGCATACTTTCTTTCCCGACTATAGAGGACATCCGTTCGAACAGGTCGGTACTGATTTCCCGGCGGTTAAAAATAAGACTTAGTACCTGTACCAGAATGATCAGAATAAATGGCAATGCGAAAGTGGCAAAGAAAGCGGTTGCGCCTGCCAGCCTTAGCGGATCATTGGTCAACAACAGCTTTAACGCGAGATTCAGCTGGTGGAAAATATTTTTTATTTTCTTCGGCATTGGATGGCTAAAATAGGGGTTAAGCACGAGACCACTGGAAAAACCGGTAAAAGGCCGCAATCCGCAGATCAACAGGGAATTTGTTACCGGTTGCCGGGTACCAGGTGCCGGAATCGAAACCGCCTTACCGAATGGCTACAGGCTATAGCGGCAATGGCATTGTCGTGAGTCGTGAAACTGGTGATCTGGCAATCGTCCGAAAGAATTATCCAGTCATCAGGAATGTGATAGGTTCCAGGTATGGAAGGCATCCGGCAAAGCTGGTCGCTGATACCCATACCGCCTGATTTTATAAGGGCTTCCTTTCTTGTCCATAACCTGTAGAACATCTCATGGGGATGGTCAGCCGTTTGTACCAGGTACATTTCGGTTTCATTGAAGCACCGGCGAAGAACACCGGTATAATCAAACCGGGGATTCAGCGTCTCAGTATCTATTCCCAGTTCCGAACCGCCAATGGCTATCAGGACTATTTCACCCGAATAGGAAATATTAAAATGAAGCGGGCCGCTTCCCTCATTTTGTAAAAACGGCTTTCCGTGAATGCCGTTCGCTATTTTGATTAACAAAGGATGTTTCTCAAGGTATTGCCCCAATAAATAACGGAGTGCCCCCCTTGCCGTTACAAAGCTGTTCTGTGCAAGGTTAGTACGGTAGCTGGTCTTTTTCTCATGGTCTCCCACTGTAAGTAAATCTATGAAGGATGCCGCGCTGGAAATTTCAACCCGCCATACATCTATGCTGTCCTTAGCACTACCCGCATCGATACCTGTTGCGTTTTCCCAGGTAACCGGTTGCCAATCGTTGATTGTTAATGTGGGCATGTTATAACTTATTAGTGTTCCCTGACCCTTTCATCCATCACGCGCTGAAGAGTTTGAGCAAATACGGTATCATTGGGTGGGAGAAGAAAGCTACTGTGATCGCCCGGTATTTCATGCACTGCCACGCCATATCCTGCATAAGGCTTCCATCCCAGGAAAACCGGGTCTTCCACAAAGTATACGCGTTTCTTTACTTTGAAGAGGTCGATGCGTATGTTATACTTTACAATATGATACTTCTCAAAAGCGGCCCTGTGGGTAAGGATTACTTCTTTTTCGTGTTGGGTAAGGTTTTCCAGTTCGTCTTCTGTATCAATTTTATTTTTCGCCAGTAAGGCTTTCCATTTGGCCTTGACTATGCCAGCCTGGTATTGTATCACAGCTGCGGGGTCTTCCCAAAAAGACCGGAGGATAAATAAGATTTTCGGAAACTGTAACGCAATCTTCCTGCGCAACCGGCGGCCTGCGCCGGTTGCCTGCGCCCTGTTACCTGCATTGGTATCGAACATGGCAACCAGCTTTACCTGGCGGCCCATTGCTTCCATTTGCTTTGCCATTTCAAACGCAACAATTCCTCCAAAAGAATACCCTGAAAGCAGGTACGGCCCTGAAGGGTTATGCCGGATTATTTCTTCAATATAATATGCCGCCATTGCTTCGATCGATTCATCCGGCCTTTCTATTCCGTTGAGGCCACGGGGCTGCAAGCCAAATACCGGCTGATCCACATCCAGGTGTTGCGCCAGTGAATTAAACACCATTACGTTCAACGCATCACCATGTACAATATACAGCGGTGGTTTGCTGCCGCCAGGCTTTACCGGAACCAGCGAGCCCCATGATGCTGAAATATTACCGCCGTCTAAAAAAACAGCCAGCCGGCGAATGGTAGGTGCTTCAAAAAGCGCAGCAATAGGTAAACGCTTTCCTGTTTCCTGTTCCAGCTTTGTCATGATCTGCACGGCCGTGAGTGAATGGCCACCCAACTCAAAAAAATTTTCATCGGGGCCAACACTTTCGGTTTGCAGCGATTCCGCCCAAATACCGGCTATCATTTTCTCCGTGTCTGTAACGGCCGAACCGGCATCAGTAAACGGCTTACCGGGCAGCTTTCCAGGCTTCGGCAAACCGTTACGATTGATCTTTCCGTTAGGTAGTAATGGAAACGTTGGGATGATGACATACTCATGCGGCACCATAAAATCAGGAAGAGCGGTACGCAATGCCCGCTTCCAGTTTTCCAATACCGGTGCGGGGTTATCCAGAGCAGCCTTATTTTCATCCGAAGGAATGATATAAGCTGCCAGTATCCTGTTTCCCGGGATATCCTCCCTTGCTATTACAACCGCGTCTTTTATGCCGGTTTGCGCCAGTAGTGCCGTTTCAATCTCACCCGGTTCAATCCGGTAACCGCGGATCTTTATCTGCTGATCCATGCGACCCATGAAATGGATATCTCCGTTGGCCGTCCAATTGCCCAGATCACCTGTCCGATACATTTTACTGCCCGGCTTTCCGGAGAAGGGATCATCCAGGAATTTTTCTGCTGTAAACGCGGGCAGGTTATGGTAGCCCCTCGCCACGCCCTCGCCACCAATGTATATTTCACCCGCTTCACCAGGAGGCACTAATTTTCTTTCTTCATTCAAGATATACACCTGGGTATTACCTACCGGTTTACCAATGGTAATATTATCCCCTGTTTTAATTTCAGCAGCCGTTGACCACACCGTTGTTTCTGTGGGACCATACAAATTAAAAAGGCAATCGCCGCGCTGCAAAAGGTTTTCGGCCAGTTCGGGCGAAAGTGCTTCGCCTCCGCATAACATCCTCAACGGTAATTTTTCCTCCCAACCGGCGGCGAGGATCATCTTCCAGGTGACCGGTGTTGCCTGTAATACGGAAACCCGTTCCTGCTGAAGAATCTCCAGCAGCAGCCTTCCGTCCCGAACTGTTGGGGTATCCGCAATGATTACCGTTGCGCCCGCCATCAAAGGGAGGAATAATTCAAGTGCAGCAATATCAAATGAAATGGTGGTGACTGCCAGGAGCCTGTCGTTATCGCCGATCACCCGCAGCCTCATCATACTATACAGGAAGTTCACGAGATTATGATGTTCCAGCATTACCCCTTTTGGCTTACCGGTAGAGCCTGAGGTATAAATCATGTATGCCAGGTCATCTCCATTTACATCTGTGCTTTGTTCCGGTTCCGGCTGGCCGCGGGCAGTATCCCATAATTCTTCCAGTAACAATTCTGCTGTTACCCATCCAAACCTGCCTTTGTATTTTTCAGAGGTAATCAATGCCGGAGTACCCGCATCCTCCAGCATAAGTTGTATCCGCTGATCGGGATAACCCGGATCCAGCGGTATATAGGCAGCACCGGCCTTGAGAATAGCCAGCAGGGCTATAAGCATCTGGTGAGAGCGGTCTACTGCAAGACCCACCCTGTCGCCCCGCTTAATACCCCGGGAACGCAATACTGCCGCCATCCGGCCGGCTGCCCGGATCACCTGGTGATAAGTAACAGATTGACCGTTGAAACGAATGGCCTCTTTGCCCGGACAGTTCTCCGCAATCTTTTCAATTAATACATGAACCGGAGTATCCTTTGGATAGCTGAAATTTGTATTATTCCATATGGCCCATTTATCTAGCTCCATAGAATATGCGGGGTGGTGAGACATAGCGACAGGTGTGCAAGCAAAGCCGAAGTCATTGTTTTACCCACTAAATTACATAAAAAAGACCTGCCCCCATTTGGAACAGGTCTTTATCGTTGTCAGATGGATTGATAAATCTGCGAATCCACTATTTAACCGAAACGGGCCCTTGCCAATTTTCCCAACGAAGAGAAAACCCTTTGTCGTCAATCACGTATGCCAGCCGTTCGTAAAACTGGGATGTCTTAACCGGCTTTACTTTCACGCGGATCACATCTTTTGCCGGATCTTCTGTGGTTTCACCCGCGCGGGTGATGCCCCACTGACCTGTTTGTGAATTGAAAATATATGTCCATGCATTCTCTTCCACGAGTATATACAGGCTATAACTTTCCGGCGGGTAATTTTTGTCCTTCTATGGTCAGGTCTTTATCTGTTGTGAACGTAGTAGCACTATTGGCACCGGCTCTCCACACTTTTCCGTAGGGAACCAGGTTAGAACCCCAGATAGTTCTTCCTTTTACACCGGGGGTGCTATAGTTGATGGTAATGGTAGCCCCATTTACTTTCCCGGTGGAAACGGTATCGGGACTGGGTTTCTGCGCCCAGGTGATGATGGTTAGCAGCAGCGCGGATGTAAGAAGGGTGAGTTTTTGGATAATGGGTTTCATATGGGTTGATTTTTGAGGTTAAATTAGGATAAATATTGGAGAATAGCGGGGATTTTGGATGGCGGGATAAAAAGCGGTAATGGAAGGTTGCAGAGAAGCGTGAAGGGCGCAACGAAAAATAGCAGGTACCCTGGGGCCTGCCATTTCGCTGTGAACAAGTTCCGGTTGTGTGTTATTTCGCTTTGCGGATATAAATATTGCCATTCATGGTTTTCATCATCAATTGGGGACCGCCGCCGTTAATTTTTCCATACACCCAGGTTTCAACATTTATACGGTATACGCCAGACTGGCTGGTTTTATTCACTTTGGGTTGGCTTTTATCGGCTTCTACATCAAAATCAGTAAACATTTCACCCCGGTCTGACTGCAGTTTGAGGTTAGCTTTGAGTGTAGCAGGGAATGTAATATCTATTTTAGCGTTGAGGGTAGAAAAGGCAAGAGCCGCTTTATCATCCAGGCTTTTAAAATTGGCGACTATAGGACCATTGATCGTGGTGGCGATGGCCGACCCTGAAATGTCTTTGAGGTAAATGCCGCCGTTAACATTGTTAACCTCAAGTTCACCATTCACACCTGTTACATTGATATCACCGGAGTTTACGGTTTCCAGCTTCATGGTGGATGCGCTTTGCGGAACCTTGATCAACAGGTTTACCGGCCTCTTCCATGAATCGGAACTGACGGTTACACTGTTATTTCTTTCCTGTGCACTCAATTCCAGGCCATTAATAGGAGTGATTCGTTTCATGCCCAGTGCATTCTCATTGTGGTTACGGCTATTCTGACGCTCTCTATCCCGGTCGGCATCCCGGTCTTTATCTTTGTCTTTTTTCCGCACGTCACCATCTGCGTCCGCATCTATGATAATATCCTTGCCTTCATAGCTCACTATGCGTATTGAACCATTTACCAGTTCTACTTTTAATTTAAAAGCCTTTCCGGGTTGGCTCAGGGGAACCACCAGTTGTTCTTTTGTTTCTCCCTGTGCATGGCCATTCTGCGTAAGTAATACCATTGCCAGTAAGGCCACCGCTATTTTTATCCTTTTCATATTTTTCAGTTAAGATTGTTTTTGAATATAAATATTTCCATTTAATGTTTCGAATTTAAAAGTCTTGCCCCCCGCTCCTATCCTTACATCAGAATTTTTATTGAGCTTGTATAATACGCCGTCTCCCTTTTTATCCTGTGTTTTGGTAACTGTTTTGGGTAGTATCTCCACATCAGGAAAGTCGGTATAGAACTGGCCATTCAGGCTTTTAAACTGTAGGTCTGCGGACAAATCCGGCTGATAGGTAACCGTTAGTTTTCCGTTCAATGTATAGTAAGTAGAAGCTTCTTTGGGGTTTACCAGGTAGTTAACGGTTAAATGCCCGTTAATGGTTTTTGCATCGGTTGTATTCTTTGCGTTAATAATATCGATGGCACCGTTCACATTTCGCACCCTCAGGCGCCCGGCTACATCTTTTATGGAAATATTACCACCATTAACGGTGGATACATTAATGTTCATTCCAAAAGGCACTTTAATAGTATAGGCTAACTCGTAATGGTACCGTTCTTTTCTGTCCTTTTTCTCATCTTCATCATCCCAATGGCTGGTATAAGTGTACTGGCGGTGCGGGCGTGAATCATCGGGCGATGCCGTATAAGCCCAAACAGTATCCCCTACCCGTTCAAAAGCAAGTTGCACCTCCTGCTTTCCCCTCTCGAGCATGGCATCGTCCTTTGCCCGGATGGTCTGGTCCACTTCAAAAAGAACTTTGTCGCCCGCATAGCCTTCTACCTTAATGGCCCCGAATATATTGTATACCGACAATACAGAGGAAGATGCGGAACCGGTTAACGCGATGGTTTTACTGACATGGGTTTTAAACTCCTGGGCCCGGGCCGGTTGGGTGGCGCATGAGAGTAGCAGTCCCGATACAAGCGGGATAAATAATTTTTTCATGGCTTTTTTTTATTTAAATAATTTCTGTAATGGTTTTTTCGATCTTGGATCTTACGGACTCATCCAGGTCTTTTTGCTGCAACAATTTTTTAAACGAATTGATGGAACGCTTTTCCTGCAATTTTTTCATCGTATCGGCCAAGGCGGATTGCACCAGGGGCGATTCCTGCTGAACGATTGACTGCACAAGGCCTTCACGTACGATCGGGTTACTGGAGAAATGGGTAAGTGCTTCCAGTGTGGCCAGCCGCACATTAACATTGGGATCGTTATTCAATGTGGCCAGCAGTGCATCAATCACGTCTTTGTTCTGTGCGGTTATTTCATTGGTATAGCTCACTCCTTTTATTCTTTCCGATGCCGAGGGGTTCTCCAGTAAAGACAACATCATCATCTCTTTCATTTCATGTACCTGCGATGAGAGAGCGGCCAGTTGCTGTTTATCGCCGGAAACGGCCCGTTCGCGGGTAAATACATACCCCATTCCTATTCCCAACATTACCAATACAAGACTGTAAGCAAACTGCATTCGTGGCTGAAAAGTGAACAGTTGTTTCAGTTTCTCAATAAAAGCACTAAAGCCATTCTTTTTTTCTTCCTGCATTTCCTTATAAGCGTCCAGCATGGCATGAAACTTTATGCTCATGTTAGCGGAAGGCTCGGGAACCGGAATATTGGCGGCCATGTTTAATACCTGTTGCATTGCCTGAAGTTCCTGTACACAATCCGGACATCCCGCTAAATGGACCTCAAATGCCAGTCTTTCTGCGTCCGACATTTCGTTATTGATCCAATTGGTTAGTTGTACTTGGTCATTTTCACATTTCATAGGTTCAGTTTTTTGCTTCCATTTCCAAAAAAGTATTTTTCAACTGGCATACGGCCCTGTGTACCCTTACTTTTACCGCCCCCTCCGTTATATCCAGTATCCGCGCTATCTCATGGTATTTAAGCTCCTGGAACTTACTTAAAATCAGAATCTCGCGGCTCTCAGGACTTAATTCAGCCATTGCCTTTTGCAAGGCGGCCATTTCCTGCTTTTTTAGTATCTGTTCATCTGCCGCCGTTGTATCGCCAATGTTCTCCGTGACCTCGTTGATAGTACTGCGGGATACCGATCTTTTCAGGCTCCTGCCTTCGTCGTGCACCACATTCCTGGCCACATGATACATCCAGGCCTTAAACTCCCCATCTCCCCGGTAAGTATGCCTGTACCGAAGCATCCGGTAAAAAACATTCTGCACCAGGTCTTCACTCAGCTCCCGCTGCCCGGTGAGATGAAAAATAAACCCAAATAGCTGCAGGTGATGGCGTTCAAATAACAGGCCCATCCGGTCAAGATCGCCATTCTTTACCTTGATCATCAGTGCGTTATCAGATAAAAAGTCCAAGCAGTTGGTGTGTTTTCGGGTAACTATATAAAGGATTACGGTGGCAGCGGGAAAAGGTTACAGAAGATTTGAATTTTCAATGGCCAATGACGCATTTTCCATGTCCGGGGTTGAAGGTAAGAATTGTTGGAGAGACGGGATTACACCCACAGGGAACCGATTTAACAGTGCGTTAATAAACAACTGGCAACATTTTTGGTCTTTATGCAAGCACTACACAAACCAAACCAGATATCTTATGCAACCCATCGTAAACAGCATTCAGAAACTGCTAAAACAGAAACTGAATATCTACTCCCCCACATTAAGCACCAAAACCGACCTTAAAAAAGACCTTAACCTGGTAGATTGGGAGATGTTATACCTCTTGAACGCGGTGGAAGAAACCTGGCATATCTCCATTACCCCCCAGGATTCAGAACGCATTGTTAATGTACAGCACCTATTGGCGGTAGTTAGGAAGGAAACCAGGAATTAGGAATATTAGTACCTAATTCCTATAAAACTTTAATTCCGAGTTCAGCCAGCCTGCGGTAGATATCGCCGTATACACTGCTTTTTGTTCGGTCGGCTTTCATCACGTCTTTGCACCAGAAATATATTTTGAGTTCTGTTGAATCTGCGTTGATGGTGTCTATAAGGATATCGGGTTCTTTATTCAGGAGTACTTCGGGGTGCGACTGGATAATGGTTTTGATGGTTTCCTGGAGCTCAGATGATACATCCATCCTGTCGATAGCGAATGACATATCTACCCGAACATGGTTGTTGGTGAAGGTCCAGTTAACGATATTTTTTCCCAGGATATCACCATTGGGTATAATTACTTCCGCTCCTTCGGCCGTAAGTAATGTGCTGGATCGCACGCTTATTTCCCTCACTCTTCCTTTCTGGTCGCCAATTTCTACCATATCACCGATACGCAAGGGCCTGTCGAATATGAGAATGATACCTGATACAAAATTGTTTACGATACTCTGAAGCCCCAGCCCGATACCTACACCCAAGGCACCCAGAATGATGGTTATTTGCGTAAGCTCAAGCCCTGTGGCAGCAATAGCCAGCAGGAATCCTGCGGTTAACAGGATCAGCCTTGTTATCATCAGTTTGGATCGCTGACCTTTGTTATCAAAAGCAGCTTCGTCGCCTACGTCGCCGAAGAAATAGGCTATGTATTTCTGCAGGAAGTTAGCGGTCCAGATAATGAGCAGGAAGGATATTACACCACTGAGGTGCAGGGTAAAATTGCCGATATTGCGTGGCTTATTCAGGAAGCCGGTTGTTATCTTTTCAAGTGCTGAATAAATGTTCAGGTTGGTAGTAAATACCACCAGCCATATCACAATACCCAGGTAGGAGGCCATTCTCAGCAGGCCTTTCGCTATGTATTCCACATCAAAATGCACCGGGTATTTTTTGCGCATACGACTTCCCTGTATCTGCACCAGGATGGATTCTTTTACCAGTTCAACAAATACCAGGAGTCCTACTGTTTCGGCCAATGTATAGATAGCCGTTGAACCGAATATCTGTGTGAGTGTCGTTCTTCCATACAGGTTGCAGAAAAATGCCAGGAGGTTGAAGAGCAGGTATAACCCACCTGCCAGGTAAATGGTTTTATTCCGGTAAACATGCTTTCTGAACCATACCATGGCAGTAATACCAAACACAAATGAAATTCCGTTCAGCGAAAGCGTCCACCAGCGTTGTATGGAAAAAGGTATTCCAAGAAAGCGTGTAAGCGCAATACAAAGGAACAACACCATAAATATGATCCAGAAAACAAAAAGGCTTCGTGGCCTGAGCTTCCGGAAAAGCAGCGTAAGAACCAGCATCAGCAATAGTTGTACCGATTCAATATAGATGGCTGGCGCGTTAAGATCAAACAAAGGTGCCAGGTTGAGCACCAGCAATAAAGTAGACAAAATGGGAACGGGATTTACGTATTTAAATCCCAGGTCATTGAGTGAGTCGAGCCTGTTGAGTTTGCGGAGACTGCGATAATTGTAAGATACCCAGCTGAAAAATACCAGTCCGCAAAATATCAGCAGGTATAACTGGCTGCGGGTATGATCAAAATAAAAAGAGGCTATCTTCCTTTCATCCTGCAGAGATCGCTGAAACCCTTTCGCGGCGGCTCCGCTGCCGGTTCCCGCGCCTGGCCTCCTGGCTTCCCAGATATATCTTCGCTCTTTGCCCAGTGCTTTTGAACCGGTGGCTTTTAAGAGGTTTACCGTTTGATTTTGTATCTCATCAATTGCTATTACATTGGCGGATGTTCTCGCGAGGCTGTTATCTATGCGAACATTCACCAGTTTAATGAGGCTATCGGCATTCTTCCATTTTACCCGTAACTGCGCGATCTGGGTGGAAAAGATCACCCACATTTTCGGATCACGGAACAAACGCTTGATCACCGAATCACGCCTCAGTAATTGAATCTGTTTTTTTAACTCATCGAGCCGTGAATTATACCCTTCCAGTTCCGCTGTATAGTCTTTGGTATCCACACTCAACTGGTCGAGTAAGGTATGAAACATCTGGAGGTTCCTGATATTGGGCGTTCGATCGGTTGCATATACCCTTTCCCGCATAATAGCCAGGGCGGTATCGTCTTCATTCATTCGCTGGTGAATACGATCCATCACAGTTAGGGCCTGTGTAAGTGTGGGTGCCTGGTTTAATACCCTGAACATTTTCTCAATCCCCTGCAGGTAGTCGCTACGGGTAAGCGTATCATCATCCGCAAACATGGTCGAGTCAAAAGCCTTCCGGTTAAGCTGGATGTCTGACTGTCCGTAGACAGTTCCGCCAAGCAAAAGGCACACCATAAACAGGATGGGTATTCTCGTAAGCATGCGCTAATATAGGGCTTTGCGGGGAAAGGCGCAGAAGGGAGATGGGCTCACAGGGCGCAAGGGCGCAGTTTCGCCCCCTTGTGCCTTTGTGCCATTGTGCGCTTATCCTACCAAATCTTCACCCGCAGGCTATCCTCCCTATACATTTTATTCCCCTTTTTCACCCCGAATGCCTCATAGAATTCAGGTATATTCACCATGGGGCCATTCACGCGTTCTTTGGGCGGGGAGTGCACATCTGTTTTAAGCTGGCTGGCCAGCAATTCCTTGCGCGCCTGGTACAGCCAGCCATAAGAGTATCCCAGGAAATAGCGTTGCAATGGCGTAAGGCCTGCAATTTTTTCCCCTTTCTTAAAAGTTTCCGTCTTTTTAAAGGCGTCGAGGCCGAGCAATAAGCCACCCAGGTCGGCGATATTCTCGCCCTGGGTTGCATCACCATTGATATGCAAGGTATCCACTGGTACAAACTCATTGTACTGCTGTATTATTTTCTTGGCTCTCTCGCTGAATTGTTTGCCATCAGCATCCTGCCACCAGTTTACCAGGTTTCCCGCGGCATCGTATTGTCGGCCCTGGTCGTCAAAACCGTGTGTGATTTCATGACCAATGGTGGATGCGCCGGCGTATCCGTATACGAAAGCATCATCCAGTTCTTCGTCACGCATTCCCGGCACAGCAAAAATACCGGCAGGTAATACGATCTCGTTGTTGCTGGGATTATAGTAAGCATTATAGGTTTGCGGGCTCATACCCCATTCATCGCGGTCTACTTTTTTCCCCAGCTTGTTAATATTGTAGTTAAACCACCATTCATTCGCTCTCTGCATATTCAATACCATCGGCCCTTTGTCGATCTTCAGCGCACTAAAATCTTTCCAACGATCAGGATATCCTACTTTCTTGGTAATCTTTGCCAGCTTATCGTAGGCTTTCTGTTTCGTGCTATCTGACATCCAGCTAAGTTTCGCGATCCTTTCTTTGTAAGCCTCGCGTATGTTTTCCACCATTTTGGTATAGCGGTCTTTGCTCTTTTCGTTAAAATATTCTTTTACGAATAGCTGGCCCAGTGCTTCACCCATCGCGTCTTCTTCAGCATCCAGTACGCGCTTCCAGCGAACCTTGGGTTCCTTGGTTCCGCGAAGTGCCTGGCGATAACGAAAAGCATTCATAAACGACTGGCTGTCGAGATAAGCGGAGTTGGATTGGATCAAATGAAAACAGAAATAGCTCTTCCAGTCGCTGAGCGGTGTTGCTTTTAATTCACCGTTCAGGGCAGTTAAGAATTCGGGCTGACCTATAATAGCTGAATCCAGTTTTTGTATCCCGATATTCTTGAGGAAGCCGGGCCAGTTGATAGCAGGTGTTAGCTTACCCAAAGCTGCGACATCC
This sequence comes from Sediminibacterium sp., assembly GCA_965229175.1. GTDB lineage: Bacteria > Bacteroidota > Bacteroidia > Chitinophagales > Chitinophagaceae > Sediminibacterium. The sequence continues at coordinate 53,859 of CBDDIT010000056.1, read as the reverse complement.
ATCTTATTATAGTTCTTATACGGGTCGCGCAGGTCGGCCAGTTTCCTGGAAGCTTTTGCCAGCCTGGTTTCCAGTGCCATTACTTTTGCAGCTTCGGCCTGGGCCGCCGTTGGGGAGGATCCCAGTTGTTCAAATGTTTTTACGAGATATTGCTGGTAGGCTTTGCGTACATTGACAGATTTTTCATCCGTATTGAAATAGTAATCGCGGTTAGGCATTCCCAATCCACCCTGGGCCAACTGGTATGCGTATACCGAACTGTTTTTATCATCCTGCGATATCCATTCTGAAAAAAGAATATTTACACCTTTCTTGTGCAGGGAGGCTGCCACCTGCAATAACCCGTCGGTATTGGCCATCTGTTCAATGGCTGCCAGGTCGGCCGCCAGGGGCTTGATACCATTTTTCTCCGCACCTGCCGAATCCATGCCACTATACCATAAGTCACCAATTTTCTGTGATACCGTTCCATTGGCGGCATTTTCCTTCACGGCATCCTCGTTGATCTTCCTGAGGCGGCTATAGATGTCTTCCTGCACCAGGTATCCCACGCCCCAGCTGCTTTCAGATGCGGGAATCGGGTTAGACTTGATCCAGCCACCATTGGCATACTGAAAAAAGTCTTCGGCGGGGCTTACAGTCGTGTCTATGTTTTTGGAAAGAAAATCGCTGGTAACGTCTTTTTTCGACTTACACGAAGCCAGTACAAGCATCAGCAGTGCCGGCAATAATAGTTTAGCAGATCGCATATAGTAGTGAGTTGTGAGATACTAAGATAGCGGAACCTGCTGAAAATAAAAAAGCCGCGGCTACCAGGTAACCGCGGCGGTATTGATAAAAGGGGGTATCCTAGTTACGTTCGGCGTAGGTTTGCCGGTTAAGCTGTATTCGTTTACCATCTATCTTTCCTTCCCATCTTTTTTGCCAAAAGAACCCTGTTTTCCAGGTGATTGTGTTGCTTGCCGCATCGTAAGTGTAGGTCCCGGTGGCATAGCTGTCTTCATCGCTGGCCAATGCTACCTTATAATTGATATCATCTACAATCTGCAACTAGCCAAAGTATATATGCTGTATACCCGCATATAATTTATAAGTGCCTGTTACAGGTGATGCCAGCTCCTTTGCTGTCACGGCGATTGCCGCAGTTGGTTGTGCCGACTCTGCCTTTTTATACCCGCGCAGGTTCTCTTCCTTAACCTGGTAGGTGGCAATAACAGAACTGGTTTTACCGGTTTCTGTAACCGCACGTACATCGTACACATCCTTTTTACCAGCTACAAGGTTCAGTATGGTTACTTCTTTCCAGGCGCTGCTGATGAATGCCTCCGCTTTATCGCCAGGTTTATAAGCCTGGGAAAACACACTTACCATCATTAGGAGCGCGGTAGAAAGTGTGAGGATGTATTTAGAAATCTGCATATGCAAAAGGTTATAAGGAAGTAATTAAAAAATAAAAGTTGCTTTTATAGATACCCTTCTGTTCATCTGCCGGCCTTCTTCAGTGGCATTGGTGGCGATAGGTCGCTCCAACCCGTATCCTACCACTGAGATGAAACGGTTGGCTTTGATTCCCCTGTCCATAAAGAACTTCTTAACTGAAGCGGCCCGTCTTTGCGACAAATCCTTATTGTAAGGGGCACTTGCCCTGCTGTCTGTATGCCCTTCAATAGCCAGTGTTGTATTAGGGAACTCCGTTAGTATTTCTACCGCTTCCGTTAAAGGCTTGATGGCTGCCGGCAGCAGTTCCGCGCTGGCCGTTTTGAAAAACACCATTTTAGCCAGCTCATTCAATCTTGCCTGGATATCAGGGCAACCGGAATTATCGGTTAATCCTTTCCTGGTTGGGCACTTATCTTTTTTATCCTCAACACCATCACTGTCTTTATCCGCAATAACAGGCGGTGGCGGAGTGGGTTTAGGCAATGGAGATAACAGTATCGGGGCCAGTTCAATATCTTTTATAACAGTAATTTTAGCAATGGCTGCTGAGTCGCTTGTATACCCTTCTTTGGTAAATGTAAGCTGGTACGTGTGATTGGCTTTTAATGGGAAAGCGAAGTTTCCTGTCATATTCGTAACCAGCGAATCTTTTGAAACTGAATCATTCACTATTTCACGGATCACCACTTTCGCTACCGGCAATCTGCGCATGGTTGACTTATCCAGCACCATTCCGGCCAGCTGGATCCTGATATCCGTTTCCTGGAACTTATAGATATCATCCGTACCGAGGCGGTTGCTGGTGATAAAACCTTCTTATTTGTTCCTGTTGAATACAATGCCAAAATCATCATACCGCGAATTCAGGGGGTAGCCCAGGTTTTCAGGCGTTTTCCAGCTATTACCTGCCGGAATGGTTCTGTACAAATCCAGGCCGCCTAAACCTGCCCAGCCATTTGAGCTGAAATACAAGGTATCTCCATGAATAGTGGGAAACAGCTCATCGCCCGAAGTATTTATTTGATCATCCAGCAGTACCGGTGAGCGCATGGCAGAATCGCTGGTCAGATCCACATAATAAATATCACTTCCACCCTTTCCTCCCGGGCGATTACTGCAGAAATAAAGCTTTTTTTCATCTGCGCTCAGGGCAGGGTGATAAAAGTCGTACTCCGTTTCTACAAAAGGCAGTACTTTAATCGGGCCCCATTGTCCGCCGGTTACCAGGGTTGCCACGCAGATTTCAAGATTATACCTGCCTTTATAAGGTTTGAGTGTGTTACGTGTAAAATAAACTTTATTGGCAGTGTTGTTAAAACACAAAGGACCATAGTTGTATTTCGCGTCGAGATCGTCTGTAAACTTTGCCAGTTTATTAATTTCTCCGCCACTGTATCTTCCCTTCACCTGGCTTACCAGGATGATATTATTATCGTTGCTGGTCCTTGCGGTATAGTCGTCGTTGGCTTTGATGGCTTTATTGAAAATATATTCTGATCTGGCCGGCAGGGTATCCAGCGTTGCGAAATCTACGGTGTCTTTTACCCAATAAATATCAGCATACGGCAAGCCGTCCCACCCGAACTCCCGTTCAGCGTGCAGCCTCGAATAGCGATTGGAAACGAAAACCATTCCATCGCGGTAATACTGCGGGCTGAAATCCTGTTGAAAGCTGTTAAGTTTCAGAAGGCCCAGCTTATACAACACAGAATCCTGTAAAAAAGCGGATACATGGCTGAATCCTTTTAAACGTTCCGCTACCAAAGCGGATTCCTGGGAAGGATACTCCTGCTGTGCTTTTTTATAAAGGGCGGCGGCGCTGGTATAGTCTTTTTTTATGGCTGCCAGTTCGCCCAGTCGTTTTGCGGCGAAAAACGGTAATCCATATTTTTCCTGGAACTTGCGGTACAAAATATACGCCGAATCGAAACTCTTCACCTGCCAGTATGATTCTGCCAGGTGCAGCATAGCGACTGAATCTTTGGCGAGACCCCGTTTCAGGGCGGCTCTTAAGAAGGGCACGGCGTACATATACCGCTGATCCGCATATTCCTGTTCCGCAATCCTGAAATAGGATTCCGCTTTGGCTGATCCCCGCTTTTGGGCATACAGGGCTGACTGTATGAAAGAAAGAAGAAGGATCGTATATAAAATTCTGTTTCTCATGAGTAATGTTATGCCGCTAAAAATATCTTGGTGATGAAACCCTTCCTGCGGAAGAACCAAATTCCATACGCAGCATTAACTCATGCGTTCCGTTATTGAGCGTTCCGAGGTTTGAAAATGTTTTATCGTAAGCGTATCCAAAACGAAGTTGCTTATTCAGTTGAAACTCTACCATCCCCACAATAGCATCGCCGGTGCGGTAAGACCCGCCGATGGACAGGGTATTCTGGATCCATAGATTGGCATTGATATCTACTTCCACCGGCGCGCCGCTTACCGCTTTTACCAGCATGGAAGGTTTTAAAGCCAGATCCTGGCTCAGGTTCATTACAAAACCGGTAGCCAGGTAAAGGTGAAGGTCGGTAGATGATACCGATGCAATTTCCGCTGCATTCTTATAGGTAACTTTTGTTTTTAACAGGGCAGGCGTTGAAAGGCCGATATAGAACCTGTCTGAATTATAGTATACACCAGCGGCAGCGGAGGGAAGTATCCCACTCACATTGCTGGAGAAAGCCGGATCATTCGGTTGAAATGTTGCTACTTCTGTATAGTTGGCCTGGTAGTTAAGTACGCCCGCCTGTAGTCCGAGGCTTAATGTACCCCGCTCCGCAATGGGAATCCGGAAAGCATAAAAAGCGTTCAGGCCTGTTGTTCTTTCAATTCCCAGCCTGTCATCATATAACTGGAAGCCTACCCCTATTTTTTTTTCGTTCAGGGGCATATCAAAAGAAAAAGATGAAGTGCGCGGTGCCCCGGGAACGCCCACCCACTGGTTCCGGTATAATGCTGTTAGTGAAGTTGTACCCCTGCTTCCCGCATAGGCGGGGTTGATGTTAAGCATATTGAACATATACTGCGAATACATCGGTTGTTGCTGGGCCGTTAACCTGGCGGATATTACCATTAAAACAATCAGTAATATCCACCGGGTCTTCTTCATTTCGCTCATTCTCATACTTTTCATTTTATCTCGGTCACGTTTATTCAAAGCCACTTATTTATCGTTTCAGCGTGATGAATGCTGCAAACTTCCTCACATTGCCTGTTGCGTTATCAGTTGCCAGTACTACATAATAGTAAGTACCATCCGGGAGGTCTTCACCGAGTATATTGTTCGGCTGGTTGCCTTTACCGCCCCAATCGTTTTTATAATCGCGCGACCTGTACACCAGGTTACCCCACCGGTTATATATCTCCATGTTAATGGTAGTATTAAACGGCCTTGTGATAACGAACACATCGTTTACACCATCCCTGTTAGGCGAGAAGCCGGAAGGAATGAAGATGTCGGTTGCGGGGATTACAAATTCTGTGGGTGCCCTTGAAGTAACACCATTACTCAACAATGGATCATTGGAGGTTACGCTGAACACGCCGTAAGGTGATTTAGCTACCTGTATTGCTGTATTCTTCAGTTGACCTGAGAATCCATTTGGTGTTACTTTCACCGATAGTATGACGGAATCTTTCTGGTTTGCCGGTAACACACTTCCATCCGCCAGCAATTCTATCTGTGTATTTCCGTTGTACAGCTCATTCGCTATCAGTTTGCCACTGGTCTTCACTCCTACCACATCAAACTGGACGCCGGCAGGGAATACTGCTCTCAGGTCGTCCCTGATCTTCACACTATCCAGTTGTACCGCGGTAATATTGCTGGTGCGTATGGTAAAGTTTACGATATAGGATCCATCAGCCTGCAATAGTGGTTTCTGTGAAGTTACCTTCTCAATATCCGCCAGTTGTGAAGGAGCGATCATCGTTACCGTATACGGAACCAGCACACTCTCATATCCATTTACCACCTGGCTCACATAATATGGATAGGTTCCGATCACACCCGGTAATACCGGTACGGGTATTACCGTTCCGCCTGTGGATACCAGGTAATATTTCAGGGTTGCGCCTGCCAATCCGGTTACCTGGATACCCGAGTTAGGCGGGTTGCCAATACCACCAATCACGTAAGTTCTGTTTACAGTGGTTGGAGGCGGCGGATTGATAGCTACCAGGTCAGATGTGGCTTTACAGCCATTTGCATCCGTGATAGTTACCGTATATGCCCCCGCCGTTGACACGGTAATGGTATTAGTGGTTGCGTTGGTTGACCACAGGTAAGCAGAAGCACTGGACGAACTGAGTGTGATACTTCCACTTTGTGTAAGATTCAGTGGTCCACCCGGCGTTATAACCGGTTTAGCGATTGGATTGATTATTAAGCGTACTGAGTTACTGTACGCCACCTGATCGCCCGATGTCACCATCCTGCGCAGGTAAACGCTGGATGTAACGGTTCCGGTATAGGTGCTTGCTGTTGCGCCTGCGATAGCTGTGAATGTTATATTGTCTGTTGATGACTGCCATTGATAGGTATACACATCCAGTCCGCCTGTAGGTGCCACGGTGGTTACCACGGTCACAGCAGTGCTTTCACACAAGGTTTTCGTGAGCACTGTAGTAGATGGTGTATCCCGTATTCCGATCGTTCCGGGTACCAATGGAGGAATGGACATATTAATCGGGATCAGCGTGATCAGGCGTTCATCCGGTACTCCGTTTCCATCCGGATCAGGATCAGTTCCATTGGATGAGATATCGGTTACGGTGTTACCCAGTTCACTGCAGAAGCCTGTACCTATCGCAAATGCCCTGTATAATGCGCTCAGCTGGTTAGGCGTGATATTGATAGTAACAGAAACGGTTGCATCGGTACCCACCGCAATGGAACTGTTCGGTGCCAGCATGCTGGTATCTGTTGTTCCGTTATAGAGCGGGTTGGCCAGCAGGTTGCCTGTTGCTACCGGCGCACTAACAATGCTGAAGGTTGCCGGAGTACCGATAGACCGTGTAAGCTCTTCAAACAGTTTCACCTGCCGCAGGTTTACGTTACCATAGTTCTTCAGCACATAGCTTAGCGTAACATTATAGGTTCCGTTGCCTTGTAATGCTGGTGTTGAAGCTTTCATGGCCACACCCAGTACAGGATTAGGGAACACATTGATCACAGTTGGCAACGGATCCCCGTTACGTGTATTTTCAGGGTGTACCGCTTCATTTCCGTCATCGTTAGACAAGCTGTTGGCAAGTGCAGTTCCGAATTCTGTATGACCGGTACCCACCGCTACCGCCTGCATTACAAATGGCTTAAAGTAACCGTTCGGGATAATGCGTATGAACATCTGCATATCAGACTCTTCACCCACATCCAGTTTCGATAAGGCACCGAAGAAGAATGGAGTTGTCAACGGGCCATCATTGTTACCCGTGGTTCCCGCATTTTCTTTCTCTGAGTTGTACGAATGTCCTGGCAGGAACGGTATCTGTGTACGGTCGCCCGCCGCGTCGTCTGTATTCATGCCCGAGTTACCGTATCCACTGTTTCCAAAAGCCATAGCAGGTACCTGTACAGCAGCTATATCATTCATATTGTTACGAAGGCCCGGTGTACTGTTAAAATGCCATGCAAACAGGTCGAAGTTGCTTCTACCATCGTAACGGCTGTTAGGTACGGTTTGGCGGCCAAACTGTTTCACGCTATCCAATACAAACTGAACAGGGTTAGGGAATACTTCCAGCAGGTTGGCCCTTACCTGAACATTGGAAAGGTCTATATCTCCGTTGTTCCTCACTTTCAGCCTAAGTATGGTTGAATATAAATTATCGGCCAGGAACTTAGGATTATCAGCGGTAAGGGTAATAATGATCTTCGGTTCTACCACTAATATGGTAGCGGTATCCCTGGTAAAGTTATTATCCCTCCTGGCATTGTCAGAGCCAATAATAGATACCATCGTGTACAGCTTGGTGGCACTGATAGACTTAACCGGGATCGGCACATTGCTTACTACATTGGTAAGTGTATCGTTCTTGGTGGCCCCCTGTGGTTTATAGATCACAGTGAATGGCCCGATGCCCGCTGTAAAGTTGAACGTAAGCAATGGTGTTTCCGTTTCAAATATCGGTCCGTTTCCTTTGATAGAGCCCTGAGGACCTGTAAAGGTGGTAGTAACGGTTTGTTCTATTCTCTTGCCCGCCACCGTTCCGCAGATAATAGCGGAGTTGGCAGATGACCTGAGGTAGCCGGTATAAGTACCATCTCCATTATCAATCACATCAGAGAATACACCCGAGCTGGTACATAATGTTGCCGTACCCCCACTGCAGTGTATTGGATTACCATTAGGATCGAACAGTGATATTGTAACCTCGCTGGTAGCTATTCCATCTCCTTTCACAACACTTGGTGATGATGTAATGGTAACTTTCGCGAAATCAATTATAGAAACATTGTATGAAACCGGGCTTCCCGCGCATCCTCCATTGTATGGCACCACGGTAATGGTTCCGTTAGCCGATCCGGCTTTTACCGTAATGGTATTGGTTAATGAGCTGCCTGTCCATCCGGCCGGTAACGTCCACAGGTAAGAAGTTGCATTAGCCACCGGTGACACGGAATAAACACCACTACTGTCTTTCGATAATGCGCAGACTCCTGCAATACCTCCCACGATCTGTGGCTTAGACGCAACTGTTATGGTAACCGTTGCGGAAGCTGTTGCTCCTGCTGCATCGGTTATGGTATATGTAAATTTATCTACGCCCACATAGTTGGTAGGTGGCGTATAGGAAATCGTACCGTTTGCGTTTACAACAGCCGTTCCATTATGAAGGGATGTTGACGATGGCAATGAAACCGTCAGTACTCCATTCTCAAAATCAGCATCATTATTCAGCACATTTAATACCAGCACACTGCACTGACCTGTAGAATCCCTGTCGTCTACTGCCACCGGTGGACGGTTTACCGGGTTAACAACACATCCTGGTGTAGCTGGCGGGTAGCTCAGCAGCACGGTATCTGTAGGGTTCACACTTACTACGAGGTATGCATTTGGCCTGGTTCCTTCAAAACCATCGGCACCTGCCACCCAAATTCCGTTCTGTATAAACCAACCTGGCCAGTCGGTAGGCTTACCCGCAGAATCCACTACCGCACCCGGCCATAGTACATCAGCTTCCAGTGCCGTTCCATTTACGATCGGCTGAGCGGCAAGAACAGTTTTATCGCCATTCAGCCATTTCAGTGTAACAGGGTTGCCGGTTGCCGGGATAAAATTCGTTTCCACTTTGTAATGGACGTACGGAACATCATTTCTACAAACGGCAGTTGTAGTTATAAACAGGCCTCTGCACACAGTAATGGTGGCTGTTGCCTGGTCGCAATTGCCCGGGTTAGCGGTTACACAGATATTGTAGGTAACGGTATAAGTTCCTTCAAATGTTTTGGCAGGTATCACGAGTTCACCCAGTGAATTGATGGTCAATCCCGTAATTCCACCATCTGAAACAATGCTCATGTTTACCAGTGTCGGATCAACCACGGTACTGTTAAGGATATCATTTGCCAGGACAGTGGTTGTCTTACCGCCCTTACCGCCATCGATACAGGTAGCCCTGAAATCATCATAAACCGCGTCGATATTTGACGGAATGATGGATACGGTAACAGTTTGGCTGCTGGAACATCCCGCTGCTGTTGATGTAAACGCATACACCACACTGATCGGAGAAGCGGTTGTATTAATCAGGGATTCATTGATGGTTCCTGTTCCGGTTGCGGCCGCATTGGAAATACCCGCCATCGTTGCCCTCGACCAGCTGAATGTTACAGCAGAGGTAACGCTTGTTGGGGTGTATACAAATGCCGTGCCTCCAAATACCGCTGTTGGCGTTAGGGTACTGCTCAGTACCGGAGTTGGGTTAACCGCCAATGTTACATTCTGAATATTGGTACAACCATTAGCGGTAAGGGTATACACATACTGGATGTTAACGGGTGCTGTTGTGTTGTTGATATGTGTCTGACCGGTTATATTACCCGTTCCTGTTGCCGGACCGCCTGCAGTGAGCAAGCCTACCGTGGTTCTGGACCATGCGAAGCTGGTTCCAGCGGTAGCACTGGTAGCTGTATAGCTGAACGCGTTGCCGGTACAAATTCCTGTAGGTGTTAAGCTGCTGCTTAATACCGGCGTTGGACTAACAGTATAGGTAAAGCTGGTTGCCGGCCCTGAACATGTATTAGATACAGGTGTAACAGTTATGATTCCGGTAATAACAGATGAAGTGCTGTTGGTTGCCGTGAAGGCGTTGATGGTACCGCTGCCGGATGCCGCCAGGCCAATAGCCGTGTTATTGTTGCTCCAGTTATAAACAGTTCCGGATACAGAACCTGTGAAAATAACATTGGCAGTAAGTGAATTATTACATACCACTTGAGCACCCGGCTGTGTTACTGATGGAGTTGGATTTACCACTACTGTTACATTCTGGGTATTGGTAAAGCTGTTGGCTGTTAACAACACGGTATACACAACGCTTACCGGTACATTGCTGCTGTTGGTAAGGGTTTCATTGATGGTTCCTGTTGAACCGCTGCCGGTGCCATTGGCATTAATGGATGCTATGGCCGCCCTTGTCCAGGTGAAGGTAGTACCCGGTGTTGCACTGGTTGCTGTATAGGCAAAAACAGTTCCGCTACAGATGGCTGCGGGGTTAAGCGGGCTGTTAAGACCCGGAGTTGGACTAACATTTACGGTTATGGTTTGCGCGTTCACGCAACCATTGGCCGTTAATGTAATGGCATATACAACAGCCGTTAAGGATGGATTGGTTGTAGTTAACACTTCGGTGATATTCGCTCCCACCCCTGAACCTGTTGTATTGCTGTTAATAGCAGCAATGGCAGGTCTTGTCCACGCAAACGTAGTACCCGGTGTTAAACTGGTTGCGGTATAGTTGAAAGTAGTGGCGTTATAGATATCTGCTGGTGTTAGCGAACTGCTTAATACCGGTATCGGGTTAACTACGATAGCCACACTTCCTGCCGACGGGTTGGTACATCCGTTTGCGGTAATAGCGAATACATAGTTAACGGTGAGTGGCGATGTAGTACTATTGGTAAGCGACTGGTTGATGCTGGTACCGGTTCCGGTTGCCGCGCCGCTGCTGACGATGCCGGTAACTGTTGTTCTCGACCAGGTAAATGATGCCCCGGTAGTAGCTGAAGTTGCCGTGTATACAAATGGAGAGCCACTGCATATATCAGCCGGAGTCAGGGTACTGCTCAAAACAGGATTCGGATTAACCGTTACTGTAACCGTGAATGGAACACCGTCGTAGCCTGCAGATCTTGGAGTTACCAGGTATGTGGCTGTTACCGGTTGAGTTGTTGTATTAACCAGTGTTCCGCCAATTGTTGTTTGACTGCTGGCAGATGCTCCGCCGGTAAATCCAGTACCTGTTGGTGCCGACCAACTGTACAACGTGCCAGGGGGAACCGTACCATTTGCCGGATCGGTTGGCGTGATACTGAAGGCAACACCACTGCAGGTAGTTACTGTGAGGGCATTAATGGAAGCCAATGGCCTGATGGTAACAACTACCGTAAATGCTGCGCCGGTGCAATTGCCGGAGGCAGGTGTTACAATATAGGTAGCGGTTTGGGAAGTGTTGGTTGGGTTAACCAGGGTGCCTGAAATAGAAGAAGCGGCGACTCCTGATGCTCCACCCGTTAATCCACCTGTAACCACCGGAGCCAACCAGCTATAGGTTGTACCTGCAGGAACCACTCCATGGGTTCCATCGGCAGGTGTAACGGTAAATGTTGCGTTGCTGGCACTGATCGCTGTTATCTGGCTCACTGAAGCTTTGGCTTCAACGGTTACTGTTACCGTAAATGCGTTTCCGCTACAGCTTCCCGATAATGGTGTAACTGTGTAAGTAATCGTTCTTGCTATACTGGTTGTATTTACAAGGGTACCAGTGATAGATGCCGCTCCGCTGCCGGAAACCGCACCTGTAATACCGGTTGCCACGGGGGCGTTCCAGCTATAGGTAGTTCCTGCTGGCACAATGCCATTTGTTATATCTGACGGTGTTACCGTAAATGTTGCACCACTGCAAATAGTTGCGGTCATTGGCGTAACGGTAGCAGCAGGATTCAGTGTCATGACTAAACTAAATGCCGTACCTGTACACGCCCCTGTTCCTGGTGTAACAGAATAGGTAACCGTGGTAGAAGAGCTGGTAGTATTGGTAAGTATACCACTGATATTAGTTGCAGTGGATGGATGTGAAACCCCGCCAGTAAACCCGGTTCCGGTGGGTGCCAGCCAGGTGTAAACGGTTCCGGCCGGTACAATACCGTTGGTTACGTTAACAGGTGTAACAGAGAACGCTACACCGCTGCACGCCGTACCTGTAATAGCAGTTATTGCTGCGAGCGGGTGAATGGTAACGGTAACCGTAAACGGTGTATGGTATCCACAAGCGGCCGTATATGGCGTTACCAGGTAAGTAGCCGTTTGCGCGGTAGTGTTTGAATGACTAAGTGCTCCTGTTATATTGGTTGCGCCCGACATTGCCGCACCGCCGGTTAGTGTTCCGGTAACGGTAGGCGAAGACCAGGAGTAGGTGGTTCCTGCCGGTACAATCCCATTGAACAGGTTGGTTGGGGTTACTGAGAACGTGGTTCCTGTGCAGGTGACGGCAGTCATTACCGTAACCGAAGCGGCAGGATTTATAGTAACCGTAACAGTAAATGCCGCGCCTGGACATGTTCCTGTATACGGGAATACTGTATAAGTTGCTGTTACAGCCGCATTGGTAGTATTGGTTAATGTGCCATGGATATCAGCTGAACCTGCCTGTGTTGACGCCCCGGTAAATCCTGTTCCGGTAGGTACAGCACTCCAGGTATAAGTAGAACCGGCAGGTACTACCCCATTAACACCATCTGTTGGTGAAACGCTGAAGGTAACACCGCTGCAGGTTGTCACAGACAGGGGTGATATGATCGGATTAGGGCGAAGGTCGATTGTAACTGTGAACCCTGCTCCCTGGCATGATCCGGACACCGGTGTAACAAAGTAGGTTGGTGTTACAGAGATATTGGTAGTGCTGGCTATGGTTGCCAGGAACTGGGTGGTTGGTACTAACTGCGCCTGACCGCCTGAGTACCCGGTACCTGTTGGTGCCGGCCATGTATAAGTAGTATTGGTAGGTATTAATGCGCCGGTTGGCGTGAATGATACTACACCTGAACAAGCCGGAAGGCCTAAGAAATTCGGAACCGTTGGTGTTGGATCTACCCTGACAACTACGCTGAAAGCAGCACCCGTACAGCTTCCTGAAGTTGGTACCACAGCGTATGTAATGGTCCGGGCAATATTACTTGTATTAACCAGGGTGCCATAAATATTGGCAGAACCTGATTCGCTTACAGCTCCGGTGATGGAAGCGGCCGATGGTGCAATCCATGTATAGGTTGTTCCGGAAGGAACGATTCCATTGGTTGTTTGCACTGGCGTGAGTGTGAAGCTGGTGCCACTGCAGATGGTTGACGTCATCGTGGTGACAGTAGCCGATGGATTCAATGTTACCACAACACTAAACTGTGCACCGGTACAATTGCCCGACAAAGGTGTTACTGTGTAAGTAGCGGTTTGAACGGTATGGGTAGGATTGGTTAATAATCCAAATACAGTAGCGGAAGCCGTTCCCCTGGCCGCGCCACCGGTTATTCCACCCGTAACGGATGGTATACTCCATGTATAAGTTGTGCCGGCCGGTATGGTTCCATCGGTAACATGGGTTGGTGTTACGGTAAAGGTGATACCACTACAGGTAGCGGTACCTATGGTATTGATACTGGCTGCCGGGTTTACGGTAACGGTTACAGTAAACGCAGGACCATTGCCACAAGCACTGGTTGGTGTGACAATATATGTTGCCGTTTGCGCCACATTGCTGGTGTTCACCAGTACGCCGCTAACGGATGTGGTTGAACCACTTCCGGTAAAGCCCGTAAGGCTGCCGGTTGTGGACGGATTAGCCCATGAGTACAGCGTAGCACCCGGAACAATTCCATTGGTAAGGTTAGTGGGTGTTACAGTGAATGCCACACCGCTACAGGTGATGGCAGTCATTGCAGTAATATTCGCACGCGGATTTACCGTAACCACAATTGAGAACACATTTCCGGTACAGGATCCGGATACCGGGGTAACCGTATAGGTTGCCGTTCTTGCCACATTCACTCCATTGATCAATGTTCCATTGATATCAGGCTGACCTGATCCGGTTGCAAACCCCGTCAGATTACTGCCGGTTGGCATGATCCAGGAATAAGTGGTGCCCGATGGAACAATGCTCACAGGGGTAACGGCAAAAGCGGTACCACTGCAGGTAGTGCCGGTCATCGCGGAAATAATCGCTTTCGGATTCAGTGTTACTGTTACAGTGAAAGGTGCTCCCGCACAGGCTCCTGAAACAGTAGTTACAGAATAAAACGCGGTAGTTACAGTTGCCGTGGTATTGGTAAGAAGCCCTGTAATGGCAAGCGCATTGCTGGCCGATATGCCACCGGTGAAACCGGAGCCGGTTGGCAATGACCATGAGAACCTGGTACCTGCCGGTAAATTACCGTGCGTAACATCTGTAGGCGTAATGGTAAATGAAACGCCACCGCAAGTAGTAACGCTTAATGGTACCGTAACTGTAGCGGTTGGGTTTACAGATACAGTTACTGTAAATGCAGGCCCGTCACCACAGGTTGTTGTAGCAGGTATTACCGTATAGGTTGCTGTTTGTTGGGTACTGGTTGGATTCAGCAGGGTTCCGCTGATAAAAGGCTGACCCGATCCTGAAGTTGCACCGGTAAGACCACCTGTTACACTAAATACGGTCCAGCTATAGCTGATACCGGTTGGCACTATTCCATTAATACCGTTTGCAGGGCTAAGGTTAAAGCTTGTTCCGCTACAGGTAATGGTAGTCATGGAACTTACCTGCGCCAATGGGTTAACATTTACGGTTACGCTAAATACGGCTCCGGTACATCCTCCTGTAAGGGGTGTAACGAGGTAGGTAGCGGTTCTGAGTGTGTTTACGGTATTCAACAGGGTGCCGGTAATATTAGCTGCACCTGTAGCTGTTGCACCACCTGTGAAACCAACACCGGTTGGCAGTGCCAGCCAGCTGTAGGTTGTTGCCGGTGGCACACGACCGTCTGTTATATGGGTAGGTATTACTGTAAAAGGAGAGCCACCGCAAACCGTGGTCGACATGGGAGTTACCTGGGCCGAAGGATTTACGGTTACGGTTAATGTAAACTGTGCACCGGTACATCCATTAGAGGTTGGTGTTACGGTATATACAGCAACGGCGGCTGAAGTGGTGGTATTGATTAACAAACCGGTTACACTGCTGATAGCGGAAATTTGTGAAGCACCACCTGCTATACCCGGTGCTACCGGAGCATTCCAGGAATACAAAGTACCGGCAGGGATGGTTCCGTTAACAATATCCTGTGCGGTTGAAGAGAAAGTTACACCACTACATACCGTGGTAGTCATATCCGTTACAGCCGCAATCGGGTTAACCGTTACGGTTACAGTAAATGTAGCGCCCGCACAGCTTCCTGATGTTGGTGTAACAATATAAGTAGCTGAATGCGCTATGCTGGTTGAATTAGCGAGCGTACCGGTAATGGAAGGCCCGGCTCCTGTCATTCCACCTGTAAAGCCCGTTCCGGTTGGCGCGAGCCATGTATAAGTTGATCCGGATGGAACAATGCCATTTACTATATCAGCCGGTGTGGAAGTAAAGCTTGATCCGTTACAGATCACATTCGTCATGGCAGTTATCTGTGCGGTTGGGTTGATGTTAACCGTAACGCTGAACACAGGTCCATTACATCCCGCCGAGGTTGGGGTGATAAGGTAAGTAGCCGTTCTTGCCGCATTCACTGTGTTGGTTAATGTACCACTTATACTAGCCTGTCCTGTTCTGGTAACACCTCCAGTAAATCCGGATCCGGTAGGTAGTGCCAGCCATGTGTAGGTAGTAACCGTGGGTATTACTCCATTCACGCCATTGGTTGGGGTAACGGTAAATGGTGCTCCCCCGCAAATGGTGGTTGACATAGGCGTGATGATCGCCAATGGATTCACCTGTACAACCACGGTAAATGAAGCACCATCGCCACAGGATGTGCTGGGGGTTACAATATAAGTAGCTGTTTCAGCCGTCGTACCCGGATTATTCAATGTTCCTGTGATAGCGGCAACATTGGATGATGCAGCACCACCGGTTAATGTGCCGGTCATCGCAGGAGCAGACCAGCGATACAGGGTAGCTGAAGGAACAATACCATTGGTTCCGTTCACCGGTGTTACCCCGAACATCGTACCGCTACAAATTGTTCTTACAAACTGTGGTGTAGTGGAGGCGATATTAACAATTGGGTTAATGGTTACCGTTACCGTATATGTGTTGCCTGTACAAACACCTGATAGTGGCGTTATGGAATAGGTAGCGGTACGGGCTATATTCGTGGTATTGACAAATGTTCCGAAGATGTGATCTGTACCGGCTGCTTGTGATAAACCACCCGTAAGGCCTACACCTGTTGGCGTTGGCCATGTAAATGTAGTTCCGGAAGGAAGAATATTACCTGAGAATCCATCTACCGGCGTAAAATCAAAAGCCACACCACTGCAGGTGGTAGCTGTCATTTGTGCCGCCATGATCGCCTTGGGAAGAAGCGAAACTGTTACCGTAAATGTTTGCCCGGTACAAGTACCTGAAACCGGGGTAACAATGTAAGTAGCGGTTGTTGCAGCAGAGGTTGTATTGGTAAGGGTACCCCTTATATTGGATTGAGATGAGCCAGCTGCTCCACCTGTAAATCCGGTACCAGATGGTGCAGACCATGAATAATTTGTTCCTGCCGGAACAACTCCATTTGTAAGCTGTGTAGGTGTTACGTTGAATACTACGCCTCCGCAGGTAACGGCAGTTATAGCAGTGATGGCGGCAACCGGGTTAACCGTTACAGTGACCGTAAAGGTTGGCCCGTCTCCACACGCGGCTGTATTAGGTGTAACAATATATACTGCAGTAAGAGCTGTATTGCTGGTATGTGTAAGCTGTCCGCTAATGTTAGAAACACCTGTGGCAGTTGCCCCATTGGCACTGGCCGCACCGGTAGGCAATCCCCAGGTATAGGTGGTTCCGGATGGTATCCTTCCGTTTGTAATGTTTGTAGGTGTTACGCCAAATGCAATACCGGAGCAAACGGTGGTGGTGATGGCATTAACCAACGCTGTCGGGTTAACAACAATAGTAAATACCTGCGCAGTACCGATACAGGTGTTGGATGCAGGCGTTACCGTTATGATAGCTGTAACAGGAGCGTTGGTACTGTTGGTTGCGGTAAACGCATTAATAGTGCCCGAACCACTGGCCGCAAGGCCAATAGAAGTGGTATTATTGGTCCAGTTATACGTTGTATTGGCAACCGGTGAACCGGTAAAGACAACAGCCGAGGTAAGGGTTCCGTTACATACCACCTGGTTAGAAGGCAAAGTAACAACCGGCGTTGGGTTTACATTAAAGGTAACGGTGTATGCCGTAGGATTGGTACATCCCGTAACAGTAAGCGTATAATAGTAGGTAATAGTCTGGGGTACATTGCTGGTGCTGCTAAGTGCTTCACTGATAGACCCGGATCCGGTTTGTGATAAATTCCCGTTAATGGAAGCAATGGCGGGGCGCGACCACGCAAAACTGGTTCCTGCAATGCTGGCGGTTGGTGAGTACACGAAGGTTGCCCTGCTGCAAATGGAAGCAGGGGCCTGTATACTTGTTAATGACGCGTACGGATTGATAGTGATCTTAACCGCAGGGCTGGTAATAACGGCACAGGCTCCTGAAGAAACCCTTCTCCTGAACCAGGTGGATACCGTTAATGTTCCCGGATCATAATCCAGGGATGTTGCACCGGTAATAGCCGTAAAGCCCGCACTGGCACTGGTAGTAGATTGCTCCCACTGGTAATTATAGGTTACACCATCTCCGCCTGTTGCAGACAACCCGGTAATCACATCAGGATCACCTGTTTGGCAGAATGTAGCGGTAATGGGTGATGTAATCACGTTATTGGCCAGGGGTGGCTGCACAGTTATTTCAACGGTGTTGCTGAAAGTTCCCGGCGTACAGGATCCGGAAGAAACCAATCTCCTGTACCAGGTGGTTGTAGTAAGTGTTCCCGGGCCATAAGTAGCCGCGGTAGCTGCCGGTATGTTGGCAAAACCGGTAACCGCGCTGGCGGTAGATTGCTGCCATTGGTAGTTATAAGTAGTACCATTACCTCCGGTGGGTGATGTGCCCGTTAATCCAACAGGTGTTGTACCCGAACATATTATTTGTGGTGTTTGTATCTGGTTATTGCCGATTGCGGGTTGTACTGTTACCTGCATATAATCAACCGACGTACAGCCGCCATTGGTAATGGTCCAGCTGAAAGTATACACCCCGGCTACCAGTCCGGTTACGGTTGCGTTATTGGCGTTAGCTGAAGGACTGAACGCAGGCGTTCCACCGGCAGACGTAGCAACAGCCCAGGTACCCGTACCGTACGTTGGGCTGTTGGCAGCCAGTACCGGGTTTACTCCCAGGCACACGGTTTGGAAACTTCCGGCAAGCGCAGGTGTGGGTGGCTGTACAATGTGTACAGTCGTATTACTCATGCTGGTGGCACAGGCACTTCCATTGGTTGTAATCCAGGTAAATGTATAGTCACCCGCTGTCAATCCATTTACATCAGTTGTTGGAGAATTAACATCTGAGAATACAACAGCCGGAGTGCTTACCGGTTGTGATGTAACCGACCAGGTACCTATACCCACACTTACCGCGGTGGCGTGTAAAATTACCGGTGTATATAAGCAGATCGACTGGTCTGCACCTGGATTAGACGGTGTTGGAGCGTCGGTTACTGTAATAGTAACAGTGGAAGAAGATACGCAGGAACCGTTGGATACAGTCCATGTAAACTGGTATTCACCCTGTATCAGGTTGGTAACCGTTGTATTTTGCAGGGTTGCATTGGTAAAGTTAGGGGTTGCGGCTACCGGCTTGCTGGCAATGGTCCATACTCCTGTTTCCCCTCCTACCGGTGTGCTTCCGGCAAGTGTTGCAGTGGCTGTTGGTCCGGGGTTACAAATACTTTGTGCCGGGCCAGCTGTTGCCGGATTGGGTGGTATTGAACTTACGGTAATATTTACAGTTGAGGTAGAAGACGGACAACTTCCGTTGGCGATTGTCCACATAAATGTGTAGGCACCCGGAGTGGTTCCGTTAACCGCTGTAACCGGTGAGTTGGGCGCATCGATGGTTCCTGTAAGGCTGGTAACCTGCGTCCAGGTTCCTACTCCTACAGAAGGTGTATTGGCCATCAGGGTAACATTACCGCTACAAGCCGTTAACTGGTTGGCGCCCGCAACCGACGTAGTAGGCGGTGCACTGGTGGTGATACGTACAATGTCCTGGTTGGTGCCGCAATTACCATTGGTTACATTCCACTGTAAAAGGTAAACACCCGGCGTAGCAGTGGTAATGGTGGTGGTAGGTGAATTGGCGTTGGCAAAGGAAGCACCCGATCCCGGTTGGCTGATAATAGACCAGGTTCCGGTTCCGATAGCCGGCACATCCGCACCAAGGGTTACGAACGTGGCACTGCACAAATTCTGATCAATACCAGCCTGTGCGGGCGATGGAGATGCCGTGATATTAATAGATACTGTGGCCGAAGAGGTAACAACGCAGGCTCCGGCAGCAGGTATGGTATATTTAAATGTATAGGTACCATTAACCAGGTTGGAAGCTATGGCGGTAAAGTTTGAATTCGGTGTTAAGGTAGGCGTGCTGGAGCCTGATACAAATGTCCAGGTACCTGTACTTCCATTGTTTCCGGTGAGCTGTGCTACCGTTGCATTACACAATCCGCTGGACGCAACGCTGGCTGTTGCATTGGCGCGAACTGTTACATTAAGTGTTCTTGATTCTGTAATACCACAAAAAGCACCATTGCTGGAAGTCCATACCAATTTATAAACACCCGTTACCAACCCTGATATAGTAGCGGTCGGATTGGTAAAGCTGGTGAAAGATGGTGTATTAGGGCCGCTAACTACTTTCCACAATCCCTGGCCCGGGTTGATAATATTACCGGTAAGTGCCGTGGAAGACACGCCACATAACTCAATATCAGACCCCACTGTTGGCGTAACGGGTGGTGCTGAGTTATTATACTTCACATCCGCGGAGTTGCTGCTGCAGGCTCCGTTAGAAATAGTCCACCTGAATATATAAGTTCCTGCTGTTAAACCGGTAACCGTTGAAGTGGGAGAAAGCGGGTCTGTAATGATGGCCCCACCCGGCCCCCCAACCTGTGTCCATTTACCCGTTCCGATAGTGGGTGTATTTCCTGCAAGGGTAATCTGGGTTGCATTACAAAGATTGATGGGCGTTGTTGTTACAGTAGCCACCGTTGCGGCAGCTGATGCCGTAATGGTAACGGTATCACGGGTGGCTGTACAAGTGGGCGTATTAAGGCTCCACTCAAATTTATAGGTACCATTTACCACACCTGTTACCGTAGTGGTATTGGAGTTTATGGACGTGATGGAAGGTGTATTGGGACCACTGACATAGGCCCAGGTACCGGTTTCCAGGCCGGTTGGGGCGTTGCCCGAAAGATTGAACACGGTTGCAGTTGATGATAAACACTGGGGGGAACCGGCTACGGCCGCTTTCGGTCCCGCTGTATTGGAAGTGGTTATCGTAGTATTGGAAAAGCTGGATCCGCAGGAGTTGGTGATGGTCCAGGTTAAGGTATAGGAACTGTTATCTGCCAGGCCTGTAAGTTTTGTATTCGGATCGTGAATGTTTACAAAAGTTCCCACCGCAGGTGAGATGGTCCAAGTACCTGTTTCATTCAGAGCTGGGGTATTACCCGCCAGTTTAACAGGCGTCTGGTTACACACCAGCTGGCTGGGTCCGGCATCCGCCGTTGTGGGTGTCATAGAGGCTACTGTTACCGTAACATCCGCCTGGGCATCCGTTGCGCCATAGCCACCTGTAATGATCCAGCGGTATACATAAGCACCGCTGGTAAGATTACTGATACCTGTTGCCCTGTCATATATATCCGCAAATACGGTTGTACTGGGACCGCTTACCTGCGACCAGTATCCTGTTCCTGTAGTGGGCGCGTTACCCGCTAGTGTGGTGGTAAACACATTACAGGCAACAGCCCCGGATGTACCGGCGTTAGCGGCGGTAGGTGGTTGGGAAATAACCACGGCCAGGTCGGCAAATGCATTCTCACATCCACCCTGGCCGGCATTATTGGTTACCCTTGCAAGGCGGAAATTATAGGTTCCTACCTTGTCGAGACCCGTGAGGTTAATCGGCGATTCATCAATATTCTGGTAAGCTGTTGTACCGGATGCCGCAAGGGTTGATCCTATTGGTGCGGTTACCAGTTGCCACAGGGTTTGGTTACCACCTGTATAGGTATAGGGAATGGTAACCGCTGTAGCGGTTGAAGGCAGTGCTGTAATAGGCCCGTTTATAGATGCCACCGATACCTGCGGTGAGTAGGTGATATTAAAATCCGCCGCGCTGGTACAGCCTGTTACTGAGTTAACAATGGTATAACGCAGCCGGGTAAAGGTGGGTGGTACCAGGTTGGTAACGGTGATAGAAGGCGCATGCAGGTCTGATAAAGTAGCGGTTCCGTTAATTACCGACCAGGTTCCTACTTCATTGGTATAACCAGGAATAGTTCCGTTTAACACCGTGGCCGTTCTGCTATCACAGAAAATCAGGTTGGCTCCATTAGAGTTGGTGATCGATTGTGTAGGTGGCGGCACCGTTATGGTCATTTCAGCCGAACCGTTAGCGCAGGGGCCGGCAACCGTCCACCTTAACCGGTAAGTGCCGGTAACAAGATTGGAAACGGTAGTTCTGTGACTATTCACATTGCCAAAAACCGGGGTGGATGGACCGCTTACAAAAGACCAGGTACCCTGCTGCCCCATAAAACCATTACCGCCATATGAAGCAAAGAGATTAGTAGACTGGGTAAGATTGTAACAATTACTAAGGGTTTGGTTGCCGCCGGCCGTAATAACCGGGTTGGCACCGATATTAGTAACCGTCATTTGCGCCGCGGAGGCGCATCCATTGGTATTAATGATGGTCCATTTAAAAACAGCACTGGCTGTAGAATCTGTTGGAAGTGTAACGGTTGAGGTAGGAGAATTGGTGCTGTTGATTTGCATGCCGTAAGGGCGGGTAATAATGCTCCAGTCACCTGTTTCATTAACACCTGGTGCGTTTCCGGTAAGGGTAACCAGGCCGGGGCAGGAAGTGATATTGCTGCCTACGGTGGCTTTAGTAGCCGCCAGGGTGGTAAAAACAACATCCTGGAAAACCTGCGAACCATCCTGGCAACGGGCACTAATGCGGAAAGTATAGACGTTGCCGGGTGAAAAACCGGTAACATTAGCGGTAATATCAGACCCGCTTATAACTGGTGTGCCTATGGTAACTGCCGGCCCACCCACCTGCGACCAAACTGCCGTTGAAGTAAAAAGCCCTGTAAATACCCCTTTCAGCACCATTTTCTGACCCGGGCAGATACTTTCAGGAACACCGGCGTTAACAGTACAGTTCTGGGCACGCACTGAAAGGGATGCAAAGCATAATAAAGTCAAAAATAATACCGGTAATCGCCTTAATCCTTTGCTAAACATCAACTTCATACCCTTGCAGTTAAATTTTGTATGCTTTTTTCCCCTCAGCTTGTGATGCCTGTAGATTTTAGACTACAAGTCTTTACAGCCTATTCGAAGGCTATACTGTGTAAACACTCAGTGGGGATTTCGCAAAATTCCTGCTTTACGTTTTTCTTAACATAGCCAGGTGAGTGTGTTTGCACTAGCTGGATAGCTATCGGCTACCGAAATTTATTGATGATCTGCTTTAAGGCTGATTTAAGCTTTGTTTAAGTCGATTTTAAGCTGGTTGCTGAGGAGAAGCTGTTCATAAAGACAACGGGCTTAGGTGAGTTACCATGCCTGGCCCCACCTACTACCTTAAGATTTGTAGTAAACCGGCTGTTCATCCTCTTATTGGATACATTGATCATTTTGCCGGCATGTTTAGGTACATGGGTTGTTCCTTTACATAATAAAGAAAATTAGTTACTGGTATGAGAAACTTAATACAGTTGTTATGTGCTTGCATTTTATTCAGCTCATGTAAAACCCTTCAATTAAATGAGCTTAAAAACCCCCGGAATACCAAAAGCATTGGGATAGAGTGGACTGGCCTTGAAAATATCAACCCATTTTATAAAGAAAGACTGGTTACTGAAATAGAAAGGCAAATAGCGGCTTTTAACGCAGAACCTCATACATTCTCCGTTCACATAAAAGAAAAAAAGGAAAAGGATTATATTACTATTGACTTTATGAGAGGCAAGTTGGTGAGTAAAGGAGAAAAGATTGCGGGATATATAGTAACCGGTCTGGGTATGGCTGCTATTCCGGTAACCCTTGTAGCTACCGAAGGGCAGGGATTTTTGTTCTTTTACTGGCTACCCGCCAACAAGCTAAACAGTAGCTTTTCACTGTCACCTTCTTTATCATCCTCCAGCACCCGTAGTAAACGTATTTACCGGGAAACCAATACTTTTTTCGCTAACACACAAAATCAGGGAGATAAACTGGTGGGAAAATTTGGCAGGGCCTTTCATCAGATACTTGAAAAGATACATTCTGAACTACAAACGCATAGGTAATTATTGACCTACCTTAAGCACTATCGCGTATTAACAAAAGTTATCTTCTGGAGATGTCTGAATATTGAGCGCGGAAAGCCTTTTTTACTTTTTTCCAGGATTTGCTGAACAGGTATTTCTCCATTTATGTTTTCAAATACATCTATCCTGGCAGGCTCCCAGCGGGGCCCATCCCTTATTACCCGCATCGCTTCCTCTGCCAGTTTGGGATGTATTCCTTCTTTTTCCGCGCTCACTTCTGTTACCATCCCATTCGCGTTAACAATGAATGATACAATCACGGATTGGCTCGCCATCGTATCCGATTTCTTCAGCTTGATGTATTTAGCTCCTAATTCATGATTAAGATTCTTTTCCAGGTAGGCGACCCACGCGCCGAGACCTCCCCGAAACTCGGCAGGCTTTATTACCGTGGTAAAGGTGTGCCCCATTGTATCACCCACGGTAAACTGATAGCCCGGTAAAACAGAATCCAGGGCCGGAATTTTTACCGGCTTAGGTTGAGCATAACTGTAGGTAAAACCAATACACGCGAGAATTACCAGGATCAATTTCATCTGCAACTGTTTTTATTATCAAGATAAAGATAAATAAACACGGTATCGCAGTCAAGACTTATTATAAGCCCGGATATGCAAGCGGGCGAAATTATATAACCGATTGGCGCGAACTCCGGGGTACATTATATAACCCCAATTGTATTGCCCCACAGGGGCTACATGTTTATAGACCCAAATATCCCCAATCAATTACCGAGCCCTGTAGGGGCGGCACCCGGGGGGATTGTATGGTCCAAATTTTCGGAGCCTTTGTCGGTTTTATTACATCTAGTTATCCTTTCAGCTTTACAAATTACTTAATCTGAAAAATTGATTCATCAATTCTGGGGTTGAAAATAATTTTTGTTGTAGTAAGAATCATCTTTCCGTTATCGGAACCGTATGCAATTTTGAGCCCATTTGGCCCCGTTCGGTAATTAAATAAGTTATATACAACATCCTTTTTTGTAGCTGAATCGTTTCCCTCCGTGGCTATATACTTGTCAACAAGCGATGTCTTTTTATTAATATAATACTCCCTTATAGATTTGTACCGGGTTGTCATTTTAATTCGATAATACTCAATATTGTTCTCCGTTACATTACTCAATAGCTCAACCT
Organism: Sediminibacterium sp.; assembly: GCA_965229175.1. Classification (GTDB taxonomy): domain Bacteria; phylum Bacteroidota; class Bacteroidia; order Chitinophagales; family Chitinophagaceae; genus Sediminibacterium. The sequence goes on along the minus strand of CBDDIT010000056.1, from coordinate 29,376 downwards.
TAGCCCCTTTATTCGCATAGTCAATAAACAGATCCTGCACATCAAGATTGTCTACTTTGGATAAAAACTCACCATCTGAGGCTTTTCTAAAAGTAGTATCGCCCGATGAGGGATCCAGTAACCAATTACCATCTGGCGTTAGTAGGTCTACAAACTCGAGTCCTAACACTTTTAAAACAGTTCTAGCTCCGGTATAATGAACTGCCTCAAGCACTAAAGGAAATTCGGCTCCGGTAGGCTTTCCTGATACTTCATCCTTGAGTGCTACTATACCTTCTATTCTTACAGATTTTATCTGCCTCCATTTTTCAGCACCGCCAATAGCTGAGATATATCTATTAATAACTTCGTCTACAACTTGAGATTTGGCACCAACCGAAAAACCCAACCCCAAAAAAAATATCAATCCTTTTAAATACGCATTTTTCATTTTCCAGAATATTATCAATGTACTAATTAATTTCAGTAATTCCGTTCAAAAAAGATTCTATTATACCGGAATATTCGGCTTTTCTTTTACTAGCAACCACTGCATCAACCTGGATGGTTCCGGATTGATTTGAATAAGCATACCTAAAAGAAGTTAGCCTTATATTAGCAACAATATATTCTATTTCCATAAAAACAACCGGCAACTCATTTACGGTTCTATATTCAAGTTTTATCAAATTAACATCCGGACTAATATTGTTTGCGCTAATCAAAATAAGAGCAGGTAATAACTCCATATCAACATTGGACGATTCCGTCACTATTTTCGCATAGATATCCTTATTCTCGTAAATAAATCCAAACTCACTTTCTTCGGAAATTGTACTTGTTCTAAGTCCCCATTTTAAAGGGTTTATATAAATTCCCATATTAACCAACTTACTTTTCTTCAGGTAAGTAGCCCGTTTATCCTTTGTAAACTCTGTCTCATTAACAATAATAAGTTCATTAATGCTGTCCGCATAGTCCTGAAGCCAGGATGAAACAGAACTCTTTACAGCTGTATCGTTGTTGTAACCTAATTTCTGACCATATAAATCAGTATCAATAAAGGTTATCGCTAAAAGGAAGATAAACAATTTCATTTTCTATTATTTCGACCTACAAATCAACTTCAATTGCAAACTCTAATTCTTTATCTACTCCTCTGACAATCGCATTAGCCATCCTTATTCCGCAAGGCAGCTCGCACATTCAGAAGTGAATTTATTACACCTTCAACTTCGCCAACTCGTCTACACTGATCTCAGAGGTTGCCGTAAACAGTAAAAAGAGGCAATGAAATGACCAAAGTCATTCCAATGCCCCGTTTACTTATTACTTGCTAGGAATAGCTGCCATCTTTTGGTTCAAGATCACCAACGGCAATCCTGATCAAATCAATTAATGCCCAAATACCCAAACCACCCAGGGTAAGTAGTTGGATAACTCCGATCAATGTATATCCCAGATAGAATCTGTGAATACCTAAACCACCAAGAAAAAGACATAGAATAACGGCAACTAATTTGCTTTTCTCTCCGCTGCTGCTGGCAGAGTGGCCTGACTTTTTCGAAGCTTTATTCATTGCTTTGGCCGCAATGCTTAGCGTAAGCTTCTCTTTAAGGTTAAGCCTTTCGCCCTTTACTTCTTCTGCCATCGCTCTTAAATCTTTGTAGCTCGTTTTTGTTTCCACTTTAGCTGCTGAAGCCGATTCTGGAACTGCAGCAGTTGATGTTTCCCTAACCGGTGGCACAGCGGCTGAAAGGGTTAACACTGACAGTAAAATGAGCATAGTTGATCCTAATTTTCTCAACATAAACTTTGGTTTTGGTTAAATAATAAAAGCGTCACTGTTTTTTATTGAGTATAATTTTTACAAATGATGTGTTAGAAAAATCTGACGAAAAATTAATCTCCCATCTCTTGCGATTTGCTGTAATTACCATAAGCCCTGTATTAGGAGCGATAGAACCCAGATTATCTGCAAAAAAAGCAATGCTATGCACTTCTGTTTGTTTGTTGTTGATTGAATACTTTAATGCTTTGGTAGACAAACCTGCTTTCTGAAAAACAGGAACATGATTATCGATTAATGTAATGGAATCGCCATCTACTATGCCATTGTCATAAACATCTATTTCTGCTTCGTCAGCCTCAATATGGATTTCCCGGATAAGTGCCAGAGAACGGGAATTATAAAATACAGGAAGGTCAGTTTCCCGTTGTGCGAGAATGATATTCTTAGGTTGGGATATTCCTTCATAGTTAGCTTTTGCAGTGCTTCCCGTTACTGTCTCACCGGAGAGTCTTTCGACACGCTTCACTGATTCCTGATCAACTACGCCCTCTTTCTTGTCCTTTTCCGCAATCGGCTCACTGAATAATAGTTTAACCGAACCAGGCAAACAATTTGCGGAATTTGTAATAGGTCTAAATTTACCGGTGATTATTCCATTACTCATTGATACGTTTAATGCGAGTAGGCATAAAACTGCTTTATTCTTATAATTCGTTTTAGCTATCTCTGCTTCATATAGTGTTATCTTTCCTCCTTTTACACTGCCAAACACCCGCGTTTCACAATAGAACGATTGATTAGATGAAATGGAAGTTCCGAAAAACTTATTACCAAAAACTTTCTCTATTCGTAAAGTATAATCAAATGCAGCAACAGAGTCCTTCAAGCTACCCTTCCATACACCTTTTAATTGACTAATGGATTGGGATTCCGCACGATGTATTATAAAACAAAGAATAATCAATATAGTTTTCTTACTTCTCAAATGTTTCAATCTATTAAATACTTTTCCCTTTTAAAATTCTTTACTGGTCGGGTTCAATAACCTTGCAAGTGCCACCCCGTTCTGTACATGTCCAATATATTTACGCTTTATTTAATAGGGATCTCGGAGGTTGCAGCCCTTTCTTTTGAGGCCATCCCAAAATAGACCCTTGAACAAGCCAAAAAAGAAAATGCTCAATTTTTAGTTCGAGACGGCCTCTTATTATTTATGATTTTTTGATTACCATTTCAACTTTCTTATTGTCAGATAAATCCCAATACCACCACTTATCAGGATTGTCTTTTTCAATAATAAATCTCCTTTTATAAGCTACTTTGAACAAATGTAACAATAAAACAATTGCTTTGTCTAATTCTACTTCAGGTAACTTAACAATTTTTATTAAATGATGGTTAGCTACTCCTTTTCGTAAAAGTACGCATGGCGTAAACGTGGGCTTCAACCCACTTTCTTTAATAGCTGGTTCTATATCTTCTTCTTTAGGTTTTGATTGCATTATCAAATAAAGGATATCAGTAAGAAATGACTTTTTTTGAGTCCAATCCAATAAACCAAATATCTCAGTTAATTGCTCTATCACAACCAGCCCTTGTCCATATTTATTTACTAATATTTCATCTTCCAATTTCATACTTAAAATATTAGCGTGGGTAAATTGTAATGTGTGGGAGATTCGGATTAACGGGACCTTTGAAGATGTCAATATTTCTTGGAGTATTATCCAATATTGAACGAGAGCCAGGTAATGAATTCTTAATCTTACTCCAGCTTCTACTGTTAAGACCTTCTATAACATAGTCCCAATCAGAATAAGCACCTGCCTTACCACTTGCACGGCTGCCAACAACAGTAATTGGCTTGTTAATTCTTGTTGCGGCATTTTCAATTCTAAGCAATTCTGCCTTTGAAAGAAGATTACTTCCCTCCTTAGCGACAGCAGCTTCAACTTTAGGGGCAAACTTAGGCAATGCTTTTACAAAAGCTTTCTCTCCTGCCTTGAGTAGACCAAGTCCTCCTTTCGCCCCAGGAATTAAGGATATTCCCGCCTCAACCCCTGAAACTGCCCTCGACTTATCAGCGGTAAAATCACTTTCTGTGCTTTTCCCGGTTATAAATTCATAAGCACTTGCTAACGGATTCAGATATGTATTAAACGTTCTTGCTCCACTAACTGCTCCATCATAAGCTAATCTGCCTGCTTGCGCTAATGCTCCGCCAGCAAATTTAAGACCTTTTAATAAAGCATTGCCTATTGAACCAGTATTAGAGGCAACAGTAGAAGCTGTTTTCCGCACAGCCGACACAATAACCTCTGCTGAAGTTCCATAGGTACCTGCCTGCACCCCAGCTTTAATGACATCGCCAACACCTAAACCATCTATATCTACATTTCCTATCGGCTCATTAGCAGCGTAATGATAAGATGTTAATCCTTCATAGGAATCAGCCAGCGGATCAATCTGCACAAACCTCCCTATCTGCGCATCATAATTCCTGAACCCATAATCACTCCAGTTCAAATCCCCATCATCAAAGAGCTCTTTATCATTGTAACCAAACTCATTCGTAACATGCCCCTCATTACCCGTACCATCTGCCAGTTTCTTCGAACTGATTCCTGCTATGCGTAAGCCAAAAGCGTAGTAGTTAAGTAAATATGTTATTCATTAACTATCCCTTTTGAAGTATACTGATGCAGTAATATCTGTGCTTTATGATTTTCACCATTTTCAAACATAGTGTAATATGGCTTTATTAAAGCTGCTACTTCTGATTTAGGGTATTTTTCAACTAGATACTTATAAGCATCTTTATAAAAATCCGATAACTTCTTCGACTGAAAATCAAGTAATGGTGTATTATCCATTCCTTTAAAGAGAAAAGTGATATAGTCCCGTCTAATATTTTCAGACATTTGCAACAAAACAAAATTATCATGCTTCGCAACAAACGTTTCCCACCAAACAATACGATCAACAAACTGTTTAAAGGTGATATATATTCCCCCATCTGTAGAAAAGCCCTCCTTGTTCTCAATATTGACATGTTCTAAAAAAAGTGATAATGCTTGTGAAACAAAAGGGCGAAAAAATTTTTCAATGAAATCCCAATCCTTTTTAAGAAAAGTCGTTCCCTCATCCATTGTAATTAAAAAACCATTTCTTTCTATTTTATTCTTATAATCAAGAATTGTCTTGGACAACTTTGGCCTTTCTTTATTATTGTCATAGACTATGAATAATGAATCAAATTTATCAGCGTTTTTTTGGTGCAATAAATTAACACAGCGATCTACCTTTTCATAAAATTCATTAAAAATAACAAAAGCCGAATCGCATTTCTCTTTTGACTCTGTAACAAACAAATCCTTATATCTTTGAATTGCGCTCGATATTGAACTAATTTCAAAAGAATCAAGCTTTGAAACTATGTTGCGATATTGAATAAGTTTGTTCGGAGTTCGATTTAATAATTTGTCATGCACTACTGTTGTATCAACAGATAAGCCATCTTTTCTATTCTCAATTGGGCCACAAGAGGAAAGAAAGAGATACAACAATCCTAAAATAAAATACCTTTTCATATTTCAATTATTTGAATGAAGCGTGAATCCATGTAGTGTGATGTTGGCTACTTATCCAGTTACCATTTTTAAAATCAAATCCTGGCCCATATACTTCATATATTCCAGGCTGTGTTCGCAATGCTTCCATTAAAATTTTAACTTTATTAAATTTATTTGGATTTAACCCGTTGATGTCATCAATATCAATAGCTCGCGCCCCATTTCGAACATAATGGGTACTCCGCGATCGGTTCCAGTTTGGATAAGGTTTGTTTTTCATGTCGTGAGTTCCATTTGTGGTTGCAGATATTGTCAAGTCTGTAATTGCAGCCCCATTTTCATTTGCCAACTTAATTCCTTCAACAAATGATGAAACCGCGTTTGGAGAAATCAAATTATCAGATGTGTGGCTATCTGAAGTATTTGAAGTAAACCGCAACGAAACTTTACCACTAATTGTTTGTATTTGTTTTGGCAATCTAGTACCACCGTCAACATCATACGGCCTTATACTAGGTTGTGAACTACTTTTTGCCTGCACATCTTTCGCCTGCTGCCCTGCCTGCTGGCTCTCATTCCGCTGCTGTAGCTCCCCCAATGCCGCATTTGCCAACATCGCACTGTATTTAAGCACCTCATTAAAAAGCTTCATTGCAGCTTTCTCAGCAGCTTTTGCAGCTACTTTCTTTATTGAAGTTTTAACCACAACTTCGCCAATTTCTTTACCAGCTAATCTTGCCATATCTGCTGAGGCGGTCGCAATGGCTTCTGTAGCCCCTTTAAATATCGTAGCTCCCACACCTTCTAGTCCGTCCAGGTCAATATTAGTAATCGGATCATTACTCGCATACTGATATGGGGTTAAGAAATGATAATCATGCGTAAGCGGATCCAATTGCGTAAACCTCCCTATCTGCGCATCATAATTCCTGAACCCATAATCACTCCAGTTCAAATCCCCATCATCAAAGAGCTCTTTATCATTGTAACCAAACTCATTCTTCACCTGCCCCTCATTACCTGTTCCATCCGCCAGTTTGCGGGAACTGATTCCTGCTATGCGTAAGCCGAACGCATAATAGTGGTTCTCTTCCACTATCCTGCCCCGGTTATGCGCTACTTTCAGGTTATCAAAGAACACGTTAACGTCGCTGCTGTTGCTTACATAAATATAAGCATAGCCGTTCTTAGGGGCTTTCAGGTTTAGCAGGGTAAGGCTGGCATTGCTGTTGTCTGCCTCCGTGGCCTGCTTTTGGTTGCTGGCTTCGCCGATAAAGTTAAACCTTTCATCGAAAAATAAAACCGATAAATACGCTTTGGGGCCCGAAGGCAGGCTGCCCTCTGTAGGCTGTATAATACTGCCCAGTGCGGGATCGCGCGTTAACTGGCTGGTAATATCGCCCAGGTGCCGGTGGATAAGGTCGGGGGCACTGCTGTTGAGTACCGCCACCAGGCTGTTTATTACATTGGATACTATATTGCTGCTGCCGCTATTACCCGCCGGCTGCTGGTAGTAGTACTGCGCCGTGGCACTTACCTGGTCGCCCGCCATTACCTTTAGTAAGCTGTTGGGGCCCACCTTGCCCGCCGCCAGGTTGCCCAGCCTGGCTACACTGTTGCCGATATTGGGGTTCTGCCATCCGCCGCCCGATTGCTGCCCCGGTATCTGGTTTACAGGCCAACGGGTTTGCGCCAGTTCATTGGCTCCGCCTGTTTGCCCAAATACACCCTCTTCCTGCGTGGCACGGCTTTGCTCCATGCTGGCGGTGCCACTGCTCAGGTGCGTTTCATCCGTTACTATCACCCGAACATTCTGCTGGTAATCGCGGATATAATAATCCATGCTGCCCTGCTTGCCATTGGGCAGGCTTATGCTGCCCGCTATCTGTAAGGCCTCAAAGCCATTGTTCTGCGTTACCGGTTGTACCACCCGTATACGGCCCTCCTCAAAATTCAGGTATTGTACCGTACCACCCGGTTTGGTATAGGCTGCGGTAATATCCTTTTTAGCTACGATTTCCTGGTACAGGTACTGGTCTATATACGTGGTTACCGTGGCATTGGGCTTATCGGCCGCTTCGGGCAGGTACATGCGCTGCAGCTTATTGCCATCCGCATCGTACACGATCTTTATTACACCCTTGCCCGCAAGGGTTATCTGTTCCGGTTTATCCAGGTAATTATAAATCACTCCCCCTACCCCAGCAATACCGGGTTGAGAACCCGGCGGGGGAGTGATATTTTTATTAAGGTCAATTACCAGGTTGCCATTATCATCATACACATAATCGTTATCACTGCCATTGCTGCCATCTTTAAAATCGCCAAGGCTGCCATTCAGGTTGCCCAGGGGGCTGGCATCGGTTACCTTCAGCAGCTTGTTGCTGTAAGCCGCATAGGTATAGCTCAGGTCGTCTACCGTTACCGTTCCGTTGCTGCCCGGCAGTACCCCCTTGTGTATCATGCTAAGTATATTGCCATTCAGGTCGTAGCCTATCCTGCCGTTCTGGCCGCTTACCCCCAGGTTCATCTTTTCCGTATTCCAGGTATCGCCAGGCTTTTCACGTTCGGTAAAATTGGCCGATAGTAGCCTGCCCGCATTATCGTAGGTGTAATCATACCGGCGTTGCGCATCATCACCCATGGTAGTCCATAACTGCCCGCTTACCTGCCCGTTCAGTTCGGCTTTGGCAAAGGTTCCGTCTTTGTTATCGTAGCCTATGTACAGCCCAAAATAATGGCCCCATTTGTTGTACAGCCCAGGGGTTTTAAGGGCATAGTCTTTATTTATGCCCGTTATCTGGCTATGGATATTATAACTGTACGCTAAAGATTCCAGCTCGGCGCCTCCGCTGCCTTTGTAGCCGGGGGCCAGGTGTTTGGTTTTCAGCCGGCCCATATCATCAAAATCATAATTGCCGATGGTTACAAAATCCTGCCCGCCATACTTCTTCTGTACCGAGGTTACACGCCCTATTTTATCAAACAGGTGTTTGGTGAGTACCGTATAGTTATTAAAGTCTGAGCCCGTGTTCTGGTGCCGGGTATGGGTACTAAGCAGGCGGCCATCAAAATGGTATTGCAGGGTGGTTATGTCTTTGCCCGATTTAAGGTTCTCTTCTATGCTTTGTATCGGGCGGCCATCTTCATCGTAGTACTGCGTGTTGCTTAAAAAAATACCCGTGCCCAGCACACGGATAAGGCTGCCGGTTGGCATACTTACCGTGCGGGCAGACGGGCTGATGGGTTGCACATTCCCATCACCAGCGGCATAAGCAATCGAATTCTCAAACCCACTATGAAAAGCACTGGCCTTACTAAACTCATAATTATCGTAAAAAAGGTATTTAAGAATAGTGGATACCGAGCCATTATTAAGCTCGGCCTGGCTGATGGGAGACTGAACACGAGGGGTGGTAATGGTTACCGGTGGGGTTATGGCGGCTGCGTCTATTTCTGCTGCTATAGCCTATTGCTGCTGTTTAACCTATTTTTACCCAATAAGGCCGTTTAATTTTAATACTTTTCATTTCAGAAAATCAAATAGCTTTGTATTGATAGGTAAACACAATCACAGAAGCATACAATTTTAAAACATGGAAACGGTGTTAGTACAAATTAATAATAACAAGGCTTACAGGCTTTTAGAAGACCTGGAAGATTTACATATTATTAAAGTTCTTAAAAAAAGTGTTCAGACTCAGCAGAAGCTTTCTGAAAAGTACGCTGGCAAACTGCCCGGCAATGTAGCAGATGAACTTCAGAACTATGTAACCCAAAGCCGTAAAGAATGGAACAGCCACGGTATTTAATTGACACTAATGCAGTAATTGATTATCTCGGCGGTAAGCACCCTGCTTTGGGAATGGAGTTTATGAATAAAGTTGTTGATGCTGTTCCGCATATTTCAGTAGTTACAAAAATAGAAGTACTTGGATTTAATGCCACTGACGAACATTATAAAACGCTTTCCGATTTTATCAATGATTCAACAATTTTTGACTTGACCAACGAGGTAGTAGAAGCAAGCATTGAAATTAGAAAAAAGTATAAAACCAAGTTGCCCGATGCAATCATTGCTGCTACAGCACAGGTGTATGATTTAGTGCTTATTTCCCGCAATATCTCCGATTTTAAAAATATAGAAGGCCTGTCCGTTATTGATCCACATAACCTCTAGAACATAGGGGAATGGACCCAAAAGTGCAATATAAATCTCAGTAATTGTATTTTCACAACCGATGAAAACACAAGCCAGGGGATCCTACCATCCCATTATTCCTTTCGCTTTTCAATTATCCCTCTTGTCCGAATCGCAACTACAGATGATTCCAAGGTCTACGCGAAGCTATTGGAGGAAAAGAAATTTGAAAGAGTTGTATGGAGCCGGTTTGTCGCAGGAGAAAACTGATTTTTTAGATACACTTCAGGCAATTGCGCAGAACAGAAGTTTACTGGCGGTTAACAAGGCTCTTTTGAGATGTATTGCCGCGCACAAAAGGATATCAGCTTTTCCAACTCCATGATAGAATACCTGAACCGTACGCTTAAATACCGATACCTGTACCGGCAATCCATTAAAGATATCAGTCAGTTAGAAATGGAACTTGCCAAAGCAATCGACGATTATAATAACCGGCCCTCGCAGGTATTGGATGGCCTTACTGTCTGAAATAAGGGGTACTTACAACACCGTACGAATGGAAAATGAACCTATTAAAAAGTGATAAAACTCTAAAAAAAACTGTCTGAAATAAGGGGTACTTACAGCCGGGTTCAATAACCTTACAAGTGCCACCCCGTTCTGTACATGTCCAATATATTGAACGCTTTATTTAATAGGGATCTCGGAGGTTGCAGTGAAACTCATTATAAGTATTTCTTGCAGCACTGTAAAGTGCCTGACCAGTTCGCACTGGATGCGCTAATGCCTGACCTACCGCTTTTGTTGTTTCAATAGGATGGATAATCGCATTTCCTAACCCGGCTAAAGTAGCCAATGCAAAAATAAAAAAAGCGATTTACCGAATACCCAATTCCTCTTTAATTGCTGGCAACAAAAAAATATCGCCTTGTTTAGCTAGTTGTTTTATCCCCTCAACAGTGAGTGTCTTTTCTGTGTACGGAACAATGAATTCTTTAAATAAAGAGGACAATCTTTCTTTCCGTAAATCGTCATCCATTATTTTATCAAAATCAAAAGTATCTTTATAATTATGAGGAGCTCTTGTAAATATATCTCCGATGTCTTTTTTTATTAGCTCTTTACTTTTTTTATACTGATTGCCAAATATCCCTTGAATATAAATTTTGATATTCAATTCGGAATAATTTCCATAGTTCGATTTCTGAAGTTCGAGTACGGCAATACATTCTGCACTCTCTTTTATCCATCCACTAAAGGCTTTTTCAAAACCATTGGCTTTAGCCTCACTATCAAACAACTTATTCTTAAATTCTCTACTATCCATATTAATATGTATCTAAAACTGTTTGCCATTTACCTCCTTTAAAGCGAGGCATTGATTCTATTTCCGCCTTATACATTTCCAGTTGTTTATGCCCCATTTTAATAGCTCTCGGGTTGTTAGGCTTTAGTTCATAAATAATCCTATTTTCCAAATCTATAAAATCAATCCTTTTCCCACTTGGCAATCTAAATTCTTTTATTCTTACCCCATCTAAAACCTCATTAGCCCGATAAGCTTTATGCATTTCTTGCCCAAGCTTTAAGGTAGATTTAGTTAGTTTTTCATTTACTTCAGCTAATGCCTTCTCAGCTTTTAAAGCAGATTGTTGTGCCTCTTTTCCAAACTTAAGCAAAACTCTTTCTACTTTCGATGCTTCTAAAGCATATGCAGCAGCTTTTACTTCTCCGGTTCCTATAAATGCCTGAGCAATATCTCCAGTTAAATTACCTAATATATTGGCTCTCTTATTGGCATCACCATTCTTAAACTCTTTATACGTATTTTTTGCAGCATTATATAATGCCTGGCCAGTTTGTACTGGATGCGCTAGTGCATGCCCTACTGCTTTTCCTGTTTCTATCGGGTGTATGAGAGCATTGCCAATACCTGCTAATGTACCCAATGCACTCTGTCCTAATCCCTTTAAAAAGCTTCCCCCGATTGAAAGAGCATTGGGGGCTGCTGCCACAGCTACATGCCTAACGGCCGAAACAGTAACATTACCTAAGTCAGCAGCAGCAGTTCCAGCCCCCGTGAAAAGTGCATTAAACGGTTCCAATCCATCCAAATCAACATTTGCAATTGGATCGTTCCCAGCAAATTGGTAGGGTGCATATACCGGATATTCATCAGTTAGTGGGTCTAGTTGCGTAAACCTCCCTATCTGCGCATCATAATTCCTGAACCCATAATCACTCCAATTCAAATCCCCATCATCAAAGAGCTCTTTATCGTTGTAACCAAACTCATTCTTTACTTGCCCCTCATTACCTGTACCATCGGCCAGTTTGCGGGAACTGATTCCTGCTATGCGTAAGCCAAAAGCATAATAATTACCATACCCATTTTACTACACCACAAAAAATACGGGAAGCTTCCAGGGGCTTCACTCAAAGAACTTACCTACCCCATAAAAATACTTGTTTATTTTTCAATTGAAAAGAAAAAACGAACATCCTTCCCCGGGATGATGGCAGCGCAAAAAGGTAAACGATTGCCCCCTTTTGGTGTAGTTGCACTGAACCATCCTGCGGGCGATCGTTTACCTTTTTGTGCAAGCCAAAGCCGCCAGCACGGTTTCAAATTAGCAGCCATTTACGGCGGCTGCGGCAGCCATACAGCCCGTTCCACATCCGGCAACCCAAACAAACAAATATCCGGCGTAGCCACCCTGCTGTAAAGCGAAGCGGACAGCATATAACAGAGCCGTTGGATATTTAACATAATGCTGTTATAGGCAAAGGCGATAGCCCGCAGCGTAGCGGAGCCCGCAGGGTTTGACTATAACGCACGTTATGTTTCAATGGCTCACCCCTGTTCCCGTTGGCGTGAGGGCGGCCGTGTGAGCGATGGCTGCCGCCCGACTTTTGGTTGTGGTGCTGTGCAGAGCATGGCAGTGGCGCGGCCGAACGAAGAGAGGATGTGCCGCTGACATCGAAGCGTGGGGGATCACAGCAACACCACCAAAAGCATGACAACGGGATCAGGGGGCGATGACCAACGTGCGAGGGCAGGTTTTTTCTTACGGCTGTTTAAAAAAAGGTGGCCCGGGTAGATACCCAGGCCGTGACCAAAACTTAAAACTATAATTATGAAAAAAGTTTATAACTACTTATTTCTTGGTAGCAAGGAATATGATGAGGAATAGTATAATCCAACTACCCCAACCAATCCATGACCACTTGCGTTTGTTGCGATCTCCGGAGAACTGATAAGTAAGTAATACACCAATACCACCTAATAAAAATCCTGCCGTAAATCCGCCAAAATTAAATCCTTCGGTATCGTCATCATAATAACTTTTTGCTGCACGGGCTGCAAGCTTTCTTTTGTAAGCTTTAAATGAGAGTCTTTCAAAAAAATTCATCTTCTTACCCGTAAATGTTTCATATTCCTTTACGGTCATCTTTGATACCCGTAGCATTAATTCCCTATTTGCTTCACGTGTATCAACTACCGTAGTACTGTCTTTCTTTACTTCCATCGGGAATGAAGCATAAGAAAAATTTAAACAAAATAGCATACAGATCAATAACCCTGTTCGCTGCATAATTTTCTTCATGTTGTTGTTTTATGTATTAGTAATTAGTGCTGATGCTATTTTGTTAAGATATACTTACATGCCTTGAAGATGCCAATTAGCAGGCTTATCATCAAGGTCGAGTATATTTAACCCTTCTAGTATGGTATATAAGGGTTCATCAGGAAAATTATTAATTCGCAACAGAATTAATTTTTCATATTCATAATGAAAAAAGTACCTCTCCTGTGTTGAATGCTTTTTCCAAACAATTTCTTTCGTTAATAATTCTTCTGTTATCATAATAAGTTTATTTTATACCAAATCTACCATTCACTCCTGCATTGGGGGTACTTGAACCCTGAATAATTCTTTCCCATAGTGCTTTTCCAGAATAACCTTGTGAAGAATACTTGTCAACATAATATTTAAATGGACGAATTGGATCTGTCGTTTCAAGAAGTTTAGCTGCTGCTCTATCTGACATCATTCCTCGTGCTCGTATCTTTAAGCTATTTCTTTGAAAATGAAGTGCCATCGCATTCTGCTCTGTAAAATCAACAGAAGTGTTAAGACTCCTTAATTGATTGTCATACCAAACTCTCACCTGACTATTTGAAAGACTTTGGCTTCCTGCGTTTACAATGGATTGCTGTGTTCCGGATTTAAATGGTGCTCGTATTCCTTTGCCTACACTTGGGAATAAACCAAGACTTGACACAAAAACACCCGTATTTGCACCTTCTCGCATTATACCAGCAAATCCATCTTGGATATCCTGTATACCAGCTTCAACAAGCTGCACTTTTACTTCATCAGGTATATGAACATTTTCAATTACTAATCTGTTGAGTTTTAAGAAGTCTCCTTTTGACCACCAAGCCATGAGGTTAAGGCCTTTGAAGTAATTATTTGCAAGAGAACCTAAAGTTAGATAATCCAAGAAACCCATCTGCCCTTTATTTTCTTGGTAATATGCGTAAGCCGCATCAGCAATTTGCTTCTGCACACCCATGTTGGATAAGCTCTGATTTACAGTTTTATTATTCAACTGATTTTTGACAACATTGGAGGCAATATTTACAGCTACACTTACTAAAGTAGATACACTAATCTTAATTCCTTCTCCCAATACATGTCCGCTACATTGTACCATTTGTAGTACATTATCTGCAAACAAACCACCCTCATCTATATTACCTATCGGATCATTCAAAGCATAATGATAACCCGACAACATCGTAAACACATCCGTCAACGGATCAATCTGCGTAAACCTCCCTATCTGCGGATCATAATTCCTGAACCCATAATCATACCATCCTAAATCCCCATCATCAAAGAGCTCTTTATCATTGTAACCAAACTCATTCGTAACATGCCCCTCATTACCTGTTCCATCCGCCAGTTTGCGGGAACTGATTCCTGCTATGCGTAAGCCAAAAGCATAATAGTGGTTCTCTTCCACTATCCTGCCCCGGTTATGCGCTACTTTCAGGTTATCAAAGAACACGTTTACATCGCTGCTGTTGCTTACATAAATATAAGCATAGCCGTTCTTAGGGGCTTTCAGGTTCAGCAGGGTAAGGCTGGCATTGCTGTTGTCTGCCTCCGTGGCCTGCTTTTGGTTGCTGGCTTCGCCGATAAAGTTAAACCTTTCATCGAAAAATAAAACCGATAAATACGCTTTGGGGCCTGCAGGCAGGCTGCCCTCTGTAGGCTGTATAATACTGCCCAGTGCGGGATCGCGCGTTAACTGGTTGGTAATATCGCCCAGGTGCCGGTGGATAAGGTCGGGGGCACTGCTGTTGAGTACCGCCACCAGGCTGTTTATTACATTGGGTACTATATTGCTGCTGCCGCTATTACCCGCCGGCTGCTGGTAGTAGTACTGCGCCGTGGCACTTACCTGGTCGCCCGCCATTACCTTTAGTAAGCTGTTGGGGCCTACCTTGCCCGCCGCCAGGTTGCCCAGCCTGGCTACACTGTTGCCGATATTGGGGTTCTGCCATCCCCCGCCCGATTGCTGCCCCGGTATCTGGTTTACAGGCCAACGGGTTTGCGCCAGTTCATTGGCTCCGCCTGTTTGCCCAAATACACCCTCTTCCTGCGTGGCACGGCTTTGCTCCATGCTGGCGGTGCCACTGCTCAGGTGCGTTTCATCCGTTACTATCACCCGAACATTCTGCTGGTAATCGCGGATATAATAATCCATGCTGCCCTGCTTGCCATTGGGCAGGCTTATGCTGCCCGCTATCTGTAAGGCCTCAAAGCCATTGTTCTGCGTTACCGGTTGTACCACCCGTATACGGCCCTCCTCAAAATTCAGGTATTGTACCGTACCACCCGGTTTGGTATAGGCTGCGGTAATATCCTTTTTAGCTACGATTTCCTGGTACAGGTACTGGTCTATATACGTGGTTACCGTGGCATTGGGCTTATCGGCCGCTTCGGGCAGGTACATGCGCTGCAGCTTATTGCCATCCGCATCGTACACGATCTTTATTACACCCTTGCCCGCAAGGGTTATCTGTTCCGGTTTATCCAGGTAATTATAAATCACTCCCCCTACCCCAGCAATACCGGGTTGAGAACCCGGCGGGGGAGTGATATTTTTATTAAGGTCAATTACCAGGTTGCCATTATCATCATACACATAATCGTTATCACTGCCATTGCTGCCATCTTTAAAATCGCCAAGGCTGCCATTCAGGTTGCCCAGGGGGCTGGCATCGGTTACCTTCAGCAGCTTGTTGCTGTAAGCCGCATAGGTATAGCTCAGGTCGTCTACCGTTACCGTTCCGTTGCTGCCCGGCAGTACCCCCTTGTGTATCATGCTAAGTATATTGCCATTCAGGTCGTAGCCTATCCTGCCGTTCTGGCCGCTTACCCCCAGGTTCATCTTTTCCGTATTCCAGGTATCGCCAGGCTTTTCACGTTCGGTAAAATTGGCCGATAGTAGCCTGCCCGCATTATCGTAGGTGTAATCATACCGGCGTTGCGCATCATCACCCATGGTAGTCCATAACTGCCCGCTTACCTGCCCGTTCAGTTCGGCTTTGGCAAAGGTTCCGTCTTTGTTATCGTAGCCTATGTACAGCCCAAAATAATGGCCCCATTTGTTGTACAGCCCGGGGGTTTTAAGGGCATAGTCTTTATTTATGCCCGTTATCTGGCTATGGATATTATAACTGTACGCTAAAGATTCCAGCTCGGTGCCTCCGCTGCCTTTGTAGCCGGGGGCCAGGTGTTTGGTTTTCAGCCGGCCCATATCATCAAAATCATAATGGCCGATGGTTACAAAATCCTGCACGCCATACTTTTTCTGTACCGAGGTTACACGCCCTATTTTATCAAACAGGTGTTTAGTGAGTACCGTATAGTTATTAAAGTCTGAGCCCGTGTTCTGGTGCCGGCTATGGGTACTAAGGAGGCGGCCATCAAAATGGTATTGCAGGGTGGTAATGTCTTTGCCCGATTTAAGGTTCTCTTCTATGCTTTGTATCGGGCGGCCATCTTCATCGTAGTACTGCGTGTTGCTTAAAAAAATACCCGTGCCCAGCACACGGATAAGGCTGCCGGTTGGCCTGGCTGATGGGAGACTGAACACGAGGGGTGGTAATGATTACCGGTGGGGTTACGGCGGCTGCGTCTATTTCTGCTGCTATAGCCTATTGCTGCTGTTGTAACCTATTTTTACCCAATAAGGCCGTTTAATTTTAATACTTTTCATTTCAGAAAATCAAATAGCTTTGTACTGATAGGTAAACACAATCACAGAAGCATACAATTTTAAAAAATGGAAACGGTGTTAGTACAAATTAATAATAACAAGGCTTACAGGCTTTTAGAAGACCTGGAAGATTTACATATTATTAAAGTTCTTAAAAAAAGTGTTCAGACTCAGCAGAAGCTTTCTGAAAAGTACGCTGGCAAACTGCCCGGCAACGTAGCAGATGAACTTCAGAACTATGTAACCCAAAGCCGTAAAGAATGGAACAGCCGCGGTATTTAATTGACACTAATGCAGTAATTGATTATCTCGGCGGTAAGCACCCTGCTTTGGGAATGGAGTTTATGAATAAAGTTGTTGATGCTGTTCCGCATATTTCAGTAGTTACAAAAATAGAAGTACTTGGATTTAATGCCACTGACGAACATTATAAAACGCTTTCCGATTTTATCAATGATTCAACAATTTTTGACTTGACCAACGAGGTAGTAGAAGCAAGCATTGAAATTAGAAAAAAGTATAAAACCAAGTTGCCCGATGCAATCATTGCTGCTACAGCACAGGTGTATGATTTAGTGCTTATTTCCCGCAATATCTCCGATTTTAAAAATATAGAAGGCCTGTCCGTTATTGATCCACATAACCTCTAGAACATAGGGGAATGGACCCAAAAGTGCAATATAAATCTCAGTAATTGTATTTTCACAACCGATGAAAACACAAGCCAGGCGATCCTACCATCCCATTATTCCTTTCGCTTTTCAATTATCCCTCTTGTCCGAATCGCAACTACAGATGATTCCAAGGTCTACGCGAAGCTATTGGAGGAAAAGAAATTTGAAAGAGTTGTATGGAGCCGGTTTATCGCAGGAGAAAACTGATTTTTTAGATACACTTCAGGCAATTGCGCAGAACAGAAGTTTACTGGCGGATAACAAGGCTCTTTTGAGATGTATTACCGCGCACAAAAGGATATCAGCTTTTCCAACTCCATGATAGAATACCTGAACCGTACGCTTAAATACCGATACCTGTACCGGCAATCCATTAAAGATATCAGTCAGTTGGAAATGGAACTTGCCAAAGCAATCGACGATTATAATAACCGGCCCTCGCAGGTATTGGATGGCCTTACCCCTTTACAGGCACTCCAACACCTTACACCTGATATTGCATCCAGAACAAAACAAATCAGGGATGCCCGGATAGCCAGAATAGAAGCCAACCGTTCCGGTGACTGCTGCTTTGCTCTCAAGCTATAACAAATGTCTCTTTGGCTAGCGACCACTGCGAAAAGGATATCTATTTTTTGCTGTCGGGTTCAATAACCTTGCAAGTACCACCCCGTTCTGTAGATGTACAATATATTGAACGCTTTATTTAATAGGGATCTCGGAGGTTGCAGTGCATACTTTTCTTGAATCGATTAAACTCCACCAATGGGTTAATCTAATATGCTCTTATTAATCAGCCATATCTAAGTTAGATATCTGATACCCCTTTTTACCTTTTCTAAATTGCAAAATGTAGACAATTTTGCCATCTCCATCCTCCCCAGCTTTTTTAGGAAAGCTTACTGCGACTTGAACATTGAAAGAATTATCGGAGTTGGCCTTTAGCTTATACTTTTTGCTTTTTAAAGAGGTGATAAAAGCAGCTTCTCCAAACCAACTTTTTGTTATAAACTCTCTTAAATTTCTATCCTCATAATCTACGTAATGAACCACCATACTATCAGTAAAAAATTGCACTGTACTATCTATCTTCTTGTTTATTACAACCATTCGGAATTTCTCCCAAATCTGTTGGCATTCTTGACAGGAAGCGTTTTGGGTATCAATGTTCTTTTGAGCATTTATTAATGTACTAATTAACAGAGTAAGAAATAATACAACTGATACTTTTTTCATTTTATCGCGAATTTTTATAAGTTATCTGTTCAATTTTATCTGTTGCCACAGGTACGATTGGTTTTTTGGGTAAAGGTATCGCAGGAGCCCCATTTGGATGAATAAATTTCATATTAGGTGTTATTTTATTCCATTTATTATTTACGATAACACCATCGTTACTCTTGCCTCCTGGCATACCTTGATTTCCTCCCAGTAAAGCTACCCTATCTCCATCACCACCAGTAACAAATGCGACATGTCCGGTGCCATTAGCATGTGTAATCACAGCAATATCGCCTAAACTTGGTCTGGAGACTACTGTTCCGCCTTTCCATCTTCTCCAACTCTGTGAACTTGCACTATTTGTCCCTTGAACCCCAGCTTTAGTAAAACACCAATTTACAAAAGCAGAACACCAAGGCATTTCATCATCGGATGAACCCTTTAGATTAACTGAACCAAAGTAGTCATTACTTATTCTTGAATTATTGCGACTGCCTTTTATTTCACGTTGTCCAATTTCATCTATCGCTACTTTCAAATATTCTGGTGTTGCAGAATTAGCCTGCTGCCCTGCCTGCTGACTTTCATTCCGCTGCTGTAGTTCACCCAAAGCAGCATTTGCCAACATCGCCGTGTATTTAAGCACCTCATTAAAAAGCTTCATTGCGGCTTTCTCAGCAGCTTTTGCAGCTACTTTCTTTATTGAAGTTTTAACCACAACTTCCTCAATTTCTTTGCCCGCTAGTCTTGCCATATCTGCTGAGGCGGTGGCAATGGCTTGAGTAGACCCTTTAAATATTGTGGCCTCTACTCCTTCCAATCCATCCAAATCAATATTAGTAATCGGATCATTACTCGCATACTGATATGGGGTTAAAAAATGATAATCATGCGTAAGCGGATCCAATTGAGGAAACCTCCCTATCTGCGCATCATAATTCCTGAACCCATAATCACTCCAGTTCAAATCCCCGTCATCAAAGAGCTCCTTATCATTGTAACCAAACTCATTCTTCACCTGCCCCTCATTACCTGTACCATCGGCCAGTTTCTTCGAACTGATTCCTGCTATGCGTAAGCCAAAAGCGTAGTAGTTAGTCCGCTTTTTTACGCATTTCCTTTTTTTCGCCCTGATCCTCTCCCCGCAAAAAAATACACTTTTTCTCAAAGACCTACCTGCAATATAAATAAAATTGCCGGGTAGGTACTTTTCTACGTTTTTCTCATTTTCTAACACCAGTACGTACTACTAAATGCAATAACAGCAAGGGTTTCAGCCGATTAGTACAGTACTAGTACTTATACACTACAGATAACTACGGTACTTATTTTAAGCCATAAAACTGATAATCAACTAGTTACGACTTTTTGTCCAGTCCCCCTAACAGTGCTTGCACGGTTCCTTCTTGCTAATAATACCTATCATTTATCATCCCCCTCAACAACCACAGTTCCATCGATATCCTCCATTGCCGGATAAAGGCAATAGTGTGCAATATTGTGCAATAGTATGCAATAAATAAAATCGCATACCTTATTGCATACTATTGCACAATATTGCATCCAGCGGAAAAAATATTGGAGCATTTCACCGTACATCAGTCTTCCGATCGGTTACGGATGGTAAAACGGCATCAAGGATTCTAACTGTGTTCAGTAAGCGTTTTTGGACAGATAAAAGCAGCTTAGAACGGCGGGTATAGTACTTATAGTCATCGGATTTTATCTGTCAAAAAACGCAAGTCAAGGCCGCTGGCAGGGTTTCAGGTTTTGAAGATTTCCGGCGGCCGCGGCAGCTTCCCCCTGTGCGCTGGCTGGGTTCAGGTTCTTCCCCGGCGGCGGCTCATTTAGCATAATGTCATTATAGGAAAAATACCTGTGTTGCGCCTGCGGCAGGGATTTTTGCGCCAGCGTACCTATAATAGCACATTATGTTACTTGAGCTTACCTCAACTCCCCACGGACTAAGCAGCACAGGGGCTTGTGCAGGGGCTTTGTCCGGGGGGAGTTGGGGGCGCCGCCGGGGAAGAACCTGAACCCCGCAGCGGGGGATTTGAGGCTATGTATTCATTTAAACAATTCTAAAAAATTACCGCTGTCTCTATAGCATTCTACCGCCGCCGGTTTCAGGTACTGGTCAAAAAAATCCAGCTTCTTTACCCACCGACAAAAATTATCTCCTTGGTATGTCCACATTTTTATCAGTTTATCATTTAGCCGATTAAAATCCAGGTACAGGTGCGTTTCCGTTGTGGCAGATATCTCCTCCACCCATTTCCATTTATTTTTCCAATGTAAACACAGATATCCCTCTTTACCCTTCGGCAGTATACTAATCCTTTTACTTTTCCATGGACCCTCAACATTCACTATCCATATCACGCGTGCTCCGGTTAACTGATTGTAAAACGCATTACGCTCCACAACCGTATGCCCATCAATAGGACTCTTCTGTATCTCTATCACATATTCGTCCGTCTTTATATCTGCCCTGTGTTCCCTATTCACCCCGCATACCACCTCGCAATACTCATCCATGACCGCCGCCTTCCAACCTGCATGCCACTCTGTTTCAGGTTCATACCCCGGTGGCAACTGTGGTTTATCATCAATATATTTCCAAAACTGACGATACTTACCCACACATGCCTTCACTTCATAATTATCATACCATAAATCTGTGCCTGTGTCTCCTGATTTAGCCTCCCTCGCATGTGTCTTTTTACCTTTAAATTTTGCATACTTCATACGTTCTCATTTACTATAAAAGATACAGCAAAAGACGTATAATATACCTGCTTTCTTAGCCCTATTTATTCCAGATCATAAGGGATGGAACTTCGTTATATCATCCTGTAACTCATCTATCACATTTACCCTGTACGCCTCCGTGGAACTTACATATTTATGACCACTTAAGTACTGCACTTTACGTAAATCATACTGCTTTAGCCAGCCCGTTATCACGCTCGCCCTTAGCTGATCCAGGTTCCTGATTCGAGGGTTCAGCTTCCGCAAGGTCTTTAACAACATAGCCGTAATACCATAAAAATTTGCCGACTTTGAACGCTGTAAAAAAAGCTGCCCCGTATCCGCCCGTGTGGCTAATAACTCTTTTCGTGGCCCATGCACATAATCCATCAACTCATACACCTGGTGGCTCTCTAAACCCATCACCCGGCCAGCCGTACGGCGGCGAGCGGGGATACTTATCTTACCCTCCCTTAATAACACATCTTCCAACCGTAAAGCCGCCAACTCCTCAACTCGCAAGCCCTGATAAACCAGCAGCCCCAGCATCACCTGGTTTCTCTTACGGCTTAACTGATTGTGTAACTGTGGCGGTACTCCCTTACCCACCTGACCCACCGGGCTATTTACAAAAACAACATACTGCCTGTACAATTTTTCCAACTCATCACCCGTTAATATATCGTGGTATATTTTGCGTTTAATACCCTGCACCTTAATATGCGCCACAGGGTTCTCTCTCACCTCTCCTTCTGCTTTCAAAAAATCATAGTAATGACGGATATGGATAAGGTAGCTGGACATCGTCTTTTGGGATACACCTCGTTTAGCGTTCCATTGCATAAAACCCATTGCATCCTGGTAACCCATCTCCGATACATCTCCCATATTCTCAGCCACCGCCCAGTTAAACAGGTAGCCCACTATTCTTATCGTAGTCTCTATACTCATACGGCTATACCTTTTTAGCCGCAGCCACTCTCTAAACTTTGTGTAATCAGTAGGGTTGATTGTCGTCTGCTCCATGGTAGCCTTGTTTGTTTTCTTGTTCCAAAAAGTGGGTGTATATCTGTGTACTCTCTAAACTGCTGTGGCCTAAAAAATCTTTGATCTTTTCAAGCTTCATTCCGTTCTGTAAAAGATGCGTGGCTATCGAGTGACGTAAACTATGCAGGTGTATATCCTTACTCTGCAGCTCTGCATTACCCGTTAAACCTATCAATACCCGCAACCGCACAAGCATACCCTGGCCGCTCATACGCTTGCCGTTATGGTTCACCAGAAAAGCCTCTGTCTTATCATTTACAAAATAGGGGCGCGCCTCATAGAGGTAGCTCTGTAAATGCTCCAGCACCTGATGGGTGAACGGCACCAGCCGCTCCTTGTTACCCTTGCCTTTACGCACATGGATCACCCCGCGCTCCAACTGGATATCCCTTATATCAAGATGCACCGCTTCGCTTCTTCGTAAACCACAACCGTAAAAAATACCCAGCATCGCCCTGTCCCTTAACTGTAAAGCTTCATAGTACACAATGCCACGGCCATTTTTTTTAACCTCATACGGCAGCTCTGTAGCCCCATACACTTGTTTGATCTCCCCTTGCGTTACGATGTCTGTTACCTCATCCTCCACCAACTCCATCCCTATATCCAGTTTAGGTAATAGTAAACGCCCGCTACTGCGTAACCAATCATTGAACTTATGTAACCCGTATAAGCGTTTATTCAGTGATACACTACTCAATGCACCCGCCCTTCGCATGTTTGGCCTCCCTTTTAAATAATCATAATACTCCTTCATCAAATCCACACTCAACTGGTGCAGCCCTGCATAGCCCTTCTTTTCCGCATAATGTAAAAACTCTTGTGTGTATATCGGCAGGTCTGTTGATGTGCCAACGCTGTAACCCAGCGTTTCAAGCCACTCTTTGAACGAGGCAATACTATAGCGGTACGCCTCGCTGTGCAGCGTTAACTGTTTCATATTCTTAACCTTTTTTTTGTTGCGGGATGTGTTGCTATGCGGTCGTGGGCTGTTCGCGTAACTTGTTGATTATCCGCGGCTTCCTCGGCTCATTTTTACTGTGAGCCGGTTTTGAGCCAGTGGGCTGATCCTTTACCCTTTGTAATGCTTCATCCAGGGCCGTACCAATGCTCTTTTGTAAGGCCAGGTATTCAGCTGTGCTTATGATCTCGTAATGGTATGCTTTCGTGTTACGCTGCTCCATCTTCTTTATCAGCCCTGCTTCCTGTAATGCGCTGTGATAACGTTTGATACTGCTAACGGGTATGCGTAAAGCGTTGCGGATACTCGTATTGGTAAAGCTGCTTTGTTTGGATTTTTCCAAATAAGTTTTCAGCTCCTCGAAGTAATTGCGGGTGGCACCATTGAGCTCATCACTCTTCCTAAGAAGTATCTGTTTTAATAAATCATTCGCCTCCACTATGTCCTCTGGCGTGGTCTCGATGTAGATTTCTCCGGTGCTTTCATCAACTTTATGCTCACGCTGTAACTGCTTATAAAACGTTACCACTTCGATAAAAGCTAAATAGTGGGCGTTGGTTCTTCGAGGTTTAAATATCTCCTTAGGTATCTGCAATAACTCCGCATAAGGATTGATTACCGTAATGGGTTGCAGTACAGCCTGTACCTGCTGTAACAGATGCCGGGCTTCCACTTCATACGCCGTGTTGATCTTGCCAGCACTGATTTTCCGTTGGTAGTCCATCACTCTTTCGTCCTGTTCCTGACTCTCATCCAACTGCAATAAAAAACAGCGGTTAGCATTGTCCTCGTACAGGCTTTCTTTTGTAGTACAGCCAGCTATACATACAGGGCCATACACCTTCAAGTGTATCGTTTTGGTGTTGCCTTGTCTGTCTTTGACCGTTACCGTTTTACTGATACGCTGTTTACTTTGCAGCTCCCGCAAAGGGTACAGGGCTGACCATGCACCGTCTAGGTCTTCAATCAATATTAGTTTATGACCCAACTCCGCCTTATCAAAGTAGTAAAACGCATTTTCTGTTAAGGCCGTGATCTCGATCTTATCCTCTTCCGGTATCAGCTCTGCCACCTTCTCCTGTAAATGACTCTTACCTGTACCGCTGCTGCCCATACTGATTACATGTAATGGCTTTACCGTTTTTCTTGACGTGTAGATTAACCACATGATTATCCGGTTCAGCTCTTCCCCAACTATGCCGCTCTTACCGATCAGGTCATTGGTGGCTTCTAACAGGTTGGGGCTTTGTAAAAACAACGTGGCCGCGGCCCTTTGCGCCTCTGTGAGCGGTTTAGCCTCTTTGCCATGCTGCTTTGCCTTATCCTCTATTTCATGCAACCTGTAACGCTCCAACTCATTGGTAATGTCTGATAAATCTTTACTTACTTGCGTTAATCCCACTTCCAGCCTGTCCGCTATCAGTCGCGACAACTTCTCCACCTGGGTGATACTATAAAGGTCTAAGTTCTGACGGATTGCCAACCCAGCTATATCCGCATTATTCAGGTAGTGCTGGAACTTACGGTTTATCACTTCCACTTTGATCGTTACCCGTAACCTGTCCAACCCCTCCATCCTGATGCCGCCAAGTATCGTGTAGCACATCTCTTCCGTCGAGTAGGTGATAGATTCAGCGTTGACAGTGTTGATTTTGCATTCTCCTATCATGTGGATAATATTTTAGCGTGATTATTCGCACAAAAATAGAGTATCGTAACAAATAATAAGTGATTAAAATTCGACTATTTCCACAATAAGCACAAAATTATCCACCTTTATGTGCTTATCTGCTAATTTTACAACATGGCACTAACTAAAACTCAAACAAGCAAAGCCGCATTCGGTAAACGTTTGACGGCTGCAAGGGAAGCTAAATCACTTACTAAAGACAAGCTGGGTAAAGTCATAGGTGTGCATCACTCTCAGATTGGACGATATGAGAAGGGGGATGCAAGCCCCTCCGCAGAGGTACTTAAAAAAATGGCTAACGCACTTAACGTTAGCACAGATTATTTAATGAATGGTTCTACCGCCGATCTCGCAGCGGAGAACATACAGGATAAAACTCTCATTAACCAGTTCAACCGAATCAGCGAACTCTCAGAAGATAATAAAACAGTTGTTTCTAAACTCATTGACGCTTTCCTCTTCCAACAGGAGATGAAGCAAAAACTGGCACAGTAAAATATTCTCATATTTTTTTTTATGACACCTATCAGTATCATTTGTTACTTATAAGACCTAGTCATGGTATAAAAAAACTTACCTGGTCAAACGCCAGTTGGAAATGGAACTTGCCAAAGCAATCGACGATTATAATAACCGGCCCTCGCAGGTATTGGATGGCCTTACCCCTTTACAGGCACTCCAACACCTTACACCTGATATTGCATCCAGAACAAAACAAATCAGGGATGCCCGGACAGCCAGAATAGAAGCCAACCGTTCCGATGACTGCTGCTTGGCTCTCAAGCTATAACAAATGTCTCTTTGGCTAGCGACCACTGCGAAAAGGATATCTATGTTTTGCTGTCGGGTTCAACAACCTTACAAGTGCCCCCCCCCCCCGTTCTGTACCTGTCCAATATATTGAACGCTTTATTTAATAGGGATCTCGGAGGTTGCAGGGCAGGCTTATGCTGCCCGCTATCTGTAAGGCCTCAAAGCCATTGTTCTGAGTTATAGTTATCCCAGTGGTTGCAGGGACAAATAACAAAGCCCGACGAAATCGGGGTTTCGCTGTCTTAATTTAGTTCTATTTGCCATTTCAAAACTCCATTTTTTTCAGAACAAATATCAATAGATGCTTTGCCATAATCATCAAAGGAAAGGACATACTCAATACATCTTTTTTCGGCAAATCTCTGCAACTCACCAGATGAATATAGCATTCCAGTAAATAAAGATTTTATCTCTTCTAACTCCTCTATAGCCTCCTTCTTAGTTAAGTTGGTGAAGTTTGAATATTGTGACCAACCTGTAACAACTAAACAACTATAACTATCTATACCTAGCCTTAAATCACCTACTGAAAAAGATTGCCCATCTTTTAAAAATTCCAAAGCTGTTTTAATTCTATTTTCCATATCCGCTATTTTATAACTTTAATAAGATTAGCTGGTATATGCTGATCGAACAAAAATTCAGTCCCGCCACCTGCACCATAACCTTGCAAATTACCAGAAATTCTTCTCACCAGCGATGGCCTTAATCCTGATACATCAATACGTAAAACTGAGTTTGGCAATGACCTATTTGCAGGAAGTGCTAATTCTATTTGAGCTTGCAAAGGGGACAGGTTTCCCTTGTTTGTTAGGTAAGAAAAGCCATCTCGTCCGACTTTTAAACCTTGTTGAGATATACTTTTCGCCGCTTCTTTACTTGTATAATGGTATAAGTACTTACTTCCCTCCTTAGCAACAGCAGCTTCTACTTTAGGGGCAAACTTAGGCAATGCTTTTACAAAAGCTTTCTCTCCTGCCTTGAGTAGACCAAGTCCTCCTTTCGCCCCAGGAATTAAGGATATTCCCGCCTCAACCCCTGAAACTGCCCTCGACTTATCAGCGGTAAAATCACTTTCTGTACTTTTCCCGGTTATAAATTCATAAGCACTTGCTAACGGATTCAGATATGTATTAAATGTTCTTGCTCCACTAACTGCTCCATCATAAGCTAATCTGCCTGCTTGCGCTAATGCTCCGCCAGCAAATTTAAGACCTTTTAATAAAGCATTGCCTATTGAACCAGTATTAGAAGCAACAGTAGAAGCTGTTTTCCGCACAGCCGACACAATAACCTCTGCTGAAGTTCCATAGGTACCTGCCTGCACCCCAGCTTTAATGACATCGCCAACACCTAAACCATCTATATCCACATTTCCTATCGGCTCATTAGCAGCGTAATGATAAGATGTTAATCCGTCATAGGAATCAGCCAGTGGATCAATCTGAACAAACCTCCCTATCTGCGCATCATAATTCCTAAACCCATAATCACTCCAGTTCAAATCCCCATCATCAAAGAGCTCTTTATCATTGTAACCAAACTCATTCTTCACCTGCCCCTCATTACCCGTTCCATCGGCCAGTTTGCGGGAACTGATTCCTGCTATGCGTAAGCCAAACGCATAATAGTGGTTCTTCATTTAACAAACAACTACTCAATCAACATTATTTGACTTCTAAACCATTCATTCATCTTATAATAACTTCCTGCATCACCCATTACAAAATCTTTAGCATATTGCTCTGTCAATTCTGTACTAATTTTGACGGCCTCTTCTATTGTTTTCACATCTTTAAAATAACTTTTATATTCTTTTCCTCCCTTAAACTGAATTATTTCATCCAAATAAAAAGACAGAAGCTCAAAGTTTTCAGCCTTGTACCACTCTTTAATTGTGTACAACCCAGGGCGACGTTCCAACTCATCTGATATTAGCTTAGAAAACTGTATTTGAGGAATAGAATCTCGAAATTCATAAATAAAATATATGCCTACGGAACTAGATAAAAACTTTGCATAAAGCGCATAGTCATAACTTTTAATTTCCTTCAGCTTAAAATTAAATAAAGAGAGTAAAAAGTTAAAATATCTTTTTAGTATGTCAGTATTTATCTTTCTCATTTTTTAGTAGCCGAATAGTGGTGTAGTTGGATAACCCCTCTTCTGAATAATATCCCGTTCGAGTTGATAGAATGGGCTTGTAATAGTTGTTCCCTTTGGCCCTATATCATAAATTTTATATCCTTGATTTATTTTTGAATTAAGCCATCTTGCATTTCTGGCTTTTGCTGCAATGAGTTCTGCTTCTGTCATTAATTGCTCAGCCGGAAAATTTTTAGACCATGCTTGATACCATTTAGCACCGACAGACCTTGCCGCAGGCATCACTCGATACATCCCCTCTCCAATAACAATTGCCTTCTCTACCCCCTTAGTGGCAATTATACTCTCTTCGAGCATCGGCAAAAGTTCAGGAAGCGTAAACATTCCCATACCAATAACTACCTTAGCCTTCTGCCATTCCTCCTTCTTAATTTCAGCACGTATTCTTCTTTCCCTTACCTTGTCATTAAAAGCATCCATTGACTGGGAATTGCCACTCTTACCATAAGCCGGGTCTCTAAAATAGCTAACCGGGCTGGGATCGGTCTTATAAACAGGCGATCCCTTGGGTTTCAGCTCTAATGGTGCAGATGGGCCTTTGATGCCATCCAATGTTCTACGATTAACATCATTTGCCTGCTGCCCAACCTGCCTGGCATCCTTCTTCTGCTGGTCATTACCTATAATTCCTGTGGCAACATTGGCAGCTATAGCAGGTATACTAATTTTAAGCCCCTGGCCCAAAATATCACCAGCGCATTGGAACATTTGTAGTGGATTCATTGAAAACAATCCATTCACATCTACATTAGCAATAGGATCATTTAACGCATAATGATACCCCGATAACATCGGGTAATCATCCGTTAACGGATCAATCTGAACAAACCTCCCTATCTGAGCATCATAATTCCTGAACCCATAATCATACCAGTTCAAATCCCCATCATCAAAGAGCTCCTTATCATTGTAACCAAACTCATTCTTCACCTGCCCCTCATTACCTGTACCATCCGCCAGTTTGCGGGAACTGATTCCTGCTATGCGTAAGCCGAAAGCATAATAGTGGTTCTCTTCTACTATCCTGCCCCGGTTATGCGCTACTTTCAGGTTATCAAAGAACACGTTTACATCGCTGCTGTTGCTTACATAAATATAAGCATAGCCGTTCTTAGGGGCTTTCAGGTTCAGCAGGGTAAGGCTGGCATTGCTGTTGTCTGCCTCCGTGGCCTGCTTTTGGTTGCTGGCTTCGCCGATAAAGTTAAACCTTTCATCGAAAAATAAAACCGATAAATACGCTTTGGGACCTGCAGGCAGGCTGCCCTCT
>CBDDIT010000055.1:0-232620 GCA_965229175.1 Sediminibacterium sp. | reverse complement strand
CAACGACAAAGGCGAAAAGGTCAGTGAAACCCAATGGCATACGGTAGTGGCCTGGGGCAAACTGGCCGAGATAGCCGAAAAATACCTGATCAAAGGGAAAGAAGTGGTAGTGGAAGGCAAGCTGGTAAACAGGAGCTATACCGACAAGCAGGGCGTTAAACGCTACGTATCGGAAATTCAGGCCAGCGAATTACTGATACTGACCAGGAAAGGAGAGAAGGGGAGTTAGGGGTGAGGTACCAGATGTTAGTTGTTAGATGTTAGGAGCTTTTCAACGCCTCCCCTGGTTTTTACTAACATCTAACATCTGGCAACTAACATCTACTATATATTTGCCTCATGACGCAATCCCCTTCCCTTCATACTGTTTTATCGCCGGCTTTGCTCGATCTATATGATGTATCCAATTCCATTGTGGTGGTGATAGATGTATTTCGTGCCACATCTACCATTGCAACGGCTTTATACAATGGTGCCGCACGTATCATACCGGTAGATTCGGTGGATCAGTGTATACAGATCGGGAAAGACTGTGGCGGCATTACTGCCGGGGAGCGGGATGGGAAAGTGATTGAGGGACTGGCCTATGGAAATTCGCCAGCAGAGTATCCGCGCTCCTTCATAGAGGGCAAAACGCTGGTGCTAACTACTACCAACGGAACCAAACTCCTGCATAAGGCGCTGCAGAACGGTGCCGATGAAGTGATTACAGGATCATTCCCCAACCTATCCGCCGTTTGCACACACCTGGTTGCGCAGAAGAAACCGGTGATCCTCGGGTGCTCCGCCTGGAAAGACCGGTTCAACCTCGAAGACACCCTGTTTGCCGGTGCCGTGATCCAGCGCATAAAAGAACATTTTACCATCCATTGTGATAGCAGCCTGATGGCCGAAGATATGTACTCGCTTCACCGCGATAACATGAAACAATTCATCCGCCAAACCACCCACTGGCACCGCCTCGCCTCCTACGGCCTCGAAAAAGACCTTGAATACTGCGTTACAGAAGACATAGCCAATGTTCTACCCGTCTACCGCAGCGGCGACCTCGTTGTGGCGGGCTGAATTAGGGATTTCGAATTACGGATTGCGGATTGCGAATTGGGGGATTGGAGTGGACGGGAATGTTTCCGGCTTCGCTGATCAATTACCATAATCCGCAATCCGTAATCCGAAATCCGTAATTCGCAATCCACCATCCCCCATCCCAAGAATTCTTCGGAAACCATCTACCTTTTTCTTACTTTTGCAAATTGCCCTTTTTTCAGCATCGGGGCAACCGGAAATCCCGAAAGTACTATGGCATTACCCTACCTGATCAAACATATCTATAACAGCGGAACGGAAGAAGTGATCCGTCGCGGTAAAAAGATACATGCACTGGGCTATGTAGAACTGGTGGAATATGATGACCTGATGGGAGCCGTTATTTTCAGGGTAAAAGATGATGGCTATTCCACTTTTTATAAAGTGCATATCAACCAGTTCAAAGATCCTAAAACCCTTTCACTCAGGTGCAGCTGCCCCTACAATCTCTCGGAAATTTGCAGGCACAAGGCCGGTGCCTTGTTTCACCTGCAGGACCTGCTTGATAAGAACCTGCTGGGAGATAAGGAAACGGTATATGACCAGCGGCACACGGTGGTTAAAATGAAACAACTGGAGTTGAAGCTGATCAGGATGTTATCTGCACAGTCCAATTTTGAAGCAGCCGAAAACTATTTGCGCAGTTCCCGTAGCAATATCATGGAAGCCAGGGATGAAAGGGTACAGGCCGAACTGGAATACGAGGGAGAAGTATGCAAAGTAGTGATTCAGAAAAACGAGGAAAGAAACTTCGACACCAGTTGCACCTGCCAGAGTGATACAGAGCACCCGCTTTGTGTACATAAGAATATTGTTTTATTACAATTGCTGCACAACTACGGACCTAATTATTTCGACAGCATACGTAACTGGGATAAAGAAAAAAATAAGCTGCTGGCATTGTACGGATATTCATTAAGCGATGATCTTACCGGTAAGTTTGAATTTACCTATACAGACGGCAAACCTTTTTTACGCGTGCTGGATACTTCTATCAAACGCGTATCCCTTAATCCCGCAACAGATTCCAGGCCAAAACAGGTAGAAACAGAAGTATTGGCAGGGGTACCGTTGGTAGCGGACGAACAGAATAAAACGCTTTTAAAACTGGGTGTGGTAATTACCGTCAACACACACCAGTATCCCTATATCCAGCTGGAAGCCGTACAGGCCGAGGCGGATGAGGAGCTTACAAAATACATTACCAAAACGGCGAAAATAGACCTGGCCCGTTTTGTGAACACAGAGGTTTTTAGTGAAGATGATAAAATGCTGCTGCAGCAACTACGCAAGCTGATGCCGAATGAAGTGAGCAGGTATCTCGACCGCAATTCTCCCTTCAGCGGCATCTGGGAAAATATCATACAGCAGCACAATGATGAACTGCCCGAAGAAACCCGGCACCTGATTAATGAATACCTGCATCCTAAGTTCAGGAAAATATTTACCGACCTGGCTGGCAGCCCCTTTGTTTTTTACCTGCCTGCCGGTAAAACCTTTACCACATCCAACATGGTACAGGCCGAGCTCTCGGCCGAGTTCATCAGCCCGGAGTTTGAAGTGAACTATGCGAATGGAAAGTATGAAGTGGACTGCCGTGTAAAGTTGCCGATGGCCGACCTCAATATTGCGGAGAATGGAACGGAAGCTACCATCCTGTTCCAGTATAACGACCAGTTCTTTACCTGGAAGCGGGCGGAGGACATTATGCTGGCAGAAAAATTCCTGCCCACAGGCAGGATCAGTATAGCGGCGGAAGACTGGCCGGTACAGCTGCAACAATTTATACTGCCGCTATCAAAAGAACACAATGTGCATTTTACCAATGTACAAAAAGAGGAAGTAAAAGACGCCAAACCCGAGATAAAAGTAATGCTGAAAGAGAAAGGCGATTACCTGCTGTTTCAGCCTGTTTTTAGTTACCGGGGATATGATGTGCGCACTACCGATAAGGAAAAAATAATTCTTCCGCTGGCAGATAAGCTGCTGGTGATACAGCGTAACCTGGAAATGGAAAGCGCTTTTGTGAAGAAGATCGAATCGCTTCACTCAGGATTTATACGCCCCTCCGACGGAAACATACTCGCTTTAAAAGGCGCGGACGTATTGCGCAATAACTGGTTCTTCCTGTTTATAGATGCCGTTAAGGAAATGAACATACCCGTGTTTGGGTTTGAAGCACTGAAAAATTTCCGCTTCAATACGGCTAAACCTTCCACGCGCATATTTATCAGTAGTAATACCGACTGGTTCGACGCGAAAATTGAAATACAGTTTGGAGAACAGAAAGTTACGGTGGAAGATGTAAAGAAAGCACTGGCCAATAAACAACAGTTTGTACAATTGGAAGACGGCACACTGGGAATTCTTCCGGAAGAATGGATTAAAAAGTATTCACTGCTGTTCCGTGTGGGTGATGGTAAGTCGGGCAACATGAAGCTGAGCAAGTACCACTTCAGCGTAATTGAAGAATTATACCTGCAGCGCGATGAAGAGGAGCTCTTCTTTAAGCTCGAGGAAAAGTACGAGCGCTTAAAAGGAAATCATTCCATTAAGGAAATACCGGCCCCCGCGCACCTGAAGGAAGTGCTGCGGCCTTACCAGGAAAGCGGCTTTCAATGGCTCAATTACCTGCGTGAAGTGCAGTGGGGTGGAATATTGGCCGATGATATGGGGCTGGGTAAAACCATCCAGGCCCTTAGCTTTCTTCATCACCTGAAAGAAGAGCAGGGCACATTAAAAGCACTGGTAGTTTGTCCCACCACCCTCATGTACAACTGGCAGAATGAAATACGGAAGTTCACGCCTTCCATTAGTTATTATATACACCACGGGGGCAGCCGCTCACGCGAGAACCTGGCCAGCCCGGATATAGATGTGATCATTACAACCTATGGTACCTTACGGAGCGATATCAAACAGTTTGTGGACGTATCGTTCGACTATGTTGTATTGGATGAAAGCCAGGCTATCAAGAACCCCGGTAGCAAGGTTACCAAGGCAGCCGGATTATTGAAAGCCAGGAACCGCCTGTGTTTGAGCGGTACGCCTTTACAAAACAATACCTTCGACATATTTGCCCAAATGAACTTTTTAAATCCCGGGATGCTGGGAAGTGTTGAGTTCTTTAAGCAGGAGTTCTCTGTACCCATAGATAAGTTTGGCGAGAAAGAACAAAAGGACCATCTGCGTAAATTATTATATCCATTCATACTCAGGAGAACCAAGGAACAAGTGGCAAAAGATCTACCTGAAAAGCAGGAGATGGTATTGTTCTGTGAAATGGGAGATGAACAGCGCAAGATTTATGAAGCTTACAGGAATGATTACCGCGATAAGATCATGGGTGTGGTGGAAGACCAGGGTATACAAAAATCACAACTCACCATTTTACAGGGCCTGATGAAACTGCGCCAGATCTGTGATAGTCCCGCCATCGCAAAAGAAGAAGAACGATTCCCGAACGTTTCAGTTAAGCTGGAAGAAATTGGCAGGGAAATAACGGAGAATATCAGTAACCACAAAGCCCTTATTTTCTCGCAGTTCCTGGGAATGCTGGCATTGATAAAAGAGAAGTTGAAAGAATTGGGCGTTGACTATGAATATTTCGACGGAAGCAGCACCGTAAATGAGAGAGAAAGAGCCATTCACCGTTTTCAGAATGATGAGAACTGCCGTGTATTTCTTATCTCGCTCAAAGCGGGTGGTGTGGGATTAAATCTGACGGCCGCCGACTATGTGTACATTGTAGACCCCTGGTGGAACCCGGCGGTAGAACAACAGGCCATCGACAGAACGCACCGCATAGGACAAACCAAGAATATCTTTGCCTACAGGATGATCTGTACCGATACTGTAGAGGATAAAATACTAAAACTACAGGAGCGCAAACGCAGCCTCGCGCGCGACCTCATTACCGATGATGAAGGATTTGTGAAAAGCCTTACAAAAGAAGATGTGGAATACCTGTTTAGTTAGTTGTTAGTTGCTGGTTGTTAGCGTAAATCTTCGGTTCCTGACAACCAGCAACTAACACCCAACAACTATTTCTTCAGTTCGGCCGCTACCAGTCCTGCCTCGGGATTTTTGGCAAATTCAGCTTTGCATTCCGCGGAGCAAAATCCGATTACTTTGTCTTTATAATGTACTGTATCACTGATGCCGGCAGATACCGGCATGCCGCAGGTGGGGTCTTTTTTATTGTCTAAAACCGCCACATCGTAGGTTTTTGCAGCTTCGGTTTTTACTGTTGAACTATCCGGGGAACTCTTTTTTTCGGCATCAGGGGTGGAATTGTTGCAGGCAAACAATCCCATCATTACTATTGCAAGGCCCAGCAGGCTGGCATTTGTTTTTGCTGTTTGTATAGGCATAGTTGTTATTTTATGATTGCAAAGCTACTCAAAACAGCCGATAGTGCATGCTGCGCTATAGCCGGTTTATCGTATCAACACCGTTGTTCCAGACCGGAAAATTACATTACCGGCAATATCAACCCCTTTTGTCATGTACACATAAGTACCGCTGCCCTGTTTCTGGTTCTTGAACAGTCCGTTCCAACCAGCCTCCCGTTCGCTGGTGCTATAAATCAACTCCCCAAAGCGATTGTAGACGCTGAAAAAATTCAGTTTGGCAATACCAATAAGAATGGGGCGTAAAATATCATTCAGCCCATCACCATTGGGCGTAAAAGCACTGGGTACAAGGATATCGGGTCCGTTCTTATAAATTCGAATCATAATATCATCCGAACTGGTACAGCCCTCCGGAGAGGTTGCTTTTACGGAATACAAAATGGAATCAAGCGTCGTGTTCGTAACCAGGAAAACCGGGTTACGAACCAAAGGATTTTGAAGATAGCTAGTTGGCAACCATTGGTATTTATAGGCGGTATCCGCCCCGGATGTGTTTAACTGCAAG
The DNA here is from genome assembly GCA_965229175.1 of Sediminibacterium sp. Taxonomy (GTDB): domain Bacteria; phylum Bacteroidota; class Bacteroidia; order Chitinophagales; family Chitinophagaceae; genus Sediminibacterium. Next base: position 226,614 of record CBDDIT010000055.1, on the reverse strand, counting down.
GGCTGGCCTAAAGCAGCTGATGTATCTTTTCCCGCGTTGACATTGAATAACGGTACCACTTTTACAACCAGGGTATCACTGAATTCTTTTTTACAGTAAGCGGTATCGCTTACTGTAAGTATATAGTTGGTAGTTTTTACAGGGGCCGCCACCGGACTAAGTGTACTAACGGATGATAACGAGCCGGCGGGGGACCAACTGTAATACGCACCTGCTATGGCTCCCGATAGCTGAACCCGGCTGCCGAAACATACGGTGGTATCATTACCGAGCCGGGCTTTCGGGTAGGGCGATACATAAACCGTCATTTGAGTGTGATCCTGGCAATACCCAAGATTAGCGGTAACAGAATAGGTGGTAGTAACGAGGGGGGTGGCAGATGGGTTTTTAATGGTATAGCTGTTCAGGCTTTGTGCTCCACCGGATTCTGTCCATAAATAACTGATGGCATCACTGGCGGGCCTGAGCAGAAAATGATCTGTTTGGCAAATACCAGTATCAGCAGGCAGTTTAACGGTTATGAATTGAACTACATTCACTTTGAATCGGGCACTGTCTATGCAGCCCTGATCTGTTACTGTAAGGGTATAAGTAGTAGTGTCTTTCGGGTATACAACCGGATTGATAAGGGAGGTGTTGGAAATATTGTAATTGGGAGACCAGGAATACGTGCCGGTAGCCTGGCTGTTTATCTGCAGGCTGTCAACACTGCAAATAAGCGTGTCTGTAAACGGCCGGTAAATAACAGGCTTATCATTGGCAACAACCGTTAAGGAATAAGAGCCAGAGCAGCCCAGTGTACTGGTAACGGTAAGAATAGCTGTGGACCTGCCGGGGGCCGGATACAGGTAGACCGGGTTTTGCAGGGTTGAGGTATCGGTAGTAACGCTGGTATCGCCAAGATCCCATAACCAGCTGTTAATAGATCCATATTTGGCAACACTGGCATCGCTGAACAGGAAGGGAGATTGATAACAGCTTCCTTTCACCGTAAACGAAGGTGCAAATCCCGGGTACACTTTTACCGGTGCTTTAGCGGAATCCTGGCAACCGCCTGTATTGCTAACAGTAAGTTTAACCATATAAAGCCCGGTATCGGCATAGGTAAAAACAGGTGTGCTGGAGGTGGAGATATCCGTTGTGCTGTTGGTTACACCAAAATCCCAGAGATAGGAAGTGATATTGGATGCGGCGGATTCATTCTGAAATGTGAAGCTGAAATTGTCGCAGTTAAGATAAGAGCTTTTAAGTTGCGCCGCCGATAACGAGCAGTTGGCCACATTAATCTGCAGCTCTTTTTTGGTTGAATTGATCAGCACACCGTTGCGCCATTCGTGTACGTACACGGCAATTACATATTCACCCGTGGTAACGGGTGCTGTACCCGATACAAGCCCGGTAAGCGAATCTATGGTTACCGTGCTTCCCAATGGCGAGGCTCCGGTAAAGCCGGTAGTATAGGTGAGTGAGGAATAAGGAGGTGAGGAAAGATTGGAAGTACCGTTAATACCGTTGCCGAATGAATAGGTTAACACATCTGAGGCATCCGCATCCGTTGCGCTGAACTGGTAAAGAAATTTCGATCCATAACAGATAATGGCCGTATCCTTAAAATTAAAGAAAGGACTGCTGTTAATCCGGTAGCTGGTACCATTGATGGTACCCGGTATGGAACCCAGGAAACTGATGCCGGTAGATACGGAGTTGGTAATATTAATGATACCCGAAACCCGGTTGGCATCAGAAGCGGCTATAATATAACCGTTGGTGTTGTCGGGAAGTGTAACCGTGGTACTATAGGTATACACCTGGTAACAGATAGTTGGCGGATTACTCAGGCAGGGATCAAAACTTGTTTTGGTAGGCGTGCTTTGCAGCGTGTAGGAATTGGAAGTATTGGAAACGGTTACTACACTCGCATACGTAACCGCATCATAAATACCCAGTGAAGACGGCATAGGCCCATTCTCAGAGCATGTTTTGAACACATACACGGTAATCTTGTAAGTTGAAGTATTGGCGGCACTGCCGGCACCCATATATTCATACTGTACCCACCCTCCTTTGATGTGCCTGCAGAACGCAGGCACACTAAAGAGGATCAAAACAACACAAAACAAAAATGCACGCATGCTACCAGGGGGGGTTAGTATTAGTTAGATAACAGAGCGGGAAATGACGGTTATTGCTGTATAACAGAAGCAATGTGTCGGGGGATCAGGCTTTTGTGTCGGTTAATCGCGGTTCAGGCTGGATATGAATAAACGGTGATAGAAAAGACTTGTATTTATGTACACGGTAATACGCAAGCTTTTGTGGCGGTACTATACCCTTATTCTTGCGGGGAAGCCTCTGAAATAGCTACTCGCGAACCAATCTTACTATTTCGCTCAAACGCAGCAAGAATGGCTTTTTCAGCCGATTACCGCACTCAGTTTGGCGGTATTTGTCCCGCTTTAGCCTATTGTTTCTGTATTTCACCGATTTTGTGAAATGCGTAGCCAACTATCATGGTAGTTTTCCGTTTGTATTGTAATAGTCGGCCCCATTTTTGGGTCGGATTATATTTGCAAGCTGAACTACTTTTTATGAATAAGATTATTACCCTTTTTAGTTTTCTGCTGATCTCGATGGCCGGTTTTTCCCAAACGGTGGGAACAGTTAAGGGAAAGCTGGTGGATTCAACCAACAAGCAATCGCTTAAAGACGCATCTGTTACTGTTCTGGATAGTAAAGATTCTACTCTCGAGGTATTCGGCCTTTCAGCCGCAGACGGAAGCTTTAACATCACCAACATCCCTTTCGGAACCATGATCGTGGTAGTTAAGTTCCAGGGGTATGATCCTGTTTATAAGAATATCACTTTTTCAGCCGCGAACGCCAGCGTAAACCTGGGAACGGTTTACCTGCGAACATCTGCCAATGAACTGGCGGGTGTAACGGTTTCGGCATCTGTTATGCGGATGAAGAACGACACAATTGAAGTAAGTGCCAGCAGTTTCAAAACAAAGCCCAACGCAGTGGCAGAAGACCTGTTGAGAAAAATACCCGGAATGGAAGTGGGAAAAGACGGCTCCATCAAATCACAGGGTGAAACCGTACAACGGGTACTGGTAAACGGGAAACGCTTTTTTGGCGATGATCCCAAAATGGCTACCAAAAACCTTCCCCCGGATGTGATCGACAAGATCCAGGTGTTTGATGACCAGAGCGATCAGGCCAAGTTTAGTGGCTTTGACGATGGTAATCGTATCAAGACCATCAATATCACTACCAAAAAGGACATGCGCAAAGGAACTTTCGGGAAAGCCGCAATAGGAGTGGGAAGCGAGATCAATAATGAACTACGCCTGGATAACAGCTTTAACCTTAATGTGGTAAATGGAGATAAACAATGGAATTTTATCGGGCAGGCAAATAATATCAACAAACAAAATTTCCAACAGCAGAATATTGGTGGCGGCCGTGGTGGTAATGGCGGCGGCGGTGGCGGGTTTGGCGGTGGAACAGGCGGCAGTACCGGTATTACCGATGTATTGGCGGGTGGATTAAACTACCGCGACGTATGGGGTAAGAATATTGATGCCTATGGAAGCTATTTCTACAATAGGCCCAGGGTATTTGTTGATCAAACCAGCAGTACCTTGTCTATATTAAGTGATGCCAGCGAAAACCTTACCAATTCTGCCTCAACCTCTCACTCAAGAAACGAAAATCACCGATTTACTTTTAATATTGAAGACAGGCTGGATTCCAATAATTCACTGATATTCCGCCCCAATGTGGCGTTTCAAAACAGCAATCCTGATAATTTCAGTACCAGTACTACTACCCGGAACCCCGGCAAAATAGCCGTAAACAGCACCACCAGCAGAAACTCAAGTTATAATAGCGGGTACAATATTAACGGGTCTAATCTGACCCTTCGGCACCGTTTTGCCAAAAAAGGAAGAACTATTTCGGTAGACCTCGGCCTGTCTGCCAGCGTGAATAATGGAGATGGAAGACTATCCTCACTCAACTCTTATTTCCTGACAGGGAAAGCAGATACACTTAACCAGTTTTATGTGGATTCCGTTAAATCCATCAACTTCAATCCAACCGTTTCCTATACCGAACCAATTGGTAAAAACCAGATGATTGAATTGAGGTATTCTTATTCTTATGCCAATAACACCTCTATCAATAGGACATACGCATTTGATAATGCAAGCCAGAAATATTCAAAATTCGATAGTCTTTTCAGTAACTCATACAAGTACCTATCCAATGCAAGTACGGCTAACCTAAGCTGGCGGATACAACAGCCTAAGTTCAACCTTAGCGTAGGAACAGGTGTACAGTTCCTCGATATCAATAGTAATAACACTACCAAGAACGTGATTGTAGCGCGTGATTTTGTGAACTTTACGCCGAATGTGAACTTTACCTATAATTTCACCCGTACCAAGAGCCTTCGGTTATTTTATAACGGAAGAACCGGTACACCGTCTGCGGCACAATTGCAACCCATTGTTACTACTTCCGACCTGGTTAATTTCCAGGTGGGTAATGCAGACTTAAAGCCACAGTTTACCAACAGCCTCCGGGTATTGTACACTTCGTTTGATCCATTCACACAACGCATCATTTTTGCCACCATCAACGCAACGGCTACGCAGAACGACATTCAGACTTCTATCGTGCAAAACCCAAATACAGGCGGAAGAACTACTACCTATGTAAACCTTAACGGTACCTATAATTTATCCGGATATTTCAGTTATGGTTTTCCTATCAAGAGTCCAAAATCCAACCTGACACTCCAAACTAACCTCAATTACAACCAGAGCCAGTCATTATTCAGTGCTTCACCATCGGTAGCACCGGTTAGTACCTATACACGGAGTTCCATCATTGGAGAAACCATCAAATGGACCACCAACCTGAAGAAGAATTTTGATATGAACCTGAGTACTTCATATAGTATCAACCCGGTTCGTAGTACCCTTTCAACCAGTCAGAACACGGATTATACCACTTTAACTACGGCCGCAGATTTTACCCTGTATTCAAATAACGGATGGATTTTTGCGAGTGATTTTGACCTTACACATTATGGAAACCGCCCGGATGGGTACAATACCTCTGTGTTCCTGATCACCCCCTCCATTGCAAAACAGTTCCTGAAAAACAATGCGGGTGAATTGCGGTTGAGCTGCTTCGACGTATTAAAGCAGAACCAGGCCATTACCAGCTCGGCAGTGGGTAACCAGCAGATTACCTCCAGAACCAATAACCTTACGCAGTACTTTATGCTCACCTTCACTTACAACCTCCGCAGTTTTGCCGGTCAACAGCAGCAGCGCGGCGGACAACGTATGATGATGTTCCCGGGCGGACAGGGAATGCAGGGTGGTGGATTTGGCGGCGGCGGATTCGGCGGTGGCGGTCAGCGAAGAGGCGGAAACTAAACGAATGCCTTGAAAAAGAAGATATTACGCGAAAGGCCGCCTCTAACCAGGTGGCCTTTTACGTAAAGTGATACCAGGCAATCCTTAACCAAATTTTCATAAAAAAATAGCCACTGTTACCCTAAACTGTTATACTTTTACAATTCAAAAATGACGCACTCGTACAACAAGTGAACATCAATAATTTACATATTACTTTTAATTCGCTAGTAACGGCCGGCTCACCCATACCCGGCTGTCCTGTCCCCAGCTGCCTGCCGCTGCCGCGACGCGGTTGCTGATAGGACGAGCAACTGGCACTTGCCCCTATCAGTGGAAATTCTCCCGGAATTGAACAAATACACGAAGCGTGTATTTACTTTTTCACTCTATTTAATTTTTACAAGTTGGAATCTAATATAATTGTTCGTGTAGCCAATAGTGGCGATACGCATTACGCAAACACCATTACCGACGAAATGGAGTCTTCCGCAAAAGCCCGGGGAACCGGTATTGCCAAAAGAAGCCCGGAATACGTTGCGCAGAAAATGGAAGAAGGTAAAGCCGTTATTGCACTTACACCCGAAGGAAGCTGGGTGGGGTTCTGCTATATAGAAGTATGGGGACACGAAGAATTTGTTGCCAACAGCGGCCTCATTGTTTCTCCTGAATTCAGGAAAACGGGCGTGGCCAAACAGATCAAACAGACCATCTTCAATCTTTCCAGGGAAAAATATCCCGACGCAAAAATATTTGGACTCACTACCGGTCTCGCCGTTATGAAAATCAACAGCGACCTGGGATATGAACCTGTTACCTATAGTGAGCTTACAGACGACGATGAATTCTGGGCAGGCTGTAAAAGCTGTGTGAACTATGATATACTGATGAGCAAAGACCGGAAAAACTGCATGTGCACCGCTATGTTGTATGATCCGAAAGATCATTACGAACCCACTGAAACGCAGGCGGACTTTCACGATAACTCGAAATTGTACGAACGCTTCATGAAAGTGAAACAGAGCAGGCTGCTGAAACTGTTCAAGAAAAAGAATGGGGTGAAGGATGGCAAAAGCGGCGGCGCGGCCATCAAACCAAAAGCATTACTTGAGTTCTTCGCCAACCTGTAATACGGGAACGGCAAAATATAAAAAGCAGGTTAAAAGAAAAGTATCACAATATGGAAACGAATGCAACAGGTAATGGCAGTTTGAAATCAGGAGATATTGTAGTTCTCGGTTTTAGTGGCGGTCTCGATACATCTTACTGTGTAAAATATCTTACAGATGAGAAAGGCTATGAGGTGCACAGTGTAATTGTAAACACCGGGGGCTTTAGTGCGGATGAACTGGCACAGATAGAAAAGCACGCGTATACACTGGGTGTCAAATCGCACACAACCATCGATGCTGTTACCAGTTATTACGACAGTATTATCAAGTACCTGATCTACGGAAATATACTAAAAAATAATACCTATCCCTTAAGTGTAAGTGCCGAGAGATTAAGCCAGGCTTTACACATTGCGGAACATGCGAAGAAAATGAAGGCCAAAGCTGTTGTACATGGAAGTACAGGAGCGGGTAACGACCAGGTTCGCTTTGATATGATCTTTAATATCATGATACCGGGTGTTGCCATCATTACACCCATACGTGATCTGAAGTTGAGCCGGGAAGAGGAAATAGACTACCTGAAAAGCAAAGGCGTTGAAATGAATTTTGCCAAAGCGGCTTACTCCATCAATAAAGGATTATGGGGTACAAGTGTGGGTGGCAAAGAAACATTACAGTCAAAAGGAATACTGCCCGAAGAAGCCTGGCCAACGCAGGTTTCTAAAACGGAAGCGGAAGAAGTAAAACTGGGTTTTGAAAAAGGTGAGTTGAAAAGTATTAATGATACCATATTTACTCACCCTTCGCAAGCGATACAATACCTGCAAACACTGGCGGGGCCTTTCGGGCTGGGAAGGGATATTCATGTAGGTGATACCATCATTGGCATTAAAGGTCGCGTTGGCTTTGAAGCGGCGGCCCCCATGGTAATTCTGAAAGCGCACCATGCACTGGAAAAGCATGTATTAACCAAATGGCAACTGGGCTGGAAAGACCAACTGGCGCAGTTCTACGGAAACTGGCTGCACGAAGGGCAGATTCTCGACCCCGTAATGCGTGATATAGAAGCCTACCTGGAAAGTTCACAGTCACATGTTACCGGCGATGTATTTGTGCTGCTACAGCCTTATCGCTTCCAGGTGATCGGTATCGAATCGAAGTTTGACCTGATGAGCAGTAAGTTTGGCAAGTACGGTGAGATGAATACAGGATGGAGCGGTGAGGACGTACGAGGTTTTACAAAAATATTCGGTAACCAAACCTCTATTTATCACCATATCAAATCAGCCGCTGAACAGCAGCCGGGCAAAGCAAGCGCATGAAAACAATAAAAGCGGGCATCATAGGCGGAGCAGGTTATACCGGCGGCGAAATGATCAGGCTACTGATCAACCACCCCCAGGTTGATATTGCTTTTGTACATAGTACCAGTAACGCCGGCAATAAAGTAAGCAATGTTCACACCGATCTCACCGGCGACACTTCCCTGTTATTTACAGACGTATTGCAGGAAGATATAGATGTGCTGTTTCTTTGCGTTGGACACGGGGATGCGGCAAAATTTCTGAGCGCCAATAAGATGGCAGCCAGGATTAAAATAATAGACCTTTCACAGGATTTCAGGCTGGCGAAAAATGCGGTAAATGACCAACGCGAATTTGTGTATGGCCTGCCCGAACTGAATAGAGCCGGCATTGCCAATGCAGAAAATATAGCAAATCCCGGATGCTTTGCCACAGCTATTCAGTTGGGATTGCTGCCATTGGCAAAAGCAGGCATCCTGGGCGATGTATATACCACAGGAATTACAGGATCAACAGGCGCGGGACAGGGTTTAAGTGCTACCTCCCATTTTAGCTGGAGAGCCAGTAATATTTCGGCCTACAAAACATTACAGCACCAGCATATACATGAAATTCATCAAAGCCTTCAGCAATTGCAAGGCAACGACGGAATGTTTGTAAACTTTGTACCCTGGCGCGGCGATTTTACGCGGGGAATCTATATCAGCTCTATCCTCGACGGAGGGCTGCCCCTGGAAGAAGTGAAATCCTTGTATACAGCATACTATACTGACGCCCCTTTTACGCACCTGAGCGAAACCATGATAGACCTGAAACAAGTGGTAAATACCAATAAGTGCCTATTGTTTATCGAAAAGCAGGGCAGCAAGATCGTTGTGCATTCCGCAATAGATAATTTATTGAAAGGAGCCTGCGGACAGGCGGTGCAGAATATGAATATCATGTTCGGGCTGGACGAAACAGCGGGGCTGAAACTGAAAGCCGCCGGATTTTAGGTGCCATTAACAATTAGTAATAAGAGGAAATGTTTGGATGGAAACAAGAGAGAAGATAATGGGAGTAATAGGCAGGCAGTGGCGAAGTTGCGCCTCATCTCTGTAGAGGTGCGGCGTTTCCGAGCGGGTTCAACATTTCTTTATCACAAAATTCCAAAATCAAACTTATGACACTCTTCGACGTATATCCACTTAACAATATCGCCATCACGAAAGCCAAAGGTTCCTATGTATGGGATGAAGATGGCGTTCAGTATCTAGACATGTATGGCGGACATGCAGTTATCAGCATCGGGCACACCCATCCTCATTGGGTGAAAAGAATAGAGGACCAACTGGAGAAAATTGCTTTCTATTCCAATTCCATCATCATACCTATTCAGCGCGAGCTGGCTTATAAACTGGGAAAGCTGAGCGGGAAAGAGGACTATCATCTTTTTTTGTGTAACAGCGGCGCCGAAGCCAATGAGAATGCGTTTAAGCTGGCTTCTTTTTATAATAACAGGAAAAAGATCATCGCTTTTTCCAAATCTTTTCATGGAAGAACTTCACTGGCCGTAGCGGCAACGGATAATAAATCGATTGTTGCACCGGTTAATGAAACAGACAATGTGATCTTTTTACCTTTTAATGATGAGGCGGCATTAATAGCTTGTTTTGAACAACACGGTAATGAAATATCATCTGTGATCATAGAAGGTATACAGGGAGTTGGGGGTATCAATACGGCCAGCGATTCTTTTTTACAACAGATCAGATCACTCTGCAACCAGTATGATGCCGTTTATATTGCGGATAGCGTGCAGTGTGGATACGGCAGAAGCGGAAAATTCTTTTCGCACGACCATGCGGGTGTAAGTGCAGACATTTATACAATGGCAAAAGGAATGGGTAACGGGTTCCCGATAGCCGGTATTCTTATCGCGCCAAAATTTCAGGCCAAACACGGCATGCTGGGTACCACTTTCGGGGGTAATCAACTAGCCTGCGCTGCCGGCCTGGCCGTACTGGAAGTAATGGAAGAAGAAAACCTGATGGCCCGTGCAGCAGAAACAGGGGCCTACCTGAAAGAACAGCTGACTAAGATAAGCGACCTGAAAAATGTGCGGGGAAGAGGCTTAATGATTGGCTTTGATGTACCCGAGGAGCTGAAAGGATTAAAGAAAAAACTCTTGAACGATTTTAAAATATTTACAGGAGAAGCCAAGCCTAGCGTTATCCGCCTTTTGCCTTCACTGGCACTAACAAAAAGACAAGCGGACGATTTTCTCGAAGCCCTGGCCGAAGCAATTGAAGAAATCAAAGAGGAAGTAAAAGTAGCCTGACCTTACAGCGAAAGAGAGTATCCCAACTAATTGATCAATATTAAATTCCCGAAAGGGACACAGGGCATGAAACAATTCATATCCGTTCTGGATGTAAGCGATATCAATTCGCTGGTAAAAAAAGCGCTGGCTTATAAAGCGGATCCATTGGCCGACAGGTTGCTGGGCGAGAACAAGCGGATAGGCCTCTTGTTTTTAAATCCCAGCCTCCGTACCCGTTTAAGCACCCAGGTAGCCGCCCGTAACCTCGGTATGGAAGCGGTAGTATTCAATGTTGATAAAGAAGGTTGGGCATTTGAATTTGAAGAAGGTGCTATCATGAGCGGTAATACGGTTGAACATGTTAAAGATGCCGCGCCCGTACTGGGCCTGTATTTTGATATTCTCTGTATCAGAACCTTCCCTTCACTTAAAAACAGGGAAGATGATTACAGTGAGATGTTTATCAACCAGTTTATTAAATATGCAGGCGTTCCGGTGGTAAGCCTGGAAAGCGCCACCCTTCACCCCCTGCAATCACTAACCGATATCGTAACCATCCAGGAAGCCCTTAACAACAAACCACTATTCTCAAACCATAAACCGAAAGTCGTTTTAACCTGGGCACCGCATATCAAACCCTTGCCACAGTGTGTGGCCAACAGCTTTGCACAGTGGATCAATGCCTGGGGAGAAGCCGAGTTTGTAATTACATACCCGCCGGAGTATGAACTGGCGGAACAGTTTACCAAAGGGGCCACCCTAACCCATAACCAGGACGAGGCACTGAAAGATGCCGACTTTGTATATGTAAAGAACTGGAGCACTTACACAGATTATGGGAAGGTGTATGAGAACGATCCGCAATGGATGCTGACGGAAGAAAAGCTGAAGGCAACCCATACTGCAAAAGTAATGCACTGTCTTCCTGTAAGAAGGAATATTGAGTTAAGCGATGAAGTGCTGGACAGCCCGCATAGCCTGGTTACACAACAGGCTGGTAACAGGGTTTGGGCGGCGCAGGCTGTTTTGGCTGAGATCCTGAAAACTAAAAAATAGAAGGTGAATACGTTGCATGTAGTAAAGATCGGGGGGAATATTATAGATGATGAAGTAAAACTTGCTTCATTCCTGCATTCTTTTGCGGCACTCGAAGGCAGAAAGATATTGGTACACGGAGGAGGTAAGCTGGCAACAAAACTGGCAGCTCAACTCGGCATCGAACAAACCCTGGTAGATGGAAGAAGAATAACCGATGCCGAAACACTGAAAATTGTTACCATGGTGTATGCGGGTTATATCAATAAAAATATAGTAGCCGATTTACAGGCTAAAGGATGCCGTGCTATCGGACTTACCGGGGCCGATGGTGGCATGATACGGGCACACAAAAGAACCAACGCGGCAATCGACTACGGTTTTGTGGGAGATATAGATGGCGTAAACACAGCATTTATAAAAGACCTGCTGGAACAGGGAACAGCCATCATTGCGGCTCCCATCACAGACGATGGGAAAGGACAACTGCTGAATACCAATGCAGATACCATTGCGCAGGAAATAGCAAAAGCCATGAGTGCTGAATACAAGGTCGTATTGATCTATTCTTTTGAGAAAAGCGGCGTTTTACTGGATGTAAATGATAATTCTTCAATAATATCAACGATTACACCTTCCTACTATGCGGAATTGAAAAGCAAAGAATTGATCTTTGCCGGTATGCTGCCTAAGCTTGACAATGCTTTTGCGGCACTACAGAATGGCGTTAGTAAAGTAATTATCGGCAACGCGGAGGAGCTTGGCTTTCTGGTAAAAAGTGCTGCCGGAACAACCATAATACATGAGTGAAGAAACGGTACATATAGCATTCAATGACGCCCTGGAGCTGCTGAAAAAATTGGTAGCCATACCCTCCTTCAGTAAAGAGGAAGATAAAACGGCGGATACCATCGCCCAGTTTCTCCAGTCAAAAGGAGTAAGCGTAAACCGCTACCTGAATAATATCTGGGCGGTGAACTGGCATTTTGATGAAAGCAAACCCTGCCTGTTGCTTAACTCCCATCACGATACGGTAAAACCGAATAAAGCCTATACCCTCGATCCTTTTTTACCACTTGAGCAAGAGGGTAAACTATTTGGTTTGGGAAGCAATGATGCCGGTGGTTCCCTGGTATCACTGATGGCCGTATTCCTTTATTTTTATGAACAGGAAAACCTGGCCTATAACCTTGTTTTTGCGGCAACGGCCGAAGAAGAGATATCCGGCAAAAATGGCATAGAAGTGTTGATTCCGCAACTGCCAACAATAGATTGCGGTATTGTGGGTGAACCCACGCAAATGCAAATGGCGATAGCCGAAAGGGGGTTACTCGTGCTGGATGTAACTGCAACAGGAGTTGCAGGCCACGCGGCACGTAACGAAGGCGAAAATGCGCTGTACAAGGCTTTGACAGATATTGAATGGTTCAGAACCTTCAGGTTCGAAAAAGTGTCGCCCTTGTTGGGCCCTGTAAAAATGACCGTTACCGTAATAGATACAGAAAACAAAGCCCATAATGTGGTTCCCTCTCAGTGTAATTTTGTTGTAGATGTGCGGGTGAACGAGTTATACACATTTGAAGAAATACTGGAAACCATTCAAACATCGGTAACCAGTGAGGTTAACGCACGCAGCCTGAGGATGCGTTCTACTTCTATTGGAACAGACCATCCGCTGGTAAAAGCGGGCCTGAACTGTAACCGCTCTACGTATGGTTCCCCTACCACTTCAGATAAAGCCCTGATGCCTTTTGTGACATTGAAAATGGGGCCCGGAGATTCTGCCAGGAGCCATACTGCAGACGAATTTATTTATATTAGCGAGATCAGGGAAGGCATAGAATTGTACATTCAACTTTTAAAGCAGGTACTATGAAATTGTGGAGCAAAGACAATACAGCCACCTCCCGGTTAATTGAAACATTTACTGTAGGAAAGGACAGGGAGATGGACCTGTACCTGTCGGCCTTCGATATACTCGGCTCGCTGGCTCATACCACTATGCTGGAGAGCGTAGGACTTCTTACAAAAGAAGACCTTACTGTTTTAAAAAAGGAACTCCGTAGTATTTATAGCCAGGTGCAGGAAGGAAATTTTACACTGGCAGATCATGTAGAAGATATACACTCCCAGATAGAACTACTGCTGACGGAAAAACTGGGAGATACCGGGAAGAAAATTCATTCGGCACGTAGCCGGAACGACCAGGTACTTGTTGACATCAAACTTTTCCTCCGGAATGAGATAGAAGAACTGGTACATGCGGTGCAACCCTTTTTTACACTGCTGCTGGCGCAGAGTGAGAAATATCAGCAACATCTTTTTCCTGGTTATACCCATTTGCAACTGGCTATGCCATCTTCTTTCGGGTTATGGTTTGGAGCTTATGCCGAAAGCCTGGTAGATGACCTCACCACTTTACAGGCTGCCTATGATGTAGTGAATAAAAACCCACTCGGTTCGGCCGCCGGGTATGGATCTTCTTTTCCGATTAACCGGACCCTTACTACCCAGTTACTCGGTTTTGCCGATCTGAACTATAATGTTGTGTACGCACAAATGGGTCGCGGCAAAGCCGAGCGGATTACCGCGGCGGCACTGTCGAATATAGCTGATACCCTGGCCCGGTTAAGCATGGACGCCTGTTTATACCTTAACCAGAACTTTGATTTCGTAAGTTTCCCGCCGGAACTGACAACTGGCTCCAGCATTATGCCGCATAAGAAAAACCCGGATGTGTTTGAGCTGATCCGTTCGCACTGCAACCGTATCAAGGCATTGCCGAATGAGATTATGATGATGACTACCAACCTTCCATCGGGCTATCACCGCGATCTGCAGTTATTGAAAGAGCACCTGTTCCCGGCTTTTCAAACTATAAAGGACTGTCTGCAGATGGCAGAGCTGATGTTGTCGAATATCACGGTCAAAGCGAATATACTTTCAGACGAAAAGTACAAATACCTGTTCAGTGTAGAAGAGGTGAATAAACTCGTAGTGAAAGGTATTCCTTTCAGGGATGCTTATAAACAGGTGGGAATGGCCATTGAGGAAGGTAAGTTTGTTCATGAAACAAATATTCAGCATACACATGAAGGAAGCATTGGCAATCTTTGCAATACTGAAATAGCAGGTAGGATGCACAATGTGGTGAACAGGTTTGGCTTTGAGCAGGTGCACACGGCCATACAAAAATTACTTTCAGACTAGCAGGCTGCGAACGCTCGGAATTTTTCCCGGCTTCTGTATTTCTGTGACAAAAGCGTAATATATTTACCCCGGTTACTAACAAATTAAAAATTGTACAATGAAGAAACATATCCTGGTTATTGCATTCTCTGTTATCGCAGTGATAGCCTTTTCCCAAGCTAAGAAGCCGGCTGCAGCGGCAAAAGCAACTGTAAAGCCCGCAATCACAAGCACTGCCAGCCCATTAAAAAACAATATTGATAGTGTAAGCTACTCTATTGGCATAAGAATGGCCCAAAGCCTTCGCTCGCAAGGTTTTGAAGCCATCAGCTTACCTGTGCTGCAGAGAGCCATGGCGGATGTACTGGCCAATAAAAAACCCATTATTGCCGATGAGGCTATTAATACAACCATTGCCGGTTATCAGCAGAAAGCAGCTGCCGAAAAAGCAGCGGTGGGTAAGAAAGAAGCGCAGGCTTTTCTTACAGCCAACAGTAAAAAGCCGGGTGTGGTAACTTTGCCGGATGGTTTACAGTACCAGGTAATAAAGGCAGGTACAAGCGATGTTAAACCCGCCATTACCAGTACCGTTAAAGTGCACTATCACGGAACACTGGTGGATGGAACTGTGTTTGACAGTTCTGTAGACAGGGGAGAACCCATTACCTATAAAGTAAACGGTTTTGTAAAAGGATGGCAGGAAGCTTTACAACTGATGACTGTTGGCAGCAAATGGCGCCTCTACGTGCCTTCCGATCTGGGATATGGAGATATGGGAAGCGGAAAAGTTGGGCCCGGTGCCGTAATGATTTTTGATATGGAACTGTTGGGCGTAGAGAATTAACATTGCTTAACCTTTCTCCAAAGTTCATTAACCCCGTTTGAGCGATAGGCGGTCTACTTTTGGTTTACTTAAAACCCAAAGTATGTATCGCTTATTAGCTTTTTTCATTTTAATTCTACTTCTACCCTTTATTACCGTAGCTCAAAAAACAACCACATCGCTGAAAGGCGTTGTGGTTGATACCATTTCCAGGAAGGGATTGGCTTACGCAACGGTTTCTATTGTGAATGCCAGGGACTCAACACTGGTGAGTTTTGCCCGTGCCGACTCTACCGGCCGGTTTCGTTTACATAATCTGAACAAAGGAAAATACCTGTTGTCTGCATCCTATGTGGGATACCTGCCTGTGTGGAAGAGTATAGAAGTGAAGGAAGCAAAGGAAGAAGATTTGGGAAATATTCACATGACCGATCTGGTGAATGCAGGTAACGTAACGGTTAATGCCCGCAGACCACCTGTTACCATTAATGGCGATACGGTCGAATTCAACACAGAAAATTTCAGAACACCACCCAATGCAGTGGCGGAAGACCTGCTGAAACGACTTCCGGGAGTAACCGTTGACAATGATGGAACCGTTCGTGCGAATGGGCAAAGAATCAATCGTGTACTGGTGAATGGAAAGGAATTCTTTACCGGGGATCCAAAAATGGCTACCAAAAACCTGGATGCAGATGCAATAGACAAAGTGCAGGTTTTTGATAAAAAAAGCGATCGCGCGGCGTTCACCGGGGTGGATGACGGGCAAAGTGAAAAGACAATCAACCTGAAACTCAAGAAAGACAGGAACAATGCCCTTTTTGGAAAGGTTGCCGCTGGAGGCGGAACTGATAAGCGATACGATGGCCAGACCAACATCAATAAATTCAATGGTGAACAACAAATGTCGCTGATAGGAATGGCCAACAATGTAAACAAGCAGGGATTTACCATGACGGATGTACTGAACTTCACGGGGGAACTATCCCGTGGAATGCGAAGCGGTGGTGGAATTACCATCCGTACAGGTGGCGGGGATGACGGTAATGGCTTACCTGTAACGGGCCTGGGACAGAACCAGCAGGGCGTTGCCACCACCGTTGCCGGCGGACTTAACTACAATGATACCTGGAATAAAAAGACGGACGTTAATATGAGCGGAATGGGCAGCAATATTAATCTTGTTACCGATAAAACCACCAACCGTCAGAATCTTTTACCAGGGAATGAGTTTAATTATCTCTCCAACAGCAGCAGCGCGCGAAATGCCCGTCAGCAAAGGATAAATATGACTATTGATTCAAAGATCGACACCTTTAATTCTGTTAAATTCACACCACAGTTAACCACACAGCAAACAGATGTACGGAATATTTCCAGTTATGTTTCACAGGATAATAAAAATGTAAAGCTGAATGAAGGTTCTACAGATAGCAAAACACATTCAGAAGCGTTTAATTTCACTGGTAACGCGCTGTACAGAAAGCGCTTTGCGAAGAAAGGAAGGACACTTTCTTCAACGGTAAGCCTGGCTTATAATGATAGTAAGCAGAGCGGCGATCTTTTTACCCGCAATTCATTCTACGCTGCAGGCGTTTCCCTGAAAGATTCCATTACCAACCAAAAGAACACACGGGATGCTGTTAGCCGGAGTGTTGGCGGAAACCTGGTATATACCGAACCCATAGGAAAAAAATCGTTATTGGAAATCAGCGGCTTTTATAACAATAGTTTAGGTAAAAGTAAACGGGTTACGTATGACTATAACACCGTATCGGGTAAACACGATCAACAGAACAGCCTGTTGAGTAATGATTTTAAAAGCGAATACATATACACAGGGGGAAGTATCAGCTTCCGGTCGAATCAGAAGAAGATCAATTTTACCCTGGGGAGCTCTTTACAGGAAGCAATCCTTATCAGCACCAACAACACAACCGGTAATATAATTCGTCAAAGCTTTACAGACGCATTGCCGAGTGCGAACATTCAGTACCGGTTTAACAGTTCCAGGTATATTGGCATTAATTATTCAACCGCTACCACACAGCCTACTACAACACAGTTACAGCCGGTATTGGACGTAAGTGATCCGTTAAATACTTCTACAGGAAACCCTAACCTGAAAAGAAGCTATGCCCAAACGATAAGCCTGAACTACTTTTCAAGCAATATGTATTCGCAGCGGAATCTGTTTGCCTTTATTTCCGCCACCTTAACAGACAATGCCATTGTAAACGCCGACGTTATTCAACCTAATGGATCGCGGCTAAGTATGCCGGTAAACGCAAACGGCAACTATATCCTGTTCGGAAATGTGAATGCCGGCTTTCCGATTAAAAAGCTGAAGTCGAGGGTAGACCTGGGAATAGGCTCGAACCTGCTGCACAATATCAGTTTTGTAAATGGGGCAAAGAACGAGATTGAGAATATCAGCGTCAGCCCGAATATTTCATACAATTTCTCGCTCGAGAATAGGTTAGATATACTGGCATCCGCAAGGCTGAATATCAGCAGGATCGCTTATTCGTTGCAACCCATATTGAACAGTAACTACCTGCAACAGGTATATGGACTTGAGATGACCAATTACCTGCCCTGGGATTTGATCATCAATAATAATTTCAGTTATACCGCCAATACCGGCCGTGCCGATGGATACAATACAAAAGTACCTTTCTGGAATGTTTATGTGGCCAAGGGATTTTTAAAGAATAAGCGCGCGGAAATCAAGTTCAGCGTATTCGACCTGCTGAACCAGAATGTTGGTATTGGCCCACGAAGCACAAGCCAGAACTATGTAGAAGACACAAAGTATAATGTTCTTAAACGCTACTTCCTGGTAAGCTTCACCTTCAGGCTCAATAAAGCAGGTAATAACGCCAATGGACCGAGGGTAATGATCAGAACTATGGGTGGATAAGGGCGGCTTTCATAAAGAGGTATAAGAAGCCCCGCGTCTTTATAACGCGGGTTTTTTTTGCTCGCAAAGGCGCAAAGGCGGGGCTGAACTTCTCACTGCAACTAACAACCTTATTACTTGCGCCCTGTTCATCAAAAAAATACCCCGTATCACAGGGATACAGGGTATCAAAAGCATAATGGTAAATGATTATAAAGCGCCAAACCTCACTGCGCCGCCGCCTGCTGGCATCATATCGCTCATTATTTTCATGTACTCGGCGCGGGTGATAATTTTTCCTTTTTTAGGTTCTTTCAGCTCTTTGACATCAACTGTTTTTTTTATCTGTGTGGCGTTATACACAGTGGCACCTTTGTCAATATCCAGTTGTAGTATAGCACCCGGTAGTTGCCCGAAATTTTCCGGACCCGCTGGTGTAGTAATGTTATCGGCATACCAGGCTACCACCTCAACCTCTTTAAATTGCGGCTTGCTTTGGGTTGTGTCAGTTGGCGTAGGCTCACCCCCGCCATTCATTACCATCATTCTCCTCACCCCACCTGCCTGGGATAGTTTGCGGGTGGCTTTGTGACAGGTATATCCCAGTATCTGTTTGGTTTCTTCACTTAGTTTCCAGGGTTGCTGCCGGATGGTATCAAGAATCAGAAAATTCCTGCCACCCGCCTCCGTACTCTGTATCGCCCTGGCCTGGGCAAAGTTCTTATACATCTCACCCGCATCTCCACCCATTCTTATCATCACCCGTCCACCACCTCCTGCAAAGGGGTCGGGAGATTCATCTTCCGGAACAGCCTTATACATAGAAATGCTATCGCTGAAGAACAGGATATGCTGGCTTGTTCTGAACTCAGGTATCATGGCCTTCATCTGTTCATCCTGGATAGACCGGTGCAGGTTCACCTTGCGTTCATAAATGATGGTGCCTTCTTTCTGCTGGGCATATCCGATGGCCAGGCCCGCCAGGCCCGTAAAGAGTAGAAATACTTTTTTCATGTTTTTTGCTTTCAAAGCTAGTTGCAGGCAGTGTTAAGCATTCTTGCTCAAAGGTTAATTTAGGTTAATAAAAACGGACTGGCTAACAGTCCGGATTTATCTTTGTAAAATATACCTGTATATGAATAAACTGCAGTTTTCAAGAACCCTGATGATCGCGGCTATCCTCCTGATAGTGGCATTCCAGGGGTATTGGATTAACAGGATATACAAAGAAGAAAAAGCAAGCCTGCAGAAAGAAGCCAATAGTATTTTCAGGGATGTTGTGTATAACCTGCAGGTAGACCGGTTTAAAAAGGATACTTTATTTCTTAAAGAAAAATCCATCAATACCCTTTTTAAATACAATGCGGTGGCCACCATAAGAAATAAAGTGGTTGACCTTCATAAGGATACTTCTACTAAAAAAATTGATACAGTGCAGAGAACTCCCGGTTCCCTTACCATTGTTACCGGTGGACATATGCTGCATGACTCATTATTGCCAAAGAAAACAGACTCCCCGGGCAGAGTGATTTTTATCCGTAGATCGGCCAACCTGGGAACAGCTCACGCTATGCCAGATACAACCATGCTCAAAGAAATGGCGAAGGCCGGGCTAGGGATGATTATCCGGTACAGATCACAGAAAGATTCTTTACCCGGAGCCAAACCACAAGCACTAACCGAAATTCCTATAAACCCTCGAAGTATAAAGGATATTACGGTAGCCAGAACTATCGATTTTAAAAAGGCAAGACCGGGAACACCCTTAACCAACGAAAAGCAGTTTATCAGCTTACTCACCCAGGGAACACGCCTGGATGATACAATCCCGGTAGCAAAAATCGATTCTGCCTATCAAAAAGAGCTGTCCAAAACGGGGATACATATTGCATTTCATACAAGGGGTGGAAAGGATGACTCGCTGCACCGGAAAGATACGGCCGGTACCGACCGCTTACGCACCGAGCTGGCACTGGTGGGTATTATGAACCAGCACTGGTACCAGGCGGTTTTTGAAAGCCCTGTTCCACACCTGCTAAAGAAGATTTCACCACAGGTGCTGTTCTCTTTTTTCCTGGTGGCGTTCACAAGCCTTGCCTTTATTTTCCTGTATCGAAACCTGGCCGCCCAACGGAGGCTGTCGGAGATGAAGAATGATTTTATCAGCAATATCACCCATGAATTAAAAACGCCGATAGCTACCGTGAGTGTGGCGGTAGAAGCGTTGCGGAATTTTGGCGGACTGGAAAGACCCGAAAGAACCAAGGAATACCTGGATATTTCAGCAGGTGAACTTCAGCGCTTGGGTTTGCTGGTTGATAAGGTACTTAAACTATCGATGTTTGAGAAACAGGAGATAGCACTG
Source organism: Sediminibacterium sp. (assembly GCA_965229175.1). Classification (GTDB taxonomy): domain Bacteria; phylum Bacteroidota; class Bacteroidia; order Chitinophagales; family Chitinophagaceae; genus Sediminibacterium. The sequence goes on along the minus strand of CBDDIT010000055.1, from coordinate 206,147 downwards.
CAGAAAGAATCCTTTAACCTATTACAGCTGGTGGAAGAGGTGATGGCCTCTATGAAGCTGCAGTTTGAAAACCAGGGGGCAGTTACGACGCTGGAAGCGGAGGGCGACAATTTTATGATAGATGCAGACAGGCTGCATATTACAAGTGTTATTTACAACCTGCTGGATAACGCGCTTAAGTACAGCAAAACCAGCCCCAGAATTGATGTAAAGCTAATACGCCATGCGGAGTATTTTGAACTGAGGATAGCTGATAACGGGGTGGGAATTTCACCGGAATACCAGCGAAAAATATTCGACCAGTTTTTCCGTGTACCGAATGGCGACAGGCATAATATCAAGGGATATGGATTGGGATTGAGCTATGTGAATCATATCGTAAAACAGCACATGGGATTTATTGAAGTGGAATCCACACCCGGAAAAGGAAGTACATTTATTGTTAAAATGGCTTTTGCGGGCCGGCCGCCTGTGAATGTTGAGAAAGACCGTAACATCTCGAAAGAATAACCTTAATAGGCAAGTATGGCAATTAAAGTACTTTATGTCGAAGACGAACAGTTTCTGGCCAAGATTGTTAAGGAAACCCTCGAGACCCGTGGTTTTGAAGTGGTAATGGAAACAGATGGCGCAGATGTGGTACGTGCCTTTGAAGACGAGGTTCCGGATATCTGTATCCTGGATGTAATGCTACCCCATAAAAGCGGGTTTGAAATTGCGGAAGACATCAGGAAAATAAATGATGATATCCCCATTATTTTTCTGACGGCAAAAACACAAACAGAAGATGTTGTGCAAGGATTTAAGCTCGGGGCCAACGATTATATCCGCAAACCCTTTAGCATCGAGGAATTGATTGTGCGGATAGAAAATGCACTTCGTGTAAAAAAAGAAGAAATAGTTACCATTTCAGGCGATACGCTGCAACTGGGTAAGTACCAGTTTCACCTGAACAAGCAGGTATTACAGGCGGGAAAGGAAGAAAGGAAGCTATCGTACCGCGAAACTGAACTGCTTAAGTATTTTTACCAGCACCGCCAAACCGTTATCGACCGCCGCGACCTGCTTAACCATATCTGGGGCAACGATTCTTTCTTCAACAGCCGCAACCTGGATGTATATATCACCAAAATCAGGGGCTACCTGAAAGACGACAGTTCGCTTGAAATTCTTACCATCAAAGGTGTCGGCTACCGCTTCATAACGCAGTAATCCCGCCCAAAAAAACCCTAAACAGAAAACCCTAAACAACCCCAAACCCTAAACCCCAAACAACAAACTGTTTTACCTATTTTTGCTTTCCGAAAAGCACTATATGAATAACAAGTTTGCCGAACGTATTGCCGCCGAGCTTTCTGAAATAGAAACAGCCGGTCTTTTTAAAAAAGAACGGATCATAACCAGTGAGCAGGGGCCCGAGATAGTAGTGAATGGAAAAAAAGTGCTGAATTTTTGCGCCAACAATTACCTGGGCCTTTCCTCCCACCCGAAAGTGATAGAAGCCGCGCACAAAGCGATTGAAACGCATGGGTATGGTATGAGTAGCGTACGCTTTATTTGCGGAACCCAGGATATCCATAAGGAGCTGGAACAGAAGATCGCTGCTTTTTTAGGAACAGAGGATACCATTTTATACGCGGCGGCATTTGATGCCAATGGTGGCGTGTTTGAGCCATTGTTTAATGAACAGGACGCCATTATCAGTGATGCCCTTAACCATGCGTCAATTATTGACGGGGTTCGTTTATGCAAGGCGCAACGTTTCCGGTATGAGCATAATAATATGGACGACCTGGAAGCGAAATTGAAAGAAAGTGCGGGCTGCCGCAGCCGTATTATTGTTACAGATGGTTCATTCAGCATGGATGGAACCATTGCGCGGCTGGATCTTATCTGCGACCTGGCCGATAAATACGATGCGATTGTAATGATCGATGAGTGCCATTCCTCGGGTTTTCTCGGCAAAACAGGCCGGGGCACGCACGAGTACAGGAATGTAATGGGCAGGATAGATATCATTACCGGAACCCTGGGAAAAGCCCTGGGTGGTGCCAGTGGTGGTTTTACTTCAGGTAAAAAGCCGGTTATTGAAATGCTTCGCCAGCGAAGCAGACCCTATCTTTTTTCCAATACGGTGGCACCCAGCATTGTAGGGGCATCTATTGCCGTACTGGATATGCTAACCGAAACAACTGAGCTTCGCGATAAGCTTGAGTATAACACCAACTATTTCCGCACTAAAATGACAGCCGCAGGTTTTGATATCAAACCAGGTGATCATCCGATTGTTCCCATTATGCTGTATGATGCGGTACTGGCGCAAAATTTCGCCGCCCGGCTTTTGGATGAAGAAGTGTACGTGATAGGTTTTTTCTTTCCCGTAGTGGCAAAAGGACAGGCACGCATCAGGGTACAGTTAAGCGCAGCGCATCAACAGGAACACCTGGACAAAGCCATAGCCGCTTTTACAAAAGTGGGCAAGGAGCTGGGGGTGCTGAAATAATTAACAATTAACAATTAATAATTAACAAGTAATAATTATTCCATTGAAACATAGTATAAAGCAATTTCTGCCACTATTCCTGATCATTAGTTATTCCTTATTAATTGCCTCCTGTACGCCTAATAATGTTACGATTGATAATACCCTTGAGAAATATTTCGATAGCAATCATGTAAAAGGAACTTTCGGATTGTACGACAATGGCACAGGCCAGTTTACCATTTACAACCTGGCCCGTTTCAAAGATTCTTCTTATCTGCCCGCTTCCACTTTTAAAATTGTAAACGCGCTGGTTGGCTTGGAAACCGGCAGGATCATAAATGAGAAAATGGTAATACCCTGGGATAAAGTAGTACGACGCTATCCTGATGGCGATACTGCTACAGAATGGAATAAAGACCTTACGGCCGAAGAAGCGTTTAAAGTATCTGCTGTGCCTTATTTCCAGGAAATTGCCCGCAGAATCGGTAAAGACACCATGCAGCGTTGGCTCGATAGTCTCAAGTATGGTACCCGCACTATCAAAACCAGGATAGATACATTCTGGCTGGATAATTCATTAAAGCTTACGCCTGATGAAGAAATGGGACTGGTAAAAAAATTATACTTTAATCAGTTGCCATTTCAAAAGCGTACCCAGGAGATGGTAAAACAGATGATGCTGCAGGAAAGCAATGCGAATTACAAATTAAGTTATAAAACCGGCTGGGGTTTTCGTGAAAATGGAAATGCCATCGGCTGGGTAATCGGCTGGATCGAAGAGAACCGGCATCCTTACTTTTTTGTACTGAATATTGAGGGGGAACACAATACGCCCCTGACACCACTTCGTATGGATATGCTCAAAGAGATCTTACGGAAGAATGATTTTTTTGAAGGGAAAAGATAAGCTTAGATCCTGTGTAGCGCATAATCGGGATGATCGGGGTTTACCACCAGTTCCCCCCGCTTCGGATCAACCATTATGTCCATCTCTTCCAGCGGAATGGCACCCAGTAAACACTCATTGTCGCCCGGAAGTACTGTAACAAGTATCAGGCAGTTCCTGTTTTTAAAGCGCACCTCCAAAGGACCGGCAATATCACATTCAATCACACTACCATTAGCCATAACAGATCGCTTACGTCCTATCAACGGTAGTTGAAGTGCTTCACAAACCACTTCATTGATACACATATTCATGCTTCCGGTATCCACCAGCACTTGGATCTGCATTCTTCTCACCTCATCCTTATCCATTAAACCACGGCGCGCATTTTCCAGTTCCCAGCCATTGGCTATATCAAGTGTTGCCTGTACATATCCCATAGTGAATGGTTTCATCAAAAATAATTCAGCTACAGGTTGATACAATTAGGTATTTATACGCAATTTTTATAGCGTATTAGTTTCCAACACGGCCTGACTCACTATCCGCACTACCAACTTTTCTTTTCTGATCTGTAACCTGTTTACCAAAGCTATATGTAAACGATAAAGTAACCGACCGGTTATAAAAATTATTGGCATAATGCGCCACTACATTGGGAACATTGGTAATAAAGCCAGTAGAAGTATTGGTGTTAAACAGATCCCGCGCCGCCAGCTTAACGGTGCCCTGGTTATGCATTATTTTTTTCTGTAACCCGAGATTCACCTGCCCGAAAGCGATCTTGTCGAACTGCGCCTGCTGACGCGGAGAACAGTAAAAGCCACCCAATTCAGCACTCCAATCTTTACCCAGCGTGAACTGGTTATTTACCTGGGCAAAAAAGTAAGGGCTCCTGGTTTGGATATACCCGCTATACAACTGCCCCCTGTACACCTGGTAATTGAACAGGTCTGCATAGGTATTGATCGTCCACCATTTGGTGGGCTTAATATTTGTATTAATACTGATAACGAGGTAATCCCATTTGCCGATATTACCCGACCGGCTGATAAATACGCTTCCACTCTGTTCAATGGTTTCAATCTGCACATCTGAAGTGTGTATATATTGCGCGCTGATGGTGTACTTGTTTTTATGCGTATACGCCAGCTTGAAGTCGTTGGAAAACTGCGGCCGTAAAAAAGGGTTGCCAGAGAAAGAAGTGAATTTATCAAGCATAAAAACAAATGGGTTCAGGTCCTGGTAATTCGGCCTGTCTATACGGCGGCCATAAGAAAGCGTTAACTGGTCGTTTCCTGCCGAGTCGAGCTTATAGGATGCAAATGCTGTCGGAAACAGGCTTGTATATCGCTTGGTAAATGCGGAATCGGGTTTATAGGCATTTCCAAGCTGGTGCCCGTTCCCATTGGTATTTTCAACACGCAATCCGGCCTGCAGAGAAAGTCGCCGGAATTCTTTATTGAAGTTGATGTACCCCGCGTTAATATTCTCCTTATAAAGAAAGTGATTGGTATTGTTATAATCTACACTGCTCACACCGCCCACTACATTAAAGTAGTTAGCCTCATTGTCGGAAGTAACATAGCTTGACTTTAACCCCATTTCCAGTTTTGCTTTTCCACTCAGCGGAATAGAGTAATCAATTTTGGCTGCGTAAATGGAAATACGCGAGGGTAAATGAGCCATGATCTGCTGGCTGTTTTTCAGCGTTCCGCCGGCTGTATAGGTTCCGTTGTTAAATGATTGATCTGCCCCGGACGAATAGCCTATATAGTCTACATCAAAGCTCAATACCCGCCCTGTGCTATCGTACTTATGTGTGTAGTTAAGATTCACACCATGCTTGTTGAAAAAGCTATTGCTGGTATTTTTTGCCGCAATAGACGAGTCGAGCGTCGCGGCTGCATTGTAAACATAGCTGAACGTAGGTCTGTACTCATCCCGGGTGGACAGAGAACCCGTATACACAATACCCCAGGTGGTTTTAGGCGACAGGTAATGATCAAAGCCGATTTTAACACTCGGGCTCCTGAAAACCGGTGTGAAATAATTCATCTGTTTAAAATCGCTTGTAAGCTGCCCTGCTCCGTTATAATAAGCCCGGTCTATCGCCAAATCGCGCTGATTTTTCTGAATGGAATACGCCACATTTGCAAACAGGTTCAGTTTACCCGTATTATAGTTAAAATTTGCGTTTTCTGAGGTGCGGGCATAAACAGCCTGGCCAAAACTGGCGGAAACCGACCCGTTAAACCCCTTGGTTTTCGATTTTTTAGTTCTTATATTAATCACACCACCATTGCCCGCGGCATCGTATTTGGCAGGCGGATTGTCCATAAGCTCAATCTTGTCAAGTACTGAAGAAGGTAATGAACGGAGATAATTGGCCAGATCTGCCGCCGATAAATACGTGGGCTTGTCATCAATCAATACCAGGATGCCCGCCTTTCCTTTCAGGGTAATAGTACCATTTTCATCCACCATCACCCCGGGTGTTTTTTCCAGTACCTCCAACGCGTTGGAGCCTGTATTGGAAATAAGTGCGTCTACATTTACAACCGTTCGATCTATCTTCTGCTCGGTAAAACTTTTGCTGGCTGTAACGGTCACGGCGGATAGTTCATTCGCATCGGCTTCCTGTAGTATAATTTCCGTAAGAGGAGCGAATCGTTTCCCTACCCATTGATAGTATTTTTTATATCCTGTAGCGGATACCATCAAAATTACGCTGTCAGGGATGGATGACAGAAAAACGTACTTGCCATTCTCACCTGTAATAGCCGTTCTGATGATGCTGGAATCTTTCGTTCTGAGCAATGCAACGGTAGCGGAACCTACCGGCTTTCCGGCGGCTCCCAGCACCCTGCCTTCCATACTTTGTTGAGCCTTTAATTGCCCGGCACCTGTTAAAATGATGAACAATACACTAAAGGCGATAGTAACCAGTTGTTTCATGACCCTGCTTTGGGAAAGTAAACGCCGGTTCCGGAGAAAGGTTACAATATCGTTCCGACCCCTGTTTTCTCCTCTTTAACTGCTAATTTTGTAGCTGATAACAGATATATGCAATTGTATTGTAATTCATTAACCAGTTACAGCCGCCTGAGAACGCGTGAAGTGTCTATCGGTAACCTTTTGCTGGGTAACCTGCATCCTATCCGGCTTCAGACCATGACTACAACCGATACCATGGATACCCTGGCAACTGTTGAGCAAAGTATCCGCTGTATAGAAGCCGGAGCCGAACTGGTGCGTATTACCGCACCCAGTAAAAAAGAAGCGGAGAACCTGCTGAACATTAAAAATGAATTGCGCAAACGCGGTTACACTACTCCGCTGGTAGCGGATATACATTTTACACCCAACGCCGCGGAAATAGCGGCGCGGATTGTAGAAAAAGTAAGGGTGAACCCGGGGAACTATGTTGACAAGAAAAAATTTGAACAGATAGATTATACCGATGCCGAATACCTGGAAGAGATCGAACGCATACGCGACAGGTTTACACCACTGGTTACCATTTGCAAGGAATATGGAACGGCGATGCGCATCGGAACCAACCACGGATCACTCAGCGACAGGATCATGAGTCGCTATGGTGATACACCCATTGGAATGGTGGAAAGCGCGATGGAATTTTTACGAATCGCGCGAGCTGAAAGTTATCACAATATCATTCTCAGTATGAAAGCCAGTAACCCCCAGGTAATGGTGCAGGCCTACCGCTTACTGGTACAACAAATGGATGCAGAGTTTGGAGAGTTATATCCGCTTCATCTCGGTGTAACGGAAGCGGGCGATGGTGAGGACGGACGAATTAAAAGCGCGGCGGGCATTGGAACATTGCTGGAAGACGGTATTGGTGATACGGTTAGGGTGAGCTTAACAGAAGACCCGGAATTTGAAATTCCAGTTTGCCGGGATATCGTGAAACGGTATGAGGGAACGGGCAACAGGCAAATGGCAACACGTGGACAGGTTCCCGCCATTGATAAGCTGCCTTATTCACCGTTTACCTATAAACGACGCGAAACTTTTGCTGTAGACAATATCGGGGGTAAACAGGTGCCGGTAGTGGTGGCCGACCTGAGTAAGCTGGAGAAGATAAGTAATGACGACCTGAAAAGTATTGGCTATACGTATGACCCTGTTTCTGATAAATGGAATATCAGTGATACGGCCGCCGACTGGATATTTACTGGTAACCAGTTGCTTGACTTCGCGTTACCCGGAACGCTCAAGGTAATTGTATATCCTGCGGCATGGTCACTTGCCACCGATAAGGAAAAGTATTTTCCCATTTTCGACGCTTCAGGATACCCGGAAGCGGAACTGAAAAGCGGGCTGCTCAATTTTGTAATGCTGGATTGTTTTAATGATGAAACCAGTATCAACGACTTCACCGGGTTGGATGAACTGGGTAACGATAAAACAGTAGTCATTTGCCTCAGCAGTACCAACCGGCATGCCATGGCATCTGTAAGGAGGATGTTGATGGAATTGCAGAACCGAAACATTCAGAATCCGGCTATACTGATAACAGATAGCAACTGGGAAACAACAGATGAGCACCTGATACACTACGCAACGGAATGCGGCGCATTATTCCTGGATGGGTTTGGCGATGGTATCTGCCTGGGAATGGGATCCGCCAGCTACCAGGCACAACTGGCCGATAAAACAAAAGATACCAGCGGAAGAAACTACAGCAATAACACAACCATAGAGCAGTTTATTAATTCAACCGCATTTGGTATCCTGCAGGCAACACGTACCAGGATCTCTAAAACGGAATACATCAGCTGTCCCAGCTGCGGAAGAACCCTGTTTGATTTGCAGGAAACAACAGCAAAGATCAGGAGCGTAACACATCACCTGAAAGGCGTTAAGATTGCTATCATGGGATGTATAGTAAATGGCCCGGGTGAAATGGCGGATGCTGATTTCGGATATGTGGGCAGCGGGGTGGGTAAGATTACACTTTACAAAGGAAAAGAGGTAATGAAAAGAAATATCGACAGTGAGATAGCGGTTGCCGAGCTGATTAATTTATTGAAGGAAAGCGATGCATGGGTTGAGCCGACAGCAGTTACCCATTAGTTCCATCCGGATAAAAAAGATAAACAATTGAAAACAGACTTCCTCGTTATTGGTTCCGGTATCGCCGGGCTAACCTATGCCCTGAAAACCGCAGCGCGATTTCCCGATAAAAAAGTTACAGTTATTACCAAAACCCAGGCCGATGAAACCAATACCAAGTATGCCCAGGGTGGTATTGCCGGTGTATGGGATGAAGAGAAAGACAGCTATGATAAACATATTGAAGATACACTGATTGCAGGTGACGGGTTATGCAATGAACAGATTGTAGAGATCGTGGTAAAGGAAGGACCTGAACGTATTAAAGAGATTATCGCATATGGGGCAGAGTTTGATAAGGATGAAAAAGGAGAATACAGTTTAGGGAAAGAAGGAGGGCATAGTGAGAACAGGATACTGCATCATAAAGACGTTACCGGTAAGGAAATGGAACGAGCCCTGCTCGACAAGCTGCAGCTGGTGCCTAATATTGAACTGATCAATCATTGTTTTGTGGTTGATATCATTACCCAGCACCATTTGGGCTACCTGGTTACCAAGTCTACCCTGGATATAACCTGCTATGGCGTATATGTACTGAACCTTCACAATAACCAGATTGAAAAAATTCTGGCCAAAGTTACCTTACTGGCAACCGGCGGCTGCGGACAGGCTTATCGTACTACCACCAATCCTCAGATAGCAACCGGCGATGGTGTTGCCATGGTATACCGCGCGAAAGGTAAAATAGAAAACATGGAGTTTATCCAGTTTCACCCTACCGCCTTATTCGAACCTGGTATTTCTCCCTCGTTTTTGATTACCGAAGCCGTACGGGGCGATGGCGGTATCCTGCGGAATAAGAGCGGTGAGGCTTTCATGGAAAAATATGATCCGCGAAAAGACCTCGCACCTCGCGATATTGTAGCGAGGGCCATAGATAATGAGATGAAAAGAAGCGGTACCGAGCATGTATACCTCGATTGCCGGCATATGAACATACAAAAGTTTATTCATCATTTTCCCAATATTTACGAGAAGTGCCTGAGCATGGGTATTGATGTGGCACAACACATGATACCCGTTGCCCCGGCCGCGCATTACAGTTGCGGGGGCATTAAAACAGATGAATGGGGCAGAACATCTGTCCGACACCTCTACGCCTGTGGCGAATGCGCCAGCACGGGGCTGCATGGGGCAAACCGCCTGGCCAGTAACAGCCTTCTTGAAGCGATGGTATTTGGTCACCGGTGTTACCTCGATAGTAGCGGGATCGTTGAAGAGATCAGCTATGAAGAAAGAATACCCGACTGGAATGCCACCGGAACATCCGAGCCGGGTGAAATGATCCTGATTACCCAAAGCAGGAAAGAACTGCAGCAGATCATGAGCGATTACGTGGGAATCGTGCGCACCGATGTTCGTCTGCACCGCGCCATGAAACGACTTGATCTGCTGCACGATGAAACAGAATCCCTGTACCGCTCCACTAAACTCTCGCCCCAGTTATGCGAGTTGAGAAATATTATCTCGGTGGGATACCTGATCGTAAAAGGTGCACAGTTCAGGAAAGAAAGCCGCGGCCTGCACTTTAACACAGACCATAAACAAAAGAGTCCGTTATTGCAGAATATTATCTTATAAATGCTTGAAAATTGATGAATTTGAGTCATAAGAAAAGTCTTTCCCCACAGGAGCATGCGCTTCCAGGTTCAAATTTTCAAATTTTCAAATTTTCAAATTAATCCATGTACTATATCATCTACCCGATATTCTATCTCCTCTCCCTGCTACCCTGGCGGGTTCTCTATTTTTTAAGTGATGCAATCTATGGGTTGGTGTATTATATTTTCGGATACAGGAAGAATGTGGTGATGAAAAATCTGCTGATCGCATTTCCCGAAAAATCAGCGGAGGAACGCAAACGCATAGCGCGTGAGTTTTATCATGGCCTGATAGATACCTTTATTGAAGTGATTAAGCTGATATCTATCAGCGAGAAAGAACTTGCCAAACGTTTCAGTTCCAATATTGAAGTGGTGAATGCTTTTTATGATAAGGGAGTAAATGTTCAGTTACACTGCGGGCATTTCTTTAGCTGGGAATTTATCAACCTGGGTGTTTCCCGATGGGGCCGGTTCCCTTTAGTTGGCGTATATATGCCGGTATCCAATAAAGTATTTGACAGGATGATGCTGGATATCCGCGGCCGTTACGGCACCATCCTGGTTCCGGCTGTTAACTTTAAAGACAAATTCAGGGAGATGGTGAAAGGCCGGTATGCGTTGGGACTGGCAGCCGACCAGAATCCGGGCAACCCCGGAAATGCCTATTGGGTTCCTTTTTTCGAAAGGTTAACGCCTTTTGTTACGGGACCCGAAAAAGGAGCGAAACTGAATAATACACCCATCCTGTTTGCCGATTTTTACCGGGTGAAAAGAGGCTATTACCATATTCAATTTGAGCTGATAACCGAACACCCGAGGGGGTTTGCAGAAGGACAATTAACTAAAATATTTGCAGAACAGGTTGAAAACGCCATACGCAGGCGTCCTTCCAATTATCTCTGGAGCCACCGGAGATGGAAATGGGAGTTTGATGAAGAGGAATACGGAGACCTGGTGGTTGGGGACTAAGGGGGTTAGGAACTAGGGATTAGGAGCTAGGAACTAGGAATTAGGAATTAGGGGGGTTAGTTTAAGACCTCGGCATCTTTTTCTATTTCAAATTTATCAGCCAGCTCTTTCATTTTACCCCAGCCGCCTACTACATTCCTGATATTATGAAAGCCTTCACGCTTGATGAGGGAAGAAGCGATTACACTGCGGTATCCGCCTGCGCAGTGCACATAAATATTCTGCGATTCATCAAAATTAGCCATACTGCCCGGATCGGTTAAGGTATCCAATGGAATGTTTACCGAGTCTTTCAGGTGCCCATCGGCGTGCTCCGGTTGCTTTCTTACATCTACCACCAGCATTTTATCATCGAAAGGCAGGTCCATGGCCAATTCATCGGCTTCAACATCAATAATCATATCAATGGTTTCCCCACTGGCCAGCCATGCCGGGTAGCTTCCCTCCAGGTAGCCTTCTATCTTATCAAAGCCCACCCTGGCCAAACGTACAATGGTTTCTCTTTCTTTGCCGGTATCGGTTACCAGTAACAGCGGTTTATCAAAAGGCAGGAGGCTGCCCGCCCATTCGGCAAAACGGCCATCCAGTCCGATACTGATCGAACCTGGTACAAATCCTTCGGTAAAAATACCGGAGGGACGGGTGTCTAGAATTATTACATTATCTGCCGCAGCCCTGGCTTTAAAATCGGGTACCGACAAAGCAAGCATACCTTTTTCCAGGATAGCATCCAGGCTCTCATATCCTTCTTTATTGATCTGCGCGTTAATAGGGAAATACTGCGGAGGTGCTGTTAACCCTTCGGTAACTGATTGTATAAATTGTTCTTTGTCCTGTGGCTGTAAAGCGTAATTGGTTCTCTTCTGCTCACCAATGGTACTAAAGGTTTCCTTACCCAGGTTTTTGCCACAACTGCTGCCGGCACCATGCGCAGGATATACGATCACATCATCTTCCAGCGGGATAATCTTTGCCTGCAGGCTTTCAAACATCATTCCGGCAAGGTCATTAACGGTAAGCTCATTCTCTTTCTGTGCAAGATCGGGCCGGCCAACATCGCCCACAAACAGCGTATCGCCCGTAAATACAGCGTGGTTCTTACCACTTTCATCTTTCAGTAAATAGCAACTGCTTTCCAGGGTATGGCCGGGGGTATGTAAAACCTCCACGCTCAGTTTGCCAATACGGAAAACCTCGCCGTCTTTAGCCACCTGCACCGGGTATTTGGTAACAGTTTGCGGGCCATACACAATGGTAGCCCCTGTAGCAGCGGCCAGGTCTAAATGACCACTCACAAAATCGGCATGAAAATGCGTTTCAAAAATGTATAATATTTTGGCATTGCGCTCCTGCGCCAGTTGCAGGTATTCTTCAATATCCCTAAGCGGGTCTACGATAGCGGCAACACCATCACTCTCAATATAATATGCCGCCTCACTCAGACATCCGGTATATAATTGCTGGATAAACATAATGGCTGGTTTATTGGTTTGTTGGTTTATTGGTTTTTGGTTTATTGGTATACTAGGAATACACCAGTAAACCAATAAACTAATAAACCAACAAACTAACCTACAAGGGTTTCTACAAATTGCACTACTTCTGCCAGGCGATTATAATTGACGGAATAATATATAAATTTTCCATCACGCGAAGTGCTTACAATACCCGCTCTGCGGAGTATGGCCAGGTGCTGGGAAGCTACTGATTGCTCAAGCCTTAACTTAACATAGATCTCCGTAACGGTCATCTTTTGAAATTCATCCAGCAGTTTAATAATCTGCTGCCTGAGTTTGTGGTTAATGGACCGCAAAATCAAAGACGCCTTTTTGGTGTGAATGAAATCAACTTTTATCTGGGTTTTACCATTCAGAAGTACAACTGCTTGTAATGATTGGCTCATGACAATGTAGATTAATTAGGGGGGTTAAAACAAATACTACACTTAAAGTTAATTAATAGTTCGGGGATTCATAGTATAAATTTTGCAAATGTTTGTCCGATCTTAGCCATTTGGCCGCGAGGCATCAAAAAACTCCTTTACATATAACGGAGCGCAATAAGCCAGATCGGCAAAAATACCTGTTGCGAAAGCTTTTCCCGCCAGTTTCACCATGTGAGAAGCGTTGTGCCCAACCCGCGAATAAATCACATTATTTTTTTGTAAAATATGTTCAAGTTTGGTGATTCCGCTACCACTCAGCACCAATGGAGAGTTATCATACAGCGTCTTGAACGAATCTTCGCCCAGTATCAGGGCGTGGGGCGGGGTTATTTCGCGGAGAGACAGGTCATACACCCCGGTAAAAACTTCCATGCGCCGGGCGTCTATCAAGGGACAAAACAGGATATTGGGATCGGGTGTACCGGTAGTAGCCAGGTACTCATCAACAGCCGCCTGGGCCATTACCTGGAGGGTATGCAGGGTTATCAGCGGCTTTCCCAGCGCATAGCAAATGCCCTTGGCTGAGGCAAGTCCCACCCGCAACCCGGTATAGCTGCCGGGTCCGATCGTAACCGCTACCGCATCCATTGTATTCAAATCCAACCCCTGTTTTTCCATCAGCAGGGCAATGGCCGGTTGCACAAAGGAAGTATGGTTCTTTTGCTCAGTACTCTCCATTAAATCAATAACCCCTGCCTCGTTACTCAGGCAAACGCTCGCATGTTCCGTTGCGGTATCAATATGTAAAATCAGCATAGCTATCTAATATTATCCCAGTCCCCCCCGTCCAATAGAAACTCCCATCCCTTCTGCCGGCCTATACCGTTCGTCTTCTTCGCTCAGCTTTGTCAAAAGCAACACTATTTTTTCCAGCCCTATCTTTTCTCCCCATTCAAAAGGGCCATACGGATAGTTGGTTCCGGTTTTCATGGCAGTATCGATCTCCTCCTTGCTGCTGATATTTTCATTCAGCGCAAAGTACGCCTCATTAATCACCATGGCTACCACCCTTGCCGCAATCATCCCCGGCGTATCCGGCGATACCTGGTATTTCCATCCCAGTTCATCCAGTAACGCGGTGGCCCGGGTAAAAAAGGTATTGTCTCTCGCTGCTATTTCCAATATATCCCTTTCCAGGAAGCTGTTCCAGCCATTCATCCGGATATAGTTATCAGGAAGTTGGCTATTATTTTGTATCACCGCATTTACCAATACCGGCTTTTGTGTAACAGTTCTGAATACATCATTTTCATCATCAAACAGCAGATCAAAATAAATATCCGCCCCCATCTTCACTGTTTCATCGCAGGATTGCATAACAATGGTAACACCCACGGGAATGCCCCTCAACATCAATTGAGCGTATTGTTCGGGTGTAGAGCATACCACTATCGTCATCCGGTTATTTTTACAGCAGCAAATTTAGGTTGGCAGGTTGATAGAAATGCAGCAAATTGCTGTTCCTAAACAATAGATATGCCAAAACAAATTATTAAAACGGATAAAGCCCCGGCTCCTATCGGGCCATATAACCAGGCAGTAAAGGCCAATGGGTTTATTTTTTTCAGCGGACAGGTTGCCCTTGTGCCTGCAACGGGAGAACTTGAAACCAGCAGTATAGAAGCGGAAACCCACCAGGTTATGAAAAACATAAGTGCTTTGCTGGAAGAGGCGCATGTGACTTTTCAGCACCTGGTAAAAACAACTATTTTCCTCAGTGATATGAGCCTGTTTGCCAAAGTGAATGAGATTTATGGCTCCTATTTTACCGCCACCGGTGATCACCCCGCCCGCGAAACTGTAGCGGTAAAAACCCTGCCCCGCGGCGTAAACGTTGAAATCAGCGTAACGGCAGTAGTGGACCTGTAAGGCTGGTGACTGATGACAGGGAACCGAATAATATCTCCCTGTCATCGGCTATCAATTATCAGCTACCTGAATTACATAGCTTGTTCCAAACGCCTTCTTCTCCCCGGGAGCCAGCAGCACCAGACCCATTCCATTATTAAAATTATCGGGTGCGCCGCTGAGGTTTTCAATGGCAATGCTGTTTCGGTGCGGTGGCGTGTATACCTGTAACACAGGATAGCTTGCATCGGGTTCTATCCGGAGACTGAATTGCTTATTGCTCAGTGTGCAATGATTATCATCACGCCCTATAAATTCAAACCCGTTATCAAGCGTTACACCCTGTAAAGAACTGCCATTTACAAATTGTGTATCCCGTGTTTTCCTGCCGGTGGGTATCAGTTCATCATCGTATTCCAGCAGGTTACTCGCAGAAAAATCAAGTTTCCAGTCATCCACCTTTCCGCCCAATGTAAAATACGGGTGCCAGCCATCCGCCAATGGAATAGCTGCTGTATGGCTATGTTCCACGATTGTTTGAACGCTAAGCCTGTTACCGGCTTCCAGCTTCCAGGTGATCGTAATATGGTAGGTAAAAGGATAACCCGCATCTGTACCCTGGTATTCATGCGACAGTGTTACGGAGGCAAAATCATTCCCGGCTTCCTGGTTTACAAATGTGTAAACCGCATCGAATAACAATCCGTGAATCGCATGCTTAACCATAAAATGCCTGGTAACCTGGTACAGCTGATTATTATACCGGTACTGGCCCTTGTTCATCCGGCAAACAAAAGGGCTCAGCTTGGTACTCTTAAACCCCTGCGTAATATGTTGCTGCGCATCGGCAACATCCGCAAAACCCTCTACAAAATTCTGCATTTTGCCGTTAAAAGGAATGCTGAAAGCGTTCAGTAACCCGCCAAAGGAAAATATTTCGGCTTCACAATGGGTGGTATTATCTTTTAAAATAGCAATAGGATGTTCCTGTGAGGCATCAATCGAAACGGAGAAAGACATGCTGAAGCATTTAAGAGCGGAAATTACTTCTTTTTTTCATGGGTCGCGTGAATGAGCAGCGTGAAACGTGAATCGTGAATCGTGAACCGTGAACCGTTGAGCAATCCATTCACGATTGACGATTGACGATTCACGATTCACGCCCCACGCCCCACCCACAAACTAACAATTGTTAACATTCCCTGAATGCCGTAATTTTGGCATCCCATGTCATACACTCCCACCCATAAAATAAGGATCGTAACGGCGGCCAGTCTATTCGATGGGCATGACGCTGCTATTAATATCATGCGCCGCATTTTGCAGGCCAAAGGTGCCGAGGTAATTCACCTGGGCCATAACAGGAGCGTACTGGAAATAGTGGAATGCGCCATAGAAGAAGATGTGCAGGGTATAGCCATTACCAGTTACCAGGGCGGTCATGTGGAATTCTTTAAATACATGAAAGACCTGCTTGACCAGAATGGTTGCGGGCATATTAAGATATTCGGTGGTGGCGGCGGAACCATTCTTCCCGAAGAGGCCCGCGAACTGCATGCCTATGGTATTTCCCGGATTTATAGTCCCGACGACGGCCGCCAGATGGGTCTCGAAGGGATGATTGAAGATGTGATCCGTCAATGTGATTTTCCCCTGAGCGGAAGCGGTCTTTACCAAAACCCGATGACCCTGGGAGAAACAAAAGATGTACGTAAAGTGGCCCGGCTGATAACCCTGGCTGAAAACGGCCATGAAAATCCGTCTTCCGCCAGCCGGGAGATGAAAAGTATTCCGGTATTGGGCATCACCGGAACAGGAGGTGCCGGAAAGAGTTCGGTTACAGATGAACTGGTGCGCAGGTACCTGAATGGTTTTACCGATAAAACGATTGCCGTTATATCTGTTGACCCGTCGAAGAAAAAAACCGGCGGCGCATTGCTGGGCGACAGGATTCGCATGAACGCCATTTCGCATGGCCGTGCCTATATGCGAAGCCTGGCTACCCGTGATGACAATACCGCCCTAAGCGCGCATGTGCAGGAGGCGATTGATGTTTGTAAAGAAGCGGGCTTTGACTGCATTATCCTCGAATCGGCCGGCGTAGGGCAGAGTGATGCGTCTATTTTAGATTTTTGTGATGTGAGTTTATATGTGATGACACCTGAATACGGTGCCGCATCGCAGTTGGAGAAAATAAATATGCTGGACTATGCGGATGTGATCTGCATTAATAAATTTGATAAAGCCGGCGCTTTGGATGCCCTGCATGATGTAAGGAAGCAGTTTAAGCGAAATCATAATCTCTGGTCGGCAAAAGACGAAGAACTGCCTGTTGTAGGAACCATTGCGGCCCAGTTTAACGACGCCGGCATCAACGAATTGTTTGAAAAAGTGTTCCAAACAATAGAAATAAAGACCGGCGCAGTTTTTCATCCTTCGTCGCGGCTTACCCCCAAACGGGATGGCTCAACCACAACCAGGTCGCAGATCATACCACCTAAACGCGTCAGGTATTTGTCGGAAATAGTAGAAAGCAATAAGGCGTATGATGAGTGGGTAACAACACAAGCTGAAATTGCTTCTGCACTATACCAGGTAGATGGTGCGGCTCGGGCAACCGCATCCGTGCCCGGCCTGGGAGGAACGGACATGGCGGGCCTCGAAACAATGAAAAAACATTTCGAAGAACAACTCGATCCCACCTGCAAAAAGCTCCTGGAAAGCTGGCCGGAAACACAAAAAAAATATAGAGCTGATTTTTTTGCTTACCAGGTTCGTGATAAAATCATCCAGCAACCGCTGACCGTTACCTCACTTAGCGGTAGCAGGATTCCGAAAGTAGTGCTTCCGAAATATGCCGACTGGGGCGATATTCTTCGCTGGCAGTTACAGGAGAACCTGCCGGGAGAGTTTCCGTTTACGGCCGGTGTGTTTGAATTGAAAAGACAGGGAGAAGACCCTACACGAATGTTTGCGGGGGAAGGCAGCCCGGAAAGAACCAATAAACGTTTTCATTACGTATCTATCGGGCAGCCGGCTATACGGTTATCCACCGCTTTTGACAGCGTTACTTTGTATGGAGAAGACCCCGCTCCACGCCCTGATATCTATGGAAAAGTAGGTAACAGCGGCGTGAGCATCGCAACCGTGGATGACGCCAAAAAGCTGTACAGCGGCTTTGACCTCTGCGATCCGAAAACATCGGTAAGCATGACCATTAACGGTCCCGCACCCATGATACTCGCATTTTTTATGAATGCTGCCATTGACCAGCTATGTGAAAAATGGATAACGGAGAACAATGAATGGCCGCGCGTAAAGGAAATCATCGCTACAAAATTTGAGCGCCTTCCAACCCCTGTTTATTACAATCCTTCTTCCCCCGAACGCCTTCCGGAGGGCAATAACGGCCTTGGTTTGCAGCTACTGGGGGTTAGCGGCGATGAGGTGTTAGCTCCGGATGTTTATGAAAAGCTAAAGGCGCAGGCATTAGCGCAGGTTAGGGGTACGGTGCAGGCGGATATATTAAAGGAAGACCAGGCACAGAATACCTGCATCTTTTCAACCGAATTTGCTTTGAAGCTGATGGGAGATGTTCAGTCGTATTTTATTGAGCACAAAGTGCGGAACTTTTACAGTGTAAGCATCAGCGGCTATCATATTGCGGAAGCCGGCGCGAATCCTATAACACAGCTGGCATTTACTTTATCCAATGGCTTTACCTATGTTGAGTATTACCTGAGCCGTGGTATGCACATCGATGATTTTGCGCCCAACCTCTCTTTTTTCTTCAGCAACGGAATGGATCCTGAATACAGCGTGATAGGAAGGGTGGCAAGGCGTATATGGGCCAAGGCGATAAAGTACAAGTACAAGGGAAATGAACGTTCACAGAAACTAAAATACCATATTCAAACCAGCGGAAGAAGCCTGCATGCACAGGAAATAGATTTTAATGATATACGCACCACTTTGCAGGCACTGTATGCCATTTATGATAACTGTAATAGTTTGCACACCAACGCCTATGATGAAGCCATTACTACTCCAACAGAAGAAAGTGTTCGCAGGGCCATGGCTATTCAACTGATCATAAACCGGGAACTGGGTACCGCGGCCACTGAAAATTTTATGCAGGGAAGTTTTGCGATGGAAGAATTAACGGAGCTGGTAGAGGAAGCGGTTCTGGCAGAGTTTGACAGGATTACAGAACGCGGCGGCGTATTGGGAGCTATGGAAAGAATGTACCAGCGCAATAAGATACAGGAGGAGAGCCTGCACTATGAAACGATGAAACACACCGGCGAACTGCCATTGATAGGCGTAAACACCTTCCTGAACAAAAAAGGCAGTCCCACCATGCTCCCCGGTGAAGTAATCAGGAGTACCAGGGAAGAAAAGGAACAACAGATACAGAACCTGCTCGCTTTTCAGCAACGTAACCAGGCGAAAAGTGCTGCCGCTCTTCAGCAATTAAAGCAAACGGCTGTGGAAAACGGCAACTTGTTTGCCGGGCTGATGGAAGCGGTAAAGTACTGCTCACTGGGTCAGATTACCCGGGCTTTGTATGAAGTGGGAGGGCAATACCGGAGGAATACGTAGGGCGTTTAAAAAAAATGGAAAATCAATTTGAAAATGTGGTAATTTGAAAATTTGAAAATTGAATTTGCAGCGCGATAGCTGACACCCATTTTCAAATTACCCCGTTTTCAAATTTTCAAATTCAATGTATGCAGATCAAATCGTGTTGTTTACTCGCTTTTCTTATCGCCATTACATTCGCATCCCAGGCTCAGCCCGGCCGGCGTTTTGATACCACCATGAAGTTGGGGAAAGCAGGTTATAAAGTATTTACCACGAATAAGAATCCCGATCTTAACAGCTTAACCATCGGGCCCGTGGGGTTTGAGAAAGAAGCCCGTGAAGCCACGCTCCAGATAAAAGGCCGGGTAACCCGCGCCGAGGTCGACGATCTTAACAATGATGGCTACCCCGATTTGGTGGTATATGTGGTAAATCCCGGAAAAAAAGAAAAATCATCCGTATTTGGTGTGAGCTCTGAAAAAAACCAGGGATTTCTCCCTATCTATTTCCCGGATGTGTATGATGATCAGAAATTGAGGGTAGGTTATGATGGTCACGACCAGTACAGCCTGATGGAAGGAACCCTGGTAAGGCGTTTCCCGCTTTTCAATACTACGGATACCGCTAATGTTACCCCAACCGGAATGATCCGCCAGGTACAGTACCGGATGGTGCCCGGAGACAGGGGGGAGCTGAAGTTTAAAGTGGTGCGGAGTTATGACTACGCGAAACAATAAGCCCGGTCTGCCGGGTTTCCAGGCAAAATCATTTTTATATTATTTCTCCGTAACTGTACCGCTTACCTGCGTTTAAAAAATAACTTTACAGTATCTCGCAGTTATCCGCGCCTGTATAAGCCCTGCAGTGAATAAAACCTTCGGCCAATTGTAAAGAACCCTGTATGAAAAGATGGATTGTATTTCTACCCTTTGTTTTCACCTTTGTGTTTAGTTTCTCTCAAAGTGTTGCTGATATTGAATCCAGGAAAGTAGTACTGCCGAATGGATGGGGATTAACGCCCGTGGGCAGAAGTTTTCCTTTGGGGGATCTTCCGTTGAATATTGCCGTGAGCTCATCCAAAAAATGGATGGCCGTTACCAACAATGGCCAGGGTGTGCAAAGCATTGAGCTCATAGACCCCGCTACTGAAACCGTATTGGATAGTGTTGTGGTGCCCAAAAGCTGGTATGGCCTCCAGTTCAGTAAAGATGAAAAAACATTATACGCGTCTGGCGGTAATGATAACTGGATACTGGAATATGCGGTTGTAGACAAAAAGCTTTTGCTGAAAGACAGCATCATCCTGGGAAAAAAATGGCCCAACAAGATCAGTCCAACCGGAATAGCCATTGACGATGAAAAGCGGTTGTTATATGTGGTAACCAAGGACGATAAAAAATTATATATCGTAAACCTCGAAACCCGCCAGGTTCTGCAGCAGGTGCCCTTGGGAGGAGAAGCCTACAGCTGTTTATTATCACCCGATAAAAAGGAATTGTATATCAGTTGCTGGGGTTGCGACAAGGTATACGTGTTTGATACGGAGGCCAGGCGGGTGGCGCAGGAAATACCTGTTGGCGATAACCCGAATGAGCTATGCCTTACCCGTAGCGGGAAGTACCTTTTTGTAGCCAATTCAAATGATAATTCTGTTTCGCTGATCGATATAAAGCAGCGTAAAGTAGTAGAAATATTGAACGCAGCTCTTTATCCCGACGCGCCGAATGGATCCACAACAAACGGCCTCGCGCTTAGCACGGATGAAAAGACCCTGTATATTGCTAATGCAGACAATAACTGTTTAACGGTTTTTGATGTAAGTAAGCCCGGCAAAAGCACCAGCAAAGGATTTATACCGGTTGGCTGGTATCCTACCAATGTAAAAGTGATTGGAAAGAAAATATTTGTAGCCAATGGCAAAGGATTTAATTCTATGGCCAATCCATATGGCCCCAATCCTTTTGGTAACAGGCAAACGGTTATTTACCAGCAGGGTGATCCGGAAAAACCAAAAGGGGTGCAGTATATAGCCGGGCTTTTTAAGGGAACCATGAGCATAATTGATGCTCCTTCAACCGCCCAACTGGCAACCTGGTCGAAAGTGGTATATCGCAATACTCCTTATACCAAGGTAAAAGAATTGCTTGCCCAGGGAGAGCCGGGCAACCCTGTTCCGTCTGAGGTTGGAGAAGCCAGCCCGATAAAATATGTTTTTTATGTAGTAAAAGAAAACAGAACCTACGACCAGGTGCTGGGAGATGTAAAAGAGGGTAATGGTGATCCGCGGCTGGTATTGTTTGGAGAAAACATAACGCCCAACCAGCATGCGCTTGCCAGGGAATTTGTTTTGCTGGATAATTTTTATGTGGATGGTGAAGTGAGTGCCGATGGCCATAGCTGGACAATGGGGGCCTATGCCACGGATTATCTTGAAAAAAACTGGGTAAGCAGTTATGGCGGAAGAGGAGGTACCTATGACGGTGAAGGCACCCGTGAAGTGGCAAATAATAAAGGCGGGTTTCTTTGGGATCACTGTAAGAAGGCTGGGGTAAGTTTCAGAACTTATGGCGAGTTTGCCGACAATGGAAAGCCCAATATCCCTGTATTAAAAGGCCATTTATGTTCCTATTTTACAGGCTTTGACGGTAAAGTGGCGGATACAACAAGATTTCAGCAATGGAAGCGCGATTTTGATTCGTTGCTGGCCATCGGGCAGGTTCCACGTTTTAACAGTGTGAGGTTTGGCAATGATCATACAGAAGGTTTACGTAAAGGAAGACCAACGCCTTATGCCCATGTAGCCGATAACGACCTGGCGGTGGGAATGTTTGTCGAATACCTGAGCAAGAGCCCTATCTGGAAAGAAACAGCCATATTTATTATTGAAGATGACGCGCAGAATGGTGCTGATCATGTTGACGCTCACCGCAGCACCGCCTATATAGCGGGAGGTTTTGTTAAGCGGAACTTTGTAGATCATACCGTGTATTCAACCTCTTCTATGCTGCGCACCATTGAATTGATCCTCGGTATCCCACCCATGAGCCAGTACGATGCAGCCGCAACACCCATGTGGCGATCATTTACGGCAAAACCAGATTTTACGCCTTACGCTTTCAAACCAGCCAGGGTAGACCTCACGGAAAAGAATACTGCCATGAATGAATGGCAACGCAGGTCAGAAAAATTCAATCTGGCCAAAGAAGACGCAGTACCCGACCTGGAATTTAATATTGTATTGTGGCATGGACTTAAAGGAGACAATATTCCATTCCCCGGACCCAAACGTGCGGCATTCTATAAGCCTATCAAAAAAGACGATGACTAGTTATTTTCCTGAAACCATTACAATCTTGCTAACGATCCTTTCAACATTACTGTCGTCTCTTACAATAACCAGGTAAACTCCGCTCGCGGCTTTTTGACCATTATAATTATACCCGTTCCAGATGGCCTGGCCACCGAGTGAGCGGGTCTGATAAACCAGTCTTCCATTTAACTCGGTAATTTTTACCAGGGCGTCTTTCACCAGCCCTCGAATAGCGATAGTGCCGTTATATCCGGGCGGAACGGGGTTAGGAAAAACGAGTACAGACGAAAGGGTGGGTTGCGCCTCTGTAGCTGTACTCCTGAAACTACAGATGCCATTACTGGTAGAGATAAAAACTTCACCTGAAACAGGCTCGATGGTGATATGGTTAACATCGTTGCCGGGCAAAGGGCTGTTTTCGCTGTTAAAACGATAGATCACTTTCTCGCCATCCCCGCTGATCAGCCAAACACCATTCTTGGTACCTACCCATTTCCGGTTGCTGCCATCAACGGCCATGCACTGTACCGATTCGTCTTTAAACAAAAGCCCCGCAAAACCGCCCTGCTGTACAACTGGCAAAACTGCCTCACAACCGTTTGTGCTGAATACGTCTGAAGAACAGCGAATAATACCAATCCCCCGGTCCGTTCCCACCCATATAAAATCGTTTTTGTCTTTCACTATCGACAGTACCGTGTTGCCGGGAAGATTACCATTACCCGCTCCCTGCCGAAAAAATTTCCACTGGTCGTCTGACAGGATATCAATGTTTTGGCCGTAGTTAAAGCAGAAAAGGCCATTGTCTTTCGGGCTAACAATCCATACCTGGTTGCTTTCATCGGTTATAATTTGCGATACCGCATTCTCCACGTGGTTGAATGGAATGGTAAATGCTTTCCAGCTGCCATCCTCTTTTCTGACATGCAGGTTTTGCGCTGCGCCATAATTACTTACCCATAGATTATTGTACTGGTCAAATGCCAGCCCACTTACCCGGTAACTGCCCGGATCACCGATAGCAGGTTGTAGTGTACTGTTGTTTTTCCGGAAGACCACCGGAGCGGCATCCGGTAAAAAATGTACCAGCCCTCCGCCATAACTACCAGCCCAAAGGCTATTGTTCACCGGGTCTATCGCAAGGCTGATAAAATCCAATACAGAATCCAGCACAGGCGTATTATAATACCCCTGATAGTTCCATATATCATTTATGTAGCTATAAACACCATTCCGGTTCAACTGCCGGTTCCACAAACTGTTTACACTTCCGGCCGCTGCATATACAATGCCATTGCCGGCTATTAGTTCCCCGGTTGCAATACCGGGCGGACCATTAGGGATATAACGCTGAATGGCAGGCTTATAAACCAGCAGGCCGCCCGCAAGATCGGCCACCCAGGTATTGCCATTATCTGAAATGGCAGACTGCGGCGAAGAAATGATACCAGCCTGCGATATTGTTTTTTCTATCAATCCGTTAATCGTCATCTGTAGCACCCTTGCGTTGCCCTGTATGCTACGCTGGCTGATCAGCAGTTTGTTTTCCGAGGAACTGATATTTTGGATGCGCCAGGAGGTATCCGCATACAATAACCGCCAGCCACCCGTATTGTTAATGAACAGGGAATCGTTGTTCTGTGCTACGGCTGTATTGCTTATGATTACTACATTCCGGGTGCTGCCGGCCGGTAAGCCATTGCTGCCACTTACCATTTGCCAGTTGGCAAAGTTGGATGGGTTGTTGTTATTGACGGTAATTTTTTTCAAGCCCTCTGCAGTTGCCGCATACAGAAAAGAATCATCGGCCGCAAATGCGCTAACATTTACCTGGCTACCATTGTTGCCAATAAACCAGGTATCTTTAATTTCATTCTTGGAAAGGTTAGCCACCACAATGCCAAACCCTGTGCTGATATAAGCCAGGCCGCCGCTGCAGTAAATATGATTAATGGTTTTATTGCCCGGTATGGAACTTCTTTTTATATCACCCAGGTTTTTTACAGAACCCGTTTTTGAGAGCAGGTCAATATTGCCGTTGCTGTAAGCAATTACCAATTGCCCGGTTGTTGCGTCCCATCCCATGCAGCGAACGCCAAAATCATTCAGTCCGGTTGTTTTACTGTATCGTTCGGTCTGCCCTTTTTCGTCAACAGAAAAAACATTGTTCACGGTAGCACAATAGATTTTATCACCCTTAACCACCTGAATGGTATTCAGATAGCTAAAGTGTTCTCTCCATTCACCAATGGGAGGAACCGGATTTTGGGCAGACAGGGAAATAGAAAAGGAAAACAGGAAGAGTAAGAAAAAATAGTTTCGAAATACAGTACTCATCCCCCGAAAATTAAAGTTGAAAATTCAACATTCCAGCCCTATATCTTAACAATCCCGTTCTTAATCGCAAATATCGCCAGTCCCACCCTTGTTTTTACATCCAGTTTCTTAAACAGGTTGTCACGGTAAGTGTCTATGGTGCGCGGACTGAGATACATTTCTTCGGCGATTTCTTTATATGTTTTCTCCGTGCAGATCCATCTCAGGAAAGTAGTTTCATTTTCGGTTAAACTGGCCAGTACCAGGGCGTCTGTATCAAAAACCTCTTCATGGTTAATATAGTGCATCAGTTTGTTGCTTACCAGTTCATTGATAAAATAACCGGTGTCGCGAATACTATCGAGCGCATCTTTAAATACCTTAGGCTTACTGTCTTTCAGAATATAACCCCTTGCCCCATTTTTCAGCATACGTATGATAGCTGTATCGTTTTCCAGCATACTTAGTACAAGTACCTTGGTAGACGGGAGGTTGGCTTTGATCCAGCCCGAGGTTTCATAGCCATCCATCACGGGCATAGTGATATCCAGTAATACAATATCCGGATTGCTTTTGGGGTTAACCTTCTCAATGAATTGTTTGCCGTTATTGGCTTCCAGCACAACCCTGTAGCCTTCAAATGAATTGATAATTGCGGCCAAACCTGTCCTTAGTAATTCATGATCGTCAATAAGGGCTACGAAGGTCATAATTTGCTTGATTGTGGTTTGATATCCAAAGTTATGGTTGTTCCGGCACCTAATATACTTTTTACATCTACGGTAGCGTCAATCAGTTTTGCCCTGTTAATGATATTCTGCAAGCCAATGCCTGTTCTTTCCCTGTTCAGCGAATCCGGATCAAATCCCACCCCATTGTCGCGGATGGTAAACTTGGTAAGTTCCGGTGTGCTGTTAATAGCAATATCAATTTCATCAGCGGAAGCGTGTTTGATGATATTGTTAACAATCTCCTGGATCATTCTGAAAACGATGATATCGGTATTTTGGTCAAGTATATGAAATTCATCTGAAGTAATAAAGGATGTTTTATACCGCCCTGTTTTTTCCAGCGAAAGCAGCAGCTGGCGGGTGGATTCGATAATGCCTATATCATGGATCCGGTTGTTCTGCAGGTTATGGCTCAGGTCGCGCAGGTCTTTGATAGCCTTTCCCAGCAATTCATCAGTAAGGTTTAATTTGGCTTCGTCCGAAACCTGGCCGATGGTATTCAGGTTCAGCCGAACCAGGCTCAGTATCTGGCCGATATTATCATGAATTTCCTGGCTGATATACGTGAAAGCCTGTTCATGAATTTCCAGCTGGGTTTGTAAAAGTGTTTGTTTGAACCGGTTCCGCATTTCTTCCTTCTCTTCCTTGTTTTTTCGCTGCCTTCGTAAAAAAACAAAAACGATCAGTAAAACAAAACTACCCATCAATATAAAAAAGATGGAGGCAACTACGATGGTGATAAGGATGTCTTCCTGTTGTTTGGGCATAAATAGAAAGCCACGCAGAACGAGCTATATAAAATTACGTTTAAACTATGATTGATAATGCCATAAATCCGGATACCTTCCGCCTGCAGATCATTGCTGCGCAGGTATTCAAAAAGGGCATTAATGATCACAGAACCCAGGTAAAAGATCAATAGACCGCTGCTGATCCAGAAAAAAGGCTGCTTAGCCAGCTGGAGATCAATATTTTCAGGCTGAACCGACTCAAAGAAATAACAACAACAAAAGATCACAATAAAAAATGAGCCGAGGAGAAAGGTATAGGAATTGAAGGTTTTATTAAATCCCTGTATGAATAACATATTCGTAACTACGGCAACAATGAACACCGGAATAAAGAAAAGAACTAGCTGTTTGAAAGCGGGCCTGTTAAAATGTTTGTAGAAAAGAAAAGAATAGAACATAAATTCAAATGTGGTAAACACATTGAACATAGCATAGTTTGTGGTACCTGAGGAACGCAGCCAACCCCCTACCATTTCCACAGCAACAGTTGCAAACAAAAAAGGAATAAAATACAGGGGTACTTTATTCCTTTTTTGAATGTAAAAAAAATTGATGCGAGAAAACTTAGTGCTTCAAAATAGAAATCGAAGAAAATTTGCATACTAAGGGAAAATTGTTCCGTGATTCAGTTCATTCGGATCTTCCGGATCTCCGTCTCCATTTACTACGATATTACCACCGGATCTCTTTTTGTTATTAACCGAAAAGAAAACTGTCTGGCGACCAATATAATCCGTTTTTCCATAAGGTACGGTATTAGCGTCATAAATACCAAAATTTACGTACACTTCATCCGATTTGTACTTTTTCTTCATCGCATTCAAATAGCTGATAAGGTCCTCAATATCGAATTTGATATATTGCGCGGCTTTTTCACCATTTGCCTTGATATAAGCGGCACGAAGCGCATCAGATGCTTTTGTTGAGATAAGGCCGGGAATTGAACCGCCATTCACCCCAACAATTACATTACTTTCTGTAGCCGCTTCATCTGCAGCAGCAGGAGCCTGCTCTTTCTGGCAAGCCATAAAAAGAAATGCTACTGTGGCAGCCAATGCAAACAGACTAACCGGAAATGATAACTTTTTCATAGTAATTAAATTTTTAATGATATCGGTTCATACTTATATGAACTTTTATGAAGGCAAGTTACAGCAACGCTAAATTTATTGCCCGTCCATTTTGTAGAACCAGCACTACAAAATGCGCAAGTTGCTGACAGTCAAATGTATATGAATCGTATCAAACAAAAAAACGGTGTTTTCCTCGATATAATTACCGTTAAAACACCGGGCAAAAATGACCGTTTGAAATGCTTTGCTGATTAAGTTCTTTCAACAAAGTCAAGCTATATACGTTTGAAAATGCTTTCTTGTTGCTTTTTGGTTAGAAATTTCCATGTTTTCTTCACCGGAAATGAAGCTCTAATACAGCTCCAGATCCGCCCAACCTGTTCAACCCTTACCTGGTGAGATATAGTTACGGATGGTTAACCGGTTTACCCATCCGATTACGAGAATAATAAGTAAGGCTGTTATAAGGGTGTATATCGAAGGAAGGGCTGGGATAAAAATGTGTTGGCCCTTCAGGAAGCCGTGGGCCCACCATTGTGCCGCCGCTATCACCAACACCGCCATCAGTATAATAATAACGTTTACCGGGAAAAATTGCCGCATCAGGAAACGCCTCAGTTGCCTGGGCGATGCGCCGAGTGTAACCAGCAGCGTAATCTCTTCTTTACAGGAAGCAATGGTAAGCTGGATAAATAAAGTGAAAATAAGCAGCGCAAACAGCAGCATGGTAGCACCGGATACCCATGAAATATTCACTACTATATCAACAATCTGGCGATAGCGGCTGAACCTTGTTTTTTCTGCGTCTGTAACCAATTGCCTGGAGGCCAGGTATTCTACCAATGCCGGATTACCCGGATCTTTTGTTTTTATAATTACCCGCGAAGGTTTGGCATCCCGCTGGGTTCCAAAATTTGTATTTCCCCACCGCATAAACTCTTCCGGCACCAGCAAAGAAGATACCCTATCGCTGAACCCTACAATCCGACCGTTATAAGTCACCTGCTGACCATTGGGTGCGTATATGTTTACTTTGAACACGATCATCTTTACCACTTCATGGGTAAGTTGCGGCAGGTTCTGTGAGAAGGAAAACTGGAAATTGTAAAAATCCAGGAACATATTGGGGGCGATGATCGGGATATAGGGAGAGGAAGGATCCCATTTCCAGTCCTTGCTGGTTACATCAATAAAATCATCCGGAACACTTTCGAAAGCGATATCCGTATAAAACGGAAACCGCTCACTGTTACTTTGAACGGAGGCTTTAAAACGGCTGGGCGTTAGGGTTCCTACCGATTCAACAAAGCCCTGCCTTCGGATATCGTTGATATCCTCTCCGGACAAAGTAGCCGTTCCCAGGGTTTTATCAGTTAATGTTTTATTTACCACCAGGAAATTGGCAATGCTATCCTGGTTGGATTTGCTTTGCAATAAAGAATTGTAATCTGCCTGTACCTGCACTGCAGCCAGTATCAGCAGCATGGCCACCGATAGACCCACGGCTGCCATCACAAAACGCTTTCGCCCCGCTCCGGTTCGAATAAGTTTCCTTAATAAATGGTTCAGTGCGTCCATTATAAATTCACCCCTACAGGGCCAGTTCTTTTGTATATGCAAAATGGTTGTCCTGTTCAAGATCGGTTACCACCAGGCCGGCATTCCGCTTTGCGCATTCGCCCTGTATAAGACGGGCCGCACGGGTTATATTGGCATTGTCAAGGTGACTAAACGGCTCATCCATTATAAGCCAGTTGAAAGGTTGTACCAGTGCCCGTATAATCGCAATCCTTTGCTGCTCTCCATAACTGCATAACCCGGCTTTCTGCGACAGAATATGGGTTACACCCAACTCGTCTGCCATAGCTTCTATCATTTCAGCGGGATGGTAAGGCGTTTGCAACACTCTCTTTAACTCTATATTTTCTCTGGCGGTAAGATGGGGAAACAGGCGCAGATCCTGGAAAACGATGCTTAGCTGTTGCTGTCGGATAGTAGCCAGCTCCTGCTCACTCAATCCGTTGGCGTCCCTGTTATCAAATAAAACGGTACCTGCATGATCATTCCGCAAGCGATATAACGTATGAATCAGCGTTGTTTTGCCGGTACCGCTGGGCGCTTTGATCTTTATCAGTTGCCCCTGATCAAACCCCAGCTCCGCACCCCATACATCCGACACCCGCTGTTGCAGCCTATCGGCAAGCGGAATAGGAATGAGATGCTGTAGGGTGATTCGCATGGCTTACTTTGATATGGCAGATGAACAAAAACAGAAAACCCGTCCCTTTCTTCCTGTCATCCTTTACCAGTTTTAGTTAGTTCGGATAATCGCCGGAATACCCCCCGGAAACATTCTTGTTTCCATTTCTCTTTCCCTTTTCGCCTGTACACGCATGTCTACCGCTATATCAGTTAACAGGCTGGTGAGAGTAACCAGACTATTTTGCTTTTCATTCTGCATCCTTATTTCAAAATCAGCGTTCAGCTTTTTGCCGTCGAAATTATCGGAAGTGGCAATTACATCTTTAAAGGTAGTTTTTGCGGTTTGTAAAGAGTGATCATAGTTGGCAGACGGATCTTTGGAAAACCCATTGAGCGTAGCGGCTATATCAACATAGAAAACGGTCGACTTCCCCTTAAACCTGTCAAGGGCTTCTTTGTTGATCGTTGCTTTTCCCGCCCTGGAAACATATTGCACATAAGTAAGTGAATCACTTGCTACCACAAAGTTTTTGCCATCCGCCATCACATACATTCCCATAAAGGAAAGAAGCCCCCCTGCTTTATACACGCCGTTCTGCTTAACAAATAGCCCGTGTTCCACACCCTTGTCCATAACTTTTGCAAAGCCCGCTTTGTCGCCAATCGGTGCAAACAGCAACATTTTGCCTAAAGTTTTTTTGCGTGTCATGCTTTTTTCATTGGTCTTCGCCAGGGGGTCGGGACTTGAAAAATCTATATCCGACACCACCACCGCAATATCACCCTTTAAGGATTTATAAACATCCTGTGCGGTGAGACCACTTTTCTCGAGGAAGGTATTTACAAGTCCTTCCACTTCCAGCTGCTGTAAAATGCCACCAAATATCTCGGGGTTGAACGCGGCCATTACAATCCCATTGATATGCTGTGAAGGGTAGTTTTCTATCAGCGAAAGGTCCACCGTTGGCCCTGCATATTTTTTAAGCACATTACCCAGCAGTTCATTGGCATAGAAAGTGGATTTGGCAACAATTTTTCCATCCGCAAAGTCAAGAGTGGAGGCCATGTAGTTATCCTTCAGCATGGCTTCCAGTTTGGGTGGCTGAATAGGCAGGATGGTGGTTAAGGCAGCCACACTGCTGTTGCCACTGGTAAAGGCATACCCATCGGCTTTTTCTTTGAACATCGTGGTAAATATGGCTACATCAGCCAGTGATTCTGTGGTTTTCTGGGTAAAGAATTTACCTACTTCTGTTTTTACAGCCCCCTGTTTATTCGAATCAACGGGTTGTTTAAAAGACATGGCAACGGTATCATATACCGGTTTCATGGTATGCTGGTACATGGTTACAATCACTTCCTCACTGTTCCAGGCTATCATGGCACCCTCACGAGGGGTTACATAACTGTAATCCTTTTCTTTCGTAACAGTTTTGCCCTTCATCATCTCCTGTTTGTTCAGGAACGCTTCCAGCAGTGCCTCGTCCTTTAAACCGCCCATCACACTGAAAAAACCTGACTGGCTATTATCTGCATTGGTTTTCTGCTGGGCAAATAAAAACAGTTTATCATTCCAGTTGATGCCCGCGCTGTCTTTCAGGTTAGCAATCATAGCCTTGTCTTTCGCGTCCATCGAATCATTCTTAAACACCCTGTTCAGCAAGGTATCAAGGCTGATGCCACCCTTCTGTAATTTATCCTTCAACTGCTGCGGGTCCAGGGCCACTACAAAACTGGCATCCCTGGGAATGTATTTCGCTTCCTTGGGAATATTGCTCTTACACGACACCATGGTAATAGCTACGAGTGCCGCCAACAGGCCTGAAAAGACTGATTTTTTCATAAGGGTATTATTAAGTTACCACGAAGTTAGCATTTGCGTTGAACTTGTGCCTGTTAGTTGATATTATCGTAGTAAGGAATGATAAATGGCTTCCTGGATGTTTGAACGAACGCTTAGCTGGCTCAATTTATTGTTGTTACGGGTTGGCGTTACCCGGTTCGACATAAAAATATACACCAGGTTGTAGGCAGGGTCTACCCAAACGCAAATTCCCGTAAACCCGGTATGGCCATACGTTAACGGCGAAACACTCAGGGAAGGGTAAGGATCCTTGCGGGTTGCGTTATCTTTTTCCGGCTTATCAAATCCAAGCCCACGGCGGCTGATAGAGCTGCTGTAAGCGGTAAATTTATCAATAGTTTCTTTCTTCAGCAGTCTAACGCCATTCAGTTCCCCGCCATTCAGCAGCAGCTGGTATAGCTGTGCAAGGTCGTAAGCGTTGCTGAACAAACCGGCATGGCCCGCAACACCACCAAACATAGCGGCCCCTTCATCGTGCACATCACCCCTTATTAATTGCTGGCGGAAGTGTTTTTCTTCCTCCGTAGGCACAACCTGGTTCACCGGCATGGATTCACGTGGATGAAAACCGGTGGTTGTCATCTGGAGAGGTTCATAGAATGTTTCGCGCGCATATTGGTCAAGAGGCCTGCCGCTAACCGCTTCCACGATCTTGCCCAGGAAAATAAAATCATTATCGCTGTAAACATATTTATCCGGTGCCGTAAGCTTACTTTTCAGAATCCGTTTAAACAGGGTGTCCTGGTAATCATTGCGCAGGTAAAGCCCTTCGGCCACCCGGAATGAGTAACCTGCATCTTTTTGGGTATGGAAGTATTGGGGGAATGGCTTTCCGGTTACGGTATCAATCACTTCCCGGTAGAAGGGAATAAACGGATTGAGGCCGGCCTGGTGCAAAAGAATATCTTTGAGTTTTAAAGGAGCTTTGTCGGTTCCCCGTACCCAGGAAAGATAGTCGCCCAGGGTTTTATCGAGATCTATTTTACCCTCCTCGTAGAGCTTCATAATGGATACATTGGTAGCCGATATCTTGGTAACAGAGGCGAGATCATATACCATGTCTTTGGTAACGGGCTCCTTATTATCAAAATTAGTATAGCCGAAAGCCTTGTGGTACGCGATTTTCCCATTTTTGGCTACCAGTACCACACAACCCGGTGCGGCCCCTTTTGCCACTGCATCGGCAGCTATGGCATCAATCTTTTGTAAGGAGTCGGGTTGAAGCCCTACGGCAGCGGCATCCGCAGGACCAAAATAAGAGTGATACAATATGCCGTCACCAAATTTCATGGTTTCCGAAACAGTTACCGGCAGTTTCCCTTTTGCCTGAATCCTTCCCTGCAAAAGACTTACCGCGGCTTTCTGGGTAATACTATCATCTTCATAGCAGGCGATAAGGTTGGGTGCGTTGTTAATATTTTTTAAGGCATAAGGGTTACCAAAAACAAGGGTAATGGTTTTCGGCTGTTGCAGTGCATTGAGTAAATACAAGGATGGCTTGCTGATACCGAAATTATTGGCGGGCCTGCGGCTATAGTTATGCAACCCTACAATAACTACATCATAGTTTTTTTGTTGGATAGTGGCTAACAACTGGTCCACCGAACTGCTGTCTGTTTTCTCAACAGGCACTACATAGGTCTTATCATCCATCAACTGGGCACCTGCCAGCGGCTTGTTGCCAAACAGGTAAATATCTGCCTGTTGGGTGGCGCGTAATGTAGCGGCGATCGTATTCTCCGCAGGTGCGCCAATACTGATATATGCAATCTTCTTGCCTGTTGCCAAGGGAAAGATAGACTCATTCTTTTTGCTCAGTAAAGTCAGCGCGGTTTCGCTTAACAATGTGCGGATACGATTGGTTCCTGCATTCAGGTCTTCTGCCAGGTTTTCGGTAGCAATAG
This sequence comes from Sediminibacterium sp., assembly GCA_965229175.1. Classification (GTDB taxonomy): domain Bacteria; phylum Bacteroidota; class Bacteroidia; order Chitinophagales; family Chitinophagaceae; genus Sediminibacterium. The sequence goes on along the minus strand of CBDDIT010000055.1, from coordinate 172,490 downwards.
GCTTTATCTTGTTTAATCCAAGGTGATATTTGGCCAGCAACACTTTCTTCACTTTCGCGTTTATATCATCCCAGGTTAGTTTACCCTGGCTGATAGCTTCCTTTACTTTGGCAATGCTGCCAGGTATGCTGCCTGGCAGGCAAAGCATATCATTCCCGGCCATGAGCGACATAACGGACGCGTCTCCCTCCGGAAAAAACTTCGTTATGCCCTGCATTTCCAAAGCATCAGTAAAAGAAATGCCTGTAAACCCGAGGTCATTTCGCAAAACACCCGTTACATTCCTGTACGATAGTGAGCTGGGCAAATTGGTGGTGGTATCAATAGCCGGAATAGCAAGATGGGCCGTCATAATACTGCCAACCCCTGCCTTGATCAACTCGTGAAAAGGAAACAGTTCCAGGTTGTCCAGTTCGGAGCGGGTTTTACTAATAAGGGGCAGGTCGTAATGCGAATCCACGGCAACATCACCGTGACCCGGAAAGTGTTTGGCGGTGGCCATTACCCCAACATCCTGCATTCCTTTCATGTATTCAACACCGTAGAGGGCTACTTTATATTTATCTTCCCCAAAGCTCCTGTCATTGATCACAGGGTTCAGCGGGTTGTTATTTACATCCACATCCGGTGCATAGTTAACCTGTATACCCAGCCTTTTGCACTGCTCGCCAACTGCACGGCCAAACTGGTAAATCAGTTTGGCATCCGGTGTGGCTCCCATCATTAACTGGCGGGGAAAGCTGATTACGCTATCCAGCCGCATTCCAATACCCCATTCCCCGTCGATGGAGATCATAATGGGTGTTTTTGCGAGCGACTGGTAATAATTGGTAAGCAAAGCCTGCCGTACCGGGCCGCCCTGGAAAAAGCAGATGCCGCCAACATTGTATTTTTTTATTTGCTCAACCACTTGTGCCACATGCTCGGGTCCCTGGTTGCTGTAAGAACGAATGATCATCAGCTGCGCAATGCGCTCATCTTCGCTCAGTTTCTTAAATTTCTTCTTCACCCATTTCTGCGCCGCTTTCGTGTTTTCATAAAATTGCTGCGCACGAACATCGGCTACCAACATAACCGACGCAAACAGAATAACCCAAAACAAAACCTTTGCTTTCATAAAAAATATTGAGGTATCACAAGTTAGGGAAAACAGGGGCGAAAATTCAATGTCCAATGACCAAGTTTCCATGTCCCGGGAAAGACAATGTATGGGAACAAAGCGCATCTTTCATTGGACACCCGTAACTAAAAAAGCCGCAACAATTTGCGGCTTCACTATCCTACACTAAGCTTTCTCTTCTTCTTCCTGCTCTTCCTCCTGCTCGCTCAGCTTGGGTTCGATCTTGTTTTCTTTGATGATGCTGAACCATTTGATCATCTTTTTCATATCGCTGGCATAAACCCGGGAAAAATCCATGTCGGGGTATACTTTCTCAAAATAGGCTTTGACGGCCGCCGCGTCTTTTTCTGAGGGCAGGGCTTCCTTGCTGGCACCCATAGCAGTAAATACATCTACCAGGTTCACATTATCGCGGGTAGTATATACTTCAATACTTTCCAGGTGTGAAAAATTATGCACCCTGCTGCTCACGAACCGGGTGTTCTGATCCTCCAGGGATTTAACGATGGCACCATCCGTTTTGCTGCCCACCAGCTCAAATAAACCGGGTAAACCGGTAACAGAAATCAATTTACTGTACTCCATATTTACTAACTTTTAAGAGTTGCAAAGTAAAGGTAATTGCCCCCGCATTTCGCGGATTTTTTCACTGATTTTGCGGATTTTAACACCACAAAGTTAAAATCCCCATTTCCATAGTCATAAATAATCATACAAAAATCCCCGCCATCCGGGATCCTAGTCCGGAAACAAACCCTTATTCAGGTTGGGAATGATTCTCAACGCATTTTTATAATAGATCTTCTTCAAAACGGCGTCACTCAATCCCAGTCCGTACATTTTCCAGAAAGCATGGTATTTTTTATGGTAGGGGAAATATTCGTCTTCCGTTTCCAGCACCCTGAAATAAGTGGCATATTCCGAAGGAACCCAACTGTCTTTTCCAAAAAGGATGCGGTCCTGGTATTTTTCAAAGAATTTTTTGGCCATTCTTGGCTGTCGGCCCAGTTCGGCAATCACGGCACCGAATTCAACATTCATATTCGGGAATGAATCCAGCAGGGTTCCCAGCTTGACCAGGTTATTGGCGTACCACCCAAAATGGGCGGCAATAAAAGTGGTTTTCGGATGTTTGCGTATAATATTATGTTGCTGCTGTATCAGGTCTTCAAAAGGTGCCGGGTCCTTATCGGTTCGTTTCCTGTCGGGATGGGTCTCCAACTCCAGCCATCTTTCATTCTTTTCATCCATGGGATCCCAGAATGATCTGGGGTCGGCGGTATGTATCAGCACAGGGATGCCCAATTCGCCGCATTTCTTCCAAACCGGGTCCAGCCGGGGATCATCAATGCGTAGCAGCTTTCCTTTATTGTCCTTAAAATCAAAACCCAGATTCTTGTACACTTTCAACCCATTGGCCCCTGCCTTTACATCAGCTTCCAGTTCTTTCACGGCATTGTCTGCCCATCCCGGCTCCCCCACACCTATAAATTGAACATTGGTAAATTGCACCAGCCGGTCGGGCGTTGTGGCTTTTGCATTTTTTACAGCATCCGCCAGGTATTTTGTATCCTGCAATCCAAACTGGCCATTCACAGAACGGTAACCACGGCCACTCAGGTTCACCATGATTTTCATATTCAGCGCATCCATTTCCTTCAGCAGGGAAGGAATGTCCTGGGAGGGCATATTAAACTGGTGATTGTGCACATCAATAAAAGGAAACTTCGCCCGGGTTACCTTATGCTCCGGAACCACCAGCGTAGACACCGGCTCGTATTTCTCAAAATCCATTTTCCCAGACTGGGCGGACAGGGCAACCGCAGTCATGGTGCCAACCGTAAGCAGTAGTATTTTTCTCATAATTAAGTGTTTTCGTGAATCGTGAGACGTGAGACGTGAGGCGTGAGACGTCAATCGTGAATAAAAGCGGGCGGAGCCTCAGCATCCATTCCCGTCTCACGCCTCACGTCTCACGATTCACGCAATGCGTTTCCCAGCCTTCCGGTCAGGGTTTCGTAGTCTGTAAACCCACGTGCCAGCAAGGTAAATTTAGTATCTGAATTTTGTAAAAAAACGCAGGGAAATCCTGTTACCTGGAGCTGCTTGCAGAGCTGGAATTCGTAGTACGCCTGCTCTTTGTATTCTTCACTGTTGAGGCGACTGTAAAACAGCTCGGGTTGTATACTGTATTTTTCAAGCAGGTGCCGGTAGGCCTCGTCATCGGTCAGGTCCCTTCCCTCATAGTTCAAAGCGTATTGCAGATCGGAAGCAAATGCAACCTGGCGAAGCGGGTAGATCTCCTTGAAAATGCATAATGCGATGGCAGGTTTCTCTGAGTTGGGATACCAGTCGCTCAGATCGGGGTTTTTAATATGCCAGAGGAAATCTTCCCCAAACCGGATCCCGGTGCGTTCTTCTACCACCGGGTAGGCCTTATCAATAAACCCGGCCATCGTATCTATATGAACCGGCTCTTCTGGTAATATCATCCCACCCGACAATACCTCAATCGTAAGATCCGGATATTCCTCCGCCAGCTTCCCCATCACCGGGCTAAACCCATAACACCACCCGCAATAGGCATCGTAACAATAGTATAATGTAGAAGGCATCCCGGACTTTTTGCAAAGTTAACCTGAAAATGGATGACATAATCTTTCGTACTTTTACCAACCCTAAACAACCAACCCTAAACAACCAACCCTAAACAAAAAACCACCGCCCAATGCCTGGCTTTGAATTATTTGGAGAAGAAGAAAGAAAAGAAGTGAATGATGTGCTCGAAACCGGTATCCTCATGCGGTACGGCTTTGATGGCCCCCGCAAAGGGATCTGGAAAGCGAAAGAGCTGGAAACCGCTATTACGGAAGTATTTGGGTGCAGATATGCCCAGCTCACCTCCAGCGGAACATCGGCCTTAACAACAGCAATGGCGGCATTGGGTATTGGCGCGGGCGATGAGATTATCATGCCGGCATTTACCTTCGTGGCTTCCTTTGAAGCTGTTTTGAGCGTGGGTGCCATACCGGTTCTCGTGGATATTGATGAAACCTTAACCCTTAGCCCCGAAGCGGTCCGGAACGCCATTACCCCCAAAACCAAATGTGTGATGCCCGTACATATGTGCGGCAGTATGGCCAACCTCGACGCTTTAAAAGCCATTTGTGAAGAGCACCAGCTTTTTTTACTGGAAGACGCCTGCCAGAGTATCGGCGGGAAATACAAAGGGAAATCATTGGGTACTATCGGCGATGCCGGTACTTTCTCCTTTGATTTTGTAAAAACAATCACCTGTGCGGAAGGCGGAGTTGTAATGACGGATAAGGAAGACCTGTATATCAGGTCGGATGGTTACACCGACCACGGGCACGATCACAACGGAGCCGACCGTGGAGCCGACCTTCACCCTTTTATGGGGTATAATTACAGGATCAGTGAGCTGCATGCGGCGGTGGGACTGGCGCAGATCCGGAAACTGGACAGGTTCCTGTCTATTCAAAAGAAAAATTATACCATCCTTCGTTCTTATCTGGAAGCCATACCTGAAATAAGCTTCCGGGTAGTGCCGGAAGGGGGTGAAGACAGCTGCAGTTTTATCAGCTGGTTTCTGCCTACCGAAGCCATTACCCAGGCCGTAGTGGCCGAACTGAAAGAACAGGGAATACTGGCGGGCAATTTCTACTGGTTTGTTAACAACTGGCACTATATCAGTAAATGGGATCACCTGAAAAAGGTGCAGTCATTGCATCCTGTAAGTGAAGCGCAAAAAGCCGCACTGCAGCAATTGGCCGATACTAAGTTTACTGCCAGCGATGCCATTATGAGCCGTTGCATTTCAACAGCCATCAGTTTGGCATGGACGGAGGAGCAGATCAGGGAAAAGGGTGAAAAGCTGGCAGCGGCGATTGGAAAAGTACTGCAGGCGCAATTGCTAAAAGTATAGTTTCCCTTCCGAAACAGTTGCCTGTAAATGACAATCTCCGTAATTATATCGATTTGTGTACTGCTGCTATTGGCCTATGTTTTTGATATCAGCTCCTCAAAAACAAAAATCCCCTCTGTTATCCTGCTGTTGCTGGTGGGTTGGGCCGTGAAACAGGCAACCGGAGTTTTTGGAGTAACGGTTCCTAATTTAGGTCCCATACTTCCGATACTGGGTACCGTTGGCTTAATACTCATCGTGCTGGAGGGTTCGTTGGAACTGGAGCTGAACAGATCAAAGCTATCCGTTATTGGAAAATCTTCGCTGGTAGCATTGCTGCCCATGCTGCTGTTTAGTTTTCTCCTGGCTTTTGCGTTTCAATACTTTGGCCAAACCAGTTTTAAAATTGGCCTGGCCAATGCCATCCCCTTTGCTATTATCAGCAGTGCCATCGCCATTCCCAGTGCACAGCACCTGGGTAAAAAGAACAAGGAATTTGTAACGTATGAAAGCAGCCTGTCTGATATCTTCGGTGTAATTTTTTTTAATTTTATTACCCTCAATGATAATATTGGTGCCGCCTCTGTGGGGCACTTTGTAGCTGAGCTGGCCATCATCCTGGTTGTAACTTTTATCTCAGCCGCGGGGCTTGCTTTTTTACTAAGTAAAATAAAGCATACCGTTAAGTTTGCGCCTATTATTTTAATGACGGTTCTTATTTACGCTGTTTCAAAAGTGTATCATTTACCCGCATTGATTTTTATCCTTCTTTTCGGGTTGTTTATCGGTAATATCGATGAGCTGAAACACAACAGGTTTATTCAGAAATTACAACCCGATATTTTAAACAAGGAAGCCCACAAGTTCAAGGAATTGATTGCAGAGCTGGCTTTTTTGATAAGGGCTTTATTCTTTTTACTTTTTGGGTATTTAATACAAACCGATGAACTGTTCAATTCGGCAACCATTGTATGGGCGATCGGTATTACGGCTACCATTATTATCATGAGGCTGCTGGTACTGAAAATATTTTCCATTCCAACCCGCCCCATTCTCTTTATTGCGCCCAGGGGATTGATAACGATTTTATTGTTTCTTAGTATCCCATTGAACCAGGTAACCGAACTGGCCAATAAATCCCTTATTATCCAGGTAATTGTTGTAACCGCGCTGGTAATGATGCTGGGCTTATTAACGACCAGAAAAGCAGCAGAGCAGGATTAACCTGCCCGGTATCAGTTCCTGGGTAAAGCTTTTTCCACAGGCGAAAAATTCCGCCCCTTACCCTCCAGCGTATTTACATAATCCAGGCTTCCCAGCCGCAGCCTGAAAGGTATTTTGGTAATTTTTTCAACCTGCAGTTCTTTTTTACAGAAGAATGACAAATGGTTACTATACAGATCAGCAGGAACCAGCCTTATGGGCAGGTTGCGGACACTATCCACCGGGTGTGTTCTCAGTCCCGCTACTGGCTGTACCTGCCGGGCTGTAACAGCCGAAGCGGCAATTAGCAATAAATTTACAAATAAACAAATCCGTTTCACGGTAAGGTTGCTTTCTTTTGTATGTAAATTTACGCAGGAAAATGTTAGATGATAGATGTCATATGTTAGACTTTGTGTTAAAGTCGCTCACCTGACAGCTACCATCCAGCCGCTAATATCTGATTCAACGTATGTCGCTCGGTCAATCATTACAACAGAAGTTATTACAAAAGCTCTCTCCTCAGCAGATTCAGCTAATGAAGCTGTTGCAGGTACCTACTGCCAACCTGGAAGAAAGAATAAAAGAAGAACTGGAAGAAAACCCCGCATTGGAACTGGACGAAGAGAGCCATGATGACGAGTATGCCGAAGACATACAGGACGAGTTTGACAATGCGTCGGATGAGGATGCCGATATGGATGGCAGTGCTGAGGAATACGAGAACCTTGATATTAGTGAGTACGTGGTAGACGATGATGGAGAGATAGCCGATTATAAAATGAAGGATGATAATTATCCTGAAATGGATGATCAGAAGGTGATCCCGATGAAGGTAGAAACCAGCTTTCACGAACTACTGTTGAACCAGTTGGGTATGCTGGAGCTTGACGAAAGAAGTTTTAAGATAGCCGAGCAAATTGTGGGCAGCCTGGATGATGATGGCTACCTCCGCAGTGAAACCTCCTCCATTGCCGACGACCTTGCTTTCCGCCAGGGATTGATGGTGGACGAAAAGGAAATTGAAGAATTGGTACAACAGATACAACAGTTTGATCCGCCGGGCATTTGCGCCCGTAATCTGCAGGAGTGCCTTTTACTTCAGCTGAAAAGAAAACTGGGTGAAGGCGGTCCCAGTGTAACCCTGGCCATGCAGATTCTGAGCAAGTATTTTGATGAGTTTACCAAGAAGCATTACGAAAAAATACAACGCAGCCTTAACCTTACTGATGAGCAGATAAAAGAAGTGATCAACCAGATCATTAAACTCAATCCGAAACCGGGTGGCAATATCGGGGAGATCAATAAGGCGGAGAGTTATATCGTTCCCGATTTTTTTGTGATCAATAATAACGGCAAACTCGAGCTGACCCTTAATTCAAAGAATGCGCCCGACCTGCGCATCAGTGAAGGCTACCGCGATATGCTGAAAGATTATGACAAGGGCAGCAAAAAAGACAAACGCCAGAAAGAAGCGGTGATCTTTATCAAACAGAAAATTGATTCTGCCAAATGGTTCATTGACATGATCAAGCAGCGGCAGGATACCCTGGTAAATACGATGAGTGCCATCATGAAACACCAGCAGGAGTTTTTTCTTACCGGAGATGAAACCACTATGCGACCGATGATCCTGAAAGACATAGCCGAATTAACCGGCCTTGATATATCTACGGTGAGCCGGGTGGCCAACAGTAAATTTGTACAAACCGAGTTCGGCACCTATCGTCTGAAATTCTTTTTCAGCGAATCACTTAGCACAGATAGTGGAGAAGAGGTAAGCACACGGGAGGTAAAAAAAATACTAAGCGACATGATCGGTGCAGAAGACAAAAAGAAGCCTTTAAGCGATGAGATACTCACCGATATGCTGCAGGAAAAAGGCTACAATATAGCCCGGAGAACCGTTGCCAAATACCGTGAACAATTAAACGTACCGGTGGCAAGGCTGCGGAAAGAGCTGTAAGCGTGAATCGTGAACCGTGAATCCTGAGGAAGGGCGCTTCAATTCACGATTCACGGTTCACGATTCACGAAAAGCGACACTAAAATGAATTCCATGAACCAACCACAAGTAGCCCCTACACCACCCCGCCACCCGATTCTTCTTCGGTTGCCGGCCCAGGTAGTTTCTTATGTTTTTCACCCTTTGTTCATCCCTACCTATATATTCATTTTCCTGATTTACCAGTTCCCATTCGATTTTGCGGATATCAGTGAATGGCAATTGAAAATGCGGCTGTTCAGCGTTTTCTGGCTCACGGCTTTTTTCCCGGCATTCGGTGTATTTCTTTTGTGGCGGCTTAAATTCAGCGAAAGTATTTTTTTGCGTACACAGAAGGAACGCATTGTGCCCTATGTGATCGTTATGTTTTTCTACTGGTGGATGTATTATCTCAGTCGCAACTTTACAGATCAGCCTGCTGTGCTAAAGTTTTTCTACATGGGAATTTTTATGGCCACCGTTTTTGGGTTGATACTCAATAATTATTATAAGATCAGCCTGCATGCGATGGGTGTTGGCGGAGCTGCGGCAGCGGTTATCTTGTTTGCCCTGTACTACAAGATCCCATTAGGTATATCTATGAGTGTAGCCACACTGATAGCTGGCGTAGTATGCACCAGCCGCCTGCTGGTAAGCGATCATACCAATAAAGAAATCTATTCCGGCCTGTTGGTAGGGGCCGGCTGTCAGTTGATCGCCTATTATTTTGTTATGTGAATTTTCAATTTCGGATTATGGATTACGGATTACGGATTGCGAATTTCGGATTGGGGGGAGGCCAAGGTTAGACTTCTCCATAATTGACAATCCCATAATCCATAATCCATAATCCGCAATCCGCAATCCGCAATCCGCAATTCACATTCCACTCAAAACCTCACACACCGCAACCTCTCCAATGTAGAGTTCCTGATCTTCAGAAATCCACGGTAAGAAGCGGTTAGTTCCAGCCCGCCTCTCCAGTTGGAAGCAACATTCAGTTTTGAAACATTTACATCATAGCTAATGCCGATACTGAGATGGCTCATATCCATTTTAAAAACAGGTATCACAGCGTCGCCCCATCGGATGAAGCTTCCCAGGTAAACAACGGGCGCGTCGCCATTTTCATAGTCGGCAATCTGCATACCCAGCAATGCGCCGGCCAGCATTTGGCGGTTGCCATTCTGCATCATGTAATCCGCAAAGCCAATATAGCGTCCTCTTTCTCCCATGACTCCACTAACACCTATATTCAGGGAAACTTTGGGCGACAGAAATTCGGCGGAGGTAGTGGTGATTGAACGGATAGATGGCTTTAGGAAATGCGCGAATCCGGCGGCAAGGTAGAATCTTGTTTGCGTATTGAAAACCGTGCTGAAACAAAGTCCCGTTGAAAAATCCCAGTATGAATAGCCGGTATTGCTGATGGTTTGTGAGCTTGGATTGGCCGGATTGTAGGAGCCGCCGATATACTGATCGCCAAGTTTTAATTGAGACGCATCGAACTGGCTTGAAACGGATCCACCCATAAAAGCAAGCGAGAGATAAGTGTCTTTTTCACCATCCAGCGATTTGTGGAAATTAATCACCGGCATTACCTGCGTTCTCTTTAATCGTATATCACCTGCTACATCCATCGTCATCTGCGAGCCAATGGTCAGTACATCATTTTGCTGCAAAGGTATTTTATGTTCAATGCTCAGCGATGAAGTACGGAACGGAACTGTAATACTTCCCCACTGATCACGGTAGGCCATAGACACACGCAGGTCGCCGGTAAAAACACCCGCCAGTGCAGGGTTGCGTAGCAAAGGCTGCTCATAAAATTGCGAGAAGGTCAGGTCCTGCGCCCTTATACCGGACGCTGAAAAAAGCAGGATAGCCAGGAGAAATGAAGAGATGGGGGTTTTCATAAATGGATAACGGTTTTCGCGGACTTTAATAGGATTACGTATAATTATTATTTTATGATAGCAACATTTCCTTTATAGGTATAGGCTGTTCCTTTTTCACATATCGCTTCACACAGGTAAACAAATACATCGGTACCCGCCTGTTTGCCCCTTACCTTTCCATCCCAGGCGGCGGATCTATCACCCGGAACAAAATTATTTTTCTCAAATACCATCTCACCCCAGCGTGTATAGATCCTGAAATTCCTGATCACTTTAATACCCCTGCCCTGTATCACCAGGAGATCATTAATGCCATCCCCATCCGGTGAAAAGGCATTGGGAATAAATACCTCCGCGCCCGAACAGAATGTTTTTACATGTACAGTATCGGTTGTAACGCAACCAAACTGGTTAGTGGCTTTCACGGTTAATGCCTCATCATTAATAACTTTTACTACCGGCGACTCACAGAAAACACAGCTGTAATCCGCTTTGCCACCCCACTGCCACTGGCGGATATCCGGAGAGTTGTTTCCCGTATTCAGACGGATCGGGGTACCCGAAATCACCGTAGTATCTTTTCCCACGTTTACCGGTGTTGGTTTACCAATCACCAGCTGAATGGATGCCGTATCTGCAAAGCAGTTATATCCGTCTCTTCCAATTACTTTGTACGTAGTGGTTACGGCTGGTGTTGCGTAGGTGGTTGCACTGGTGTAGCTGCTGAGCCCCGGGTTGGGAAGCCACTGGTAGTTATCAGCACCGTTTACATTAATTCTTCGGGTACTGCCAATACACATGGAGTCGGAGGGTAGTAGGCTGAGTTTAAAAGGTTCTACCAGTTTTACACTGGTTTGACCAATATTGCTACAACCATATTCATTAAAGCCGATTACTTTAAACTGGGCACTTTTCTGAGGTATCACTTTCAGTTCCGTACAGTTATTGCAAAGCACATTATCATTCTGGTCCTTCCAGATATAGCTGGTTGCCCCGGTTGCTTTTAAAATCATGGAATCTCCCTTGCACACCGTTTTATCTTTGTTAACGGTTATGGTTGGCAATGGATGAACACTCAGTTGCTTGTAAACAGAATCATAACAACTGTTAACCGTTCCAACCGTAAGCTTAACGGTATAGTTTCCTTCACTGTAGTAAAGCACCTTAACAATAGAATCCGTGGCGGCGGTGCCGTTCCCCAGGTTCCATAGCCTTCTTATTACCGAATCCTGCGAATTCACCACCGATTTTATCTCCATCAGGCTGTACAGGCACGCGTCGTTAACGGCGTTGATATTGGCCTGCGGAAATTCATATACCTGCACATTGAACTTAGCCCCCAGTGTGGCTTTACAGCCAATACGGTTCTGTACTTCCAAACCCGCTTCATACTCACCGGCCCTGGTATATACCTGGTTAATCTCTTTTATATTGGTGCCGCCATCAAGCGTTGGCGTTATTACCCTTTGATTCATGGTCCACAAACGGCGGGTAATGGGGAAGTATGAACTGCTGGTATCAGTGAAGTGATAGCTGGTTTGCGCGCAGTCATTTTTTGCGGTTAGCCTAAAGCCCGGGTCAATCTCATCAATATGTATGGTATCTTCAGGCGTAACCTGGATAGCGCAATTATTATTCACCAGGGTAAGTTTGGGAATAAAGCTGCCCTTGCGGTTGTAGTTATGCGATACTTTTTGGGTACCATTGGTTACTACAGATTCCCCATCGCCAAAACTCCATCGGATAGAGTCTGTTACATGGGTTAATGGTGTAAACTCAATAGTATTATTTTGCTTGCAATAGGTACCTCCCTTATACTGCAGCTCTATCTTTGGCGCAACAACATGTACGGTAGTGCTATCAGCATATACACAACCCCCCGCCTGTTTTGCTTCCATGTTAATTTTGAAATCGCCGTTTTTGGTAAATACATGCTTTACCGTATCACCGGTAGATTGTTGGCCGTCACCCCATGTCCATGTTGTTTGAACAGCAGACGGATGCTGGCTTATAACTGAAACAGTAAAAGGCAGGCACTTGCCAATACTATCAGAAAGCAGGAAGCGGCCGGGTTTTATAGAAACGACGGAAATGGATTGTGTTGTCGTATCCCCACAGGTAATACCCGGGTGCGTACTCCATACAGCCAGTTTAGCCGCATAAATGCCCGGCTGCGAAAAATAATGATTCACAACCGCTGAATCAGAAACCAAACCATCGCCAAAGAACCATTTGTAAGAAAGGCTGGCATCAGACAGGTTACTGAACCGAACCGGCGTGCCAACGCAATTATTTTGTGTAATGGAATTGGCTAAGGCCCGAACAGCAGGATACACGGTAAATGACCGGCTCAGTATCGTATCGCTGCAGGTACCTGCCATGTTGCTGGTAATGAGATAAGTACCCGGAGCCTGGTAAGCATGCGTGATAGTTCCTTTGGTGGAGGTGGTTTGCACGGCCGACCCATCTCCAAAATCCCAACGGTAACCGCTGGCTGAATCAGTTCTGTTATACAGTGCCAGCGTAAAAGACCCGCCGCAAACAATGGAATCTGATAAGGCCAGGTCGACCCTGATCCGGTTGGGAGATGTTACAATGGGAACCACTACGGAATCGATCCCGCATTGGTTAGTGGCTGCCAGTTTAGCTGAAAAGGTTTGTGTGCTGCCTGCGTAATACGTATGAAGATACTGCTGGTTAGAACCGGTGATACTATCGGTGCCATCTCCGAAGCCGATACGGTATTGTACCTGTTTTCCCTTTGAGTGATTGGTAAACAGCACCTTCAGCGGAGAGCAGGTATTTTGCAAGGCAGCAGAGAAATCAAGCTTCGCTTTTCTGCTTACCCTAACCTGCCGGGTTACCGTAAACGTATCGCAGTATTGATAGGCTTTAAGTGAAACAGTATACGTAGTGTCATCTCCCGATAGAGAGGAAGGAAAATGAATGATGCCCGGTTGGGCAACCGTAACATGCTGACCAGTACCCATATCCCATGTATACCGGTAAGATGAAATATCGGCTGTTGTATTTACTATTGTTACAGCCAGCGGACCGCAGCCTGCAGTGTCGCTAAGTGTAAAAGAAGGTGAGGGTGATGAATGGGTTTTCATTACCAGCTGAACCTGGTCGGTGCCGCAATTAAAAAGACTGGTAACATGGAGCCTGATCACCGCAGAATCAGCCGACAACACAAAAGAGGGAAAAGAGAGGGTTGAACCCACTGGTGAATTATCTATATACCACTCATAACGGCTGTTACTGCCCGGAAAAGCAGTGGCGTTTACAATACTGTTGTCTATCGTGAAAGGCCGGCAATCAATCAGCTTCGTACTATTTATTTCTGCTTTGGGAAGCGGCCTCACTGTTATGGTTAGAGAAAAATTGCTGCTGGCACAGCTGCCTGTGGCCGCTGTAATGGAATAAGTGGCAGTTTGCGAAACATGGGTGCTATTGCTCATAGCCCCGGCAATAACCGCAGCCTGAATACCAGGTACTGCTCCGGTTATACCACCGCTTATAACAGGTACTGCCCAGTTATAGGATATGCCAGCCGGAACAATGCCGTTAACACCCTGGGTGGGAAGGACGCTGAAAGCATCACCACTGCAGATCACCGCAGACATTTCGGTAATGGCGGCAACAGGATCAATGCTAACCACAACGGTAAACCCGCTGCCCATACATCCTCCTGACAGTGGTGTAACAGAATAGGTTGCTGTTTGCGCAATACTTGTTGCATTACTGAATGCTCCTGTGACACTTCCTGAGCTAACAGCACTCCATCCACCAGACAGCCCGATAGTTAAGGATGGTGTGGCCCAGCTATACAATGTTCCTGTTGGGATAATACCATTGGCTGTATTTGCTGGAGAGATCGTAAAAGCCGTACCACTGCAGGTTGCAATCGTCATCGGATACACCATCGCTAGCGGGTTCACAGTAAGAACAGCCGTAAATGCGTTGCCTGTGCACCCACCGGATATGGGGGTTACGTGATAGGTAGCGGTTTGAACTGTATGGGTTGTGTTAAGCAATGTACCGGTTATTGAGGTGGCAGCCGATCCGGCACCCTGGGTGCTTAATCCTGCTGTAACAACGGGTACTGACCAACTGTATAAGGTACCAACGGGAATATTTCCGTTGACGCTATCGGTAGGTGCAATTAAAAATGGTACACCACTGCAGGTGCTGGCTGTCATCGGAGTAATGGAAGCAACAGGATGGATGGTAACAGTAACCGTAAAAGATACTCCATTACATACACCGGTTACAGGTGTTACAAAGTAAACTGCTGTTTGCGCAATTGTTGCGGGGTTCATTAGCAAACCCGAAATGCTTGGTTCACCTGAAGATGTTTGTCCGCCTGTGAGTCCCCCGCTTACGGCGGGGGCCGGCCAGCTGTACAGGGTTCCGGTTGGGAATACACCCTGTATTCCGCTGGCGGGAGTAATATCAAAAGCCAGGCCGCTGCAGGAGGTTGCTGTTAACGGGCCAGCTGATGCAACAGGTGATACAGATACAATCACCGTGAATGTATTTCCGACGCAATTACCCGACAGAGGTATAATATGGTAGGTAGCGGTTTGAGTAGTGGATGTTGAGTTGGTGAGAGAACCCTGTACAGATATGGCATGGGACGACGCCTGTTCTCCTGTGAGTCCGCCAGGTACAGAAGGAACCCCCCAGCTGTACGCAGTTCCTGCGGGTACAATGCCATTCAGTGTATCTGTTGGAGATACGGCAAAGACCGCCCCGCTGCATACGATTGCGGTGAGTGGAGCGATATCCGCAACGGCATTTACAGTAACACTAACGGTAAATGCAGTTCCATTGCAAACACCTGCTAACGGGGTAACCCGGTAAGTTGCCGTTTGCGTGCTGTTGGAAGGATTTATCAGGTTAGCTGCAATACCTGCTGCCATATTTCCGGCCTGGCCACCGGTTAATCCACCGGTCACAAGAGGAGCTGCCCAGCTATATAAAGTACCCGCAGGCACCTGCCCATCCAATCCCTGTGTTGGCGTTATGCCAACAGAAGCACCACTGCATATAGTTGCCGAAAGGGTATTGATAATGGGTACAGCACCGAGCGTTACCGTTACCGAAAACGGCTGGCTGCTGCAGGAACCGATGACGGGCGTAACCCAGTAAGTAGCGGTTTGTGTGCTGTTGGAAGGATTTACCAGGCTACCCGAAATAGCCGTAGAGAAATTGCCAGCCGCGCCACCCGTTATTCCACCGGTTACAGCGGGTGCCGCCCAACTGAACAAAGTTCCGGTGGGTAGGATACCGTTACTGCCATTTACCGGGGTTACAGAAAACGAAGATCCGCTGCAGGTGATAACAGTTAATGCCCCCACTGCCGCCACCGGGTTAACGCTAACGTTTACTATAAAGGTGCTGCCGGTACATGTGCCCGATGCAGGCGTAATGATATAGGTGGCCGTAAGCGCAGTATTGGAATGGTTGACCAACGAGCCGGTTATTGTTGCAGTGTTAACGGCAGCCGTTCCGCCTGTGAGCCCTGCACTCAACACAGGTGAACCCCAGCTGTATATTGTGCCGGCAGGAACCATGCCGTTTATTGTATCGGCAGGCGACAGGCTAAAACTCACGCCGCTGCAAGCAGTGGTGGTAATGGCATTGATAACGGCAACAGGGCTAACGTTTACCGTAACGGAAAAAGGCGTTCCGATACAGGTTCCTCCATCGGGTAGCAGAGAGAAAGGAGTAATGGTATACATTACCCCTGCGCTGGCGGAAGCGGAAAGATTATCCAGCACATCAGTAATATTTCCCGTTCCGCTCAGCGATTGGCCTGTTACTGTTCCGCTGGTTACTGACGAGTTCCAGGAGAACAAACTTCCCGGAACAGAAGAAGCAGGTATTATATTCAATCCTTCTTTCGAACAAATGGTGAAAGCAGCAGTAGTTCCTGTATTCACCGGCACAATACGAAGTGTCATTGAGTCAACGGCCGAACCACCTCCCGCGCAACCTCCGGTTGTGGGAAGGTTACCCGATCCCGCCAGGAAAATCTTTACGGATCCCGCTGCCTTATCGGCTGCACTGGGTGTATAATCAGTAGTTAAACTAAACGGCGAGGAAAAAACACCGGTACCGGTACCCGACCAGGTAAAAGAATAAGTGGTAACGGAAGCACTGCCCGATAAGTGGATCGTACCTGCATTTTGGCAGACAGTGGTATCGTGCGACAGGCGAATGGTATCCGCAGGGATGATGGATTTATAAATAAGCTGGGTATCTGCACAGGTAATACCGTTGGTAGTATAGCTAAGCGCAACCGTATACACCGCGCCGTCCGCCAGTTGCACATAGGGGTACTGAGAGGCAGGGGTACTGCCCGGGTTATAGGTAATGTTACCACTGGCAGAACTGATATTCCAGCTATAGGTGTCGCCGGGCAAACTACCACTATAGGCCGGAATAAAAGGCGGCTGGTCAAACTGTACCAATCCGCTGTTGCACGCGATAATATCGTTTTGCAGGGCAACACGGGCCGAAGTTATTGTTCGGGTAGCGGCCTGCGAGCACCCTCCACTGGTAACGGAATAGCTGATAACACTGCTGCCGGCTGTAAGCAGGTTTACCACACCGCCATTGGAAATAGTGGCCACACCCGTATTGCTGCTGGCCCAGGTTCCGCCCGGTGTTATATCCGTGAGGGTAAAACTTGTTCCCGCGCAGCCTCCACCCGATCCACTGATACCGCTGATGGCGGCAACTACCGGTGTTGCGTTAACGGTAACGGTGCTGGTGAGGTGCAATACACAACCGTTGGCGTCTGTTAGTATAAACGAGTAGGTGCCGGTGGCCGCAGTTGAGGCGGTAGGAATCGAGGCGGTAGAAGAGGAAGAAGCAAATCCATTGGGTCCGCTCCACACGTAAGAATAAGGAGCAATGCCACCCGAAGCGGTGGCAGTAAGTTTTACCGCATTGCCCGAACATACCGGGCTGCTATTGGCTATGGATACCGAGGGAAGTGAATTGACCGTTAGTGAAATGGCGTTGGATGCCGTAATGCAACTGTTGCTGGATAAACTGGCTATATCCGGCCCCACCAGCACGCGGTACTTGCCACCATCTGTTGCACTAACGCTGGCCAGTGGATAGTCGTTGGCCGATGTACCCGGCGTGCCAACATTGTTCCAGGTAACACCGTTATCGGTACTCTTTTGCCATTGATAGGCCGGTGTTGTAAAAGGACTGTTGACCAGCGAGGTTGAAATAGTAGTACTGGTTCCCGAACAGATAGCGGTGGCGGTGTTAAGAGAAACGGTTACCTGTGGGGTGCAGGCGGTAAAAAGAATATCATCCAGCGCAAGATCATTGCCGCAGGCGGCTGCGCCTCCCCAGAAATCAACCATCTCCAGCACCAGCGATGTAGTGCCTGCAGGGAGTGTAAACTGGAAACCATATTGCCGCCAGTTGGCAGGTCCGTTAACCGGCGACAACGGAAGGTTACCCGTATTGAATGTGGCCAGCACGGTTCCGCTGGTATTTTTAATATTAAAAACAACATTGGGATACACGTAACCCGCTCCGCAAACGCCAATGGTATTGGAGGTATTGGCATTGGCCAGCCAGGCAGAAAAATTAAAAGTAGAACCTGAACAAAGCCCGTTTACCGTCTGTTTGAAGAAAAGAGATTTACCGCCCCCCGCATTCACCAGAAACATATTACCAAACGTGTTTCCGGTATGATCGCCCAGTTTGGTCCAGTCGGCTTTGCCCGAAACATCGAAGGAAGGCGTGAGAACATAATTGCCATCGGTACCCACACCGCCGAAAACATAATTGGTGGAACCCGAAACTGCCTGCGTAGTAGATAATGCACTCGTACCCTGCCCAAAATCCTGTGTAAATACAGGTGCCAGGGCATTGCTGGGACACAGTTGTGTAAATGCACGGATGCACAGCCACAACATACATATCCCCGTTAGGAGTACGTGTTTAGAGGCTTTCATAGAATAGGATACATCTAATATACTGTGGAAAAGCCCCTGAAAACAGCCGTAGAAAAAACTCGGTTAAAACAACTTTTTTGCCCGTAAAATCACCGGGATTTCGGGTTGATATTTTATCGCTTTCTTTGTAGTAATTAATCAGGTACTATGTGGTATAAAGCAGGAAGGTTTATCATCAAGCAACGTTTTGGATTATTGATCGTATTGGCCGCCGCCACATTGTTCATGGGATGGAAGGCTTCCAGGGTTCAGCTGAGCTACGATTTTACAAGGGCCCTGCCCACCGATAATCCCAGGTACCGGGAATACCAGGACTTTCTCAAAAGGTTTGGCGCGGATGGTAATATGGTGGTGATAGGGGTGCAATCCAATCATTTTTATAGTATCGGTTTTTTTAATAAGCTGGCCGACTTGAACCAGCGGCTGAAAAAAGTGCCGGGAGTAACCGGAATGTTAAGCATACCCGATGTGGTAAACCTGCATAACGATACAACCCTACACCAACTGGTGCCGGTTAAAGTTTTTCATTACCCTTTTACACAACAGTCTGCACTGGATACCGCCAGGGCTATATTTGAAAACCTGCCTTTCTATAAAGGCATTTTATATAATCCCGCCGCGCACACCTACCTGATGGGTGTAAGCGTGAATAAGGATACCATCAACAGCAAGAGCCGCACAAGATTGATTAACGACCTGATGAAGGAAATAGAAGTATTTGAAAAAGCCACGGGAACAACCGTACATGAAAGCGGCCTGCCGTATATCCGAACCGCGGTGGGTAACAGGATCAAGGATGAGATGAACTGGTTTTTGATCGGCTCGCTCTTATTATCGGCGCTTACTTTATTCCTGTTTTTCCGCTCTGTCAGTGCCATGTTGATGAGCCTGGTAGTAGTGGGCATGGGGGTTGTTTGGAGCCTGGGAACCCTGGTGCTGCTGGGTTATAAGATTACATTACTAACCGCATTGATCCCGCCATTGGTAGTAGTGATCGGTGTACCCAACTGTATCTATTTCTTAAATAAGTATCATACCACTTACCGGGAAGTAAACAATAAAGAAGAGGCATTGGTAACCATGGTAGGGCGTATGGGTATTGTTACACTGTTTTGCAATATAGCCGCCGCTATCGGCTTTGCGGTATTTGCGCTTACCAGGAGCGACCTGTTAAAAGAGTTTGGGGCAGTGGCAGGTATTAACATCATGGCACTGTTCTTTATATCACTGGTGTTTATTCCATCCGTACTCAGTTACCTGCCACCGCCCGAGAACAAACATACCCGCTACCTGGATAATAAATTCCTGGAGCGTGTATTGGTAAAAATAGAAAAATGGGCCTTTCACCACGCGAAATGGGTGTACGGGGTAACCGCCCTGATAACTGTGCTGGCGGTATTGGGACTGATGCGCATAAAGAGCGAAGCCTTTATTGTAGACGACCTGCCCAAAAGCGATAAGATCTATACCGACCTCAAATGGTTTGAAAATAATTTTGGCGGGGTGATGCCTTTGGAAATACTGGTCGACACCAAAAAGAAGAAAGGTATTCTACGGATTAAGCCCATAGAGAAGATCAGTGAATTTTCGGAGTATATAGCCGCCAATCCTGCCACCGCGCGGCCTTTGTCGTTTGTAGAAGGACTTAAGTTTGCCAAGCAGGCTTATTTTGATGGAGACAGCCTGAGTTATACCGTTCCGTATGAAAGTGACCTTGCGTTTATGGCACCCTACCTGCAGGCGAGAAAAGATACATCGGCCACCGCCAAAGGATTTTCTTCTCTCATGAACAGTTTTATGGACAGCTCCAAGCAGGTGGCCCGCATCAGCGTGAACATGAAAGATATTGGCAGCGCGCAATTACCTGCGCTGCTGGGTGATTTTGAAAGCAAAGCCAATACGATTTTCGATACGGCCTCTTATCATGTAACATTTACCGGCAGCAGTATCAGCTTCCTGGAAGGCTCGGGCTTTATTATCAGGGGATTAAAGGAAAGCATTTTCTGGGCTTTCCTGCTTATTACATTGTGTATGTTCTACCTGTTCCGCTCTTTCAGGATATTGATCTGTTCACTCATACCCAACCTGGTGCCGTTGGTAGTAACGGCGGGGGTGATGGGATGGATGGGCATTTCACTCAAGCCCTCTACCGTAATTGTGTTCAGCGTGGCGTTGGGAATTGCGATAGATGTTACTATCCGGTTCCTGGTAAACTATAAACAGGAACTACCGCACTATGCACAGCAAGTAGAACCCACCCTGGTGCAAACCATCCGGCATACCGGTATCAGCATCATATATACCTCCCTGGTGCTGATCGCGGGCTTTGTTATATTTTGTTTCAGCGGATTTGGCGGAATCAAGGCATTGGGATGGCTAACATCCCTCACCCTGGTTACCGGAACCCTTACGAACCTGATTTTATTGCCGGTTTTAATATTAACAACAGCAAAAAAGCGCAATAAATAACACCCAATATTTTCTCTTTGTCCCTATCACGGGCTGAGTGTGGAAATACACTACGTTATCAAAAGTGAAATCCCTATAAATCGGCTCCGCCAGGCAGTTTCTGGCTCCTTCTTCAACAAGAACACATAAAAAGGCTATACAAAAAGTATCAACTACTACAAACTGAGTATTTCCTCAGTAGTGATATTACTACAAAATAGTTTGAATTATCACTACAATACGAAGTAAATTCAGCCATATATATTTGGTATATAAAGCTATTTAAATATCGCTGAAACAGCTATGTCGATATGTTTTAATGAAAATATTGATGTCGCGATCAATGGGTGTTACTCCTTAATTGAACCCCAAATTTGCCGGCGGGCGAATAAAAAAGGACGATGGTAGAAGCGATACTACTTCGGGTTAGCCTGACAGCCGAGTAGAGATACGAACTGGAGCCTTGCAGTATAAGCAAGTAAATAAACCGCTGAACATTTGACCAACTTGCGTAAAAGTGGTTAGCTAACTTGTAAAATAACGTTATGAATGAATCTTTAAATCTACACAAGATGAATTGCGAACCGCTCTCTTTTACTGAAATGACCGAAGTGTCGGGAGGCGGATTTTGGAGTGTATTGGCTAGTATTGGCATTGCGGCTTTTGTTGTCGGTGTTGGACTTATGCTTGGTCCAGGAGCTGCCTTGGTTACTGCAGGCTTGTGGACAGGGGCATCAGGCTTAGGTGCAATTGCAATCGCGGCAGGCTTTGGAATAAATGATGATGATTTTAAGCCTTTTGGAATTAATGTGCAGAATATGTTCGCTTAAACTTTCTTGTCCCGGGCAGTCAGTAACCGGACTGATATTGCCCGGGACCTTAAAATGTAGACAAATGCAAAAGAGTATTTTTACTTTGGTATTTTTGATTGTTTTGACATTGTCAGCCTATTCCCAAGATCGCCCTAACTATAGGTTTTCTGATAATCGAAAAGCAAAAACTGTTACGCTTCAATCTTATAGCGAGAAGGAAGATACTTATAAAAGGAGCCAGGTAATGATTGCCATATCACCTCCCATTTTTTCGATTCCCGCATACAGAAGAGCGTTGACCAAAACAGATGAGTTTAACGGGAGAATTCCGCCGTCTTTCATGAATTTTAATATTTCCTCTCAGGTGATGTTAAGTAACAGATTGGCAATTGGAATCAATTATAAGTACTCTCACTTTAGAGTAAATGACACGTATTTAAAAAATGTAGCTACCAATAGTTTTGAGAAAACAAATGTTACTGCAGATTTGCATAATGTTTTATTTTATGGTAGATTTTACTACCTGATTCGCCCTTACAAAAACTTTGACAACAATATAATTTTTTATTCTGGTGCAGGAATAGGTCTTGGACAAATAAACTGGCGTGCCGAAACAAGGAAAGAATACAATTTCTTTAGTGTACCAGGGTGTGAAAATACACTTTATCATTTTGATTTGATAGGAATTGACAAGCCTTTCGCGAAGCATTTTATTTTTTCGATGGTTTTAGGATTTGGATCAAATGGATTGGCAAACATGGCGATTCAGTACAAAATTTTCACTAACAACTTATAATACTATTTGATGAATTTACGAAACAAAGAACAAATCCTTCGTTTTCAAAGAGAAACAAAAGAGAGAACACAATCATCCCATAATGAAGTATCCGTAACTATAAACGGCAGTATGGAACTACTTGAGATCACCATCGCAGAAAACATAGGGGAACAACGTCTTGAATTGTTGCTTAAGGAGGTAATCAATACAGCAATAAAGTCGATGGCGCAGAAGCTTAATAACGAAATATTACGTTTGCAAAGGATAGCAAGATAAGTTCGCCTTTCGATGTATTGATCTTTCTGCAGATTGCCGTGTAAGTTTGAATCTGGGAATCATTTTTATTTTCTGGTTTTATTGTTTATCCCTATTTACAATTGCCGCAGATTACGATGCTAAACTGTGTTTTCCAACAGATGTTAGATGACAACTAAAGTGTATTAATCAATATATCGCTCAAATACATGGTTCTTCCTTTCGATCTCACCGAATCCACCGCCATCCACTACATCAACAAGACTTCCACACGGGGTCATATTATCTATTTAGGTATAATTATTGGCATTGTAATCTCCCTTACCAGCCTGCCTTTTATTTACATTGATATATCAGTAAAGGCAACAGGCATAACCCGCCCTGCCAGTGAACGTACAGAGGTGAAATCGCTTGTATCTGGTATTATTGATTCGGTTTTATGCAAAGAAGGTACTATGGTTGACAAAGACGCAATCATTCTGCTAGTTAAGGATGTGAATACGAGTTCAAAAAGAAACCTCAGCCAGTATGAAATCTCGCAGCGGAAGCAGTTTATTGCAGACCTCGTAACGCTCGCCTCAGCAACAGAAATTACTCCGGTTATGCTGGAACAACTCAAATCGCCTTTATATAGGGAACAAGCTAGCCGGTTTATGCACCAAAAAACAGACCAGGAGGCCATGCTAAGAAAGGCCAATCATGAGTTGGAGATCAATAGTACCCTCGCGAAAGACAAAGTTATTAGCCAGAAAGAACTGTTCGATATACAGATCAATCAGGAACGTGTGTCCGCAGCCTATAAAGCATTTGGCCGCGAACAGTTGAGCAACTGGCAGCAAGATCTTTCAAGGTACCGTCTCGAACTTTCGCAATATGAACAGCAGTTGCAGCAGATCAATACCGATGCGGTTTACTATAAAGTAAAGGCACCTGTGGCCGGTATTGGGACTGATGCGCATAAAGAGCGAAGCCTTTATTGTAGACGACCTGCCCAAAAGCGATAAGATCTATACCGACCTCAAATGGTTTGAAAATAGTTTTGGCGGGGTAATGCCTTTGGAAATACTGGTAGATACCAAAAAGAAGAAAGGTATTCTACGGGTTAAGCCCATAGAGAAGATCAGTGAATTTTCGGAGTATATCGCTGCCAATCCTGCCACCGCGCGGCCTTTGTCGTTTGTAGAAGGACTTAAGTTTGCCAAGCAGGCTTATTTTGATGGAGACAGCCTGAGTTATACCGTTCCGTATGAAAGTGACCTTGCGTTTATGGCACCCTACCTGCAGGCGAGAAAAGATACATCGGCCACCGCCAAAGGATTTTCTTCTCTCATGAACAGCTTTATGGACAGCTCCAAGCAGGTGGCCCGCATCACCGTGAACATGAAAGATATTGGCAGTGCGCAATTACCTGCGCTGCTGGGTGATTTTGAAAGCAAAGCCAATACGATTTTCGATACGGCCTCTTATCATGTAACATTTACCGGCAGCAGTATCAGCTTCCTGGAAGGCTCGGGCTTTATTATCAGGGGATTGAAGGAAAGCATTTTCTGGGCTTTCCTGCTTATTACATTGTGTATGTTCTACCTGTTCCGCTCTTTCAGGATATTGATCTGTTCACTCATACCCAACCTGGTGCCGTTGGTAGTAACGGCGGGGGTGATGGGATGGATGGGCATTTCACTCAAGCCCTCTACCGTAATTGTGTTCAGCGTGGCGTTGGGAATTGCGATAGATGTTACCATCCGGTTCCTGGTAAACTATAAACAGGAACTACCGCACTATGCACAGCAAGTAGAACCCACCCTGGTGCAAACCATCCGGCATACCGGTATCAGCATCATATATACCTCCCTGGTGCTGATCGCGGGCTTTGTTATATTTTGTTTCAGCGGATTTGGCGGAATCAAGGCATTGGGATGGCTAACATCCCTCACCCTGGTTACCGGAACCCTTACGAACCTGATTTTATTGCCGGTTTTAATATTAACAACAGCAAAAAAGCGCAATAAATAACACCCAATATTTTCTCTTTGTCCCTATCACGGGCTGAGTGTGGAAATACACTACGTTATCAAAAGTGAAATCCCTATAAATCGGCTCCGCCA
Organism: Sediminibacterium sp.; assembly: GCA_965229175.1. Taxonomy (GTDB): domain Bacteria; phylum Bacteroidota; class Bacteroidia; order Chitinophagales; family Chitinophagaceae; genus Sediminibacterium. The sequence goes on along the minus strand of CBDDIT010000055.1, from coordinate 147,971 downwards.
GGCAGTTTCTGGCTCCTTCTTCAACAAGAACACATAAAAAGGCTATACAAAAAGTATCAACTACTACAAACTGAGTATTTCCTCAGTAGTGATATTACTACAAAATAGTTTGAATTATCACTACAATACGAAGTAAATTCAGCCATATATATTTGGTATATAAAGCTATTTAAATATCGCTGAAACAGCTAGGTCGATATGATTGCCTAAAAATATTGATGTCGCGATCAATGGGTGTTACTCCTTAATTGAACCCCAAATTTGCCGGCGGGCGAATAAAAAAAGGACGATGGTAGAAGCGATACTACTTCGGGTTAGCCTGACAGCCGAGTAGAGATACGAACTGGAGCCTTGCAGTATAAGCAAGTAAATAAACCGCTGAACATTTGATCCATGGTGTTAGACAGGGGAAAATATAACTAAAAATAAGAATATGACAAAGCAGACTATTGATTTAAGGTCTATTAGCTTATCTCCTCTTAATGGATTTGAAGCCAGGACAATTCAGGGAGGAAGTTTTTTGGGAGATTGGATAAAGGGACACATAGTAGACTTTGCGGTTGAGATGAGCGTGCATGGTCTTTGGCACCTTTCAAAAGCCTCGGCTGATCATGAGGCAAGAGTCAGAGCGACAGCTCCTGGAAGGGTTTTACCAGGCCTTTAGTAGATTAAGTACAGAGCTATTAATTTTAGTAGCTCTGTACCCTGTTAATTTTTTATATGCTTAAGAAAGTTTTCACAAATAATAAATCATTAGCATCAGTTTCGCTTATAGTATTATCAGTTGCTATCGCAAAAACGATATCATATCTGATCAATGTTGTTTTTGTATTGACAGTTCACAACTACTTGGAAAAAAAATCAGGTCCAGATATTGGGGGGAATAGTTTGGAAGCTCAGTTCAAGTTCACAGTTGAGGCATTAGTATTTGCCCCTTTGATTGAAACTCTCGTGTTTCAGGTGTGGTTAATAGGATATGTATTTAAGGGACGGCTGAAAAGATATGCGGTAGTATTTTCCTCACTCGCATTTGCGCTAACTCACTACTATAGTATCTACTACATTATACTATCATTCCTTACAGGCCTTGTTCTGTCCTATGCGTACGTAATCGCAAGGGAGAATAATTTAAAGCCTTCTCCTTTTACGATCGTTTTTGTAATTCATTTCATGTATAACTTTATATCTTTTTTAGTTTCAACTCTTGAATAACAATAGTCCGGTAAGAAAATGTGAATAAGTGGAAAATATAGCTGAACCAGCTAGGTCGATATGATTGCCTAAAAATATTGATGTTGCGATCAATGGGTGTTACTTCTTAATTGAACCCCAAATTTGCCGGCGGGCGAGCCTGACAGCCGAGTATTGATACGAACTGGAGCCTTGCAGTATAAGCAAGTAAATAAACCGCTGAACATTTGATCCATGGTGTTAGACAGGATCAATAAATTTAAATAGAATAGTATGAAACACACTAGAACTAAGTAGAACCGGGTTTGTGCCGTTAGACCAGCTAGAAATGCAGAAAATCGATGGCGGGAGCTGGTGGACTAAAGCCTTGGTCGCACTTACATCAGGCCCAGTTGCTACTGTCTTTGCAGTCGCTGCAGTTGTTGACGTGGCTTATGCCTTCGGAAAAGGGGTGGCTGAGGGCGTACATGATGCAATGAATAAACTGAACTAGTTTAAGGTCGTCTTAAAAAAAAGGAATGAGAAAGTTAAACCTAGTTATCCGATTTATTTTTCTATTGATAGGAATAGATCATGGTTATTCACTCTATAAACTTTTTAACTCCGGTGAACATGAAGGGATAGAAAAAAGTTTGCTTGTGCTTTTTCGTATATCAATGATTATTTTCTTTCTAGCACTAGGAATCCGAAAAACCAATTATTTCACAAAAAAAACGAACGATGAAAGCGACAAATGAATTGCAAATAGAGAGCCTGACATTTATGAACGATAAAGAAATGGAAAATTGTAATGGAGGGAACATACTTGAGGATATAGCGTATAAAATTGGCTATGCCCTTGGATTTTCTGCGTATGGGGTTTACAAGGATATACAGTCCGCTGCACATGGTACATATAGACAAAGTGCTGGCAGTGCAGCTATGCACTCAGCCTTAGGGTAGAGACTGAATATTTTGTTTGCATAAAGCACCCCTTCCAATAATATGGAATGGGTGCTTTTGAGTCATCTTCGTTTCTGTTGAGATACTATTAGGAAGAGAAAATCTGAAGTGATGAATCGACAATTGTTCCTATATTTTTAGATTGCGAATTTATGATCTTCCCAATATATATTGCTCAAAAAACCATATTTCTTTACCGAAGCAAGATTACCTCCAGGGTTCATTTCGTTTACATTTTTCTACTTTTCGGAATGATTACATGCCTCGCCTGTTTGCCACTCATATACATAGACATTTCAGTTAAAGCATCAGGAATAACCCGCCCCACCAGCGAACGGACCGAAGTAAAATCTTTGGTTTCCGGCATTATTGACTCAGTACTATTCAGGGAAGGAGCTCTGGTTCAAAAAGATGCCATCATCTTGCGGATTAAAGACGTTACTACACAAAGTAAAAGAACACTTAATCATTTTGAGATAACGCAACGTGAACAGTTTATAAAAGACCTTTCCCTGCTGGGGTCGGGGGTCGAGATAACATCTGCTTTGTTGCCCAAATTGGTCTCTCCGCTTTACAGGGAACAAGCCAGCCGTTTCTTGCACCAGAAGGCAGATCAGGAAGCGTCTTTAAAAAAGGCAAACCGGGAATTGGAAATAAACACATCGCTGGCAAGGGATAAGGTGATAAGTCAGAAAGAGCTTTTTGATGTGCAGATAACACAGGAACGAACAGATGCCGCTTATAAGGCGTTTATGCGTGAACAGCAGAGCAACTGGCAGCAGGATATTGCGCGATACCAGCTGGAACTTTCGCAGTATGAGCAGCAATTGAAACAGGTTAATATAGATGCGGCGTATTACTACATAAAGGCGCCTGTATCTGGCGTTATCCAGGGAATCAATACCCGATACACAGGTGGTCTGTTACAAGCCAATGAGGTTTTGTGTAGTATTTCACCCGAAGAAGGGCTTGTGGGCGAGTGTTATGTACCATCTAGGGACATAGGCCTCCTGCGGCCAGGCCAACGGTCCCGATACCAGTTTGAAGCTTTTGACTATAACTATTTTGGCGTTTTAACCGGAGCCATCATTAGCATTGACAACGATTTTACCGTGGTAGATAACAAACCGGTATTTAAGATACGCTGTAGTTTCGATAGTACCCGGCTGCACCTGAAAAATGGATTTACCGGAAACCTCAAAAAAGGTATGGGCTTTCAGGCGAATTTCATTGTTGCACGCCGAAGCCTTTGGCAGTTACTATTCGATAAACTGGACAATTGGCTAAACCCTAATGCCCCATCCAAAACAACCATACCATCCAATTGAATAAATCAGTAAAAATTAAACAAAGGGATATCACCGATTGCGGGGCCGCCTGCCTCGCTTCTGTTGCCGCGCATTACAAGTTGCGCTTACCTGTAAGCAGAATCCGGCAATTTGCCGGAACGGACAAACGCGGAACCAATGTATTGGGTTTGATAGAAGCAGCAGAACGGCTGGGCTTCCAGGCTAAAGGAGCAAAAGGGCCGCTGGAAAGTCTTTCAAAAATACCTGTCCCGGCTATTGCTCATGTGATTCTTAACAACGGGCTACATCATTTTGTTGTTATCTATAAGGTTGCAAAGAAAGCGATAACAATCATGGACCCAGCCGATGGGCGAATGCATAAAAGAAGTATAACAGATTTTGCCAAGGAATGGAGCGGCGTTATTGTTTTACTCTTGCCCGATGAGGGCTTTTTACAGGGCAATGAAAGAATTGCCAATTCAACCAGGTTCTGGCAGCTGGTAAAGCCGCATACCGGAATCATGGTTCAGGCACTTGTTGGAGCGATTGTATATACGATTTTAGGCCTCTCCTCTTCCATCTACATGCAGAAGATTGTTGATTTTGTTCTGGTAGATGGCAACCTGCGCCTGCTGAATCTGTTGAGTGCAGGTATGATCCTTATCCTGGTCTTTCAATTGTTTATTGGCGTTTTTAAAAGCATACTGGGCCTGCAAACCGGTCAGCATATTGATGCCAGGCTGATACTTGGCTATTACAAGCATTTACTGCAGTTGCCGCAGCGTTTTTTTGATACCATGCGCGTGGGTGAGATTATCAGCAGGGTGAATGATGCGGTTAAAATAAGGATGTTTATTAACGAGATTGCTTTGTCAATTGTTGTAAATGTCTTTATCGTTATTTTCTCAATAGGGCTGATGTTTTTATATTACTGGAAGCTGGCTTTTATCATGCTGGCCATAGTGCCGGTTTACCTGGTGGTTTATTGGATCAGTAATCGGGTGAATAAGAAATGGCAGCGTACTTTAATGGAGAATAGCGCGGAACTGGAAACACAGCTGGTGGAAAGCCTTACTGCCGCAGGTACCATCAAACGTTTTGGCCTGGAAGAATATGCCAGCATGAAAACGGAGAATCGGTTTATTGTTTTACTGGATTCCATTTACAAAAGCGGGATTAAGGGACTGTACCTGGCAACCTCCACAGAGTTTGTAACACGGCTGTTTACGATTATTATCCTATGGGCGGGTAGTTATTTTGTAATCAATCGCGAGTTGACACCGGGCGAACTATTGTCATTTTATGCGTTGGTAGGTTATTTTACAGGCCCTGCCGCATCTTTATTAGGGGCAAACAAAAGCGTTCAGGACGCCTTAATTGCGGCTGATCGTTTATTTGAGATTATAGACCTGGAAACGGAATCATCCCACGAGAATAAGGTGGAACTTACTCCTGAATTGATGGGCGATATAGCGTTTAATAATGTGTGTTTTCGTTATGGCACGAGGGTTACCGTCTTTGACGGATTGAGCATCGGTATCAGGAAAAACACAACAACAGCTATCGTAGGAGAAAGCGGAAGCGGAAAGTCTACTTTGTTATCTCTTTTGCAAAACCTATACCCGCTTCAGGATGGAAGTATAAGCATCGGTGGCGTAGACCTGCAGTATATCAGCAATCAAAGCCTTAGAAAAATGGTTTCTGTTGTGCCGCAGCATATTGATCTGTTTGCCGGAACTATTATCGAGAATATTGCGATTGGCGAGTTTGAACCGGATGTTCAAAGAATACTGGCCATTTCTCAAATGTTAGGTATCAATGATTTTGTGGAGAAGATGCCCGCAACGTATAACACTATGCTGAATGAGCATGGCGTGAACCTCTCCGGCGGCCAACGTCAGCGGATTGCGATAGCCCGGGCATTATACCGGAACCCGGAGATTCTTATCCTCGATGAAGCCACTTCCTCATTAGACCCGGCAAGTGAACAAAAAGTACAGTTTACGCTGGAACAGTTTAAAGCGAAAGGGAAAACAGTTATTGTCATTGCTCATAGATTAACAACGGTAAAAAACGCAGATTCCATTCTTGTATTGAGTGAAGGAAGACTAGTTGAGCAAGGTAGCCATGAGGAACTCATTGATAAGAAGGGCTACTACTTAGAGCTGTGGAATAGTATGCAGTTAAATTGATAATACAGGCTAAACACTTTGGATATGTTTAATGGATTTAGATATAGTATAGATAGTGCTTTGGAAAGCTACAGAATATTAGGAAAAAGGCTATCGAATGTAAAATCAGAATTGCTAAAATCAGAAAGCTTCTATCAGGGGGAGAATTTTGAAGTATTCGTCGAGAATCAGTTGTTTCCGGAAGAAAAGTATTTACTTATAAGAAGAACAGATACGCATGAAAGAAACAAAAGAAGGTACGCGGAGTCTTCTGGAGAGCCTGATTTTGTTTTCAAATGTTTGAAGACTGGGAAGCAATTTGCTGTTGAAGCAAAGTATAGAAGCCGGTTAATGCACGACGGCAGACTACATTGGGCCTGTGTAACACTGTTCCGGGAAGCATCGGGTAGCTTTAATGGTCTTGAGGACTTATGAAAATGATTAGAATTCTTATTGTATTAAATGCGCTATTGTGGGCTTTGATGAGATTTCATTTTCGCCCCATAGTTGTAAAAAATCAGATTTTTGACCTTTGGCTTACTGAAAGTTATCCGAGTTTTGCGCTTGTATTTGGCTATTCACTTATAAGTTATAGCTTTTTGAATCGACGCACCCGGCTTTTCTTTCATTGCAGCGCGTATACTTTTGGAGGACTATGTTATGAAATAGTAGGTCAGGGATGTTTGGATTTTGGAACGTTTTCGTACACGGATGTCATTTATACAATCCTCGGTGGAATGTCAGCGTATACTGTTTTAAGAATAATCGGACGAAACCCCAATAGGTAAGTGCCCCTTATTACCTGTATTTTGAAAACTGCAAAAGCATTTTTTACGATTGACATTTTCTGACAAGGACAAGATTAAATTTGAGGAAGATATTCTTTCGTCGCTTTAGTGAGGTAGCTCGTTTGCCTTAGTATTTGTTTGCTGTCACAAGTTTTTTTTGAAATCATTTACCAAACACAAGGAATTACACCCTATTCGATATTCAAGCTGAAGCGGTTTAGTAATAATCCTTTTCAGTTTTATGAGAGGCCTTTGTTTCTACTTAGGCCAATCTTTTTTTATAGCACCAGGTGGTGCTTGTAAATAGGTACTGACTATTACACGAGAGTTAGTAATAATGAAAAGTCGGGTTATGCAATGTTCAGAATGTGGCTCGGGGAGTATGCAACGATTACAGGTTGCTTATAAGAATGGAATTCATCACATCACCATACCTTCAATTATAGTTAAGGGAACTCATGAGGCGGCTGGTTTTTCAGGTAAAGTTGGTGCTGACACTTTTAACAAGAGTACACCAGGGTTCTTTATAGCTTTTAAAGTAGCACCTCCCCAAACAAAGGGATTTCTAGGTTGGGTGCTACTAGGTATAATTGGGTTACTTATGTTGCGTTATGGACAAGTAGTTGCGAGAACAGGGGGAGGACTTTTTATTATAGTAGCTGTATTTAGGATACGGAAAGCAGTAAGATATAACAGGAAGGAATGGCCGGTGCATTACCAGGAGTGGAGAGAGTCCTGGTTCTGTAGTGAATGTGGAAACTTCTATCGGGAATCATATACAAAAGGGGAATGAAAAGTCTTGTTTCGGAAAGCTGTATTCAATTGCCGAGTATACTTATTTGCGAAAATGAACTTTCATGATTTTGCCAATTTGCGTTATATACCCGGCTAGCGGGCGATGGATCGGTATCATGTGGGACTGATCTTTGGTGCAATCGTGGCAGATCGCCGAACATCATAAAGTTAGCCAGGTGCAGGCGCAACAGCCGGTGCATATTTACGGCAACTGCTAATTGTAACCGCGCTATAAGATTTATTCGTTTATGTGTAAGAATTAAACCAAATGATCTACTAATTAATTTTCACGAGAATAATATATATGCAAACTATCATCAGCTATTGGTGGGTATTTCTGGTTGTGTTTTCCCTGGTTTTATACAAGTATATTCTTCGTTTTTTATTCGGGATGGTTATTGTGCCAGAGGACCGTATTGGGTTGGTTACCAAAAAGTTTGTACTATTTGGTGCCAATCGTGAGCTTCCCGATGGAAGTATCATTGCAACAAAGGGCGAAGCGGGCCTGCAAGCGCAAACATTAGCGCCTGGTCTGTACTTTGGAAAATGGTTCTGGCAGTATTCTATTCAAATGGAACAGTTTACTGTTATTCCCGAGGGGAAGATAGGACTGGTTATGGCCAAAGACGGAAAAGAAATTCCTACCGGCAATATATTGGGCCAGCATATACCCTGCGATAATTTTCAGGACGCGGTTACATTCCTGGTAAACGGTGGGCAAAGAGGACGTCAAACAACCTATATTACTACAGGTTCCTACCGGATCAATACACTTTTATTCCAGGTATCTGTTTCGGATATGGTTCGGATACAGGAAAGCATGGTAGGCATTATTACCACACTGGATGGCTTACCCATTGAAGCGGGTCAGATAGCCGGTAAAGTGGTAGAAGGGCATAATAATTTCCAAAACTTCGACGCTTTTATTAAGAACGGTGGTAACAGGGGATTACAACCCCAGGTTGTCCTGGCGGGTTCGTATAATCTCAATCCATGGGGTATACAGGTGGAAGAGATCCCTATGACGGAAATCGCGATCGGGTATGTAGGAGTGGTTATATCCTATATAGGCCAGGAAGGGCATGATCTTACCGGCGCAGATTTTAAGCATGGAAATATTGTGGAAAAAGGATACAAAGGCGTTTGGTTGGAACCGTTAGGGCCGGGAAAATATCCCGTTAACAAGTATATAATGAAAGTGGAACTGGTGCCTACCACCAACCTGGTGTTAAACTGGGCCGCGGCAAGAAGTGAAGCACATAACCTGGACAAGAACCTTTCTACTATAACAGTTAGGTCGAAAGACGGGTTTCCTTTTAACCTGGATGTGGCGCAGATTATCCATGTACCCACCAATGAAGCTCCCAAGGTGATTGCCCGGTTTGGAAACATGGTTAACCTTGTATCGCAGGTGCTGGAGCCTACCATTGGTAACTATTTCAGGAATTCAGCCCAGGATAGTGATGTAATCGCTTTTTTATCCACGCGGAAAGAAAGACAGGAGGCGGCCAAGGCACATATTAAGAAAGTATTGGATGAGTATAATGTTAACGCGGTGGACACGCTGATAGGGGATATTGTGCCGCCTGAATCCCTGATGAAGACGCTTACTGACAGGAAGATTGCGGAAGAACAAAAAGTAACGTACGAAACCCAGAAGAAGGCGCAGGAAACCCGCCAGGGAATGGAAAAGGAAACCGCGATTGCCGATATGCAGAAGGATATCGTAAAAGCACAGCAGAGCGTTGAAATTGCTGAACGCACCGCAAATGCCACCGTAAAAAAATCGGAGGGAGACGCTACCGGTGTAAAATTAGCAGTGGGGGCTGAAGCGGAAGCTACCAAACTTCGCGCGTATGCCGAAGCCGAAGCCACAAAAGCCAGGGCCCAGGCAGAATCCGAAGCTATTAAATTAAAGGCATCAGCGCAGGCCGAACAAATCTCACTGACAGGTAATGCCGAAGCCGAAAAAATACTGGCAGTGGGTAAATCAACGGCGGAGGCATACGAACTGGCAGTAAAAGCGTTGGGAGGAGATAACTTTACCCGCTATAAAATAACCGAAGAGCTGGCAAAAGGAAATATTAAACTGATTCCGGAAGTACTGATAGGGAATGGAGGCAATGGAGGAACCGCCATGGATGGGATATTAGGGCTCAAGCTGATGGAGATGATTGACCCGGCTAAGAAGTAACGGGCTTAGTAGGCACGATAGAAGCGATTTTTCAAGACTCTTAGCTTATGTATCAGGCAATCTGAATCCTTATGAAACTACGCAACTATTTTTATTTTAATGTTATTGTTTTGATATGTTTTGGGGTAACACTAGTCTTTTGTAAGACGAATTCAGATCAAGGCAAGCTGATGTATGGAGAGCCAGCTCCTTTTGAGAATGTGAAGCTTATCAGGTCTGCAGAAAAATCAACAAGAACACTATTTGTTATCACAGGCTTTGGAGAAAACCCAGATTCAATAGTAGTTAAGTACAGTTTATTTAGATCATTGCTTACTGGTGGTTACGATTTAGCTTTTGTTAGTATAGAAAAAGACAATCAGACTTTATATGCAAGACAAGATGAAGTTAATAAAGCCATCCGGCAGATAGGTGCTTTTATAGAGAATGTAAAGGATAGCGGGAAAACTTTCTCACTTTTAGGTTTCTCAATTGGTGGAAGTGCTTGTTTGAAAATTTTATCTGATTCTTTGTTTTGTAAACAGCGTAAAATTAGTTCATGCGTAGTGATCGATCCACCACTCGATCTGGAACGGCTATTTAATAGTTTAGCTCGGCAGAGTAAATATTCCAGCAACGACGTAAGCAAAAGCGAAAGCCAATTTTTATTGGATTTTTTTAGGATAAGGTATAAATATTCACCAGCAACAAACCCAGATAGCTTTTGGCGGAGTTCAATCATTTCTTTGAATGATACCGTATACTATAACTTTAGAAGTATAAGAAATAAGAACCTACTGATATTTACGAATAATGATACGACATGGCAAAGAGTTCATCGGGATAGGTTACCTGGTGAACTAAACATTTCAGACTGTATTCGTTTTTATAATGCTATAAAGGCAACCAATAATGTGAGATTAATTGTTACAAATAGCAAAGACCCATCCAAGAATCCTCACTCATGGGATAACGTCGATCTACCTGCACTGATAAATTGGATACGATGATGTAATACCTGGTTACCGGAAGAACTCCATTTGCTGCAGTAACCCATACCTCCGCTGGCTTTGGCTGGCTGTGTTGTTGCTATACGCTGGCTCTGGCTGGCTGCTTTGTTGCTATCTGCTGGCTGTGGCTGGCTATATTGTCCTGGTTTCCTTTTGGTTTTGTGGCTCTGAACAAGGAGCGGCTGGCTCTTCAGAGCCACAAAACACGAACAAGATTAGTAGGAACCCAAACAAGACAAGGAACCGACTTGAATAACGGACGAGATATCCTTTGCATTGTAAACTCCTGTCATATCAAAATCATCTGACAAATGAACGTAGGGAGTAAAGTAAAAGTATAAAATATTTTATATATGTATCTATTTGCTATATAATCGGTGAAAGAGTGAAAATTGCATATTTATACCGATAAAATATAATATTTAACCGCTTATCCCTGATATGCTAATTTTTGAAATGTAATTTTTTTGGTGCAAATTACAGCGTTTGGCAACTTTTAGTTGTCATTGTCGTAACATTAAACCAAACTAAACACATGAGAAAACTACTGGCTATTTTGACCATGGTTGTGGTGAGCTTTACCGGGCTCTATGCGCAAACCAACCGGACAGTTACCGGAACTGTTTCGGATGAAAAGGGAGCACCGCTTACGGGTGTTACCATTAATGCACTGTCGGGCGACAGGAAAGTTGCATCCACGGCAGTAAGTGATGCAAGCGGCAAATTCAGTATTAACGTTAATGCAAGTGTAAGGAACCTGCAGTTTGTTTATGTGGGCCTTGAGGAGCAGATTGTTTCTGTTACAGGAAAATCTTCTGTGTTGGTTAAGCTGATATCCAGCTCAGCGGCACTATCAGAGGTTGTTGTAGTGGGTTATGGTACGCAGAAGAAAAAGGAAAATACAGGAAGCATATCTTCTGTAAAAGGAAAGGACATAGCAGACAAGTCTCCGCAGAGCTTTGAACAGGCACTGGGTGGCCGTGCCGCCGGTGTTCAGATTACGGTTCCTAATGGTGTTTTGAATAACCCGCCGGTTATCAGGATCAGGGGTACCAACTCCATCTCACTCAGTTCTTATCCGCTGATTGTGGTAGACGGAGTTCCTACTTTTACCGGAGATCAGAGTTCAACCAACGCGGCAGGTAACGCCCTCGCCAGTATCAACCCTAATGATATCGAAAGCATTGACATCGCGAAAGATGCCGCCGCTTCGGCTATCTATGGTAGCCGCGCTGCCAATGGTGTAATTTTTGTTACTACTAAAAAAGGAAAAGTTGGGAAAGTTAAGGTTAACTATGATGGTAATGTAAGCTGGTCCAGCGCATTCCGTTTACCAACGCTGTTGAATGCCACAGAGTATACCACAATCAAAAACGAAGGATTGGTAAATGCGGGTACTTATAACGCTACCACCAATGCTTATTACATGAGCAATGACGCCAATGGTAAGCCTATTGATACCAAATGGTATGATTATGCTTATCGTACGGGACTCGCTCATAATCATAACATAAATGTTTCAGGTGCAACGGATGCAACCTCCTACTATTTTTCTGTAGGTTATACCAAACAGCAGGGTATTATTCAGAAGAATGATTTTGAAAGGAGAACGATAATGGGTAATGTAGACAGCAAGGTTAATAAATGGTTAACTGTTGGTGGTAAGGTAAACTATGCAAATCAAAGAAATTTGGCATCTGTAAGTTCTGGTTCACTACCCGATCAGGCGTTTAATACTGGTGGCCTTGCTCGCTTGGCACAAGTAAATGCGCCCAATGTTTCGCCTTACAACAATGACGGGAGCTACAATGTTAACTCAAATGGGCTATTGGGGGTTATGGGAAACAAAGTAAGCCAGGTTGGATTTTACAACCCTGTTCCCTCACTGGATCTGAACCGGTCTAATTCAGAAACAAATCAGTTGCAGGGTAATGTGTATGCACAAATCAAACCGGTTAGCTGGGCTACTTTAAGAACTGCTTATGGCATCGACTATTCCATGGTGGATAATGAGACTTTTTTAAGTGCTTTAAGCGGGGAAGGCTTCGGTACCACAGGTTCAGCAACCAGTGCATATAACAGAAACAAAAGATGGGTTTGGACCAATACCGTTCAGTTCGATTATACTTTCGCCAGTAAGCACACTTTCAGTTTGCTGGGTGGTACTGAGCAGCAAAAAACAGATAATCTGGGATACGGTCTAAACAGAACTATAGTATCCGATCCTTTCTTTACTAATATTCAAGGAGGTTTTGGAAATGTGGCATTGTCAAATACAAGCGATAACATAGGTGAAAACTACCTGTCTTCCCTATTCAGCCGCCTTACTTACAACTTTAACAGAAAGTATTTTGTTACTGCCAATATCCGCAAGGACGGTGCCTCTCAGTTGGGTAGTGATAATAAGTATGGTACTTTTTGGGGGGTATCTGGCGGATGGGATATTGACAAGGAAGGTTTTTGGAGCAGTGCAAAACTTGACCGTGTGTTTAGCAGTTTCAAAATCAAGGGAAGTTATGGTCGTTTGGGTAATATTGCCGGTCTTCGGAACTTCGGTTCTTTATCTACTTATGCAGCTGGTCTCTATGCCGCTTCATCTGCACTGCGCTTCTCTAATGCGGGTAACTCAAGCCTCAAGTGGGAAACCAGTACCAAAACTGATATCGGTGTAACTTTTGGAATACTTAAAGACAGGATCACTGCCGATTTTGCTTATTACAATAATAATATCGATGGATTGATTCTCGATGTAACGCAGCCACCTTCAGCTGGTTTGCCAAATGCAATTTCAACCAATGTTGGTACTATGTATAACAGGGGATTGGAGTTTTCTTTAAACACAACTCCTGTACAAACCAAAGATTTCACATGGACATCTAACCTGAATATTGCTTATAATAAAAATGAAGTAACATCTTTGGCACCAGGCTTGCCATCACTGATTACTGCAAGTTCTGGTCTTGAATCCGTTAATATTACTCAACCTGGATATGCCGTTGGTACATTGTATGTTACCAGAACAGCTGGTATCGATGCGGCAACCGGCAGAAGAATATTTGTAAATGCCGCAGGTAGAAATGTTTACTATCAACACATAGCACCTGCAGGACAGCAGCGATTTATGTATGCTGATGGAACTACTGCCCCTTCTGTTAGTTCAGCAGATGCGGCACCTTACAAGAATACCAATCCCCAATACTCTGGTGGATGGGAAAATACGTTCAGGTTTAAGAATTTTGAGTTGAACGCTTTATTTACTTATCAGCTCGGCTTTTATGTTTACTACGGAAGCCGTGCAGGCTTGCATGATCAACGTTTCTGGAATAATGAATCAGATATCTTAAACCGTTGGACAAAAGCAGGAGATGCGAATGCAGCTTTCCCTAAAGTAATTGCGGGTGATAATATTTCAAACGGTTCATCTTTCCCACTTGATATCAATGTGTTTAAAGGGGATTTCGTAAAGCTTCGTTCACTTACATTGGGCTATAGTTTGCCAAAGACACTACTTGAAAAAATTAAAATTAGTAGCGTAAGACTCTATGTAGCAGGAAATAATCTACTTATCATGACCAAATATCCAGGCCCCGATCCTGAGACATCTTCAAATGGTAATAACTCTACCAGCCAGGGAGTAGACAGGAATCAGGCACCCAATGCACGTACCGTGACATTGGGATTAAATGTTGGCTTCTAATTTATAATGCTCAGAAAAACAATGTAAACATGAAAACGAAAATAATTTATATCACCCTATTGTCTTCGGTTATGATGCTGGCAGTTTCCTGCAGTAAGGAAACGCTTTCGCCCATACCTACGACTTCTATCTCAGATGCCTCTGCGTTCGCAACATCTGACCGTATACTTGGACAGGTTAAAAGCTTGTACGGTGGTCTTCGTTCGGGTTCATTCCTGGGTGGCCGTTACCTGATCTATAATGATATCCGCGCGGAAGAGTTCATCAATGAACTTACCAATGTGGTAACCGGTTATGATGTATGGAACGGAACCATGAACAACAGCAGTACCAATAGTGTTGTAAGCTTGTGGTCTCAAGCCTACTCAACTATCAACCAGGCAAATCTTTTCATCGATGGTATGAATGCCGGTGGTAATAAAGTAGTAACTGCAACACAAGCTACTAATTATGTTGCCGAAGCCAGGTTTGTACGCGCGGTTTGTTATTACAGCCTGCTGCAACTATATGCGCGTCCTTATTCAGACGGAGCCGGTAGTAAACCAGGATTGCCTATCCGTTTAACCGGTAACAGCGGTGCGGGTAATTACGATCTTGCGCGTAGCACGGTAGCGCAGGTATATACGCAAATCCTGGATGACCTGAATTTTGCTGAAACCAATCTTCCTTTAACCTATTCGGCGCAACTGGATAATGTAACACGCAGCCACAGGAATACAGCCATTGCCTATAAAACAAGGGTCTACCTGAGCATGCAGAAGTACGCGGAAGCCACCATGGAAGCCAATAAAATTGTTTCCGCTACTGCGCCATTCACCGCAACCAGTGGGGTTTCGTTTGCACTGCAGGCAGATGTAACCAATGTATTCAAGGCCCCTTATATCACCACTGAGTCAATATTTTCCATGCCATTTGTAGGAACTACTGAAACACCTGGTGGACAGAATCAGTTAGGATACTACTATGGTACTTCTACTCTGAATGGAGGAAATGGAGAATATTCCATTAACCAGACTGGGAATGGCATTTTTGCACACCCCGCCTGGTTAGCAACAGATAAAAGGAAAACAGCTTTTGTTTTTACAATCGCATCATCAGGTAAGAAGTTCCTAAGTAAGTGGAGTGGTGTAACTCCATTTGTAGACTATGCCCCTGCTATGCGCTATGCGGAAGTACTGTTAAACCTGGCTGAGGCAAAAGTTCGAACTGCTAACACAGTAGACGCACAGGCAGTAGCATTGCTGAATGCGGTACGCAGCCGCTCTTCAGGAACAACCTACCTGGCTTCAGATTTCGCCAATGCGGCGGCTTTGATAGACGCCATCCTGGTTGAACGCAGGATAGAATTCCTGGGAGAAGGTTTGCGCGCACCGGATCTGGCCCGCCTGGGACTGGCTATTCCGGCAAAAGGAAGCATCGCTGCAATACCCTACACCAATCAAAACTATATCTGGCCTATCTCAGCTACTGAGCTTCAGCTGAACAAATTGATGACAGATAATTAATTTGATTAATGTGTTGGATTTGACTGTTTTTGGATAAAAAAAGCAGAAAAAGTAAATTTTTAAAAGGCCCGGGTCATTTTTAATATGACCTGGGCCTTTTAATTTATACATAGTTAATTGATTATCAATAAAAGCCCTTCGATTTTTAGAAAACCTTGACATTATTTTTTAAAAAGTGCAGCTTAATCCCATATTAAAATGTCATTAAAGGCTGAGTTATGTTTTTCTTAACTAAATTGCACCCCCAGCAATCATTTAAAAAACGAATTATGAGAAAATTTGTCACACTGTTACTGTGCGGAATTTTGGCGGTACTCCAGGTATCGGCCCAGAACCGCTCGTTAAAAGGTAGGATTACCGACGAAAAGAATGTCGCGGTGCCTAATGCAAGCGTTACCGTAAAAGGTGCCACCAATGGTACCACTACAGGTGCCGATGGTAGCTTTACAATTACAGTAGGGCCAACTGCCAAAACACTTGTGGTTAAGGTTATTGGTTTTGCCACGCAGGAAATTGTTATCACCAGCAGTAATTCCTACAGTATTGCACTGAAAGCCACTGCCGAAAATCTGGATGAAGTGGTTGTAACCGGTTATGCGCGTGAGAAAAAATCACAGTTTACCGGTTCTTCCAATAAAATAGATGTGAAAGGAATTGAAACGGTTCCTGTGGGTTCTTTCGACCAGGCTTTCCAGGGTCGTTCACCGGGCATGTTGGTTAATTCAAACTCTGGCCAACCCGGTGCGAGTGCCTCTATAACTATCCGTGGTACCCAGTCTATATCCGGTGCGGGTGTTCAGCCATTGTACATTCTCGATGGAGTTCCTTTACCAGCTGGCGATATGAAATCCCTTAACCCCAATGATTTCGAATCTGTTACCGTATTAAAAGATGCCGCTTCTGCAGGGATCTATGGTGCCAGGGGTGCGCTTGGTGTTATCGTTATCACTACCAAAAAAGGCAAATCCGGACAGGCTAATTTCCAGTATAGAAGCCAAGTGGGTATTACACAACGGCCTAGTTTCGAGCGTCTGAACCTGATGAATACAGCAGAAATGCTCCAGTATGAAGAAAGGGAAAAAATTACCAATACGCCCGGTTGGACATGGTCTCCACTCAACCCGGCGATCCCTGCAGGTTATACCGCAGCTATGAAACAAAAATCACTGGATAGTGTAAAGGCAATAGAATCAAACTGGCCTGATATCCTGTATCGCCAGGGCCTGAGCCAGTCTCATGAATTGAATATGTCTGGTGGTAACGAAAAAACACGTTACTATCTGTCAGGTGCTTATTTCAAGCAGGAAGGTATTGACCTGGGTTCTGCGTTAACTAGGTATACTACACGTTTTAATATAGAACACGTTCAGAATAACTTTACTGTTAACTTCAATATGGGTCTTGGTTATTCTAAAACACTTCTGTCAGAAGGAGAGTGGTTGGGTAATAGTGCAAGGAATCCTTTCCAAATGACTTACCGTGCCAAGCCTTATGAGAATCCGTACAAGCCAGATGGTAGCCTGAATTTTGGTGCCAGCACTAACTTGTCGCTGAAGGCTGTTGCCAACCTGCTGGAAGGTATCCAGAATTCACAAAGATACCAGGACCAGATTAAGTTAAACTCTGGCTTGACCCTATCGTATAAAATTTTGCCTTACCTAACTGCCAGAAACACTTTTGGTATCGATGTTAACGCCGAATACCAGAGCCGTTATGTTGCTGCAAACTCCTATGTAGGTTCTACACAAAGCTTTAACTCTGGCGAAGCGCGTGAAGCATCGCGTTTGGTATCCAACCTCGTAAATACTTCGTCATTGTTATTCAGCAAGCGTTTTGCAAATGTTCATGATGTTGAAGCAGGTGCTTACTTTGAGGTGGTAAGACAGTATCAGAAAGGTATTGGTTTTGTTGCCTATAACCTGGATCCAAGGTTAACGGAAACAAGTCAGGGTGCTGGTCCTTTACCGATATCTACTGGCTCAACTACATATCCGCAGTATTCAACAAGCGCAAAATCTGGATTTGGTATCCGTTCTTTCTTTGGAACGCTGAGATATACATATGATAACAAATACACGTTAACTGGAACTATCCGTCGTGATGGAACTTCCAGGATTCAGAATCTTGAGAATCGCGAGGTTACCAACTGGTCTGCCGGTTTTACCTGGAATGCCATGCAGGAGAACTTTATCAAGAACCAGAGTATTTTTACCGACCTTAAGGTCAGAGTGAGCTATGGTATTGTTCCGAATATCGGAAGTATACCTTCTGCCAGCAATTATAGCATGGCTTCCCTGTTCAGCATTACCAACTATGCAGGCTCACAGGTTCCACAATTCGGAACTGTACCTTATTCAGGATCAACTATAACCGGCCTAGCCCCCACCACCGTGGGTAACCCTAACCTGAAGATCGAAACCGTTAAGAAAGGAAATATTGGGGTAGACTTCGCTGTTTGGAAAAACCGTGCAAGATTCAGCGTGGATGCTTATTCAAACCGTACAGTTGATCTGTTCGTAAACCAAACCATTACCGGAACAGCGGGTCAGGGTGTGGGTGCAACACAGTCGATCAATGCGGGTGTTATGACCAATAAAGGGTTTGAATTTGTTGCCAGTGTGGATGTAGTAAGTACCAAAGACTTCGGATTTACCCTGGGTTGGAATCATGCCATCAACAAGAATAATATCGAAGATCTGGGACAGGTGAATGAGTATGTAGTAGGTACTTCCATTATCCGTAAAGGTCTTGCGTATGGTACTGCTTATACTTATAACTACCTTGGTGCAGACCCGGCAACAGGTCGCCCAACCTACTATGCACCAGATGGTGTTACCAAAGTATACACAGTGGGTTCTGCAGGACAGTTTGCATTCAAATCATACCTGCCTAAACACGTAGGTGGTATTACACTTGATTTCCGTTACAAAGCGATTACTGTTAGCGGTTTGTTTTCATACCAGACCGATGTTTGGAGGTATGATAATACTAGAAACTGGATCACCAGGGGTACAGCAGGTTACCAGGGTGCTGTTCGCGGATCAAGGGAATTGCTTACACAGCAATGGCAGAAAGCAGGGGACAATGTATTGTTCCAGTCTTCTGCCTATGACAGGGACTTTACGTCTTCTGACCTTAACGATGCGAAGTTCTTACGTTTAAGAAACGTGAATATTGCTTACAATATACCAAGCATTAAGCTGGCAAACGGCAAAACCATCATCCGCTCCGCGCGCTTCTATGTTCAAGGCCAAAACCTTGCCATATGGAGTCCTTGGAAAGGATTGGATCCTGAAGATGACAACAACATCAGTTTGAATGAATATCCTAACCCGAAAGCTTTTGTAGTGGGTCTTGATATTAACTTCTAATTGACAATAAACTGGAATTCAACTAATATCAGCTAAAAAAAATGAAAATGAAAAAGCACATAATTGGAATACTCTCTCTTTCCATAGTAACGCTTTTTTCTTGTCAAAAAGTTCTTGACATTAAAGAAACGGATGCGATTCAGGGAGACGTTGCCTATACAACAGTAGCAAACTGCGAACAGGGTATAGTAGGTGCCTATGGACAAATGAATGTGGAAATGGGAATTCTACTTAACTCGGTATTTGCAGATGAAAGTAGAGTGGCAGACTTTTACAATGCCGGTACCAACCACGAATGGCAGTATGGTTCATCTGATGTTGGACTTCGTGATAATTATACGGCTATGTCACCACAATACCGAGTTATTGACCGTGTAAACAGGGTATTGCAGGCTTTGCCTACCGCTTTATCTTCCGTTACCACTGCAACTACTGACCCGGCATTGAAGTTAAAGCTTCGTGGAGAAGCTCTGTTCCTGAGGGCATATGCGCATTTTGAACTGTATCGTTTTTACAGCAATAGTGCGGTAGGTACGGACCTGGCTATGCCATACATGGAAGTCCCTTCTATCAATAATCAGAAGAGGCTTACCGTGGCTGAATATTTTGTGAAAATGAAAGCAGATCTTAACGAAGCCAAGTCTTTACTGCCGGATAACCTTACCGATATAGCCAGGGCTACCAAACTTGCTGCTTCCGGCCTTCAGGCGCGCATGTCGTTATATTTAAAGGAGTGGGCTAATGCGTCTACTTACGCTACAGAGTATATCAATGGCCTGCCATTGTCTACCAGGGCTAATTTCCCAGGCATCTGGACTGATGCTAACAAAGGCGAACAGGCATTCCAACTAATTCGTTCAGCCGGAACCGCTACTGTTAGTTCTGTCAATACAACCACTATTAGGGTTGGTTCACTTTGGAGAGCAACTTCCGCCAGTTCCTCCGCTATAGGAGGCATTACATGGCGTCCTTCTGATAAATTATGGAATTCATACGACCAGGTAAATGATATCCGCTTTGCTTCTTATTTTAAAGATGAACCATTGCTGTTAACACAAAGCCGCTCTTCCACCCGCCTGATCCAGAAATATGCCGGAAAAACCTATGGTGACCCTAATGAGAACGTGGCTAATGTGAAGGTTTTCAGAACCGGGGAAATGTACCTGATCCGTGCTGAAGCAAAAGCTGAAACCGGTGACCTGGCCAGTGCTGCTGCCGATATCAATGCTCTCAGAGCGGCAAGGATTAATGGATACGTAAACGTAACATTTGCAACCAAAGATGATGCTATTAACGCTATCATGGATGAGCGTTTTAAAGAGCTGGCTTATGAAGGCCACCGCTTCTTTGATCTGAAAAGAAGGAATTTGCCGGTTACCCGTTTGGCTGTAGATGCTCCTACAACAGCATCGCAAACACTTCCTGCGGGTAATTTCAGGTTCATTCTGCCCATACCTAATCCTGAAATTCTGGCTAACCCCCTGATGCAGCAGAACCCAGGATATGCGAACTAATAAGTAGTAAGTATTACCTATATAAAAGGGAGACCGGTAACGGTCTCCCTTTTTTTTGTTCGTCATAGATTAATTTGAAAATGTGGCAATTTGAAAATTTGAAAATGAAGGTGACCACTTGAAAAGCGGGTACTGATTTATATTCGTAAGATCGGTTTAACGGTGACCCATCCACTTTGAAATTATCACATTTTCACATTTTCAAATTATTTCAGCACCTCCGCCAATTTCGCCTCCAACTGCGCTCCTCTTAATCCGGTAGCAATGATCTTTCCCTGCGGATCTACCAGCACATTAAAAGGGATACCGTCGAACTGGTACAATCCTACCACCGGCGTTTCCCAGTATTTCAGGTCGCTGATCTGTGTCCAGGTAAGCTTGTCCTGTTGTATGGCTTCCAGCCAGTTTTCTTTTTCCTGGTCAAGCGAAACACCCAGTATGGTAAAGTTCTTATCCTTGAATTTATTGTAAGCGGCTACCACGTTAGGGTTTTCCTTACGGCAGGGTCCACACCAACTGGCCCAGAAATCCACGAGTACATATTTTCCTTTGAAACTACTGAGGGTAACTACTTTTCCCCCGGTATCGGGTAAACTGATTTCCGGTGCCTGCTTATTCAGCAGCGGATAACCGGCTGCGGCAGGCGCAGCTGCTGGTTTCTGAACCGTAAGAATACTCTTTATTCTCGCCAGCCCACTATGTTCCTTGAACTTATCGGCCGATGCCGTTGCCAGTTCCAATACCTCTGCCTGCGACATGGTTCTTTCCGCCATGCTCAATACATAGTAACAGGCTGCCGGGCTTGGCGACTTTGTAATAAATTCTCTAACCAGGGTATTCATTCCCTTCACCTGCTCATCGCGAAACTGCCTTACAGGAAGCAGTACGCTATCCGTAACATTTTGTTTTTGCAGGGTATCTATCTTTCCAAAAGTGATAAACAACATCGAATCCCTTTTACGGTAGTCCTCAAACAATTCATGCAGGCTTTCACTGGCCGGGGAGCCTTCTACCGTGTAGGCGCGGTAGTTATTGATATCCAGTTTTACCTTGATATCATTATTATCATTCACCAATGTAATATTGGATAAGCCGCCGGGATATTGAACCATCAGCCGGTACAATCCTTCTTCTTTTCCCATACCCCGCAGGATAAAATCACCGCTGGATTTGAGGCTGGCGGAATCCAGCACAACAGGATTTTTCCCGTCAAAGGGCAGTTCCTGCAGGTAAACAGTGGCTGATGCCGATGCGTGTTCTATCTTCCCGCTTACGGTAAATGCTCCGAATTTTTTTGGCTGGCAGGCTATTAAAAGACAGCCGGCCGCTGCAATGATGACAAGTCGTTTCATGTTTGATTTTGTAATTACTAATTATTCATTCCTCTCAGCCTTTGCTCCAGCAGCTCCGTCACCAGCCTAGGATCGGCTTTTCCTTTGCTTTGTTTTTTTACCTCTCCTACAAAAAGGCCGATCAGTCCCTTCTTCCCCTTTTTGTATTCGGTTACTTTATCCGGCATGGAGTTGAGTGCCGCGGTTATCCAGGTATCCAGTTCACCCGTATCGCTTACCTGCAGGAGGTTCATGGTTTCTGCAATGGTTAGCGGGTCGGTATTCTCAGTTATAACAACGGGTAATAATTTAGAAGACGCAACGGAGAAACCAACTTTTCCTTCTTCCACCAGTTTTACCAGTTGCGCAAGTCGCAGTGGGCTGAGTGCAAAATTATCAAACCCGGTACCGGTTTCATTCAGGTGCTGGCGGATAGGTCCGAGTATCCAGTTGGCCACCGCTTTGTACTGTGTGGTGTGCGCAATAACTTTTGTGAAATAATCTGCCGTTGCTTTTTCATCACATAACTGCGCGGCGTCGTAAGCACTGAGTCCGAACTCAGACTGGTAAGTGGCCATCAGTTCATTTGGCAATGCGGGCAGTGAGGCTTTAATATCATTTATAAAAGCATCAGTAAGCTGAAAAGGCGAGAGGTCGGGGTCGGGGAAGTAGCGGTAATCATTGGCCTCTTCTTTATCGCGTATGGCAAAGGTAGTATCGTTGGAAGCATCGAAGCTGCGGGTTTGCTGCTGCACTTTACCGCCACTCTCTACCAGTTGTATCATCCTGTCGATTTCATACTCGATGGCTTTTTTTACATTTCGGATGGAGTTCAGGTTTTTTACTTCCACTTTGGTACCCAGCGTGGTTTCTCCTTTTAAACGGATGGAAACGTTTGCATCGCAACGCAGGCTTCCCTCTTCCATATTGCCGTCGCAGATCCCGATCCATCGGACCATGCGTCGGACTTCGGTAATATAGTGCCAGGCTTCTTCGGCGGAGAACAGGTCGGGTTCGGTAACTATTTCAACCAACGGCGTTCCCGCCCGGTTAAGATCAATACAGGTAAAATGATCATCCAGGTCGTGGATACTTTTACCTGCATCTTCTTCCATGTGAATACGGTTGAGCCGGATATTTCTCTCACCAGCCGGGGTTCGGATGGTTACATACCCGCCCTTACAGATAGGTGTTGTATGCTGGGAGGTCTGGTAGCCCTTGGGAAGATCGGGATAGAAATAATTTTTTCTGGCAAAATAGTTATACTTCTCAATTTCGCAGTGGCAGGCCAACCCCATACGGATAGCGTATTCCACCGCTTTGCGATTGGTCTTGGGAAGGGTGCCGGGATGCCCCATGGTAATCGCACTGATATGCGTATTGGGTTCGGCACCAAAGGCGGTACTGTCGCCACAGAACAATTTACTTTCAGTAGCCAGTTGTGCATGCACTTCCAAACCAATAACCGCTTCATATTTGTTGTTCATTTCCATGCCGTAACAAAAATAGGGCTACTTGGGCAGAGCGGGTGTAATCAGCGGATATTTATCACAGCGAAAGGATCTTTTTGAGTTCTTCCTCCGTAATGGTAAGCAGGCCGGCCGGCTGTAGACGTTTGGTGAGTTCTTTCCAGTTTTTGTCTTTATCAAATACATTTTTCAGCATGGGCAGTGCTTTTACCATCTGCTTGTTATTGGCCAGCGTGATAGCGGTCCAGTACTGCATTTCCAGGTTTTCAGGAAACAGTTTCATGGCAGCGTTGTATTCGGTCATAGCCAGGTTAACATCATTCTTTTCCCCGGAGAGATTGGCATTATGCATCTTTTCATAGGCCAGGTCGCCGCTACTCATGTGCTCGTAGGCCAGTTGAATGGTATACAGTCTCCTCAGTTCTTTCAACGGTTCCGCAGAATCATCTACCCGCAGATCCACCGATTTGTTATTCCAGCTTTCCATCGGCCTGCCGGGTACAATAGTGAGCGCGGCCGCCTGCATTCCCCGTATATCACCCCCGGCCTGCTGCCCCGCTTCAAGGGCCAGTAGCAACCTTTCTACAAAGGGTTTATTACTGTTTTTCTCAAATACTTTCGCCATATACTCGCAAACCGAGTCGCCCAGCATCATATTACTCTGTACGCTAAAATTCTTTCCCTTGATATGTTTGGCTACCTGTATGCAGTTTTTGCCGGTATGGGTGGCAACATTGCCTTTGTTATCAATAATGGCTACCTGCCTCATTTCCCGGCCGCTATCGCTTCGGGTAAGGCTGTCAAGCACTTCCTGGGCGGTAAATCCGAGTTTTAAGAGACCCAAAGCTTTCGGGCCGTATGACTTATCTACAAACGATTGGGTAGCCACCGCACCCACCCCTGCTTCTGCCCAGGGCACCGATGTACCCACGCCAAACCAGTGGCTCTGCACCCCAATGGCCATATCACCCGTTTTCTCATCCCGGGCCACGATTGAGAATGTATGAACCAGCTGGCGCTTAGGAGAATATACCTGCGCTTTTGCGCCTATCACTACAAGAAGAAGAACCGCCGCAATAATCTGTTTCATCTTAATAGTAAAACGATGAGACCGGACGCATTATTGCATGGGCATTGATGTATAATTTACCAATTACCAATGTCCAAATGGGTACTACCCGGACACTGGACATTGGTAATCGCGTTTTGGAAACCGAAGCTCCTACAGTTCCGCTGTCTTCAGTTTTCTTGGGAACTTAATATCAGCGGTATTGGTTCTGCCTTCGCGCAGGTAGGTGAGTTTCAGGGTATCGCCTTCTTTCAAGTCTCTCAGTTTGGCGCGGAGCTCATCAACGGAGTTTACGGTTTTGCCATCGGCTTCGGTTACAATATCGCCTTTTTGCAGGCCGGCTTTTGCAGAAGGGCTTCCCTCATCCACGTCCAGCACTTTTACACCTTTGCCATCTTCCTGATCCTGAATTCCCATACCCAGCCGGGGTTTCCGAACCATGTCTACCCTTAGATTCTCAAGGCCCCTCAGTTGTGGCATATCGAAATTGAAATCTGGCCCCATTCCCTGGCCGTTAAAGTTGAAAGAACGAAGCCGGGGCGCGTCTGTTTTGCCCAAAGTGGCACTGGTGGTAAGCTGTTTGCCATCGCGCAGATAGGTGATAGTAACTTTTTCACCAGGCTTGTAATCGCCGATACAGTTATACAGATCCTCGCTATTCTCGATTACATGGTTTTCGTTAATCCGGGTAATGATATCACCCTTTCTCAGACCGGCTTTTTCCGCTGCGCTTTCCGGGCTTACTTCCGTTACTTTAGCACCTTTATCGTCTTTTTGAGAGGTAACACCCAGTAAAGCGCGTTCTTTCGGCTCAAAACCGTTCTCAAAAAACTCCCGCCTGATACCCGGTGCTATCCTGCCTTTTAAACGCGGACCCAGGGTTAACGCCTTGTTCCGGATCACTTCAATATCCTCATCTTTCAAATCGTCTACCGGCTTGCCGTTAACAGTGATATTGTCGCCGTCAATCACAATGGTAGTTTTTTCCTTATCATCCTTTTTCTTGCGGATAATAATGCTTTCTTTCTTTTGCCTGGGAGGCTGCTCCTTGGTTTGCGCCAGTACCGAACCACCCAGTACCGACAAGAGGAGAATAATCGGTAACATCTTTGTTTTCATAACTGAAAATTTATTAGTGTACGAAATTGTTAGTAGATCAAATCTAAGAGATTCAGAATGTACGAAGAGTTTCGGAAATGTTAAAATGAGGGCCAAACTGTATTTTCTCCGCGAAAACTCTTTTTCTCCCGTTCTCTGCGGTAAAGAAAGGGATAGCATAAGTTATAAATCCGATCGAAGCGGGAATTCACCGCGGAGAACGGGAGAAGGAGAGTTTTCGCAGAGGGGGGGTTAGAGGAGTTCTTTTACTTTGCTGATTACCTGCAGCAGGTTGCTGGCGTCTTGGCCGCCGGCTGTAGCCAGGGTTTTCTGGCCGCCACCGCCCCCTTTGATGAGGCCGGCAATATGTTCCTTGATGATTTTTGGGGCGTCTAAGTTTTTAGATACGCTAACCGCTTCATCGAGTAATACCGCAACCTGTGCCTTACCTTCTACGTTGGCCGCCAGCACCACTACATAATTATTCAGCTCATTCTTGAGGTCGAAACAGAGTTTTTTGAGGTTATCCGCGCTGCTAACTTCTACAACCGCACCCAAAAACCGGGTTCCGTTAATGGTTTCAACTTTTTGCAGCAGTTCGTTCCTGAGTACCACCAGCTGTTTGGCTTCCAGGCTTTCGATCCGCTTTTTGAGCTCTGTGTTATCCGCCAGCAGTGTTTCGATTGATTTGCTGATTTCTTTGGGATTCCTGAGGGTTTCACGAATTACGCGAATCTGAGCGAATTCCGCGTTGATCAGTTCTTCGGCGGCTTTACCGCTTACCGCTTCTATTCTTCTGACGCCCGCCGCTACCGCCGCCTCATGTTTGATTTTGAAAAAGCCCAGTTCGCCGGTAGCCCCGGCATGGGTGCCTCCGCACAATTCAATAGAGTAAGCGGGGTCCATGATCACTACACGGACAATATCTCCATATTTTTCGCCAAACAAAGCCATCGCGCCCAATGCCACCGCTTCGTCTTTTTTCATTTCCTGTATATGGATAGGAATATTGGCCCGGATCTTTTCGTTTACGATCGCTTCAATTTCTGCCATCTCTTCATCAGTAACTTTCGCGAAATGTGAAAAGTCAAAACGCAGATGTTCTTCATTTACCAGGCTGCCTTTTTGCGCCACATGCTTACCGAGTACCTGCCGCAAGGCTGCATGCAACAGGTGTGTTGCGCTATGGTGTACGGTGGTTGCGTGTCTCTTAACAGGGTTTACCCTGGCTACCACGGCGGAACCGATGGCGGCAGGAAGCTTATCGGTAAAATGTATTACCAGGTTATTTTCCTTCTTTGTATCTGTTACAACAATGTCTTCACCTTCAAATTCAAGCACACCGGTATCGCCCACCTGCCCTCCGCTTTCGGCGTAGAATGGCGTAGCTTCCAGCACCACCTGGTAGCCCTCTTTTCCTTTGGCTTTTACTTTCCTGTATTTAACAACCCTTGTTTTTACTTCCAGTGAATCGTAGCCTATGAAATCATTAAAGCTATGTTCGGTCAGTACGATCCAGTCTTCGGCATCAATGGTTCCGGCTGCGCGGCTGCGGTTTTTTTGCTGCTGCATTTCATCTTCAAAGCCTTTTTCATCAACCGTTAACTTGTTTTCTTCCGCTATCAGCCGGGTAAGGTCTACCGGGAAACCGAAAGTGTCGAATAACTCAAACGCCGCCTTTCCTGCTATCTGCTTACCGGTGGCAATCAGATCATCTATGCGTTTTAATCCTTTATCCAGGGTTTTCAGGAAGGCTTCTTCTTCCTCCTTTACCACTTTGGTTACAAAATCAAGCTGTGCCTTCAGTTCGGGAAAAACAGTTTCAAACTGCGCTGCCAACAGGGGCATCAGTTGAAAAAGCAAGGGCTGTTTATAATCGAGATACGAATAATAATAACGCACCGCTCTTCTTAGTATCCTCCGGATAACATAACCTGCGCCGTTATTGGCCGGTAATTGCCCGTCTCCAATAGTAAAAGCAATGGCTCGTATATGATCCGCTATCACCCGAAAGGCGATCGCTTCCCTGCTATCGCTGAAATCATATTTTTTCCCGCTTATTTTCTCTACTGCCGCAATAGTACCTGTAAACACATCCGTATCATAATTGCTCTGCTTCCCCTGTATCACCCGCACCAGCCTTTCAAATCCCATTCCCGTATCCACATGCTGCGCCGGTAAAGGCTGCAGGCTGCCATCTTTCTGGCGGTTAAACTGCATGAACACAATATTCCAAATCTCTATTACCTGGGGATGGTCGTTGTTCACCAGGGTTTCGCCGGCTATGGCCTTACGCTCCTCATCATTCCTGCAGTCCACATGTATCTCTGTACAGGGTCCGCAGGGACCGGTATCTCCCATTTCCCAGAAATTATCTTTTTTATTGCCCGGCAGGATACGGTCTTCCGCTATCAGCTTTTTCCACTCGTCGTACGCTTCCTGGTCGCGCGGCAGCCCGTCTTTTTCATCCCCCTCAAAAATGGTCACATACAGGCGGTCTTTATCCAGTTTATATACCGCGGTTAGCAGCTCCCAGCTCCAGGCGATAGCTTCTTTCTTAAAATAGTCCCCAAAACTCCAGTTTCCCAGCATTTCAAACATGGTATGGTGATAGGTATCCACGCCTACCTCTTCCAGGTCATTATGTTTACCGCTCACCCGAAGGCATTTCTGTGTATCGGCCACCCTGGGAAACCCGGGCTTCCGGTTACCCAGGAAATAGTCCTTAAACTGGTTCATCCCTGCATTGGTAAAAAGCAGGGTTGGGTCGTTTTTTACCACAATTGGCGCAGATGGTACGATCTGGTGCTGTTTTGATCTGAAAAAATCGAGGAATTGTTGTCGTATCTCGCCACTGGTGGTCATCTGTAAAAAATTTTAAGCAAATAGTTAAGTCGTTAGAAACTATATTTGGCCCTGTTTTTAGGGGGTCAAAGGTAAGGAAAATAGGGTAAGGGCTTAGGACTTAGGTGAGAGTGTTGTACTGAAAATGAAAGCGAAGGAGGAAAGCCAGCCCCCAGCCTTATTCACGGTTCACGATTGACGATTCACGATTCACGTCTCACGACGCTCAGTCAGCAATGAAGAAAGTAAAGTACTACTATAATACCCATACGCTTCGCTATGAGAAGCTGGCTACCCCGTTGCGGGTAAGGCTGTTGCAGGCGATCGGGTTCATTGCGGCTTCTACGGTTACCGGGATGATCATTTTTGCCATCGCCTTCCGGTATATTGATTCACCCAAAGAGAAATTCCTGCGGCAGCAGAATGAGGCACTGAAAGAAAATTACAGTGTTTTCATTGAACGTGTAAAGCAGCTGGAACTGCAGATGGATGAAATAGAGAACCGGGATAATAACGTATACCGTTCCATCTTTGAATCACAACCCATCCCGGATAGTGCCCGTGTAAAGGAGATGGAAAAGAAAAATGAAGTGAAGCTGGTGCAAAGCCTGGGTGAGGACCAGCTGGTTACAAGTATCGCCGCGCAGCTGAACAACCTTTCGCTTCGTGCCGCCTACCAGATGAAGTCTTTCGATGAAATTGCCAATATGGTGAAGAACAAGGAAAAGCTGCTGGCATCACTCCCTTCTATTCAGCCGATCAGCAATAAAGATCTTTCACGCATCGCATCAGGGTTTGGATACCGGATAGACCCGCTGTATAAAGATCGCAGGTTACACCCGGGCCTCGACTTTACCGCTCCCATGGGAACCCCTATTTATGCTACAGGTGATGGTAGGGTGGTTGACGCCGGGTTTAATACCGGTGGTTATGGTAACAGGGTTATCATTAGTCATGGATATGGCTACGAAACACTGTATGGCCATATGTTCCGTATTAAGGCCAGGGTGGGACAAACAGTAAAGCGTGGTGAGGTGATTGGTTATGTTGGCAGTACAGGCAAAAGTACCGGGCCCCATTGCCATTACGAGGTACACCACAATCATATACAGGTGGATACTATCTATTACTTTTACAATGATCTTACCCCGGCACAGTTCGACAGAATGCTGAAATTAGCAGCGGCCAGTAACCAGAGTTTTGATTAGAGTCGTGAGTCGTGAGTCGTAGGTCATAAGTCGTAGGTCATAAGTCGTAAGTCATAAGTCGTAGGTCGTAAGTCATTGGGATTAGATATTCAAGTTATCTTCGGGAAGAAATGAACGTAAACGATGGAGCCAGGTGTTCGAAAATATTTAATCCGGATACTCAATACGATTTCACTGGGGTTGTTATGGATGGCAGTGAATATGACGGCGGGTATTATGTACGACCTGGCATTTGTTCATGAACAGGTTCGTTGGGGGAATATTCTTTTTTATACCTGGTTTGTTATCAGCCTTTCCGCCTTTATCTGGTGGGCAATAAAGGTTTGGAGCCAGCCGATAGATTTTGAGGAGTAATTTTCAAATTAGCAGAAAGGGGCTAAGCATCTGGTACTCTTATGTAAAATTGCATTTTGATCCATATGCATCGCAGAGAAACTACTCCTCTATTCCTAAGATCAACAACGGAACTGGAGGGCTATTTCTGCCTTGCCTCATGACATTGTAAACCTCACCTTCAAAATAGGCTGGGCCGCTACTCATTTTTGCCTGCATACTTTTGGTTGGCAATATTTCTATTCCCAAATTGATAACTCCCCCAGAGTAAAACATCATATGTTTTACAAATAAGTCATAGGCAACAAAAGAGTATTTACCAAACTGAATTTCAACGGCGATTTTGTCTTTCACAAAATCAGTTTGGTTATAACTATATATAGGGTCTTCTTCTCCATTAGCAGTTAAAAAGTCCTTTTGTTCAGAGGGACTCATTGGAATAGATTGTTCCATTAAATCACGGTTTAAAGTAATAAAGTAACTGTATCTGCTTTCATTCCAGTTAAGTTTTGAAAATTCTCTTTCAAAAGCATCATTTAATTCTTTTGGCGAGTATAGGCTATTGCCGATTTTTCTTTTTTCTTTGCTGACTTTCGTTAAATATTTACTGGCATCGATTCTTTTAACAACTTCTTTAATCTCCTTGTAAAGATTGTTATGATGTACAATTAAATATTCTTCGCCGTTCAAATGAGAATACTTCTGTGCTATTTTCATTTAATGTTCGTTTACAAAATTTAATTTGAGCCATTCTTCCGGGACTTTTGAAACTTTGTCTTTGCCACTTGGCTTATGTATTGGCTTATTAATTGGTCTGATTTTTAGTTGTCCTTCTTTTAATTCATCTATTCTTTGCCTAGCAATTTTACAATAAGCATCTTTCTTTTCAATTCCCAACGCGTTACGATTGTTTTTTATTGCGCCGATTACTGTTGAACCTACCCCAGAAAAGGGATCAAGTATCCAACTTTTTTCTTTTGTCAAAGCCAAAACACAACGTTCGACTAATTCAATTGGAAATTGACAAGGATGGTTAACCTTTTCAGGATGATTAGATTTCACATTTGGAATATTCCACATCGCTTTATCCCAATCCTTCTCAATAATTTCCCAAATATCACTTGGGTTTTTACCTAATGGATTTCCCGAGACTTCCCCTTTTTTGGGGCCTTTAAAATGTCGCTTTCCTGGATATTTTGAAGGCACTCGAACATTATCCAGATTGAAAATATAATCGTCTGTTTTGCTAAACCAAAGTATGGTCTCATATCGCCCACTAAAACGATTTGAGGCATGAAGTCCATGACCGAAATGCCAGATAATGCGGTTACGTAGTTTTAATCCGTGTTTTTTGAATATTTGGTAGTAGAAAATATCGAGGGGGTATATTTCACCTTTATCAACATAATTTCCAACCTGCCAACAGATACTTCCTCTATCGGAAAGCGTTCTTACTAATTCAACTATTATTTCTTCTTGTGTTTCAAGATACTTTTCAATGCTAGTTTTTGTTTCATACGATTTACCCACATTGTAAGGCGGGGATGTCAATATAAGATCAAACTTACGGTCCTCTACTTTTTTGAGAACAGTCAAACAGTCGCCTTTCTTGATTTCATATTCAATGTCTGGGCTGACATAATCGAATAATGGTTGTTCTACAATCACTGTCATACTAATATTATTAGCTCAAATTTAGCAAATTAATCTCAAGACTTACAAAATGGCCATTTTATGTCGTAATGCCGTTCAAAACAGATTAATGGGCGGAATACTACAAACGTCATCAAATCCTTTATTAATAGAAGATATTCTATAACTATTAACCCAATCTGTCTTAATAAGTTGATTTTTTATATAGTTCGTCTTTCGCCAAGAGCGATAAATTACAGTTGCTTAATTTAGAAGAATGCACACTTATTGCAAGTCAGCAGCTCCAATTAGAAATTAGCTGCTATGATCCGCCACAATCACCCAGTTCTGTTTTATTTTTCGGAAGAGCAGCCTATAGTGCCCACTCAGGTTGCCGATACTTCTTTCCAGGGTCCATTTTCCTACCACAAAATATCTGTCAGGCGAAAGCCGCTGCAGTTGTATCAGGTCAAAAGAAAGCTTGCCCATAGCACTGGTATCGGGGTAGCTTTTTTTATAGTTCTTTAGGGTATTGGCATATCCATAGGTAACACCATTCTTGCCGATAAACAAAAGGCTGTCGCTTTCCCAGTATCCTTTCATGAATTCTTCAATATTGCCCGTGTTCCATCCGGCTATCTGGCGGGAGAGCAGCTGGCGGATCGTTTGCTCATCGTTATGCTGCTGTGCAAAGAGGTGCGTGCAAATGAAAAAGGGAAGCAGTAAAGCCCGGCGTTTCATAAATAGACAATTTACGGTAAGTTAGGGATAATCCTTAATCCCTCCATGCCCTTACCATTTCCCTTTTCCCCCGGGGGCCGGGTATTTTTTCTACGCGGAAGCCGGCGGCTGTCATGGCATGGCGAACAATACTTTTGCTGCAATACGTTAAGAGTATTCCGCCGGGTTGTAAACAAGACAACATTTTTTTAAAAGCATCTTCTGTCCAGAGCAGGGGCTGTGTAACAGGATCAAAAGCATCGAAAAAAATGCAGTGTACCGGTGCAGGGGCAGGGAGATCGGCCAGGTTCGTCTTTAGCTTGGTGAAGCTGAAAAGAGGGTCAGGTTGGTTCTCCTGTTCCCAGGGGCTGTGATGTATTTCCATAAATGCTGGCTGCATTCCCAACAGCAGCCCGTGATTGAGAACGGCCGCTTCCGCCGGCAGTAAGGGGTAAGGTTCTATGCTGATAAAGCTAACCGGTTTTTGGTATTCACGGGCTGCCTGCCAGCTCAATAACGCATTGAGCCCTGTTCCCAGGCCTATTTCCAAAACCCTGGTCGTAGAGAGGGTGTTCCGCCGCAGCAGGGGTATCAATCCCGCTTCCAAAAAAACATGCCGGCTTTCCTGCAGCGCGCCATGTTTGCTATGATAGGTAACATTCATTTCCGGAATGGAAATGGTATGCGACCCATCGCCGGTTAGCTGTATTTCTCTTTGCATGCACTTGCAATTTAATTAACTTAACCGCATGGAATATATCAGCCATTTACAAAAGGATAAAAAGCTGGCCAGGGCTATGGGTAAGGATGTTCACCAGCTAACGCTTCACCCCAATATACCCGTGCGGATGATGGCGAGTATCATGAGCCAGCAGTTGAGCACCAAAGTAGCCCGTGTTATTTTTCAACGGTTCCTGGACCTTTATAAAGGTAAAGAGCCCAAGCCCCAACAGGTGCTTAACACCCCGCATGAAACCCTGCGGGCGATTGGGTTGAGCAATGCGAAAGTGAGCTATGTGCATAATGTTGCACGGTTCTGCATTGAAAATAAGATCACGGACAAGAAGTTGCTGGCCATGAGTAATGAAGAAATTATCGACCTGCTGGTGCAGATTAAGGGAGTAGGCAAATGGTCGGTAGAAATGCTGCTGATGTTTACCCTGGGCCGCGAAGATGTTTTTGCGGTGGACGACCTGGGCATACAGCAGGCCATGACCGAATTGTATAAACTGGACGCTACCAATAAGAAGGAGATGAAAGAAAAGATGCTCAAACTTTCCGCCAAATGGAGTCCGTACAGAACCTATGCCTGCCTGCACTTATGGAGGTGGAAGGATAATTCCTGAACGCCGTGGGGCCGGGTTTAGGCTGAGTTTCTTGCGGCGTTGATGATTCCGAACATGCTTCGGGTTACCAGTTTCTCGTATTTTTCTTTCATGTCGGGGCTGATTTCCTGCTTGTGAATTTCATGCAGCGCATACTGCTGGATGGTGAGCAGGGGCAGCACAATTTTATCACGCATCTGGATGGAGGCACGGCCTGTTTTATCGTCCTGCAATAATTCTTTGGAATCAGAGAGTTCTAGTACTAATTGATAAGTAAGATCAAACTCTTTCTTGATCAGGTCCCATATTGCCCCGTATGTAGGATCGTCTTTGATATACCGGGTAAGGGCAAAAGATGATTTAAGCATACTCATCATACTATTGTCAATCAGCGTGCGGAAGAACAGCAGGTCGCGGAACATGGTTTTTACGTCTTCCCATAATCCTTTTTCTTTCATGTGCTGTAAGGCCGTTCCTACGCCGAAATAGCCGGGTACATTCTGTTTGAGCTGGCTCCAGCTTCCTACAAATGGAACGGCGCGTAGGTCTTCGAATCGAAGTTCCCCGTTTCCGCGTTTGGCGGGCCGGCTGGCGATATTGCTTTTGCTATAGTAGTCCAGCGGGCTGAATGCCTGTAGGTAACTTAGGAAAAGCGGGTGGGTTTTGAACGACTGGTAAGCCTCATAACTTACGGTTCCCAGTTCGGTAAGGAGATCGCGGTGGTGTTGTGATAACTGAATACGCGTGTCGGAAAACAGTTCATTGCTTAAACCGGCACTGAGCAGTTGTTCCAGGTTAAACCGGGACGATTCAATGGTGCCAAAATTGGAAGTGATGGTTTGCCCCTGTATGGTTAATTGAATCTCTTCGTTCTCGATATTGTTGCCAAGGGATGCATAAAACTTGTTGGTCTTGCCGCCCCCGCGGGAAGGTGGGCCGCCGCGGCCATCGAAGAATTTGGTGCGGATGCCGTATTGGCGGGAGAGAGACGTAAGGTTCTCTTTGGCGGTATAAATACTCCAGTTGGCCTGCAGGTAGCCTCCATCTTTTGTACCATCGCTAAAGCCCAGCATAATGGTTTGCTGTTGCTGCCGGCGCCCGAGATGTTGCTGGTAAACAGGAAAGTTATACAGGCTCTCCATGATGGGTTCCGCTTCCTTCAGGTCTTCTATGGTTTCGAACAGAGGAACGATATCTACCGTAAGGGTTTCGGGCGACCAGCCACAAAGGCGTAGCAGGGCATACACTTCCATTACATTTACGGCACTCTGGCAATTGCTGATGATATACCGATGGCAACCTACTTCTCCATTGGCCTGCTGAATGGTTCGGATAGCACAGCAGCTTTCCAGCGTATCCCTGATAATTCCTTCCGGGAAAACGGCGGGATCCAGATTGGCACTCACCTGCGAAAGAGCTTCTATTTTTTCAGCCGGAGAAAGTGTATTATAATCCTCTGGCAGTATAACAGGCTCTCCTTTTTCTTTCAGCAAAGCGTTTACTTTTAACAGCACATCTGTATGTATCCTGCTGTCCTGCCGTACATCGAGGCAGGCAAAATGGGTGCCGAATATTTTCACTTTGTGAATAAGACTGTCTACCTGGTTCAGGTACAAGGAATGATGGTTGTTCAATACCAGGCCACGAATGGCCAGTAGTTGATCGAGCAATTCTTTTTTTGTAATACGTTTGCTTTCTTCGGGCCTGAAAACATTTTCATAAAGTTGTTCTTCCAGTGATTGCACCAGGGTTTCAACACCTGTGAATGTAAGCCTTCGTTTCAGCTTACGGATGTCGCGGTAATAGCAAACAATGGCAGCGCTGCGCAATGCTTCCGCTACCTTAATAGTAGTTGGGGCGTTTACAAAGGGGTTGCCATCGCGGTCGCCGCCTGGCCAGAAACCCAGTTCGATAAAAGGGTTATCGCCATCATAGTTATTCTCAAATATTTCTCCTTCGATATAGTTGTAAATATTACCAATAGAATGATACAGGATGTTTTCCAGGTACCACATCAGGTTAACCGCTTCATCGTAAGGGCTGGGTTGCTTCTTATTAAAGAAGGGGGTAATGCCCAGTTGCTGGATATACAGGTTAATGGTTTGAAAATCGTTTTTGCTGATGGCCTCACTCATATCGTGAATGATGCCCAGCACCGAGCCGGGATAAAACTGCGTGGGATGGGCGGTTAAAACAACACGCACTTTGAACTTGCTCAGTTTATCTTTCAGCAATTCTGTTTTGCCCGCAAATGCGGCTTCATTGAAAAGGGCCTGCAGGCTTCCCGCCCCAGACATATTATTTACAGTGGTAAACGCGGCGTCTTCAATCGAGTCGAACAGAACCACCTGCCTTTCTATATACTGTGCAAATTTAAAGAGACGGTCCAGTTTTTCGGAAGAAGTGGTAACATTGGTATGCCGCTCAAAAAAACGGTCGATGATTTCCATTGGGTTTTTACCTTCCGCATAACCGTCTATACATGCCTGTAATAAAATAGGCAGCAACGCGCCCACATTGGCAATACCCGAAAAAGGCAGTGCCGCAAAAAGGCTGTTGTAGATGGTGTATTTATCAGTAACGTTACGTTTGAAATTGTTGGTATAGATAGATGATGACATATTCGATTGCTTGCTTCCGAAGTTAATTAATTTTTCCCGCTATCTTTATAAAAAGCACTCCATGCGCCCGGATGACAAGGAATTATTATACCAGTTTCGTTCAGTTGATACCAGGGAGGCTGCGTTCACGGCGATTATCCGGAAGTACCAGGAGAAGCTGTATTGGCATATACGAAGGCTGGTAGTGAATCATGATGATGCGGATGATGTATTACAGAATGTATGGATCAAGGTTTGGAAAGGACTTGAGAATTTCAGGGAGGACAGCCAACTGTATACGTGGCTGTACCGGATAGCTACCAATGAAAGCCTGAGTTTTTTGGAGCAGGAAAAAAGGAGAGGCGTGATCAGCCTGGATGGCGACATTGAGGGAAGCCTGGGAAATAAAGTAAAGGCAGATACAGATTTTGATGCCAATAAACTGGAATGGCGGCTACAGGTGGCCATACAGCAATTACCCGAAAAGCAGCGGGTAGTGTTTAATTTGCGTTATTACGATGAAATGCCTTACCAGGAAATGAGCCGGATACTGGATACCAGTGAAGGAGCTTTGAAAGCGAGCTACCACCATGCGGCCAAGAAAATAGAGGAATTCTTAAAAAATTATTAAACCTACGGGTTAATTAAGGGTCAAACAGGTTGAAATGGAACAAAAACATGATATAGAAGCGGAAATAGCAGCTATCAGCCCCATACTGGCCGGATTGCGGGCGGCGGATGTTTATAAGATTCCCGCGGGATATTTTGAAAATTTGCCGGATGTAGTCATGGCCGGGATTTCCCTGGCCGAGGCAGGTGGAGATGCTGAACTGAAGGATATCGCCCCGCTATTACATTCGATCCCTAAAAAGCAGGTGTATAGCGCACCCCCGGGATATTTTGAACAGCCTGTTCCGGTATATCAGGCTCCGGCAAAACAGGTTGGTATGCAGAAATATAAACGCTGGATTCAATATGCCGCCGCGGCCGTCATTGGCGGATTACTTGTTAGTGGGGCGTTTATGTTTACCGACTCAAAAGATTATATTCGTACAGCTAACCCGGTTATACCTGTTTTTCAAGAGGAAACAGGTAATAGTGGCCCTGTGAATGCGCCGGTATCAGCTGCTAAGTCTGCCGTTGCGATACACAGAATGGCACTGGCAAAAAAAATAGAACTGATAAGTGATGATGAGTTACAACATTACCTGGAAGAAAACGCGACGGCCGAGCCTGTTCAGCTTTTAGACGAACCTTCAGAAGATTCCACAGTTATATGAAACGGATATTTCTTGTAATCATTGCTCAACTTTTTGTGATGGCTGTATTGGCCCAGCCACAGCCGGCACGCCCGGGTGCAGCCAGGGTGCAGGGTTTGAAAATTGAATTTGTTACCCGTTACCTGAAGCTAACAACAGACGAAGCACCTTTTTGGCCACTGTATTATGAGTATTCCGACGCGCTGAAAAAAGCCCGGGCAGAACAACCGGAAGATGTAATAACTACCGATGAGAAAATATTAATGATCAAGAAAAAATACCGTACCGAATTTAAAAAAGTACTGGGCAGCGATGAGCGGGCCATGAAAGTTTTCACGATCGACCGCGATTTCAATACTATGCTGAAAGAAGAACTGGCCAAGAGAGCGTTACAGCGAAAGGACAATTAGGTTGTTGGCTGTTAGCTGTTAGCTGTTAGCTGTTAGCTTTTGGCTTTTGGCTTTTAGCTGTTGGCGATTTGGCAAATAGGTAATGAGATTTCAATAATATGCACAAAGGCTAACAGCTAACAGCTAAAAGCCAACCGCCAAAAGCCAACCGCCAAAAGCTAACAGCTAACCGCTAAAAGCTAAACACCGGCGACTTTGATATCGTGGTAAAATAAAAAGGTCCATTTTTCATGCTCTCCCTGTTCCCACCATTGTTTTCTGAGTTCCATACATAGTTTGCCATCAAAATCGTATTTGGCTACGAACCGGCTTTTCATCTGCTGTAACTGTGGTGCGACATCGCCTCCAAAAAATACTTTTTTCCCCTGTTCTTCTATCCAGAATACCTGGTGAAATTTGCTGTGCGCGCCGGTTAGCCGGTATCGGATATAGCCGTCTATCAAGCCTTCATCCTCGGTTAGCCAGGCAACGCGGCTAAACTCGTTCAGCATGGAATAGTTGTCTGGTGTGTAAAGAGGAACTTCCACCTTCCATGGCAAAATCAAATTCCCTTCTTTGTATATAATAGGTAGCGTAAGGAAAGCTGACAAAGTGCTGCTGCGTTTGCGGATCTGCCAGGGTGAGTCCACCGGCATGATCCCTGTGCAGATGGCTCATCAGCACTTTGGTAATATGCGATGGTTCAATGCCCGCTTTTTTGAGGTTGGTATGTAACTGCAAGGTTCCGTCTGCGTTGGTATACCCCAGGCCTGTATCCAGCAGGATCACGTCTTTTCGGTTATCACCACAAAGGTTGTATCTCCACCAGCAGGCTGCCGATGGACCTGTCGTTCAGCTTGTCATTATCAAGATCAAATGGTACAAACACTTTTGATTTATCTATCGTAAACGCACCTTCGGAAAGAGGGATTATTTGCATGGCGCAAAGGTATTGAACATCTGGCTCACCTCAACACCATCTGCCTGTCGGCATCGAGGCGGAGGAGGATGAAAATTAATATGGTAAAGGTTAGCAATGAGGATCCGCCGTAGCTGATCAGGGGAAGCGGGATACCTACAATGGGGAACAGCCCGATGGTCATGCTGATATTTACGGCGATATGAAAGAAGATAATGCTGGCTACACTGTAGGCGTATACACGGCTGAATGTACTGCGTTGTCGTTCGGGCCATTCTTACTATCCTGTAAAGAAGGAAGAGGTAGATACATAAAAAACTGAAGCAGCCAACAAAGCCAAAAGCCTCTCCCAAAGAGGTAAAGATAAAATCAGTAGGTTGTGCGGGAACATATTTACCCCGGGTTTGTGTTCCTTTTAAAAACCTTTGCCCAGCACACCACCGGAGCCAATCGCGATCTTGCTTTGTCTTACATTATAATCATCCGGTTTATGTGCCGCCCGTTCTCCGGATTTTCTTTCTGATTTTTTATTCAGGCTGCAATCGTATTCTTTACCTACCATGCTGTAAATACGGGTACTTTGGTAGCACTCAAGCACATTGTTAAAGATATAGGGCACTACAAAACGCTGTGTGCCTACGCAGAATAGCCAGGTTCCGATAATGATGGTAAGCAGTGTGCGGTTTTTTTTCGCCTGCTTTCTTAGCAGGAACAGGATAACTGCGGCAATTACAGTAAGTGAAATGGCAAGAATATTGGGCTCTACCACAAGTGTTGCGATGACGAGCACGGCGAAGGATGAACCGAAAATAAGTATCTGGGCGGGTAAGCCCTCCCGGTACATGGCGATCAGAAAAGACGAGTACACCAGGGCCAGCCCCAACTCATGCTGTGCGATGGATAGTGCCGCAGGCAATAATATGATAACTGCGGCCAACAATTGGGATTTTAGTTTGCTGAAATCGGTTTCCTGCCGCGACAGGAACTTTGCCAGTGCCAATGCGGTAAAGATCTTGCATACTTCAGCAGGCTGCAGGTTAAAGCCACCGCCCATGGGTATCCAGCTTTTCGAGCCGTTGATGTTTTTTCCGAGTACAAAAGTTGCCAGCATCAACAGTATGCCAAAGGCGTACATAAGATTGGCAAGGGCGGTAAAGAGTTTGCTGTCGGTAAGCAGGATGAACATGGCTACCACGGCACAAAACCCGGCGAAAATAAGTTGCTTGCTGTAGTTGGTCTTGCCACCCAGGAATGTCTGTATCCAGCTGGTATCGGTTCGGTACTCCACCATAAAGATGCAAAGTATACCGATCATTACCAGCAACGCATATAGCCACACGATCATCCAGTCAATGCCTTCTGCTATGTTATTGCGGTTACTCATTAATTACCGGGTTCTTTTTATATTTCCGTTCATCTATTAGTAAGGCTGCGGTGGTATTTCTTACCGGTACGGGTTTTTTCTTTTCCTGAACCGGTGTGTTTTTAGGAATGGTTTCATCGGGTTGCAGACTTTCTTCCGCGGTGGAATCGCCGGATTCATTCTTTAGTCTCTGCTGTTCCAGTAATCGCTCGCTGTCTTTTATTCTCTTGAGGGAATCCTGTTTCATCAGTTGCGCGCGCATAACCGGTGGAATATACACCCGGTTGATATAATCCTGTTCCATGGCTTTTCTTTCTTTTCCACGGATAGAATCTTTCAGGTATTTTTCAACCAGTAAACTGGCAATCGGGGCGGCCACCCTCGCACCCTGGTCGGAATTTTCGCAGATTACCGCAATGGCAATCCTGGGATTATCCCGTGGCGCAAAAGCACCGAAGAAAGAATGGTCCGGTTGCTTTTTTACCACTCCATTTACTTTGGCATAGTTTTCTACCGTGCCTGTCTTTCCGCACATCACGATATCGGATATCTTGGATCGTACGGCGGTACCATATTCCACCACTGCCTCCATTCCATCCTGCACCGCTGTAAAAATAGAATCCGGAATGCGACGATCAGTATAATGTTTTACCTTATAAGGGTCCAGCATACCTTCCGTATCACCTCCCTCTATAGAATCTACCATGTGGGGGGTATAGTACCAGCCACGGTTGGCAATGATAGCCATTACATTGGCCAGTTGTACCAGGGTGGTATTAACCTTACCCTGCCCGATTGCGTTCGAGATCAGGTTGCAGGGAAATATTCTGTTACCAAATTCTTTCCGGTAGTCGGCTGCCAGCGGGATAAGGCCTCTTTTTTCAGAGGGAAGATCTACGCCGAGTTTATTGCCCAGTCCAAATGTTTGAGCATATACCTTGAACTCCGACAGTGCACTATCCGTAGTGGGAAATTTACGCTGATCGAGAAACCTTTTATATACCGTTGAGAAGTAACTGTTATCACTATGCGCAACCGCATCTGTAAAACGGAAAGTTCCTTTATCCAGGCATTTGGGTTTCCCGGTACCACAACCGGTAAAATAGCCGGGGCATACTACCGTTGTTCTTTCATCTATCACTCCCTCCGTTAAGCCGATAATGCCTACAATGGTTTTAAAAGTAGAACCCGGTGAATAATAGGTACCCAGCCCCCGGTTGTTGAAAGGTTGGCGAGGGTCCAGTATGAGGTCGGCAAAGTGTTTCTTTTGCTGGCTGCCCGTAAGGTAATTGGGGTCATAGGTAGGCGCACTGATCATACAAAGGATACCACCGGTTCTGGGGTCGATGGCAACAATACTGCCTACTTTATTGGTCATCAGTTTTTCACCCAGTTTTCTGCAGCTCAACATCCAGGCTGAGGTGTATATTCTTTCCTGCAACCGCGGGGGTATCGTAAATGCCATTTTCATACGCTCCCTGAATACGGCTCTTATTGTCCCTGATAAAGTTCTTTACGCCTCTCTGGCCCATCAACACTTTTTCATAAGAGCTTTCCAGCCCCGTCATGCCGGCATAATCACCCATCTGGTATCCTTCATCCCTATGCCTTTTTAAAAAGTTGGTATCCACTTCCCTTATATATCCGAGTACATGGGCAGCCACGCTATAGGGGTAAGACCTTACCGAGCGTTCGGTTAATGAAAACCCGGGAAACTTGTAGATATTTTCATTCAGCCGGGCAAACATTTCAACGGTAAGCAGGGGTTCAAAAACGCTTGTCTTTACGTAGCCGTTTTTAAAAATCAGTTCGCGGATCCTTTTCTTGTATTCGGCAGTATCGATATTCAGCAAACTGCAGAGTGCAGAGGTATCAATCCCTTTGGCTTCGGAAGGGGTAACCACCAGGTCGTAACTATTGGCATTTTCCAGGATGGCTTTTCTTTTCCTGTCGAAAATGATACCGCGGTCGGGGTAAATGATCTTTCGGAGGATGGCGTTATTATCCGCGGCCAGCTTGTATTTGGCCGAGAATACCTGCAGGTTGATCAGTTGCCCGGCAATGAGTAAGAATACCGCGGCGAAAATGATCTGGATAATGCGTCCCCTGTTTTGATTGAATGCCGGCATGATGGTTTCCTGTGAAAGATGAAGATTTGCTGACGAATGTTTTACAAAGTTGCTGAATTGCACTGCATCTTGTATCAAAGCTTTGTAAAAAAGTTGATAAAAACACAAGCAGGGCCTTGGATAGCAAACGAAGCGGGAAGCTATTTATTGCTGCGGTAGCGGCCTTTTCTTAGTAACAGCATTTCGGCTATAAAAATCAGCAGCATACTCACAGCCGTTGTGGCCGCTACTTTTCCGAGGAAGTAAACAAAGTCGCCAAACTGCAGCCACTCGATCAACACCAGGTAAAAATGATGCACAAAACTGAGGATGCCAACGTATAAAGCGTAGGGAGCCCAGCCCATGCTTTTGTGGCCGGGTTCCACATAGCTCTGTTCGGTAGTATCCTGCGGGATGAGGGAGGTTTAAGAGGAAGGGTCGGATATAGGCAATCAGCACGCAGGGGGCGGCATGAAGCCCGGGGGTTCCGGTAAAAAAATCCAGCGTAAGGCCAAAGGCAAAACTGATGACCAGTAATCCAAAACGGTTGATATTAAATGGCAGCCAGAGGATATACAGGAAATAGATATAGGGTACGATGAACTGATGCAGCGGAGGCACTTCATTCAGAATGAACTTCTGGAACAGAATGAACAGGATGAAACGGATAATATTTTTTACCAGGTAGCTCATGGGTTCTTGGCCGGGTTGTTATCTGTTTTTTCTATCTGCACCTGTTCGGCATACCTGGCGTTCTGGATGAGGTATACATACTGGATACTGAAAAAATTAGTGGCCGTTTTTATTTTAAGCGTATAAAAATTACTGGACGATTCTGAGCTGATGCCGGCTACTGTGCCAATCATGAGGTGAGAGGGGAAATTGGCGGAATAGGTACTGGTAAGTATTGTATCGCCTTTGGCAACTTTGGCACCCTTGCTTACATTCCGCATGGTAAGGAAGGAGGGATCAGTGCCATCCCACTCAATGGTACCCGCGTTATTATCTTTTTTAAGCATGGCACTCACCTTGCTGTTTCGGTGAAGCAGGCTCATTACCTTGCTGATATTGGGGCTGGTTTCCACTACTACGCCCACAATACCTTCAGGGCCGTTTACCGCCATTCCTTTTTTCACGCCTTCATCACTACCCCTTTCGAGCGTGAGGAAGTTCGACTGCAGGGTAACGGTATTCCCAATTACTTTGGCCGGGCAGGTAGGTATATTTTCTAAATCGTCCCAGCGTATCTTTCACCAGGCTATCCGTAACAGCAATTTTACCTGTTTCCAGTACGGGGAAGTTCGATTTCAATGCGTTTCTTAGTTGCGCATTCTCAAATGCCAGCTGGCGGTTGGTTTCTTTGAG
The DNA here is from genome assembly GCA_965229175.1 of Sediminibacterium sp. GTDB lineage: Bacteria > Bacteroidota > Bacteroidia > Chitinophagales > Chitinophagaceae > Sediminibacterium. The sequence goes on along the minus strand of CBDDIT010000055.1, from coordinate 104,493 downwards.
ATTGAAATAATCCCGTAAGCCGCTGTATTTTTTATCCAGGCTGCCCGTTACTTCATTGGCCGCCGAAGAGAAGAAAGATTCATGCGTTTTACTGGCGTTGCTCAGCATAACAATGCAAATTACCTGTAGCAGCAGAAAGCTGATAAAAGTAAAGTACCGTTGTATGAAGAGGAATATGTTTTTCACAAATAGACGTTGGTTCGAATCTATAGTTGTCAGATGTTAGTTGGTGGTTGTTAGTTGTTAGCAAAACAGAGATTTTATTTCTAACAACTTGCAACTGACATCTGGCATCTTCCATCTGATCTATCGCATGATAAATGGAAACCGCTGGTAATTTTTCAAAGCCAGTCCTGTACCGCGTACCACGCTTTTCAGCGGATCGTCTGCTACATGTACGGGTAATTTAATTTTGGCGCTCAGGCGTTTGTCGAGGCCGCGGAGCAAGGCCCCACCGCCCGTAAGGTATAGCCCCCTTCGGTAAATATCTGCGGCAAGTTCAGGTGGTGTTGTTTCGAGTGCTTTCAGTATCGCTTCTTCAATTTTAAAAATACTCTTATCAAGTGCCTCGGCAATTTCCTGGTAACTAACCATAATCTGTTTAGGGATACCTGTAACCAGGTCGCGCCCGTTTACCGGTAAATCATCCGGCGGATTATCCAGGTCTTTCATAGCCGCGCCCACATTGATTTTTATTTGCTCTGCGGTTCGTTCTCCGATAAGCAGGCTATGATACCGGCGAAGGGCTTCCATAATATCGGCGGTAAATTCATCGCCGGCGATACGGATACTCTGGTCGCAAACAATACCTGCCAGTGCTATTACAGTAATACCTGTTGTACCACCACCGATATCAATGATCATGTTTCCAACCGGTTCTTCCACATCTATACCAATACCCAGGGCCGCAGCCATAGGCTCGTGTATCATATATACTTCTTTCGCGCCGGCCTGTTCTGCACTGTCGCGTACCGCACGCTTCTCCACTTCTGTAATGGAAGAAGGAATACAGATCACCATACGCCAGCTGGGAGGGAATAATGGTTTTTTGGGATAGATCATTTTGATCAACTCCCGGATCATTAACTCGGCGGCATTAAAATCGGCAATTACACCATCTTTCAACGGGCGAACGGTTCTGATGCTCTCATGTGTTTTTTCGTGCATCATCAAGGCTTTCTTACCTACTGCCAGCACTTCCTTCATATTGTTCCGGTTAAGGGCAATAATCGAAGGTTCATTCACCACTACTTCATCATTATGGATAATCAGGGTATTGGCCGTACCCAGGTCCATGGCAATCTCTTGTGTAAAAAAGTTAAACAATCCCATTGTATATAAAAAGTTCGAATGTGTTAGGTAATGTGTGCAAAGGTGACTGAAAATAGTGGAATTAACAACGGGAAAATACTGAAAATTCGGGAGGATAGAAAGGGGAAGAGTTGTAAGTCGTAAGCCGTAAGTCGTAAGTCAGGGCGGATAAGCCTGCAAAGAGGGTAAAAATCCCCTAAAACGGGTGCGTACCCGACACCAGTTGTTCAACTTAATTTACCACCTATCACCAACTCCTTACCCCCTAACCCTTACGACATACGGCTTACGACATACGACTTACGACTCACGACTTACGACCCACGACTCACGACCCACGACTCACGACCCACGACTCCCCCCCCAAACTCATACCCGATATCCCTCCTGTAGTTCATCCCTTCAAATTCAATTTTTTCCAGTACTTTTTTCGATTTTTCCACGGCTTCCGTTATAGTATCCGCGTAGGAGCTAACTGCAAGAACCCTGCCACCGTTGGTGAATATTTTGCCTTCCGTTTCGCGGGTTCCGGCATGGAAAACGATAGAGCCTTCCCGTACTTCGTTTTCGAGGCCGTGAATAGGGATATTCTTCCGGTAATCGCCCGGGTAGCCGCCACTGACAGCCATAATGGTGGCGCAGCTTTGCTGGCTGAAAGCGATATTGGCATCGGCCAGGGTGCCATTGTCCATCGCGGCAAAAAGGGCTACTATATCCGTTTGCAGGAGGGGTATTACCACTTCGGTTTCAGGATCACCCATCCTGCAATTGTATTCAATTACCCAGGGCTCACCTTTCACATTCATCAGCCCGAAGAAAATGAACCCATGATAATTGATATTTTCGGCTGAAAGCCCCGCTACTGTTGGGCGTATGATCCTGTCCTCCACTTTTTGCATAAATACATCGTCCATAAAAGGAACCGGGCTCACGCAGCCCATTCCGCCTGTATTTAAACCGGTATCACCTTCACCAATACGCTTATAATCTTTGGCGTGACCAATTACCTGGTACGACCGGCCGTCGGTTAATATAAAAACGCTTACCTCTATGCCTTTTAAAAATTCTTCTATCACCACTTTACTACCCGCATCGCCAAACTGCCTGTTGATAATCATTTCTTCAAATGCCATCAGGGCGTCCTCATGTGTTTCGGCTATCACCACCCCTTTTCCTGCCGCCAGCCCGTCTGCTTTCAGCACAACGGGTAACGTATGCTGCCGGATATATTGCTTTCCTTCCTCATACAGATCTTGCGTAAATTCGGCGTAAGCGGCTGTAGGTATGCCGTACCGCTGCATGAATTTTTTACTGTAGGCCTTGCTGCCTTCCAGCTGGGCACCTTCAGCCGAGGGGCCTACCACGGTAATTCGCTGCAGTTGCGGATCATGGCTGATAAAATCATAAATGCCCTTTACCAGCGGCTCTTCCGGTCCTACCACCACCATACCAATGGCATGTTCGATGCAGGCCGCTTTGATCGCTGTAAAATCCGTAACCGCAAAGGGAAGGTTGGTGCCAAACTGGGCGGTACCGGCATTACCGGGCGCGATAAAAAGCTGGTCGCAGTGATGGCTCTTTACCATTTTCCATGCCAGCGCATGTTCCCTGCCGCCGGATCCGAGTAGTAGAATATTCATGTAGTTGGATTGCAGCGCGAAAATAGAATAATAAAAGGATTAGGATGCCATTTCGTCCTCTTCCCCGGCGCCGATATAGCTTTTCTCGGGTAAACGCTTCGCGATCAGAAAGAACAAAACGATAGACACTATCAGTATACCCATAAACAGCCAGTAGTATTTAGCACCTGTAAACTGGCTGAAAAATCCTTTGTTCACAATATTTCCATTGATTAACCCCACTATCAGGTTACCCGCTGAAATACCCAGCAGGTATAAGGCACTCATGGTGCTTTTCATAGATTTAGGAGAATGGGTATAGGCATATTCGAGGCAGGTTGCGGATACCAGTATTTCCGATGCCGCCAGCAGTATATAGGCCAGGATCTGCCACCATACGGAAGGCTTTCCACCCGCATCTACCTGCTCCTGCAGCAATGCAATGATGAGGAAAGAAACACCAATGGTAACCAACCCGGCACCGATCCTGCGCAATGGAGTAGGCTGGATACCCCTTTTCTCCAGGAAAGGGAAAAGGAAAGTGGTGAAAACAGGAATCAAAAGAACAAGGAACAGGGGATTGATAAAATTGATCTGTTCGGGCAGGATGGTAAAACCTCCCACCAGCGTAAGATCCAGCCGGGTGGCCTGTAATACCCATTCCGACAAATTCTGATCCCATAAGGCCCAGTAGATGGGGGTAAAAGCAAAAACTGCCAGCACGCGGTACACCGCTTTTATGCCGTCAATGGATTTTGAAGAGTATTTTTCACCCACCGCTTCCCATACTTTCTGACCGGGTTTACGGCGGAAGCATTTTGCCAGCGCATAAATACTGATCGAGAAAAAATTCTCGCGTTTGATACCCGCCGGTGGCACGTTTTTATACTTTTTCCTTCCCAGGAAAAATATCAGGGTGGCCAGGGCCATCAATATGCCCGGCACGCCAAAGGCCACGCCGGGGCCATAATATTTCTTTAACAACGGGATGAAAAGGGGTGCCAGGGTTCCGCCCAGGTTAATACTCATATAAAACCAGCCATAGGCTTTGGAGATCAGGTGGGCATTGGAAGCATCAAACTGATCGCCCATATTGGCTGATACACAGGATTTAATGCCACCCGCACAACAGGCGATAATAACCAGACCGGTAGCGAATAAGGGGTAGCTGCTTTCTGAAACAGACAGTATAAAATGTCCCAGCGTATACAGGATAGAAACAAAAAGAATTACCCGGTATTTTCCAAAGAACCAGTCGGCTAGTATAGCACCTACCATGGGCATGAAATAGGCCAGCGTAACAAACAAATGGGACATTTCATTGGCCTTAGCGTCTGATTCTGCTGTAAGTGCCGGGTTGAGTGTGGGATTGAAAAAAGTAACCGCCATAAACGTAACCATGATGGAGCGTAAGCCGTAAAAACTAAACCTTTCCGCAATTTCACTGCCGATGATGTAAGGCATCGATTTGGGCATTCCCGTTTTCCTGGCTTCTGGCTGTATTCCGGTCATAAGTTGTATTTTGGGTTTTAAAGATAGTCTCAAACCCCCTTATTATATGTCAGATCAGAAAAAAACGTTCAAACCGTTCGTTGCTCCCGAAACGAATATGAAAGAGCTTACCGTAAAGTCGATACTGGTAGGTAGTTTATTTGGTGTCATTTTTGGCGCGTCAACCGTTTACCTGGCATTAAAAGCGGGCCTCACGGTATCCGCCTCTATTCCGATAGCCGTGATAGCCATTACACTGGGGCGGCGGTATCTCAAAACCACCATTCTTGAAAACAATATCATACAAACCACCGGTTCCGCGGGCGAAAGTATCGCGGCAGGTGTAGCGTTTACACTGCCCGGGTTCCTGTTCCTTTCATCACCCAGCAGCGCGGAGTATTTTAATTATCTCACCATACTTATCATCGCAATTGTAGGCGGGCTGCTGGGTACTTTATTGATGATCCCTTTGCGAAAAGCGTTGATCGTAAATGAGCATGATACCCTTCCGTATCCCGAAGGAACCGCCTGCGGCGATGTATTGAAGGCCGGGGAAAAAGGGGGGGATTTTGCCAAGACCGCTTTCTGGGGTTTGGGGGTTGCTTTTGTATATGCCATTCTTCAGAAGATATTACATGTAATTGCTGAAACACCTTTTTACGCTACCAAACAGATCAATAAATTTTTTCCATCAGCCAAAGTAACCGGTGAGATCACGCCGGAATACCTGGGAGTGGGTTATATTATCGGCCCCCGTATTGCCGGTGTGCTGGTGGCCGGTAGTGTGCTTAGCTGGATGGTGTTTATCCCCCTTTTATCGTCCCTGGTTCCGGCAGATGTAATTGCAAGGCAGTTGATGAAACTGGGGTACCTGGCAGATATTACACAGCCGGGCGGCAAAGGTGGATGGGATCCGGTAACACATACATTCGCTGACTATGCTTCCGCTGTTTATTACGCGTTTGTGCGACAGGTGGGTGCGGGTGCGGTGGCGGCAGGTGGTATTATTACCCTGGTAAAAACGATTCCGACCATTGTTAAATCCGTTACAGGGAGCCTGGGCTCTTTGAAAGCGGAAAAAGATGCCGATGCCCCTGTTATTCTGCGAACAGAGAAAGACCTGAACCTGAAAGTGGTAGGTTTTGGCAGCCTGGCATTGATTATACTCATCGGGGTGCTGCCGCAGATACCCGGCGACAGTATTCTTCAGAAATTATTGGTAGGCGTACTTGTGTTGTTGTTCGGAGCTTTGTTTGTTACCGTTGCATCGCGGATAGTGGGTCTGATCGGTTCTTCCAACAGCCCCATCAGCGGAATGACCATTGCCACGGTGATGGGAACCAGCCTTATCTTTTTAAGTGTGGGTTGGGGGGGTAAAGCTTTTGAACCCCTGGTGCTGGTGGTAGGCGGTATGATTTGCATTGCGGCGGCTAATGCGGGCGGCACCTCGCAGGATCTGAAAAGCGGCTACATTGTAGGCGCAACGCCGCGCAACCAGCAGATCGCATTATTTATCGGAGCTATTGTATCATCTGTTGTGATAGGCATTACGGTTAAATTCCTGGATAAGCCAACCACCGATATGGTGCAGCAGGGTATCCATCATGCCATCGGAACAGAAAAATACCCGGCACCACAGGCCACGCTGATGGCTACGCTGATAAAGGGGATCTTATCACAGAACCTCGACTGGCAGTATGTGGTAGTAGGGGTTTTCCTGGCCGTTACCATGGAATTATGCGGTATCAAGGCACTTAGTTTTGCCATCGGTGTATACCTTCCGCTGGCTACCACCCTACCGATTTTTGCGGGGGGGGCCATCCGGGGTATTGTAGAGAAAAAGCAGAAGAAAGCGAATATTCACCTGAACGCCGAAGAGGAAGAGCTGGGTAAAGGAAACCTGTTTGCCACAGGGCTGGTGGCCGGTGGCGCGGTAGCGGGTGTAATCATCGCCTTCCTGGCCGGCTCCGATGCAGGGGAACGTTTGCTTAGTAAGATAACATTGGAAGAAGGTTTTGTACACGCTCTGGGACAAGGAGGCTATTTCTTATTAGGCACTTTGTTCTTTGTGCTAATGGGCTTCATACTTTATAAAGTAGCCCTAAAGAAAACAGAAGCCTGAAACCGTCTTTTTTGGGCGTAATTAAACTATTGGAACGGATGGTAGTCATATGTAGCATGAATACGCGTCGCGTTAATATAATAGTTGGGATGCTGTTGTTGTCGGTACTGTGGGCGTTTGCTCCGGGCCGGAATTATTTTGCGGAGCCTAAGATCAACATGCCCTATAAAAAGATGGGGCTTACACAAGAGCAGGCTGCTGCGCATCTTATCAGCCGGTTTACATTCGGGGCCACACCCGAACAGGTGAAAGAAGTGGTGAACATGGGTCTGGATAAATGGCTGCAACAGCAGTTTGAGGGCAAGCTGCCCGACGATGAAGTGGTTCGCCGGTTGCCGGATAGCAGTTATGATGCACTGGCATTAAGTAATGAACAGATCACCAATACGTATTTGAACGCGGGGCAGGTAATAAGGGTGGCGGCGAAGAATAACCTGCTGCATAAAGATTCTGTAAAAAATCTCGACAAGCCCGAGTACCGCGCGCAGTTGAAAGCAATCATGGACGCGCAGGGTTTTAAGCCACAGGCGGAACTGCAGCGTCAGTTAATCAATCAGAAAATAATAAGGGCGGCCTATTCGCCCAACCAGCTGCAGGAAGTATTAACCGACTTTTGGTTCAACCATTTTAATGTTTCGCTAAGCAAAGGGCAGTGCCAGCAGTTTGTACTTCCTTATGAAAGGGATGCTATCCGCCCCAATGTCCTGGGGAATTTTGAAACGATACTACTGGCTACCGCAAAGCATCCCGCTATGCTGGAGTACCTGGATAACGCCAGCAGCATCAGCAACGATAATGAAGTAGCCAGGAAACAGGAGGCGGGTGCGCTTGCCAGGCTTATCAAGCAAAGGCAGGAAGCCCTGGCAAAGGATTCCACAGGTGCGAGTGCCAGGATGATAGACCTTAGTATGAATGCGAGAAAAGCGCAGGGGCTGAATGAAAATTATGCGCGGGAAGTAATGGAGTTGCATACGATGGGAGTGGATGGAGGCTACACGCAACAGGATGTGACCACCGTAGCCAAAGCACTCACCGGGTGGGGCATTATGCCGATGTACAAAGATGGCCCTGGTTTAAAACTGATGGAAGCGGCGGGCCCTAAATTACTGGCCCAGAAAGGATTTGTGGTAGAAGGAGATTTTCTTTTCCGCGCCAACAAACATGATGATAATCCTAAAACCATACTGGGTGTTAGTTTCCCAGAGAACGGCGGCTATGCGGAAGGAGTAAATGTGTTAAAGATGCTGGCCATTCACCCATCCACTGCAAAATTTATCTGCACCAAGCTGGCTGCCAGGTTTGTTTGTGATACCCCATCCACCGATTTGGTGGGAAGGATGAGTGATACCTATATAAAAAGCGGGGGCAATATCAAATCTGTTTTAATTACAATGGTCAACAGCCGTGAGTTTTGGGATAAGAAGGCATTACGTGAAAAAGTAAAATCACCTTTTGAATTTGCTATCAGTGCCATCCGTGCCACGAATGCCGATATTCAGCAGCCCTTCCAGATATATAACTGGGTAACACGTATGGGCCAGCGCTTTTATTATTACCAGGCACCCACCGGTTTCCCGGATCGCGCCAGCTACTGGATCAATACAGGCTCGCTGCTGAACCGGATGAATTTTGGGCTGGCTTTTGCTACGGAAAAAATACCCGGCGTAAAACTAAACCTGGCCGCACTTAACGATAACCACGAACCCGAAAGTGCCGAAGCGGCTTTGCTGGTTTACAGCAAGATACTGCTACCTGAAAGGAACCAGGATGATAATATCCGCCGCTTAACCGCCATGGTGAGAGATGCCAGCCTTGAACAGAAAATAAGCCAGGCCGCAGCGAAAGCAACGCCGCAAAATGAAATGGCCACGCAACCTCAAATACCTGTCAATAACACCATGGCAATGGAGGATGGCCTGACCAGAAAGCAAAGAAGGGCCAATGAAAAAGCGGCCCTCAGCAAAAAGAACTTGCCCGTTACAACGCTATATGTAGCAGGTAACACCAACACCGTATCCCAGGTAACAGGCATTATTCTCGGATCACCCGAGTTCCAACGTAAGTAGTTTTTTGGTTTATTGGTTTATTGGTTTTTGGTTTATTAAGTATGTTATTTATTATAAGCCTTGATGCGATACCCCAGACTCCTCCCAACAAACCAAAAACCAAAAACCAGTAAACCAAGAAACCAATAAACCAAATGACAGATCGTAGAGCATTTATGAAGTCGGGAGCCATGGCACTGTTTGCTGCAGGAATAGGTGGAGTACCTGCGTTTATTGCACGTGCGGCGGATAGCAGGAAGATCATACCTCCCTATAAGAAGAACAAAGTACTGGTATGTATATTCCAGCGTGGGGCGATGGATGGGTTGATGGCGGTTAGTCCGTTTACAGATCCTAATCTGAAAGCGTTGCGCCCAACACTGTACATGAGTCCGGCGGAGACGGAAGGAAAGATGATAGACCTGGATGGCCGCTTTGGTCTGCATCCTTCTTTGGGTGCATTCTCCCCTTTCTTTACCGAAGGCAGGATGGCGATAGTACATGGTGTGGGCAGCCCAAACAATACACGCAGTCATTTTGATGCGCAGGACTATATGGAAAGCGGTACGCCGTTTAGCAAGAGCACACCCAGTGGTTGGTTAAACCGCGCTGTTGGCCTGCTGGGCCATGAAGGGTCGCCTTTCAGGTCGGTAAGTATAACCAGTGCCCTGCCGAGAAGCCTGTATGGAAGCAACGAAGCACTGGCAATTAACAACCTCAACGAATTTGCCATACAGATGCGGGGCAACCCGCTGGCATCCAGCCTGGCTTCCCAATCCTTTGAACAACTGTACGACCAGACCTCCAGCGAAGTGCTGAACAAAACGGGAAAAGAAAGCTTTGACGCGATGAAGATGCTGAATGTAAACAACCTTAAAAATTACCAGCCTGCAGCGGGTGTTGTGTATCCCAATTCTGCCATCGGTAATTCATTAAAGCAGATCGCTACACTGATTAAGATGAATATCGGGTTGGAAGTGGCATTTGCTGAAAGCGGAGGATGGGACACACACTTTAACCAGGGAGCCGCCAACGGCGCGCTGGCGCGTAACCTGAAAGATTTCAGTGACAGCATCGCCGCTTTCTGGAAAGACCTGGACGCTTACCAGGATGATGTTACGGTAATGACCATGACAGAGTTTGGCCGTACCGCCCACCAGAACGGAACCGGTGGTACCGATCATGGAAGGGCAAGCTGTTTGTTTGTGCTGGGTAATGATGTGCAGGGAGGAAAAGTATCCAATAACATGAAAACACTTGCCAAAGAAGACCTGGAGGACGGGCGCGACCTACCGGTAAGTACCGATTTCCGTTCTGTGTTCAGTGCAGTTGCTAACGGGCACCTGAAGATCAATGATAATAAGAAACTATTTCCTTCCTGGGATGGCAGCGTGCTGAACCTGATGAAAGCCTAAATGTTAAAGCTGGGTTCTCCAACGGGGTATTCATCCTTCCCTATGCGCCGTTCACCGTAGTGGCACCGTTTTTGGATAGGATATGATGGATTAAATCCCATATCCTATGAAAATGATTATCGCCTTAGGTGTAGTTGTGTTTTCACTTTTTATTGGCCAGGCCAATGCACAGGTGAATTTTAGTGTGAATCTCAATATTGGTGATCAGCCGGTTTGGGGTCCTACGGGTTATGACAGGGTTAATTATTATTACCTGCCGGACGTAGATGCTTATTATGATGTGCCGAACCGGCAATTCATCTACCAGGAGAACAACCGTTGGGTAAACAGGCCCTCCCTGCCCGCCCGATACCGTAATTACGACCTGTATTCAGGTTATAAAGTTGTAGTGAATGAACCCAAGCCTTATTTGCGTAATAACTACTATCGTTCAACTTACGCTAAATATAAAAATGGCCGCGGACCCAAACAAACTATTATCCGCGACAGCAGGGATATCAAGTATAAGAATAATCGCGACAAGTGGGATCGTGAACAGCGTAACGACAGGAAAGACAACCGTAAAGGATGACCATCGCCGCGGACACAAGGGTAATTGACAATTAGTAATTAATAATTAGTAATTAGTAATCATCTTTAATTATTAATTACTAATTATTCATAGTTTTCCTTCTTTGATTTCATCAACAACAGCGGGGTCCAGCAGGGTTGAGGTGTCGCCGAGATTAGTGAGTTCACCTTCGGCAATTTTTCTTAAGATTCTGCGCATGATCTTTCCGCTTCTTGTTTTGGGCAGGCCGGTTACAAACTGGATCTTATCAGGCTTGGCAATGGCACCAATGATACGGGTTACGGTTTGAAGGATATCTTTTTTAGCCAGTGCTTCATCGCTGTTGTGGCCGTGGTAAATAACGTAAGCATAAATGCCCTGGCCTTTGATATCATGCGGATATCCCACTACAGCACTTTCCACTACACCTGCGTGCATGTTAATCGCATTCTCTACTTCAGCGGTTCCAATCCGGTGTCCGCTTACATTTAGCACATCATCTACGCGGCCGGTGATCCGGTAAAAGCCATCTTTATCTCTTAATGCGCCATCTCCGGTAAAATACATATTGGGATAGGTAGCGAAGTAGTTTACCCGGCAGCGTTCATGGTCGCCATACGTGGTGCGAAGTATGCCGGGCCAGGGAGCTTTTATGCAGAGATTGCCAGACACGGTTTCATCTCCTTCAGCAAAGATTTCTTTTCCATTTTCGTCAACGAGTACCATCTCTAACCCGGGTAAAGGTAAAGTGGCCCAACTGGGTTTGGATGGTGTAATGCCGGCGAGATTGCTAATGAGTACACCACCCGTTTCTGTTTGCCACCAGGTATCTACCACCGGGCATTTTTGTTTGCCAACTTTGTCGTTATACCAGTGCCAGGCTTCTTCGTTGATGGGTTCACCTACGGTACCCAATACCTGCAGCGAGGAGAGATCCCTTCCTTTCAGTGGTTCATCGCCAAAACCCATCAGGCTGCGTATGGCGGTTGGGGCCGTATAAAAAATGTTGACCTTGTATTTATCTATTATTTCCCAGAACCGCCCGGCATCCGGCCAGGTAGGAACGCCCTCGAATAGGAGGGAAATAGCCCCCGCACTCAGCGGGCCATAAAGGATATAGCTATGCCCCGTTATCCACCCGATATCGGCCGTGCAAAAATGAACCTGCTTTTGCTGGTATTGGAAAACGTTTACGAACGTATAGTTGGTATACACCATGTAACCACCACAGGTATGTACAACACCTTTCGGCTTGCCGGTAGACCCCGAAGTATACAGAATGAACAGCGGATCTTCTGCGTCCATTTCCTCGGCTTCTATAAATGTTAAGCCCTTTTCTTCGATATATTTCATTTCCTCTTCCCACCAGATATCACGTCCTTTCAGCATGGATACCGGTGTTCTCCTGCGGGTGCATACAATTACTTTTTTAACCGTGTGGTTACCAATCAGCGCGTCATCAATCACACTTTTTAAGGGGATATCTTTTGCGCCCCGGAAAGCACCGTCGCAGGTAACAATGAATTCAGCTTTGGCATCATATAGCCTGTCTGCAATACTCTGCGCCGAAAAACCACCAAATACAACACTATGAATAGCGCCGATACGGGCGCATGCCAATACTGCGATTGCCAGCTCAGGTATCATGCCCATATATATACAAACACGATCGCCCTTGCCTACGCCGTTGTTTTTCAATACATGCGCAAACTGGCAAACTTTTTCCAGCAGCTTTTTATAAGTAAGTGTGCGGTTTTTTTCATCCGTTGCATTGGGCTCCCAGATGATGGCAGGCTGATCGCCCAACTGCTCAATATGCCTGTCGAGACAATTTTCGGTAATATTCAATTTCCCACCCCGAAACCATTCAATGGAAGGTTCTGTAAAATTCCAGTCCAGCACCTTATCCCACTTTTTACGCCAGGTAAAATGTTCCGCAATAGCACCCCAAAAGGCTTCCGGATCCGTAATACTTTTTTGATATTCTGCTTTGTACTGCTCAAAACTCTTAATCTGGTAGGGGTAAGACATGGAAAGCATTTTAGCGGGGTTAAATATACGATAGTTTGGGAAGTATGTAGTCGTAAGTTGTAAGTTGTAAGTCGTAAGTCGTAAGTCGTAAGTCGTAAGTCAGGTTCTGCTTTGTGAATCAGTTTTATCACTAACTTTCAACCCACAATAACCAACGACTTACGACTTACGACTTACGACTAGCGACTTACGACTTATGAAAGAAACAAAAGGTATCTGGAAAGTGATCGGTGCTTCCTCGCTGGGAACGCTGATTGAGTGGTACGACTTTTACATATTCGGTAGCCTGGCCACCGTGCTGGCGAGCCAGTTCTTTCCTAAAACCAATCCTACCGCGGCTTTATTATCTACCCTGGCCACTTTTGCCGCGGGGTTTGTGGTTCGCCCTTTTGGCGCATTGGTTTTTGGCAGGCTGGGGGATATGATTGGTCGTAAGTATACATTCCTGCTTACCCTGGTTTTAATGGGGGGGTCTACATTTGCCATCGGACTTATTCCCGGCTACGATACGATCGGTTTTGCCGCGCCTATCTTGGTTTTATTACTGAGATTACTACAGGGTTTGGCATTGGGGGGAGAATACGGCGGTGCCGCCACCTATGTTGCGGAACACGCGCCCGCCAACCGCCGTGGTTATTTTACATCCTGGATACAAACAACAGCCACCCTGGGTTTATTTGTTTCACTGGGAGTGATATTGCTTACGCGTCATGCGCTGGACAAAGACCAGGCCCGTTCTATCGCCAAGTTTAATGACTGGGGATGGCGGATACCTTTCCTGGTGTCGATCTTGCTGGTGGTGGTATCTATTTATATCCGCTTAAAGATGCAGGAGTCGCCCCTGTTTGAAAAGCTGAAAGCGGCGGGTACCCGCTCTGTTAATCCGCTGAAAGAAAGTTTTGCCAAAAGAGGTAATCTTAAAATGGTATTGCTGGCCTTGTTTGGCGCTACCATGGGCCAGGGGGTTGTATGGTATACCGGGCAGTTTTATGCGCAGTCGTTCATTGAAAACGTTTGTAAGGTAGATTTCGACCAGTCGCGTACCATATTGATCTGGGCTATTTTGTTCGGTACGCCTTTCTTTGTGCTGTTCGGCGCCTGGAGCGATAAAGTGGGCCGTAAATGGATTATGCTGGGAGGTATGTTACTGGCCATTGTAAGCTATCAGTATCTTTTTGGCCGGTTGCTAACCATTACCGATACCAAAGCAAAGCTGGAATGGGTGGATATGAAGCAGATTAAAACTACCCGTACTGTAATAACGGGTACAACCGATACCCTGCGAACGGTGGAAGCCAAACATTTTTATACGGATGGGATGCGTGTAGTAGAGGTAAAAAAAGATACCGCCTACAGCATGGCAGGTAAGGCAACAGTGAAGCCGGATATAAAAATGTATAAGATAGTAGGCAACGGCGATTACTGGAAAATGGTATTCATTGTTTTCGTGATGATATTGTATGTTACCATGGTGTACGGCCCCATTGCGGCGTTCCTGGTAGAAATGTTTCCTACAAAGATCAGGTATACTTCCATGTCTTTACCGTATCATATCGGCAATGGTGTTTTCGGCGGATTGACGCCGTTTATTGCCACGCTGCTGACAACCATTTATACAAACGATAAACTGGTAGGATTGATGTACCCGATAATCATTGCGGCGGTTTGTTTGGTGATTGGTACGATGTATATCAGCAACAGGATAGATCCGGATGTTGCGGATTGAGGGCGTGAGGCGTGAGACGTGAGACGTGAGACGTGAGACGTGAGACGTGAGACGTGAGACGTGAGACGTGAAAGTACGCGGTATAGAAATAAGATTAAAATAAAGTTATGAACCAGATAAAAAGACTTGCGGGTATTGTTTGGATGTTGTTGGGGCCGGTGGCCATTTATTTTTTGGTTAAAACGGCTGCGGGCGAAATCAGTAAAAAGCCCGTAATAGATACCTGGATACAATGGGGCGTTTTTGTGATAGTGGCTTTGCCGATTGCAGTGGGGATGGTGATTTTCGGCTACTATGCATGGCAGGGTGATTATGATCAGCAGCCGGAGGAGTCGGGCGAGTTGATACATTAAGAACCAACGATTATCCGAATAATAATCCCTAAAAGGAAAAAGACTGGAAAAGCACCACAAGTTCGTAATAGTTAAAAACAGCATATAACATCAACTTTGCCCTTCTTTGCCGCTATCATAAAATAAACGGCAGTCTGCGGCTTTTGGAAGAGTAAGAAACTCGTATCCTTACATTAAGGGTAACTGTAGACGAAGTGTAATTTTAATGCGCCACAAAAATTCCTTTTTTAGAAAATAATTTCAATGGAAAGGAGATTGTTATTCCTACTGATATTGGTAAACTCATTTCTTACAGGAAATTCTCAAAGAATATCTGTTTCAGGTGCCGTATTTAATGTAAAAGAAAGAAAGTGCATCCCTTATGTAAATATACGGGTAGCCGGGTCAAGTTATTCTGTAGACGCTGACGAGAATGGTAGATTCAAGATAAATGTTAAACCGGGTGATACATTGTTGTTTACCTGTATAGGATACGATATATTTTCAATGGAAGCCAAAAAATACGAGAACAGAGATTCCGTTTTTTAAGCGAAAAACCATATATACTCGAAGATGTTGTAGTTACTAATACAACTTCCAGGGAAGTTGGCATAATTAGCACTAAACAAACAAGGTCCTTTTCCGGGGAGTTGTTATCAGTGAGCTTTGAAGCGGCAACACTGATTACAATACCTGATACCGTTCATTCCTTTAGAATTTCGAAAGTAATGGCAAGACTAAAGAATTATTCCTCAGAATATCCTTTAAGACTGCATATATATTCTTTAAGAGAAGATGGCCTACCGGGCGAAGAGCTTTTAAAAAAGCAAGTAATTTTTTCTGAAACCAATTTCAAGAAAGGAATTCTCGAAGTTGATATAAAGGAGCAGAATATCATCCTGGATAGAACCTCTTTTTTTGTTGGGGTACAGTGGATTAATAAATCAACTAACGAGTTGCTTAGGAGATCTACGGGACAGAAAAGTGATAACGGTGTTGGCGAAACAAGCCTCCTGAGTGAAAGATTAACATACAGGCGGGGCAGGGTGCTGAATTTTAAATGGTATATGGAATTCGAAAAGGGAATTTTTATTCCAGGGAATGCAAATGAAAAAGGTGTAACTACTCCAATTCCACTGAAAGGGAATCCCATCAATATATTGGCCTCAGCTGTAATTGAAACATTTTAAAAAGCGGTACTGTTACTACATTATCTATCTCCACCTGCGCCTTTCCGCATGGTTGTAAATCACCATTGCAGGTATTACATGTAACTCCTAGCTTCGCTTTTAAGTATTTCAGTTTTGTCGAATTAATTCGGCGGATTGTTTTATCAGGGAATTATAATTTATCTTTTTACGGGTACCGAGGTAGGATAGAAAATGGAATCATTAGAAGGGAATACAAATTCGGTAGCGTAGCAAAGACTCGATTGCTTGCTTAAAATATTGATATCGCGATCAATGGGTGTTACTCCTTCATTGAACCCCAAATTTGCCGGCGGGCAAACAAAAAAGAGGACGATGGTAGAAGCGATACTACTTCGGGTTAGTGTGACAGCCGAGTATTGATACGAACTGGAGCCATGCAGTATAAGCAAGTAAATAAACCGCTGAAAATTCAACCACCATGAGTGTAAGGCAGGGGAAGACCATAAAAAATAAACGTCATGAACATATTACATTTGAACAATTACAATCTTGATCCAATCAATAACCAGGAAATGTACTCTAAGGCGACCAAATATCGCCTTAGCTTTTTTATCTTAGTCTAAAGAGTAAATATGAAAGAATTTTTCCGAGAGATTTCCATAAGTATTGCGACCATATTCGGCAGACTGGCGGTATATTTTATTTACTTGATGCTTACTTACGGACTCGTTGTTCTAATCTTTCGTTTATTTCATATTAGTAAAACGATATCAATTTTTGAGTTTTCTTTACCAAACATCCTTGCAACGGCAATATTTTTCATAATTGTAATCTATAAGGAAATAAACATATGGCCGACAAAAGAGCAAGTAAATAAGCTAAAGTATCATTGGATCGAGTTGCTTGTCAGCTTTATCCTTCCAGTCCTCATTGTATTGCTAATAGAATTAGTTGATAGATCTAGTTCGCTTTTTTTTAATTTTGACGGAAAAGCATTCTATTATTTACCATTTTTTTTCTTGTTCGCTACATTTGAAGAGGTGATGTTTCGACATGCACTACTGGGCAGCACTAAAACAAAAGGAAACCTCAGTACAAAAATAGTTCTGTCAAGTATTATTTTTTCACTTTGTCATATCGCAAATTCAGGGTACGATTTAGTTGCTTTTGTACTAATTTTTATTTCAAGCGTGATAATTTCGCTAATGTATATTGCATCGGGCAAAAATTTGCTTTTAGTTTCGCTGATGCACACATTCTGGAACTTTTGTTCCGGAAATATAATCGGGGGAGAAGTCAGCGGCTTACCAGTTCAACATACCCTAGTAAAGCTTGTTCGAACTGAAGGTAATATCGTAAATGGAGGCGATTTCGGAATTGAAGGGTCAATTATATCCCTTATTATATTAACCTTAATACTTTTTCGGTATACAACTTTCAACAGTTGGTTAAAAGAACACGTTAAGCTCCTCACTAAAAAGCACAACTCAGAGACAGTTGGTTGAATATCGAAATAACATTTCTTCTAGATCTATTATACATGGAGTAATTGTTGTTAAGAGCAGAAGGAAATTAATTAAAAAGCTTTTTGTAAATATGCCAGATTGATTTATTTATTCCTCTACAAATTATGAATCGAAAATTGTTGATATGTTTTGTTCTATTGTATTTGTTGGCACTTTTAAATGGCTACGTCTTCAATTTTTTGAATAATTCCTTCTTTCATTATCAAAATAGTTCAACCGGGCTTTCAGAATTTTCGTCTGTTCCCCTCTTTTTATTATTGTTATTATTTCACCGATTGTTGAAACACTTATATTTCAACAAATGCCGAATTTTATATTAAAGAAATTAAAGTTTAATAATAAGACTATTCTGATCATTGTGCCTTCATTACTTTTCGGATTGGCGCATTTATATTTTTGGCTATATTCCTGTATGGCATTTATTGGCGGTCTTTTAATTAACACGTTGTACATATACGCTAAAGAGAGAACTAAGAACTATTTATTGATTGTTATACTATACCACTCATTGTATAATTTATACGGGTACCTATTTGTCAAGTAAACCACTTTATTTAGCTTTTCTAGTTGGGTTGGGAATATATACATAAGAAAACTGAACAGTTGTTATGCCCTTCTTTTTTTCCATAGAGTATTAATACCTATTTCAACCCATCTTTATCAAATCCTTAACCCGCTGCCCACGCCATAATCTCATCCCATTCCGGTAATTTTGAACAAACGAACGGAATGTCTATCGAGGTTACTCATTTATCCAAACACTATGGCACGCAGAAAGCGGTGAACCAGGTTTCCTTCTCCATTAAAAAAGGGGAGATCGTTGGGTTCCTGGGGCCTAATGGAGCCGGCAAGAGTACCACGATGAAAATGATCACAGGCTACCTGGCTGCAGACAGCGGCTCTGCCAGGGTAAGCGGGGTATCCGTTTCTGCTGATCCCATTGCCGTAAAAAAGAAGATCGGGTACCTGCCGGAGGCCAATCCCCTTTACTATGATATGTATGTAAGGGAATACCTGGATTTTATCGCGGGCATTCATCAGCTGAAAAACAGGAAAGAAGCCATTGAAAGGGTGATTGTATTAACGGGCTTATCGGTTGAAGCCGGCAAAAAGCTGGGCCAGCTTTCCAAAGGGTATAAACAACGAGTGGGACTTGCCGCCGCCCTTATCCACGATCCCGAAGTGTTGATTCTGGATGAGCCGACCAGCGGGCTGGACCCTAACCAGATCATTGAGATCAGGAATGTAATTAAACAGCAGGGGGAAAGCAAAACCGTGCTATTCTCCTCCCATATATTACAGGAAGTGGAAGCTATCTGCGACCGCGTGATTATTATCAACAAGGGGAGCATTGTGGCGGATGACACGCTCGCCAACCTTCAAAAGGGTAAATCGGGCTCCCATATCGTTTTTGTTCAGTTCAGTGAGCCGGTTAGCAGCAAGCTGATGGAACAGGTAAGCGGTGTTATCGAATTAAGGGCTTACCAGTCTTCCGGCTTTAAACTGCAAACCGTAAACCCCGAATCGGTCCGGAAACAGCTGCTGCAACTCTCTCTCGACCATAATCTCAATATCGTTTCCCTGCAAACCGAGGGGCATAGCCTGGAAGAAGTGTTCCGGGAACTGACAGGATATTAGTCTGCCCATCCGCCATCTGTCGTTCTGTTTCCTTAAATTGCGCTCCATTAACCAAACAAGCATCATAAAATGAGTTACATTATTGAAGTACATGCCAGGCAGATATTAGATAGTCGCGGTAACCCAACCGTGGAAGTAGACGTTCTTACCGATGACGGCGCATTGGGCCGTGCGGCGGTTCCGAGCGGTGCCAGTACCGGTATTCATGAGGCGGCGGAATTGAGGGATGAGGACAAAAAGAAATATGCGGGAAAAGGGGTGCTGAAAGCGGTTAAGAATGTAAATGAGATTATTTCTGAAGCCATTGTAGGATATGATGTTGCCCAGCAGGCTGCCATTGACGGCGAAATGATTGCGCTGGATGGTACCCCTAACAAAACCAAATTAGGGGCTAATGCCATTCTGGCTGTAAGTATGGCGGTAGCCAAGGCGGCGGCAGACGAAGCGGCTTTTGCCCTTGTTCCGCTATATAGGCGGTACCAATGCCAGAACATTACCGATGCCCATGATGAATATCCTGAACGGGGGAGCACATGCGGATAACAAAATAGATTTCCAGGAATTTATGATCATGCCCGTTGGCGCGTCTAGTTTCAGTGAAGGGCTGCGCTGGGGGGTTGAAATATTTCATGTGCTGAAAAGCGTGTTAAAGAAAAAAGGATTCAGCACCAATGTAGGTGATGAAGGTGGATTTGCCCCCAATATCCAAAGCAATGAAGAAGCCATTGAAACCGTACTGGAAGCCATTTCTGCGGCCGGTTACAAGACAGGATCACAGATCGTGATTGCCATGGATGCCGCCAACAGCGAATTGTGGGATGCTAAAAAGAAAAAATATGTTTTTCATAAGAGCAGCGGTAAGATCGTAAGCAGCGATGAGCTGGTTAAATTCTGGGAAAAATGGGTGAAACAATACCCTATCGCTTCTATTGAAGATGGTATGGCGGAAGACGACTGGAATGGCTGGAAAGCCCTTACACAGGCTGTTGGCAGCAAATGCCAGCTGGTAGGGGATGACCTGTTTGTTACCAATGTAAACAGGCTGCAGACCGGTATCGACAAAGATATTGCGAACGCGTTACTGGTGAAGGTTAACCAGATCGGTACCCTTACAGAAACCATCAATGCGGTTACACTGGCACAACATAACGGTTACAATACTATTATGAGCCACCGCAGCGGTGAAACCGAAGATACTACCATTGCCGACCTGGCCGTGGCACTCAACTGCGGACAGATCAAAACCGGTTCCGCATCACGTACCGACCGTATCGCCAAATACAACCAATTGATCCGGATAGAAGAAATGCTGGGAAGCACCGGTGTTTACCCGAAAGGAAAGATCAAGTTCGGTAAATAATAAGAAGTTTCCCTTCTCCACACCTGTTAATTAGTAATGAATTGACAGGTGTTTTTTATTTCCTAATTTTACCGGACTCTGAAATGCAGCAACCAGCACCTAACAAATAGTCCATTCTTTTTGAAAAAAATAGCTTCCATACTCACCAATAAATACCTGGTTGCCACTGCGTTTTTTGTGGTATGGATGTTATTTTTTGACCAGCGTGATTATTTCCAACAGAAAGAAAGGCGGGCGGAACTGGCCAAACTGGAAGCCAAGAAGCGGTATTATGTGCAGGAGATAGAAAGAACCCAGAAAGAGCTCAACGATCTTCAGAACAATCCCGCGGCCCTTGAAAAGTTTGCCCGGGAGCACTATCTCATGAAAAAAGATGGGGAGGATATATACATCATAGAAGATTCTACCGCCGCAAAAAAATAAATCCTGAACAAAATCGTTAGGCCTTTTCTTTGCCAGATTCTACCCAAAACCGGCAATAACCCAGGGCATTCTCCGTTTTAATTCAGCACCGGTATCCTCCGACTACAGGTTGCTGATAACTATGAAAAAAATCACTGAAGAAGACCTGATCCGGTATCTCTATAAAGAATGTTCACCTAAAACCCAGACCGCCATTGAAGAAGCTGTTTTGCACGATCTTGAACTGAAGGGCCGTCTCCAGGTGCTGAAACGCACCCTCAGGCAACTGGATACATTGCAACTCTCATCTCCCTCTAAAGCATCTCTCAAGCATATTATCAGCCACGCAAAAGCATCATTTAAAGGGAAATAAATAGTATTTTTCTATTTATTGCTGAATTTTAGCGAATTTTGGGCTGTTTTCCTACAAATCCTGCAGTTTGCATTACAGCCCCCATTTCCGCGAAAATCATATCAAAATCCCGCAATCCGCGATCCATGACCCAGAAAGAACGCTACCAAAAAGTGATAGCCTATTTTGAAGAGCACTTCCCTATCGCCGAAACCGAACTGGTATACGACAATCCTTTCCAGTTGCTGGTGTCTGTTATCCTTTCGGCCCAGTGTACCGATAAGCGGGTGAATCTCACCACACCGGCCATCTTCCGAAAATATCCTACGCCGCAGAAAATGGCCAAAGCCAGTTTCGACGAGCTGTTCCCCTATATCAAGAGCATATCCTACCCTAACAATAAAACCAAACACCTGATTGGCATGGCCAATATGTTGCTGGAGAAATTTGGAGGAGAAGTACCCATGACGGTAGAGGAACTGGTTCAGTTACCGGGTGTGGGTAGAAAAACCGCTAATGTGATCACCAGCGTGATAGACGAGCAGCCGAACATGGCGGTAGATACCCATGTGTTCAGGGTAAGTAAAAGGATAGGACTGGTGGGTTCCAAAGCCACTACTCCATTGGCA
The DNA here is from genome assembly GCA_965229175.1 of Sediminibacterium sp. Taxonomy (GTDB): domain Bacteria; phylum Bacteroidota; class Bacteroidia; order Chitinophagales; family Chitinophagaceae; genus Sediminibacterium. The sequence continues at coordinate 82,793 of CBDDIT010000055.1, read as the reverse complement.
GTAGAAAAGGAGTTGATTAAAAATATCCCGGAGGAACTGGTTCACAAAGCCCATCATTGGCTGATACTGCACGGCCGGTATACCTGTTTAGCGCGGAATCCAAAACACGATGAATGCGGGCTTAAAGATGTATGCAAATACTATCGGTCTCTTCGCTAAACAGCCGCTCAAAGACCTTTATTTTTTCCTGTTTACTAAATTATACGAGTCATCAATAAACTCCTGCAACTGCCGGTTGCTTAAGGTTCCGTTTACAATAACCGTGTTCCAGTGTTTTTTATTCATGTGCCAGCCGGGCAATACGCAATCGGGGTATTCTTCCCGCTGCTCGATAGCTTTATCAGGATTGGCTTTAACATTGAACTGCAGGGGATAACTATCCAAACCCGTTAGCAGGAAAACTTTGCCTTTCACCTTAAACACAAGGGTATCGGGTCCGAAAGGAAGGGTTTCTTCCGCATCGGGTTTGCTGAGACAATACTGCCTGAGTTCCTCAATATTCATTTATAACAGCTTACGGATAACGTCTTCCAGTTCACCTTTTGTAATCGGAATTCCCATTACCTTATTGTAAGGTTTTGCATCCACCAGGTACTGGTCGCGTATAATTTTAACCAGCTGCCCGTTATTGATCTCAGGAATTAATACATGATCAAAATTATTCAGTATTTCACCGAGATTCCTGGGAAAGGGTCGCAGGTATCGGATATGGGCATGACTAACCGCATGGCCCTCGGCCTGTAACTGCAATACGGCACTTTTGATAGCACCATAGGTGGATCCCCATCCCAACACCAATACTTTTCCTTTTTCGGGACCGCTGTCTATCCGCTGCAGCGGAATATAGTCGGCGATCTTATCTACTTTGGCCTGGCGTATGTTCACCATGTGCTGGTGATTTTCGGGCTCATAGTTGATATTGCCGGTTACATCCTGCTTCTCCAGTCCTCCGATACGGTGTTCCAAACCCGGTGTTCCGGGAATGGCCCAGGCGCGGGCCAACTTTTCATTCCTTCTGTAGGGCTGGAACTTAGGCTCATCTTCCGCCAGTTCTTTCTTGAAAGTAACAGTGATGGGCTCCAGTTCTGAAGAGGTGGGAAATTTCCAGGGTTCAGCTCCGTTCGCTATATATCCATCACTTAATAAAATAACCGGGGTCATGTGCTGTATGGCAATCCGTGTGGCTTCATACACCGCATCGAAGCAGTCGCTCGGCGTTGCGGTTGCCAGCACGGGCATCGGGCATTCGCCATTGCGCCCGTAATAGGCCTGCAGCAGGTCGCTTTGTTCGGTCTTGGTAGGCAACCCGGTAGAAGGCCCTCCTCTTTGAATATTTATGATCAGTAAAGGTATTTCCAACATCACGGCAAGGCCCATCGCCTCGGTTTTCAGCGCCATCCCCGGTCCTGATGTTGCGGTAACGCCCAAAGCACCGCCATAGCTGGCACCGATAGCCGCAGCGATAGCCGCAATCTCGTCTTCGGCCTGGAATGTTTTAATACCAAAGCCTTTGTGCCGGCTCAGCTCATGCAATATATCAGACGCGGGAGTGATGGGGTAGGCGCCCAGGAAAATCTCCAGCCCGCTTTTTTCTCCCGCAGCAACAATACCCAGTGCCAAAGCCTGGTTACCCATAATGCTGCGGTAGGTACCCGCCTGCATTTTTGCTTTGGCTACGGTGTAACGGGTAGTAAAGGTTTCGGTCGTGTCACCGTAATTGTAACCCGCCTGCAGTACTTTAATATTACTGTCGAGGATGGTGGGTTTTTTGCCGAATTTTTCTTTCAGGAACTCGATCGTATTATCGAGGTTACGATTGTACATCCAATAAATATATCCCAGCACAAACATATTTTTGGCGCGGTCCCTTTCCTTGTTACCCAGTTCGGTAAATTCTTTCAGTGCCTCGCGTGTAAGTTTGGTTACATCTATTTTGGTTACTTCATAACTATCCAGGCTGCCATCTTCCAATGGGTTTACCCCGTCGGGATAGTTAGCCAGGCGTAGGTTTTTGGCGTCAAATCCCTCTATGTTTACGATGATCTTACCGCCCGGCTTCAGGGCTTTCAGGTTCACTTTTAAAGCCGCGGCATTCATGGCAACCAGTACATCAGCAATATCTCCGGGTGTAAATACCTTATTAGAGGAAAAGTGCAGCTGGAACCCGCTCACCCCCGGCAGTGTACCGATCGGGGCCCGGATCTCGGCCGGGAAATCAGGAAAAGTGGCCAGGTCGATACCCAGCATAGCGGTATTATTGGTAAACTGCTGGCCTGTGAGCTGCATCCCATCCCCACTATCACCGGCAAACTTGATCACCACATGCTGTATGATCTCTTCTTTTGTTTCCATATAGCTTATTAATAACACGAAGGTAATACAACAGAAGCCGAATAAATCCCTACCGGGAGTCTTAAATATGGCTTATAAATTTGTTTTTACCTATTTCGTTAATCCGCAACGGTTTATCTTTGCATTCATCAATCTTATTTTTGTGAAAAGGATTTGGAATTACGCGCTGGCGGGCCTCTGCCTGGTAGTGCTTAGCCAGTGTATTGGATCGGCTAACGCATTGGTTGATAATGCGCCCGAGGGTACTACAGGCGCAGAGGGTACTTCAGATGCGCTGCAAGCCGGTAATGCCAATAAGTTCGATTGGGCACCTATTACTTACGACAGCAATAAGCAATACATTTATCTCACTTTCGACGATGGTCCACAACCCGGCACCCTGACCTGCTACGATCTGTGCCGGAAAGAAAATATCAAAGCCAGTTTTTTTATGGTAGGCCTTCATGCGGCATTACGGCCGGATGGTAAGTCGATAGTATCCATGATCCGGGAATCATACCCGCAGATCCTGCTCGCCAATCACAGCTATACCCATGCCAATGGCAGATACGAGAAGTTTTACAAAGCACCGGAACTGGCCGAAAGGGATTTTGCCAAAGCCCAGGACTCGCTGAATGTTCCTTTTAAAATTGTTCGCCTGCCGGGAAACAGTGCCTGGGACCGGGAAAACGATATGAAGGCAAGCTGGCTGGTGAAACCGGTTACCCATTTGCTGGATAGTGCCGGGTTTAATGTGATAGGCTGGGATGTGGAATGGCGATTTGGCCATAAAACCGCCCGACCGATCCAGTCTGCGGTGCAAATGGCGGCCGATGTTGACAGTGCTTTTACCCGCAACCGCACCCATGTGAAGAACCAACTGGTTATTCTTACCCACGACAGGATGTTTAAGCGCCCTGATGATGCCGATTCCCTGGCTAAGTTTATTACCCTGCTAAAAAGCAACCCCCGCTACGTACTGGAAACAGTAGACCACTATCCCGATCTCAAACGCCCCGTGCGCCTGGCCCATGACCATAGCAGGCGGTAGCGTGAACCGTGAGGCGTGAGACGTGAGACGTGAACCGTGAGGCGCCGATGGGCGGTTCTTTGCGGGCTTCGGCTATTCTACTCCTCCATTCACGATTCACGATTGACGATTCACGATTCACGGTTCACGGTTCCCGCCGTTCACGAATTTTAGGCTTTTCTTGATGAAACACCTTCGTATATTTGGTAATTAAATTGTATTGATTATGGCCATTTTTAAATCGGGTAATCCAACGCTTACCCAGAAAATTTTTGATAAGAGTTCAAGTATTGAAGCGGATATACAAGGGGTGATGAGTGTGCGGGGAGCGATTAATAAATTCGGCTTCCTTACGCTGATGATTATTGCCGGTGCCGCGTATAACTGGCACCTGTTCCAGGAAGGCAAGCCCGACACCATGACCACCCTGATGATGGTGGGTGCCATTGGCGGGTTGATTTTCGGATTGATTATTTCTTTTAAACCCAACTGGGCCGGCTACCTCTCTCCTTTGTATGCCCTGCTGGAAGGTTTATTTATCGGCGGGATATCTGCTATCTTGAATAAGGCGTTTGAGAAAACCAACCCGGGACTGGTAATGCAGGCTGTGGGGTTAACGTTTGGGGTGGCGATTGCCATGTTCCTGCTGTATAATTTTCGTATCATTAAGGCTACGGAGAAATTCAAATCAGTGATTATCGCTTCAACGGTAGGTATTGCTATCTTTTACCTGCTTACCATGTTGTTGAACCTGTTTGGCGTGAATGTAGGCTTTGCCTATGACAGCAGCTTGCTGAGTATCGGTATCAGCCTCTTTATTGTAGCCATCGCCGCACTGAACCTGATCCTCGATTTCGACATGATTGAGCAGGGAGCTGAGCGAGGAGCGCCCAAGTTTATGGAGTGGTATGGTGCTTTTGGCTTGATGGTAACCCTGGTATGGTTGTATCTTGAAATACTGAAACTGCTGAGTAAGCTAAGCAGCAGGGATTAATGGGAGCAGTTAGCTATTGGCTATTAGCTATTAGCTATTAGCGTTTGGCTTAGCACTTGTATTGTATTAGCAAAATAAAATAGAAACCACCCCGCAATAGCGCAGGGTGGTTTTTTAAATCCGCTAACCATAAAATCCCAAACCCTAATAGCCAAGTGCCAAAAGCTAACCCCTAAAAGCCAACCCCCAAAAGCCAACCCCCAAAAGCTCCCTTACATAGCAAAACAATTCAACTACCTTAGCCTCGCCCAAATGCCCCGCTGCATGAATCCATCCAAAGATGAACTACTCCATATCTACCGCAGTCTTCTTCTACCGAGGATGATTGAGGAGAAGATGCTGGTTTTATTGCGGCAGGGCAAGATCAGTAAATGGTTCAGCGGTATTGGGCAGGAAGCCATTTCGGTAGGTTGTACCCTGGCACTGCAGCAAGATGAATGGATCATGCCCCTGCACAGGAACCTGGGTGTATTTACTTCGCGGCAGATGCCACTGCATAAATTATTTATGCAATGGCAGGGGAATAAAGAAGGCTATAGCAAGGGACGCGAAAGGAGTTTTCATTTTGGCAGCAGGGAGCATTATATCTGCGGTATGATATCCCACCTGGGGCCACAGCTTGCCATTGCAGATGGTGTTGCGTTGGCCTATTCACTCCGGAAAGAAAACAAGGTATCACTTGCGTTCAGTGGCGATGGGGGAACCAGCGAGGGCGATTTTCATGAGGCCCTGAATGTTGCGGCTGTCTGGAACCTGCCGGTAATTTTTGTGATTGAGAATAATGGGTATGGATTAAGCACGCCGGTGAATGAACAGTACCGTTGCGAGAGCCTGGTGGATAAAGCCAAGGGCTACGGAATGGAAGGCATTCGTATTGACGGGAATAATGTACTGGAAGTATATGATACGATAAAAAGTGTTCGCGAATACTGTATACAAAACAGCAAACCCTACCTGGTAGAATGTATGACCTTCCGGATGCGCGGGCATGAAGAAGCCAGCGGAACCAAATATGTGCCTAAAGAACTGTTGGAAGAATGGGGAAGGAAAGATCCCATTAAAAATTTTGAGCAAATACTCATCGGCCAAAACCTGTTAACGGAAATGCAGGTAGCGGATATCAGGAACGAATATCGGGAATATATTGAGCAGGAGTTGAGGTTAGCGGGCACCGCATCGGAGATGGTGGTAGATACGGAAGAAGAGTTGCGGGATGTATATGCGCCCCGCGTGAGGAATGAGCCTCTAGCTGTGCCCATGATTAGCGATGCACAAATGGCAGCAGCTCCCGAGAAGCGGCTAATTGACGCGATACAGGAAGCTTTACGCCAAAGCATGGAAAAACATGCCAACCTGATACTCATGGGGCAGGACATTGCCGAGTATGGCGGCGCGTTTAAAATAACGGAAGGTTTTGTTGAGCTGTTTGGAAAACAGCGTGTGCGCAATACACCCTTGTGCGAGAGTGCCATTGTTGGCGCGGCACTGGGTTTGAGCCTGGAAGGCTTCCGTTCCGTGATGGAAATGCAGTTCGCAGATTTTGTAACCGTGGGCTTTAACCAGATTGTAAATAACCTTGCCAAGATCCATTACCGCTGGGGCCAGCATGCCGATGTGGTAATAAGAATGCCAACCGGGGGCGGCGTAGGCGCAGGTCCTTTCCATTCCCAGAGCAATGAAGCCTGGTTTACGCATGTGCCGGGGCTGAAAATAGTGTATCCCTCCAACCCTCACGATGCGAAAGGGTTATTAATCGCCGCTATCAATGACCCCAATCCCGTATTGTTTTTTGAACACAAAGCCTTGTACCGAAGCGTCAGCGGTAAGGTTCCGGAAGAATATTACGAAGTTGAAATAGGAAAGGCGAAACTGGTGAAAGAGGGAGAAGAAATAACAATAATCACTTACGGTGCAGCGGTACACTGGGCACTTGAATACCAGGAAATCCATCCAGACATATCACTACATATTCTCGATCTGAGAACCCTGCAACCCCTGGATTATACTGCCATTGAGGAAGCCGTTTCAAAAACGGGAAAGGTTTTAATCTTACATGAAGACACATTAACCGGAGGCATAGGAGCAGAGATCAGTGCCTGGATCAGCGAGTATTGTTTTGAGCTACTGGACGCACCGGTTATGCGTTGCGCCTCTCTGGATACGCCTGTACCGTTCAATATGGAACTGGAGAAAAATTTTATGGCCAGCAGCAGGCTCAACCGCTACATCCAAAAATTAAATCAATACTAACACCGCGCCCTTGTGCCTCTGCGGGCAATTTTTTTCTCGCGAAGGCGCAGGGGCGCGGTTTGGGCAACAATTTGTATCTTATCGGGTAAACTTATGGGCTATGAAAACACTATTGACTGGGGTTTTGCTTCTTGCGTTAGTTCCTGTTTGCCTTCCTGCGCAAAACAGTAACCCCAATGCAGCTTACCAGCCTCCTTTCTTTGCTGATACAGAAAGAGCGAAGCGGGTGGAGCTGTTGTTCCCGGTGATAGAAAAGATATATCGTGAGTATTCGGAGAAGAATCATCTCCCGGGTTACGCTTTTGGTGTGATGATGGACGGGCAGTTAATTTATGCAGGAAGCGGAGGCTATACGGATATAGACAAAAAAGTACCGGCTACCACAAAATCAATGTTCCGCATCGCATCTATGAGCAAGAGCTTTACAGCAATGGCTATTGTAAAACTGCGCGATGAGGGAAAACTAAAGCTGGATGATCCCGTTTCGAATTATATCCCAGCTATGAAAGCCCAGCAACTTACCAGTGACGCACCTGTTATCACAATCCGTAACCTGCTTACGCATTCCGCGGGTTTTCCGGAAGACAATCCCTGGGGCGACAGGCAACTGGCCGTTTCAGATGCCCAGCTGTTGGCAATGATAAAAAGGGGTATCAGTTTTTCCAATGATCCGGGTCTAACGTATGAATATAGTAATATGGGCTTCGCTATGCTAGGCTATATCATACAGAAAGTAACAGGTATTGCTTACAGCGATTATATCTCAAAGAATATCTGGAAGCCGCTTGGGATGACGGGGGCTGAATGGGAGTACACCAAAGTACCACCGGCAGCACTGGCGCATGGTTACCGGTGGATGGATAACAGCTGGCGCGAAGAGGCATTGCTGCATGATGGTATTTATGGAGCCATGGGAGGGATGATTACATCTATTGAATCTTTCAGCAAATATGTGGCTTTACACCAGTTTGCCTGGCCTGCCAGAAATGGTGCGGATGCAGGGCCTGTTAAACGTTCTACTATTCGGGAAATGCAGCAACCCTGGCGATTTGCCGGGCTCAATGCCAACTATAAATATCCTGGCGGAAGGCCCTGCGCGCAGGCCTCAGCGTATGCGTATGGACTTCGGTGGACAAGGGATTGTGAAGGCCGGGAAACAATCGGGCATAGTGGCGGCCTGCCCGGCTTTGGCAGCAACTGGGCGATATTGCCGGAATATGGAATCGGCGTGATCTTTTTTGCCAATTCAACCTATGCTTCTGCCAGTATGGCCAATACCATGGTGCTGGATACACTTATCCGGACTGCTCAGTTAAAACCCCGTGTATTGCCCCCATCCGCCATCTTAACCCAACGTCGTAATGAACTGGTTAAGCTGTTGCCAGATTTTAACGGGGCACAGGCTTCCGGAATATTCGCTGAGAATTTCTTTTCAGATTATTTTACTGAAAGGCTAAAGAAGGAAGCAAGTGAAATCTTTACCAGGGCCGGCAAGATCATCAGGGTCGGAGACATGGTGCCAGAGAACCAGTTACGCGGCTCTTTTGTAATGGAAGGGGAGAAAGGGAATATTTCCATATCCTTCACTTTAACACCCGAGAACCCGGCACTTGTGCAGGCCTATACGATTCGATTTATCGATAAATGATGACTCACGATTCAGGTCTCACTCGCCGGGATGATACGTTCTTTCCGCGTTCTTCAACACATCCTCTTTATAGAATAATACGTCTTTGAATTGGCCTTTGGAATACATTGCCGCCTGGTCAACAAAGTGTTTTGAATTTATATCACCGCTTTCTCCACCAGCGAGCAGGGATTTTGCGGTTACCGTTTTTCCAAATTCAACAGCGCAAACAAAGCTGTTACCGTTATACCCATATCGTAATTGGGTGCCGGGATAGGTTCTGCTTGCAAAAGATGGCAGGCAGCCCCAGGTGGAAGCAGCAAAGCCCACAGGGATACTCGGTTGTGAATCATCAAACGTATCGGCGATATTGCCATTTAGCCGCTGGTAACGATTGATATCGCCCCAGGCTTTTTGCCAGGTACCGAATCTTTTGGTCAGGTCGCGAACTGTTGCTACGAGCGGGTCCAGCAAAGCGGCGGCGGTTGCGCTTGCCGCATAGTGTCTGGTTTTGTCTACCTGGTCGGCATTATCGCCGGCACCGTTTTCCCTTAGGATGGCGGGCCAGATTTTTTGAGCCCATTCGATCGCGAGCGTAGTAGCCACTGAACTTTCTGAAGCATTTTTATCCCAGGCTTCCAGGTAACGCATAGGCCTTTCCAGTAACAGGTAGGCAGAGTCGTTTTGATGCGCTTTAAAAGCCTTTACCAATGCGGGTACCAGGATATCAAATGCGGTAAGATGCGTATCATAGCCTGACTGTATCATTTTATCAATGTTGTATTGATCTGTACTGCTTAAAATTTTAGCGGCATTCAATCCCCTGAAATTTTCACCAGCCGGTGCCATGTACGTAGGAAAATTTTCTTTTTTAGGACTGGCTGCTCCTGAAACGGTAAAGGGGCTTGAATTACAATTTTGTATAAATCCTGTGGAGGGGTTATGTACCTGTATCAGTTGATCCAGTGTGTGTAGCCGGTTCCATTCGGTGGCACTGGTACTTCCATCCACCGGTTTAGACCAGTTGAATTTTGTATCTCTCCTGGGCATAAAGTTGCCATGCCAGTAAGATATATTGCCTTTGTCGTCTGCATATACGGTGTTATTGGAAGTATTGGCAACCAGTTCCATACTTTTTTTAAAGTCAGCAAAACTGTTCGCTTTGGTTCGTTCCCAGGATTGAATCAATCCCCGTACATTCCGGTTATTGGCGCGTACGGTGATCCAGCTGCCATTTCTTTTGGCCATTACGGGTCCATGGTGGGTATAGTACGCAGTGATGGTTTTTGAAAGCATCCTGCCGTTTTCCAGGTATTGAATTTTAATGGGCTTCTGAATAACATTCATCAGCGTATTGTCATATTCATATACAAGCTGGTTATTCCTGTTTCTTACTTTTTCAACATAGCTATCGGCAACATCACTATAACTGGTAGTGTGCATCCAGCCGCAATGCTCATTAAAACCCTGGTAAATAAAGAACTGGCCCCAGGTAACGGCTCCGTACACATGCAGACCTTCTTCGCTCTCAACAGCCACTTCGGGACGGAAATAAAAAGTTACATGGGGATTGATATATAATATCGCGTTCCCGGAAGCGGTTTTGGAAGGAGCGATGGCAAACCCGTTTGAGCCGCCGGGAAGGGCATCCACGTCTTCTTTCCGCTTTACCATTGCCGAGAGGCCGCTTGTTGGATTGCTTCCGCCGTAAAAGCTTTTTATCTCGTTTACCGTAACATCGGCAATATCAATCGCCCCAATACTCCCATCCGTCCACAGTAAGGGATACCAGGGTTCAAAATGCTTGAGAAGGGCGGGCTTCACATCCGGGTGTTTGAAAAGATAGTAATTAATGCCATCCGCATAGGCCCGCATCAGTTTCTGCAACCAGGGCGGACTTGTTTCAAAATCTTTAATCGCTTCAGCGGAATCAATCACCAGCCGGATCAGTAAATCGTTATAGATATCTTTTTCGCCGTTTACCTCTGATAACCTTCCGAGCTTTTCAATATAGTTCATCTCTACACGCTTAAAATCATCTTCGCACTGGGCATACAGCAACCCGAATACGGCATCCGCATCTGACTTGCCATAAATATGCGGAATACCCCATTTGTCACGGATGATCGTTACATTTTTCGCCTGCTTTTCCCATGAACTGATATCCGCACTACCCTGTGCCGATAACTGCCACGGAAGCAGTAAAAGGAGAAGAATATTTCTTTTCATAAACATCTATTTTTCATTTGCTTTCAGAACACGCAAAATATTTCCACCCATTATTTTTGTTACCTCTTTTTTACTGTACCCCCTTTCCAGCAATGCTTTTGTAATAATTGGATAGCTTGTTACATCGTCCAGTTGCCGGGGCGAGGACGTGATACCGTCAAAATCTGATCCAATACCTACATGGTCAACACCCGCGAGTTTTACAATATGATCCAGGTGATCAAGTATCATACTTAAAGGAGGGCGTGCGCTATTTGCTTCTGAGGCATATTTTTCAACAATCAGGCTCATTGCGTATTCCTGTTGCATTCCTGTTTTCTTCAGTGAATCCAATTCTTTTGCGTGGGCTTCCAGGAATCCGGCTTCTTTGCTATGAAAATTACTGTCAACAAAGCCGGAGTAAAAATTCAGGTCAATAACCCCACCGTTTTTTCCTACCGCAATAATCTGTTCATCTTTCAGGTTGCGGAAGACCGGGCACAGCGCATAGGCATTACTGTGAGAAACAATAACAGGTTTAGTAGTGGTATGGATAGCGTCCCAAAAAGTTTGTTCTCCCGTATGTGAAAGGTCTACCATCATACCCAGATCGTTCATGCGTTTAATAATGGCTTTCCCCAACCCTGTCAGCCCCTTGTGAGTGCGGTCCAGGCTGTCTTTCCTGTAGGTTTCATCCATGGCCGATGTGGCCCAACTGGTAGAGTTATTCCAGGTAAGGGTCATGTACCTGGCACCTCTTTCATATATGCGGTTGAGATTATCAATATTATCTTCAATCATATGCCCGCCCTCTACGCCAAACATGGCGGCCAGCTTATTTGCCTTTACGGCTTTTGTAAGATCGCGGTATGTTTTGGTAATCACTATTTTGTCGGGATTTCTTGCGGCCACCGCATATAAAGTATCCATTTCCTGGTTGGCCCAGGCAAAAGGATTTTGCTTTTTGCCATCGCACCAGACAGAAAAGATCTGTACATCCACCCCGCCTTCTTTAAAACGGGTAAGGTCAGATTGTGTGGTGCCTTTCAGCTCCTTGTCCATACTTACTTTCTTTTCAAGGCAGGCTGTCAGGATATCATTGTGCGAGTCGGCAACAATGGCTTTGGCATGTATTTTTTTTGCGTCCTGTGAATGAACAGCCATCGGGATGACAATAAGCGGTAATAATTTCTTCAGCATAGTATAGCGTAAATTGAAAACTTAGTTAGTCATAACAGATTGCAGGGCCCTTACCAATTCAGTAAAACCAGCCGACGCGTTGTTACACAATATAATCAGTGTCCGGTCCTTTCCAATGTAGCGCATTATTTGTGTTTTATAGCCCGGGTTATCACCATTATGCCAGACTATTTTTCCTGCCTGGCCGGCAGGTGCTATTATCTCCCAGCCAAATCCGTAGGTTGATAATGTTTTATCGTTTAAAAGCATCGGGGTATAAGCCTGCTCCAGGGTTTGCTGGTTTACCAGTACGTTGGTATACAGAGCGGCGTCCCATTTCAGCAGGTCGTCGGCAGTAGAACTGATACGGCCCGGCCCCTTTCGGTTACCCAGCCATATCGTGTAGTTGGAAGAGGGAAAAGAATCTGCCCGAACATAGTCGTTGCGCTCCGGGATATATATATGGCCGATCGCAAAATGTTTAACCGCGGCTTTCTCTTCCAGGGTCCGGATGGCGGTATGCGTCATACCCAGTTTCCTGAAAATTTCTGTGGTACAGAACTCAATAAAATCCCTCCCGCTTGCTTTCTCGGCTATGCTGGCCAGCAGCACATAGCCGGTATTGCTGTAATCGTAGCGAGCTCCGGGCTCAAATAATTTCGGCGGCGCATATTTATTCAGGTAGGCCAGGATGTCGGGGTTGCCGGCCACTTTCGTTTTATCCCAGTATTGGTCCATCACCGCCTGGTAGTCGGGGAGGCCGCTGGTGTGTGTAAGCAGGTGGCGGATAGTAATGCCTTTGTAGGGAAGGTCAAGGTATTTTTCTACCAGGTCATCATATTGCAGCAAACCTTTTTCTTTCAGCATCATAATTACCATGGCGGTAAACTGCTTGCTTACAGATGCCAGCTCAAAAATATCTGTATTGCGCAGTTTAATTTTTTTGGCAAAATCACGATAGCCCACCGCTTTCCGGTAAATAATTTTTCCTTTGTCGGCAACCAGTACCACACCACTGAACTTGTTACCTGCAGAAAAGGATGCTACTATTTCGTCAACTGCCTTTTTTTTATTGGGTTGTGCAAACACACCTGTACAAAAGGATAAAAATAGCAGTAACAGGTATTTTTTCATGGTCATGGTTTCAATCGTAAAGTATTTCCGGCACGGGTGCCATTGTGTTTTCCTGCTTCTACGGTAACAGCCCCATTTACCAGCACATATACAAAGCCGGTAGAGTATTGGTGGGGTTGGTTATAAGTGGAGAGGTCTTGCACTCGCTGCTCATCAAAAATTACAATATCTGCAGCGTAACCCTCGCGCAGCAGGCCCCTGTCTTTTAGCTGGAATTTCTGTGCGGGTAAGGATGTCATCCGGCGAACCGCTTCTTCCAGTGAAATAACTTTTTCTTCCCTTACATATTTGCTCAATACCCGGGCATTGGTTCCATATCCGCGCGGATGCGGGTTGCCGGATCCATAGATACGGATACTGGCATCACTGGCAAACATATTAAACGGGTAACGCATAATGGCTTTAACGTCATCATCGCTCATCCCATGAAATACCATGCCGGCACCACCCTGTTCCATCATTTCAATAATAGTTTCGGCTTCCGAAGCGGCATTGTGTTTCCTTCCTTTTATAAGGTTCACCTCTTCAATGCTTTTACCATTCAGGGTACTATCGGCACGGAAACTGGCTACCACTGGATAACTGAAGTCTTTAAGTTTTCTTTTCTTCAGTTTCTTCAGCATGTAAGTAATAACCTCTTTACGGATAGCGGACCTGGCAAGTCGTGCCCTGATGGAATCAGCACCATCTGCCAGCACCCAATCGGGCAATAGCGTACTGAGTGATGTACTGCTGGCGGTATAGGGATATTGGTCTATGGTAACATCCAGCCCTTCTTTCCGGGCAGCGATAATCATGGGAACGGTTTTCGCTGCTTCTTCCCCAATTCTGCTGGCCGCTGAGTTTAAAATGAGATATTTCCACGGGGATATGGGCTTCGCGACCAATCTGCAGGGCTTCTTCAATGGCCTGGGTAACACTGTCCGCCTCATCGCGCATATGGCTGGCATATACGCCGTTGTACCGGGCCGCCACTTTTGCCAGGCGAACAATCTCGGGCGTTTTAGAATAAGTGCCGGGTATATAGATCAGCCCGGTAGATAAACCTACGGCCCCATCCTTCATGGCTTTTTCAACTATTTCTTCCATCCGCCTCATCTCTTCCTGATCAGGATCACGGTTGGCAGAGCCCATTACGGCTTTGCGCACGTCATTATGTCCTACCAGCGAAGCCACATTCACGGAGAGCCGCAAACTGTCGATCATATTGAAATAACGGGAGATATTGGTTTCTCCTAAGCCGCAATTGCCGGTGATAACGGTGGTAACCCCATCATAGATGAAATTATCGGCAGTAGGATTTTTCTTTTCATCACCTTCAATATGGGTATGAACATCAATAAAGCCGGGTGCTACTATCAAGCCCCTGGCATCTATGGTTTGTGTGGCCGACCATGCCGCCAGTTTCCCAATGGAGATGATCCTGCCGTTTCTAACGGCGATATCGCCATAGAACCAGCTATTGCCGGTGCCATCCAGTATTTTCCCGTTACGGATCAGCAGGTCGGCTTGCTGAGCACCAAGGGAAAAGGGCAATAATAGTAGAGAAAGAAGAATTTTCAAGGCCAGGTTAGATTTTGGGCATTTAAGATACAGAATTCTGTGTGGTGAACGATGGGAATAGATTCACAAAGGCAAAACGCAGGCAAAACTGTACTTTTGCAAACTGAAAAATACAATAGGCTATGCTTAATAAGCTTGATGCGATAAAGGCGAGGTTTGAACAGGTGGGGATAGCACTTACCAATCCCGAGATTATTAATAACCAGAAGGAGTTTGGGGCATATAGTAAGGAATACCGTTCGCTGGAGAAAATAGTGCAACCTTATGAGCAGTACAGGAAAGTGCTGGCCGACTATGAGTTTGCCAAAGAAGCGCAGAACGGAAGCGATGAGGAGATGCGGGAACTGGCAAAGATGGAGTTGCCGGAACTGGAAGAGAAAAAGAATTGGCTGGAAAAGGAGCTTACCAAGCTCCTGATCCCTAAAGATCCGCAGGATGACAAGAATGCCATCCTGGAAATAAGGGCCGGAACGGGTGGCGATGAAGCGAGCCTGTTTGCCGGCGACCTGCTGGGGATGTACCTGCGCTACTGTTCAAAAAAAGGCTGGAAAGCGGCGATTGTGAGTGAAAGTGAGGGAACGGTAGGTGGCTACAAAGAAGTGATACTGGAGGTAACAGGGGAAGATGTATATGGAACCCTGAAGTTCGAAAGCGGGGTACACAGGGTGCAACGGGTGCCTAATACAGAAACACAGGGCCGGGTGCACACATCTGCGGCCACGGTTGCCGTAATGCCGGAAGCGGAGGAAGTGGATTTTGAGCTGAAAGAGAGCGATGTGAAAATGGAAACCGCGCGAAGCGGGGGTGCAGGCGGACAAAACGTAAACAAGGTGGAGACAAAAGTATTTCTTACGCATATCCCTACAGGGGTAGTGGTGGTTTGCCAAACGGAAAGGTCGCAGTTAGGAAACCGGGAGAAGGCTATGACCATGTTACGGACCAAACTGTATGAGGAACAGGTGCGCAAACAGGAGGAAGAGATTGCAGGGCGAAGAAAGACCCTGGTAAGTACGGGCGACAGGAGTGCTAAGATTCGTACTTATAACTGGCCCCAGGGCCGGGTAACCGATCACCGGATAGGCCTTACTTCCTATAACCTGGATGCGGTGATAGGGGGAGATATTGAGGAGTTTATAGAAGCATTGCAGATGGCGGAGAACGCGGAGAAAATGGTGAATCAGTAAGATGGGCTACTCTTATTCAAATTAGGATTTATTCTTTTTTCTGAGTAAGTTTATGAGATATTAACCGTTCGGATATGAAGAGAATATTGATCGTATTAGTTAACATGGTGCCCCTGTTCGCTATGTGCCAACCGGGAACTATGTCGGCTTCACAAACGAGTTTTTCCACCTTGCTTAAAGACATACGCGGTACACCTATACCCATTAATGCAAGCTACCAGGTTACGGGGTCTTTATTTTATCCAAAAGATTATTGTGAGGCGTCTATAAAGGTAAAGAATGGTAAAAAATATGACTCCGTTTCGGTAAAGCTGAATCTTCAGGACAATGATGTATATGTAAAGTTTGGAGACGGAATTGAAATGATCGCCACGATTCCGTTAGAGAATATAGATTTTTCCGGGTGTGAAAACAATAAAAAGACAACATTCAAATCGGGCTTCCCGGCCATAGAAAAGCAAACGGATAAATCATTTTACCAGGTGCTTTCGAGCGGAAATTTACTTTTATTAAAATATGCCAATCTTTCCTACCGTGATGAGGTACCTTATGGAACTGCAACAGTGACCCGGAATTATGAAACCCAGCCTTCTTATTACGCCTTTTCGCCGGAAAAGGGGATAATACGACTAAAGGATAATGGAACAGTACTGGGGTTGGTACCTGCGCAAAAGGCGGAAATTGAAAAATTCGTGAATGACCAGGGTATTAAGGTTAAGCGGGAAAATGATTTGGTAAAGCTGTTTGACTTTATCAATTCGTTAAAGTAGGGTTCTGATCAGTTAGTTGCTTTTCACCTTATCCTCTGCTTCTTTTATTTTCAGTTCCCATGCCCAGGCGGTTCGCATCATTTCTTTGATATCATATTTAATTTTCCAGCCCAGTTGCTTAACGGCAGCATCATTATTGGCGTAGATGGCTATCACATCGCCCGGGCGGCGTGGAGCTATTTCGTAGGTGAGCTGAAGGTTATTAACTTCTTCAAAAGTTTTAATGGCCTCCAATACGGAAATGCCGTTACCGGTACCCAGGTTAAATACGTCGCAGGTTGTTTTATTCTTGTTATCGATAAGGTATTGAAGGGCCAGGGTATGCGCGTTGGCAATATCGCAAACATGGATATAGTCCCTGATACAACTACCGTCCCTTGTATCGTAATCATTGCCGTATACCAGCATTTTAGGAAGCTTGCCGATGGCCGTTTGGGTGATGGCAGGAACCAGGTTCTGCGGCTTGCCGATTGGAAGTTCACCTATTAAAGCCGACGGGTGTGCGCCTACAGGGTTAAAGTAGCGCAGTAAGATGGCAGCCCTCAGGCCGTCTCCTTTTGTAAAATCGCGTACTATTTCTTCACCCATTTGCTTGGTGGCACCGTAGGGAGATTCTGCTTTTTTAATAGGGAATGCTTCGGTTACGGGTATACTGTCTGGGTTTCCGTAAACCGTACAGGATGAAGAGAAAACAAAGTAGGGGATATCGAATTCCTGCACGCATTTTAGCAGGTTAATAAGGCCGAACATATTATTCTCGTAATACCGCAATGGCTCGGCCACTGATTCGCCCACGGCTTTGTAAGCGGCAAAGTGAATGATGCCGGTAATGTCTTCGTTTTCCTGGAAGACAGCACGGGTTTCATCAAAATTTTCAGGTCAACTTTGTAGTTTTTAACTTTTTTGCCGGTTATCTGTTCAATTGCCTTAACCGAATAGGGGGTGGATCTTGAATTATCGTCAATAGATATAACCGAGAAGCCGTTTTCCAGCAGATCTACAATTGTATGGGAACCAATATAACCGCAACCGCCGGTAACGAGAATTTTAGCCATAGCACAGAAATGTGCTGCAAGATAAAATGAAAAAACCAACGGGCGGGTTTCTTATACAAATAGTTTCAGGATAAAGTAAACGATCGATGCGAGGATAGCAGAAATAGGGATGGTTAATATCCAGGCCCATAAAAGGTTTACGGTAACGCCCCATCTTACCGCACTTAGTCTTTTGGTAGCACCCACGCCGATAATAGAGCCGGTAATAGTATGGGTAGTGGAAACCGGGATTTTAAAATGCTCGGTCAGGAATAAAGTAATAGCTCCTGCCGTTTCAGCAGCCACACCTTCCAGCGGGGTTACCTTGGTGATGCGGGTACCCATTGTTTTTACAATCTTCCAGCCACCGCTCATAGTACCAATGCCTATACAAAGAAAGCTGGTGAAAGGAACCCAGGGATATTCGTTGGCAAACTCATTGAAGCTGAGATGATGCCCTTTGGTACCTTCATAATAGATCATCGCGGCACCAATAATACCCATTACTTTCTGGGCGTCATTGCCGCCATGGCCCAGGCTGAAGGCGGCCGATGATACCAATTGAAGGCGCTTGAACCAGTTTTCTGCCTTATAGGGGTTCGATCGCTTGCAGAGGTGTACTATAAGTAGGGTAATGATAAAAGCGATAATCATTCCGATCAGCGGGGCGAAAAAGATAAACAGAAAAGTAGGAATTACTTTTCCATAGTTGATCACATCCACACCCGACTGGCTGAAACCATGGGCATGCGCCAGTGCGGCCCCAACAAATCCTCCCATCAAAGTATGTGATGAACTGGATGGGATACCGAACCACCAGGTTATCAGGTTCCAGATAATAGCGGCAATAATACCGGCAAGAATCACCTGCAGGTTAATAAATTCAGGCTGCACCCATTTCGCAACTGTATTGCCAATACCAAATTCCTTGAATATATACTTGGAAATAAAGAAAGCCAAAAAGTTGAAAAAAGCAGCCCAAACCACTGCCTGGAAGGGTGTCAGCACCTTGGTGGATACAATTGTCGCAATTGAATTGGCCGCATCGTGAAACCCATTGATATAATCGAAGATAAAAGCAAGGACGATAATGATTATAAGCAGCGTAAACATAAGCTCAATTGGTAATTAGAAATTAGTAATTAATAATTAGTAATTAATAATAATAAACCAGGTATCAAAATCGGCACAAAGTAAACCAGCCTCCGTTGCCAATTACTAACTACTAATTATTAATTACTAATTGTTAATTGCAGTTTAAGCGTATTTAATAATAATCGACTCAATCACATTCGCCGCATCTTCGCATTTATCGGTAACAATTTCCATTACCTGGTAGATCTCTCTTTTCTTGATCACTTCTTTAAAATCGTTTTCCTGCTGGAAAAGCATTTCAATACTCATGTCAAATACATCGTCCGCCTGGTTTTCAATACTGTTCACTTTTACCATGGCTTCGGTCATCTCGCGGAGGTTCTTCATATCCCGCAAACCCATTACCGCCTTCCGGATTTCAATGGAACCCTGTAATATCAGGTCGGCCATTTTCTGGATCCCGGTATCATTGGGGTTTACACTATAGAAATTAATTTTTTTGGAAGAGGCGTAAATATAGTCGCAGATATCATCCAGTGCCGTGGCCAGGTAGTGAATGTCTTCACGATCAAAGGGTGTAATGAAGTTTCTGCCCAGTTCGGTAAAAATGCGATGGGTATTATCATCATTCTTATGTTCCAGGTCTTCAATCTGGGCAAGTATGGATGCACGTTTATTGGTATCGGCCTCGCTTACCATTTCTTTCAGCTTAATGCCCATCTCGTGCACTTTTTCCGCAACATCTTCGAAAAGTTCATAAAAAACCTTGTTCTTTGGCATAAAAAAGCGACCGAAGTTGTTGATTCCCATACAGTAAAATTTAGGCAAAAATAGGTTTATGGCACGGATACATCAGGCAGTCTCAATAATTAATGATTAGATAACATTGCAAATCTGGCATTAGCTTAAGAATTTGATAATAAGCGATTTATGAAAATCAGGCCGTCCATCTCCCCGGGCGGATTGATAACATTTTGATCGTAATAAAGATACATTCCCGTAATAAACAAGTTACAATTTTGTCCTGGTTTAAAGCAAGCATACAAGTTTTCTCATGTTTCGGGGCCCCGGTTTCTACCGGGGCTGTTTTGCAATGTCTAATGTCCAGTTTTCAAGTGCAGGCATTGGGTTCCACCCCCACATTGGAAATTGTACATTCAAAAACAGCCCTCACTCTTTCCTCGTATCCAGCGTAAATCCAATACTTGTACCCACATCCAGTTTGCTTCTTACATGCATGGTTTGTCCATGGGCCTCTATTATGTGTTTGCAAATGGCAAGTCCCAGGCCGGTTCCGCCTACGTCGCGGCTCCTGCCCCTGTCTGTACGGTAAAAGCGTTCGAAAATACGGGGCAGGTGCTCTTCGGAGATTCCGATTCCGTCATCACTGAATTCAATCAGCACATGGCGACCATCGGTTTTATAAATACTCGCTACTATGCTGCCATCCTGCCGGCCATATTTGATGGCGTTTTCCAGCAGGTTAATGATAACCTGGCGTATTTTTTCTTTATCCGCAAAAACGGTTATGGGTGATTCGCAGCCTTTCTTGATACTGCACCTGATATTGCGGGCCACGGTTTTGATGGAAAGGGTTTCAAAAGTTTCCCGGATAATATCCTGGATCACAAAATTCTCTTTATACAAGGGTTGCTCGCCGCTTTCCAGGCGCGAAATCTCATCCAGGTCCTGCACCAGGTTCACCATCCTGTCTACATTGCGGGCGGCATTGCTTAAAAACCGCTTGCTAACTTCAGGATTATCTACCCCACTCAACAATGTATCCACATAGCCCTGGATGGCAAAAATGGGTGTCTTGAACTCGTGCGCCAGGTTTTGCAAAAACTCTTTCCGGTAAGCCTCATTTGTTTTCAACAGCTCAATCTCCGCGCGCCGCTGCTCCGCCCATTGTTCAACATCTTCCCGAACTTCATCAATGCCTTTCTGTGGAAGAATGTATTTATAATAGGTTTCTTCCCGTTTGGTTGCCTTGGTCTGGTAAATGAACTTATAGATCAGCTTGATCTTACGATAAATAAAAGATTCCAGTACAAACCGTATCAGCAGGTAGCTACCCAGGAAGGTAACCCCGAATGATACCAAAGCGATCACCCAATCCGGCCTCAAAACCCAGATTCCCAGCGATATAGGCACAGAAAGACTCAACGCAGTAAAAGCGGAGAGCTGCTGGGGGGAAAGGTTTTTGGTTTTGAACATGGGGCTAGGGACTAGGAATTAGGAATTAGGAATTAGGAATTAGGAATTAGGAATTAGGAATGAAGATTGGAAACCCAAAGATATTTTTAATTCCCTAACCCTGGTCCCTAATTCCTAACCCCTAATTCCTAGTTCCTAGCCCCTGCTTTCTTACAACTCAAATTTATACCCTACTCCCTTAACCGTCGTAATACAATCCACCCCCAGTTTTTGCCTTACTTTGCGGATATGTACATCAATGGTGCGGTCGCCAACGATTACGTCGTTGCCCCAAACCTGCGACAGGATTTCGTTGCGTAAGAATACTCTTCCCGGGCGGGAAGCCAGTAAATACAGTAATTCAAACTCTTTTTTTGCCAGTACCACTTCCCTTCCATCAATTGTTACCAGGAACTTTACCGGGTCTATATTGATATTGCCCAGTTGCAGTCCTTTCCCGGTATCGTCTTTGTTGCCCACACGGCGAAACAAGGCGTTAACCCGGCTGATCAGTACCTTAGGGCTGATGGGTTTGTTAACATAGTCATCAGCACCGGTTTCGAGGCCACGGATTTGTGACTCCTCATCGCTAAGGGCGGTCAGGAATATGATCAGTGTATCCTGGAAAGCTGGCTGGGAACGCAGGATCTGGCACACTTCCACGCCGGTTTTTTTCGGCATCATAATGTCCAGTATAATCAGGTCGGGATTGAGCTGTTTTGCTTTTTCAATGGCTTCATTGCCATCTTTGGCGGTATGGATTATGTAGCCTTCTTTCCCCAGGTTGTAACTTACTATCTCTAAAATATCCGGTTCGTCATCTGCTATCAGTATCTGCTTGGCCTTTCCTTCCATGTTAAAACGTAATGTTTACACAAAATTAATTTTAAACCACCGCAATTCAGGCTTTTGCCGTTATTATGTTATTGTTAACTGCCTTGTGGCCTAAAATTGGTAGGATAGAGCAAAATGAAAGTACTTTTGCCTGACGTCTATGAATCGTAAAAAACTTTACCTGTTACTGGCTGCTGTATTGTGTACCCTTTCCGTTTTTTCCCAGGAAGATACGAGTATGCCGGATATACCTCCCATCAGAAGACTTCACCATGATTATATCATATCCTCGCTGAATACGATCCGAAAGCTACATAGCAGCCGGGACAGTATGCTACCGGTTACAGCCGACGCTTCCCTCAACCGGTCTATCAACAAGTCTATTACTACCGCCATTACCCGTATGCGTGTTCGGATTGAACGCGATAGCACACTGGATGATAACGCTAAATTTAAGTGGTTAAGAGGAATAAATGAAATGCTTACGGGCTTTATTAATCTTTACCGGGCGAGGTCTGTTCAGGCGGCACAGCTGCCTGCCCTGGTAAAAGCCTATATGGACGCCATGCAGGAGGAGTTATCCGGTGGATCTATATTTAACGTGGTGGCTGAACAGGAAATGGAACTGAGCAGGATACTCCTGGATAACTATGCTTTGAAAGATAATAAAGGAGTAGCGGCAGCCCGCGATCTGCAGGTATTGAAAGCCTGCCAGAGACGTCCCGAAAACGTGCTGAATATCCTTTCGCAGTTTCCTGACAATATCTATGCCGACAGTCTTATTGTTTTGTCGGCGTTCCGTAACCAGGAGCAATTGTATACCTATGCCGCCGTACCCAATGCATTGGGCAAAAGGATACAGTCGGTAAACCACCCCCTGGTAAAAATCATTGCCAGCCTGGCATTGAATAAAACGGGCAGAATGTATTTTCCTTTCCTGGATAACCTCTACCGGGGAACCATTTCGATGGATTCTATAACGCCGCTGGTTTTGCAGGATTCCGCGTACGGATATTATAAACTGCTGGTAAAAACCCGGATGGAATACGCGGCAAGGCTGCGCAAGGGCGATACACCTATGGGAATGCAGGTACTCACAGACAAGCTTAAGTTCAAGGCGGTTGACCTGTATATCAATGAGATCAATGCGCTGCATGAGCAAAACGATCCCAATGTACGGTTTCGCAGGCTGGATGGACTAACGGCGGAAGAACTGTATTACCTCGCTGTTTTGGGTGAGGATCAGATATATACCTCCAGTTTTGTAAGCGGCGTGTATCCGAGGCTGATCCAACGCATGCGCACATCTTCTTCGGATACCTTGCTGGTAGACCTGCACTATGATTTTTATAAAAAATTCATCAAGATGTGCGCGGCTTACAATACACTTGATAATTTTTTGGGAAAGATGGATAATACCAGCGCACAGAAATTAATGCGCAATTTTGTTAGCGGGCTTGAAAGTACAGAAACCCTGGAAGACGCGGTGGATGTGGCGGATTCTTACGCCAGTATTTCAAACCGTTCCCTCCGGCAATTGATACTGGAACAGGTGCAGGAAAAGCTGCGAGAGAGCCGCAGGATGGAGAATAAAAGAGAACAGTTGATATATAATATACTCAATGTGATCTTTCTCTCCATAGATACAGCCAATCATGTAGACATTGCGGCCCGCCTGGGCATTGACCCGGTATACATGATGCCCAACAGCCTGCTGCGCGATTCTTCGGGCCGTATCATCATTCAACAGTTTTCTTATGGGGATAAAGACGCCGCCAGCTATTTTGGGGCTTTCCTCAGCCATTTTCAGAACAGCAACTGGAAAACCATTCGCAAGCCGCAATGGGTAGAGATCAGTTCGGTAAAAGGCGCGCCCATTACCATTTATGCCAACCTGCCGCTCGACGAGAAGGAGGAGCTGGACAGACGAGCCCAGGACAGCCTTATCCGATACCTTGAAGAGAAAGACCTGTCGCCTACCATTGTTATACACCGTGGGCATAGCTACTATGTATCTGAAACCATCAGCAAACTGGCAGCCAGCGCAAGAGTGGTTTTGCTGGGTAGTTGCGGAGGCTACCAGAAACTGAACGATATATTGAATATCTGCCCGCAGGCGCAGATCATCTCTTCCAAGCAGGTAGCCGCAGGTGTATTGAACCAGAACCTGATAGATGCTATTACAGAAAGACTTCGGTTGGGAAAAGACTTACAATGGGAACAACTCTGGAAAAGCGTGCAGCAGAAAGTGGCCGCAGGCTATAAGGAGAAGTTCGATGACTATATCCCGCCCCACAAAAACCTCGGAGCGATTTTGCTGATGGCATATGACAAGACGTTGTAAATCGTGAGGCGTGAGGCGTGAGAGGTCAATCGTGAACCGTGAATCGTCAATCGTCAATCGTGAATGAGGTTGATATATTCGGTCATATAGTTGAGTTCAAGCTTGATCGTTACGGTTCACGCCTCACCGTTCACGCCTCACGTCTCACGCCTCACGCCTCACGCCTCACGATTCACGATTCACGATTCACGGTTCACGCCTCAAGCCCCCCGGAGAAAGGGGTTGTTGCGTTTTTCGTAGCCGATGGTGGTGCTGGGCCCATGGCCGGGATAAACCACTACGTTGTCGGGCAGAATAAATAGTTTCTGGCGGATACTGGTGAGCAGGGTTTCATGGTCGCCGCCGGGGAGATCGGTGCGGCCAATTCCTTCCCGGAAGAGAACATCGCCGCCAATCAAGAATGACTGCTTTTCGCAATAGAAACAGATGCTTCCGGGGGAGTGGCCGGGGGCAAAAATCACTTGTAACTCATCATTCCCCAGATGAACACTATCCCCCTCATGCAGAAAATGGAGGGGCCCCGTGTAATTTTCAAACGGCAAACCCCATCTTTCTCCGGCAGCGGGGCCAAACTGGAGTACTTTTTCTTCCTCCGGGTGCAGAAACAGCTCCAGGCCCCAGGTGTCATATACTTCCTTGTTACCGAAGATATGATCGAGGTGGCAATGGGTATTAAGCAACTGGTGGGGGGTTAATTTCGTATCTTTTATAACATTTTTTAACGTTTCGTGTTCAACAGGGTAGTAACATCCGGGGTCTATTATAATAGCTTTGTGATCCTCATTGTACAGGATGTAAGTATTTTCCTCCAGGGGGTTAAATGGCAAAACCTTGACTTTGAGCATAATGGTATTTTTACCCGCTTTTAATCGCTAAATGATTAATTTTAAAAGACTAAAGTTCGGATATGCAAGTGAATAGAACCGTTAGAGGGATCTTTTTTGTTATTTTTCTTTTTCCATTGCTTACCCATGCCCAGGTTAATGCCGTTGAGTTTGGTAAGAACAGGGTTCAGCATAAGAAATTCATCTGGAAGTTTTACCAGTCACCCAATTTCAATACCTATATAGCCCAGGGAGGTGTGGAACTGGGCAAGTTTGTGGCCCAGGTTGCCGAAGATGAATTGCGGCCGCTGGAGAACTTCATTGAATACTCCCTGCAACGCCGAGTGAACCTGGTGGTGTATAATAACTACAACGATTATAAAAGCAGCAATATCGGTTTAGGTAATGACTGGCAGAACTCCGGGGGATTGACCAAACTGGTGAACAATAAGCTGGTAGTTTATTTTGATGGTAACCACGAACATTTGAAACGCCAGGTACGTGAGGGTATTGCCAGGGTATTAACGGATAACCTGTTGTTTGGAGATGATATTGGTGAATTTGCCAGTAACCAGGCATTGCTCGATCTGCCCAAATGGCTGGTAGACGGGTACGTAGCTTATGCCGGGGAAAACTGGAGCACAGCAAAAGACGATGAATTGAAAAGTGCGATGCTGAGCGGCAACTATAATTCTTTTTACCAGTTTGCTTTTGAACAGCCATTATTGGCGGGGCATGCTTTCTGGTATTATATAGGGGAAAAATACAGGAAAGAGAATATCACCTACCTGCTTTACCTGGCCCGTATTTATAAAAACCTGAACAATGCCTGTATCAGGGTATGTAAAAGAAAATTTAAAGAGGTGCTGGCGGATTTTATGACGTTCCAGCAGGACAGGTATTCGAAAGACATTCGCCAGCGCAGGAACCAGCCCAAGGGGCAAATGGTGGTTTCAGAGGATATTTCAAAGAATGATTATTTCCGTTTCCAGGCAAATCCCAATCCCAAGAGTTCAACCTATGCGGTGGTTGAGTTTAAGAAGGGATTGTATAGCGTAAAGTTTCATGAGAATTTTTATAACCCTAAAACATTGCTGAAAATTGGTGCCAGAACACAGCAGGGTGATATCAATCCAAATTACCCCATTATTGCCTGGGACGGGAAAGGAACCCGGTTACTGGTGATCTACTGGGAGGCGGGTAAGACGAAAATGTTTGTGTATGACAATATTGTTAAATACAAACGGTTTAAACAGAATATAGATGGATTCGACCAGATACTGGATGCTTCCTTTATGCTGGATGCGAATACACTGGTGATGAGTGCGGTAAAGAACGGGCATTCTGATATATTCACCTATAAAATTGAGGAGCAGAAAATAACGCAGATCACTAATGATGTGTATGATGACCTGGACCCTACCCTGGTATCTTTCCCTAACCGTACGGGTATCATATTTGCCTCTAACCGGCCATCGCCCAATGCACCCAACCAGGATACCGTGTTACCGGGGCGTTCCCGGTTTAATATTTTTATGGTGGATGTGCTTAACTCCAACACACAGAAGCAGATCACCCAGTTAACCAATATCAAGTTTGGCAACGCGCGTAACCCGATGCAGTATAATACCAATCACTTTACCTACACATCGGATGAGAATGGTATTGGTAACCGGTGGGCGGGTTTCTTTGTTACCAAAACCGGTGGGCTGGATACCCTGTATTATATTGGTGATGAGGTAATTCACAATCCTTCACCCAAAGAGTTTGATTCAACTTTACGCGCCTGGCAGAAGCAGGTGCCGGATAGTGTAAGCTATTTCCAGGTATTTAAAGATTCAACCTATACTTTCCCCATTACCAATTATCAAAGCAGTTTGCTGGAAACACGGATTGCGGGAAATAACGGGCAGGTGAGCGAGGTAAGAAGAGAGGGCGATTATAAATTCCTGTATAAACTGAAAGTAGATGAAGTAGCACTGAACAAGAGAAATGTAAATGCCCGGCAAACCGAGTACGTAAAAAAGATAATGGCAGAGAAAAAAGCAGCGGAAGGAAAGGCAATAATTTATGATAAGAAAGCGGCCGCTGATACCAGTAAGAAAGCCAAAGATTTTTTTCAGAACGAGTTTTCCGATGAAAAACCCGATACTTCCGCCATAACCGGCAGGGGCAATGATCCCGCCCCCCCCAAACCTTCTATACTATCACGATCGAAATTGTTCGACTACCGAACCAAGTTTAGTTCTGATTATGTGCTGGCCGGGGTAACGAACAATATCCTTATTAACCGCTTTCAGCCTTATGGCGGAGGCAGGGGGCCCATACAACTGAACAACGGCGCGGATATCAATTTCTCGTTCAAAGTAGGAGTGAGTGATTTGTTTGAGGATGTTAAGTTTATGGGCGGCGTTCGTTTTGGTACCTCGTTGAGCGACAAAGACGTATTCTTTTCATTCCAGAATATGCGCAGGCGTTTTGACTGGGGTTTTACCTATTATCGCAGCAACGTGAGCAATTTCTTTCCCACCAGCTTTAATAATATGCTGATTACCAATCTGTACCAGGCAAATGTGAGCTATCCGTTTGATGAAGTGAGAAGCATACGGGCAACAGTTGGTTTACGGCATGATAGAGGAATTTTAAGATCTTATGATAATAACTCCGGCTATCCAGACCCGAGCGCGCTGGCCTATGCCGACACCAATTCAAGATATATCGTATCGCATTTTGAATACGTTCACGACAATACCATTAATCCTACGCAGAATATCTGGGTAGGTCTCCGGTATAAAGTGTACCTGGATGTAAACATGCCCACGTTTAAAACATCATTGAATAATGGGAAAGCCACTATGAACCTCGGTTTTGATGGCCGTTATTACCATAAAATTTACCGCAACTTTATCTGGGCCGGAAGGGCAGCGGGTGATTTTTCGTGGGGACAGCAAAAGATTATCTACTACCTGGGTGGTGTGGATGGCTGGATAGGACCTAAGTTCAACAATAACCAGCCTGCAGCCGACCAATCCTATGCATTCCAGTCGCTAACGGTTAATATGCGCGGGTATGCCCAGAATATAGCCAATGGAAACAACGCGGTCGTAATTAATAGTGAATTCCGCTTTCCCATCTTCGCAACGCTCATGAACCGGCCGATCAACAATGCGTTCCTGCGCAATTTCCAGCTGGTTCAATTTGTGGACCTGGGTACAGCATGGAACGGAAAATACAATGGCATCAAACGCCCGGGTGAAGTTATCTCCGATCCCAGCACACCGGTAGTGGTAAGGATTGATGCAGGGGGGCTCGGGCCGTTTGCAGGTGGCTACGGGTTTGGTATACGCAGCACTTTACTGGGATACTTTATGAAACTGGATGCGGGATGGCCGATGAAGGGCGTATTTAAAGGGAAGCCACAGATGTATTTTGCGCTGGGATTCGACTTTTGATCGCGGATGGCGCAGATTGGGGTAGCGGATGTATATGATTGGGTTGCAGCTGGGATAAACTTCGTGCCATATTGGATTTATAGCAGCGCGCTGATTTTGGGATAGAATATAAGTAGTCCTATCAAAAGGGCAATAAAGGATGACCAGAGTACAGCGGCCGCCGCTACATCTTTGGCTGTTTTAATCAGCGGGTGATGGGCCGCATGAATCGTATCGCAAACATCTTCAAGTGCGTGATTCAGCATTTCAAAGCCAATCACCAGTGCAAAGCACAGCAAAAGTGCTATCCATTCTGTAACAGTTACTTCAAAATAGACCCCGGCAATAGAAACCCAAACAGCTACAGCAAGATGTATTCTCCCATTCCTGTCGGTTAAAAAGAATGTGTGGATGCCCCTCAATGCATGCGAGAAAGATGTTATGAGCGATGGTTGTTTCATGTGCCGGATTGTGTAGAATTGAAGAGCTCTTAATTCGCCTGGTCATTCAGGCTATCCTCTTTCGGCTCTGCCAGTTTGGGTTCCCGCAATTCAACAGGCGGAACTGATTTTTTACGCATCCGTATATTGAGCAGCTCTACCAAGCAGGAAAATGCCATGGCGAAATACACGTAGTTTTTCAAATGTAAATCGTGGGTTCGCTCGGCATCCCATCCTTCTACCAATAAAACAAACCCGATCATTACTAGGAAAGAAAGAGCCAGCATTTTTAATGTGGGATGCTTGTGAATGAAAGCGGAAATATTGGGACTGAAAAGGAACATAATCACCATGGCCAGTACTACTGCGGCAATCATTACTTCCAGCACTTTAGCCGTACCGCCGGCTGTTATGATACTATCGAAACTGAATACGATATCAATCAGCATAATCTGAACAACCGCATTGCCGAAACTAAGCGGTTTTGTTTTAATGCCCGCGGCGTTGTCTGCTTCACCTTCCAGTTTATGGTGAATTTCCATTACTGTTTTATAAATCAGGAATAAACCTCCTCCTATCATCACAAGGCTTGCCAGGTCGAAGTCTTTGCCTGCCACCGAGAATACCGGTTTTCCTTTTTGCGCCAGCAGCCAGCTGAGCCCGAACAGCAGGATACTTCTTGAAATTATGCCTGTAACCATCCAGGTAGCCCTTGCTTTGGATTGCAAGGCTTTTGGCAACCTGTTCATGATGATGCTAACAAAGATTACATTGTCAATACCCAGTACGATCTCCAGTATTACCAGAACCAGGAAACTAACAAGGTTGTCAGTTGAGAAAAGTGTTGCCATATAAATCGGTTACTTTTATTTTGAAGCAAGATAGTTACAAATATTCTTTACAATGGAAGGTCCTTCATATACAAAACCGGTCCATACCTGAACCAGGGAAGCTCCCGCGTTTAATTTTTCTTCGGCATCTGCCCCGGTAAAAATGCCCCCGCTGGCAATAATGGGAATGCGGTGGCCGGTTTGCCGGGCCAGGTAACTCACTACCTCTGTAGCCCTTTCCCGAACCGGTTTACCACTCAGGCCACCGGGCCCGATCATTTGCAGCTTGTGGTCTGTAGTTTGTAGCTTGCTTCGTTCAATAGTGGTATTGGTAGCCACCAGGCCACTGAGATTGAGTTCCAAAGACAATGCCACAATATCGTCCAGTTGTTCCTGGTTCAGATCGGGTGCGATCTTTAGTAAAATGGGCTTCGGTGTATTTTTTCCCTGGTTAATATGCTGCAGTTCTGAAAAAATCTTCTTCAGCGAATCCTTTTCCTGTAATTCCCGCAAGCCCGGTGTATTAGGCGAACTCACATTTACCACAAAATAATCGGCGCAATCAAACAGCTCGGCAAAACAGGTAACATAGTCGCGCCAGGCGTCTTCGTTAGGGGTTAGTTTGTTCTTGCCAATATTGCCACCGAGAATCAGTTTACGGTTTGGGGTTTGTAGTTGGTGGTTGGTCAGGCGCTGCTTTATAACGGATACACCCTCATTGTTAAAGCCCATGCGATTAATAAGCGCCTTGTCGGCCGGTAAACGGAACAGCCGGGGTTTTTCATTTCCGGCCTGTGGTTTCGGGGTTACGGTACCTATTTCCACAAATCCAAAGCCCAACAATTCAAGTTCTGTCAGATACAGGGCATTCTTGTCGAAACCCGCTCCCAGCCCAACAGGATTGCGAAACCGGAGACCCAGCAGCTCTTTTTCGAGTTGGGTGGAGGAAAAACCAAAAGAACCACGCAGCATCGACCTTATCGGGCCAAGGCCAGACGCGTTTTTCAGCAGATTCATTGAAAAATAGTGCACATCTTCCGGCGGAAAACAAAATAATATCTCTCGGAGAAGGGGGTATAGCATGGCGCGAAGATAAGGATTAGGCCCCGCTACCTAAATTAGTTGCATAAACAACTTTATTTAAAAAATTTCTTACATTTGGTATATAAATCAGTTTTTATGCAGGAAGCTTATATCGTAGCCGGTTATCGCACGGCAGTGGCCAAGAGTAAGAAGGGAGGATTTCGCTTTTTCCGGTCAGACGACCTGGCAGTGGAGGTAATCAGGGGCCTGATGGCGTCTGTACCGCAGCTTGACGCCAAACGTGTGGATGATGTGATTGTGGGCAATGCTGTGCCGGAGGCGGAACAGGGGCTGCAGTTTGGCAGGATCATTTCAGCGAGGGCCCTGGGAATTGATGTGGCGGGTATAACCATTAACCGCTATTGCGCCAGTGGGCTTGAGAGCATTGCTACGGCTACCGCAAAGATCAGAACCGGTATGGCAGAGTGCATTATAGCCGGTGGTACTGAAAGTATGAGCCTGGTACCTACGGCAGGATGGAAAACGGTTCCAGCCTATTCCATAGCCAAAGACGAGCCTGATTATTACCTGAGTATGGGTTTAACGGCTGAAGCGGTTGCCAAAGAGTTTACTGTTAGTCGTGAAGACCAGGATGCGTTTGCTTTTCACTCGCACCGGAAAGCCATGGCAGCGATTGAGAATGGCTATTTCAAATCAGGCATTTTGCCTATTACGGTTGAACAAACCTACCTGGATGAGCGCGGTAAAAAAGCCACCAAATCCTATGTGGTGGATACAGATGAAGGCGTTCGGGCCGATACGAATATGGAAGCGCTTGGAAAGCTCAAACCCGCCTTCGCCATGAATGGCAGTGTAACGGCGGGTAACTCATCACAAACCAGTGACGGCGCGGCTTTCGTGCTGGTGATGAGCGAACGGATGGTGGTGGAACTCGGACTGAAGCCGATCGGCCGACTGGTAAATTGTGCTTCCGCAGGGGTGCACCCCCGCATTATGGGTATTGGACCGGTAGCGGCTATTCCGAAAGTATTACGGCAGGCTAATATGCAATTGAGTGATATTGAGCTGATTGAATTAAACGAGGCATTCGCCTCCCAGTCGCTGGCGGTGATACGCGAACTGGGCCTGAACCCCGATATCGTAAATATTAACGGAGGTGCCATTGCCCTGGGGCATCCCCTCGGTTGTACCGGTTGTAAACTCACCGTTCAGTTATTGAATGATATGAAACGCCTCAATAAGAAATATGGCATGGTAACGGCCTGTGTCGGCGGCGGGCAGGGGATTGCCGGTATCATAGAAAATATTAACTAAGCGGCCGCCGGCAAGCCGGCACTCATCCTTTACCCGGATGTTGATGCCTTTAACGGGCATGTTTTTTGCTTCAAACAACCATGATGGCTAACTTTATATGCCAAAATATCCGCTATGGAATCCATCTTACTACCCACAGATTTTTCCGCCACCTCGCAAAATGCGGCGATGTACGCATTGAAGCTGGCCGGCCAACTGGGGGTAAAAAAGCTGGTGTTGTACCATTCCTATGAAATACCGCTTACCATTGATCCGATCACACCTGCTATACAGATGCTGGATATCGAATCATTAAAAGAGGCCAGCGGGAAGAATATCCTGGATTTTGAATTGAAGATAAAAGCGTTTGCCAGCGGTATAGAAATCGTTTCTATCAGCGAATACGGTGCTTTAACGGCTGGGGTAGATGAAGTATGCGAAAGAATGGGTGCCGGGCTGGTAGTGATGGGTATCACCGGCGGTAACCTGCTGGAAGAAAAACTGATTGGAAGTAATACCCTCACGGTTGCAAAAAATACCAGTACACCCGTCATTATTGTTCCCGCCACCGTTAGTTTTACCAGGATAGAAGAGATCATGCTCACCGGCGACTTTGAAGAAGATACCACGATACCCCTTGCTCCCATTACCAACCTACTGGCCGAAACAAAGGCCAAATTGTTTGTATACAATACCAGCGTAAAAAAAGATCCAGGCATCAGTTATGCCATTCATAAGCAACTGGATAACCTTCACCCCGAGTATCATTCCTCGCAGGCCAGCCAATATGTTGAATCAATCAACGATTTTGCGATTGAGCATAAGGTTGATCTCGTTATCACTGTTTTACGAAAACATGGATTTTTTGAAGGGTTGTTTTCAGAAGACCACACGAAAATGCTAGCCTTCCACAGCCATCTCCCGCTGATGGTCATTCATAACGGCATACATGAATAACCTGATCTTCACCATTCTGTGGAAATCATAAAACAGGGTCCGGGAAAATCATTAACAAATCCGCGAAATCCGCGATCAGCTCAGGTACTTCCCCACAATCGGCACCCTTCTTCCCACCCCAAACGCCTTGGGTGAAATCCGTATGATCGGGCAGAACTGATTTCGTTTGTATTCGTTGGCATTAACCATTTTCAAGGTTCTGTCAACCAATGCCCCATCAAATCCCTGCGACTTTATTTCATCGGGCCCCATGCGTCTTTCAATG
This sequence comes from Sediminibacterium sp., assembly GCA_965229175.1. Taxonomy (GTDB): domain Bacteria; phylum Bacteroidota; class Bacteroidia; order Chitinophagales; family Chitinophagaceae; genus Sediminibacterium. The sequence goes on along the minus strand of CBDDIT010000055.1, from coordinate 49,936 downwards.
TATTGGTATAGTAACTGGTCCAGTTGCGTGTAATCGGGCAAACTATCGCTGTCTTTCTGCCCCGGCCTCAATTCTGCACTGGGTGCTTTTGTAATAATGTTAAGCGGTATCATTTCCTGGTTCCTGTTAATATATTTTGCCAGGGCGTACACCTGTAATTTATAGCAATCCCCCAGTACGCCAAGGCCGCCGGCCATATCGCCATAGAGAGTGCCGTAGCCGGTTGCCAGTTCACTTTTATTGGAGGTGTTTAACAAAATATAGCCAAACTTATTGGCAATGGCCATCAGCAGGTTACCGCGGCTCCGGCTTTGCAGGTTTTCCTCCGCCAATGAAAAAGGCAGATTGTTGAAAACGGGCTGCAGGGTGGCAAGAAAGGATTTGTAAACATCATCAATGCGCACAATATCATATGGGTTACCCAGGTTCTTACTCAGTTGCACAGCATCGTTCACAGAATGTTCCGTTGAATAAGGCGATGGCATTAATACCGCCCTTACATTTTCCTTACCCAGTGCTTCACAGGCAAGTGCCAGTACCACCGCCGAATCAATCCCACCGGAAGAACCCAGTATCGCTTTCGTAAAACCCATCTTGCTGAAATAATCCCGGATACCCATCAGCAATGCTTCGTATACCTGGTTGATATTCAGCGCGGGCTCAAGCGTGGCAGGGTTAAGCTCTTTGTCCGGAACCCTGTTTGCGGGCTCCAGTATTTGTCCGTCTATCCATCCATCTTTATCAATCACCACATAATCCATCGCTTCCTTAAACATGGGCAGTGACTTATACAGGTTGCCCTGTTTGTCAAACGCCAGGGAAGCTCCGTCAAATACGATCTCGGTCTGGCTTCCCACGGCATTGCAGTAAACCATGGGCAGCTGGTATTTCAGCACATTGGCTTTGATAACCGCTTTCCTGTCTTCGTCATGGGTATAATCAAAAGGAGAGGCACTTAAATTTAACATGATATCGGGCTGCTGATTCATGAGTTCATCCATCGGGCAAATTCTGTACAAGGGGTTATCACCCAGGTTCCAGATATCTTCACAAATGGTTACGGCTAATCGCCTTCCTTTAAAAGGAATAATTTTCCATTCGAAAGCGGGTTCGAAATACCGGTATTCATCAAACACATCGTAGGTAGGTAACAGCGTCTTATGGATCTCCGCCTTTATTTCTTTTTCGTACAGGAAAAATGCGGCGTTGAAAAGACTTTTACCCTTGTGCAAAGTATTTCTTGCCGGGCTGCCGATCAGCACACCAATGGTATCCGCGTGCGCTTTTATTTCTTCAATGGCAGCATAACATTTACTGATAAAATCACTGAATTCAACAAAATCGCGGGCGGGGTAACCCGGGATGCACATTTCACTAAAGAGAATCAGGTCGCCACCCTGTGCTTTCGCCTCCTGAATAGCGGCTATTATTTTCCGGGTATTGCTCTCGAAATTTCCGATATGATAATTCTGCTGGGCGAAAAATATCTTCATAGGGCAAAGTTCCGTAACTTTTGTTTATCAATTCCGGTTTTTCGGAATCTAAACTACCCGTTGTGATGAATGCCTTTTTCCGGGGAATCCTATTTAGCTTCCTGTTGCCTGTTTTCTCTTTAGAAGGGGCGGCACAGAAGCGTGATTTTCATTTCTTTCCTGTTAATGGTATCGAGCCTGGCAAACAGGCGTTTGTGGGCAGGCTGGGTAGTCATTTCTTTTTGGTAAACCCCGCGGGTCGGCCGGGACTGGGCCTGTATATTTATGATACCACGCAGAAACAAGCAGTTGTCCGTTCTTATCCATTTCCATCCGTTCTTTCGGCAGTAGTTAATACAACCGAATCCCTGCTTTTTGTTGCGCTGCAAACAAACGCTGCAGGCACGACCCTTCATTTGCTGGAACTGGATGAGACGGGCATGGTTGTACTGAAAAAAGAGACCCTGCTCGACACCTGGCGGGCACCGGTTAGTTTTACCAGCAGTTCTGATAAAAAGCTATTCCTGGTGTACCAGTTGAAGAAGAAGTCACCTGATTCTGTTGTAATCAAGGGATACCAACTGGATGATGCCGGCCAGATCCGCAAGAGCATATTATACACTTTCAGGCATAACACGGAGCTTGACGCGGAACCTGAGATATTGCTGGACATATTGGGTAATACGCATATACTGGTTTACGACAGGTTTACGAATTACCGGTTGTCAACCGATCTGAGCGTAAACACGATACCGTTTAAAGATGAAGTGATTGTTAGCGAAACCTTTACCCTGGAAAAAGTAAAGCTCAGAAATATGCGTGTATTTCAGAATAATGAATGCCGCTGTATTCAGGCCGAAGGAATATATGCCGACGGTCTTCGTAAAGGAAATAAAGGAATATATAGCATTGCGTTTCCTCCGGGCAGAAAAAATGAACTGGCGCCCCGGTTTATTCCCTTTCATGATGCAATGATCAGGAACCTGAAGCAGGGGTTTTCAGCCACCGGGGAAATGGTGCGCAATAGTCTTCAGCTGCAGGAAATAATTTATTCAGACAGTGGCAGTTTCGCCATTTTACGCGTTGCGGTAGGCACTCCGCAAAAAGTACAAAGTATACGCCCCGAGGATGATGGGTCTGCCAAATGGGCTAACCAGGCCATGAAAAATTCGCGGGCGGGTGATGTACTGAGCAGTGCCAATCCGAATGCCACACCTGCTACCCGTTCGGCGAGCCGGGTAAGTTCTATGCAACAGGCTGATAGATCGGCTAATTCACTCCCCTTGGGAACCATGAGCAGCCAGCCACCGGTGATGTCGAAATCCTATGGAAGGAACGCGCCTAAACTTATCTGCATAAAGCTGGATAAGGACGAAGGTTTTGATTGGATGCAGAGCCTGGCACTGGATGTATTTATTGAAACCTACGATATGTTTAACCAGGTATCCCTGGCAAGGGGTGGGCCCAAGGAAGTATCAGCTATGTTTTACCAGGGGGATAAGAATAATGATCCCTTGCCCGTTTGGGTATCTTTAAAAGACGGCAGCCAAACCCGGCAAGAGATCCCAATAAAAAAGCTATGGCTTTCGCCTTTTCTTTTCCTGAACGCCAACAGCTACGCATCCCTGTATTTTAATTACGAAACAGGATCAGGCGGGTTGTTGGTAAACTCACCTGGCCGTCTGTGATGATTTACAGCTTATTTTTGCGGATAGTATGAAAGTAAAATTGTTATTTCCGGTAATAATCGCGGCAGTATTGGCCTCCTGCAAATTCCAGCAAAAGATACCGGATGTGTCTGGTATTTCTGTTCCACTTACCGTACAGCGTTTTGAAAAGGATCTTTTCGCTATGGATACCCTTCATGCCGAACAGGGATTACAAACATTACAGGAGCGTTATCCCGGTTTTACAAAGGATTTTATTTTTAATATCCTGGGTACTTCACCCGACAGTGCCAAAAGCGAAGTGCCCGCTTTTATCAGCAGCTATCGATCATTGTATACGGAAGCCGATAAAAAATTCAGGGATTTCAATGGTATCGCAGAACAGGTTAAACAGGGCTTTCGTTTTGTACATTATTATTTTCCCGGCTACAGGTTACCCTCCAGAATCATAACCTTTATCGGCCCTATCAACAGCTACGGCAGCATCCTAACACCTGATGCGCTGGCCGTAGGGTTGCAATTGTATATGGGCAGCGATTACCCCTTATATAAAAGCCAGCAGGGCCAGGAAATGTACCCGCTGTTTATTTCGCGCCGCTTTGAGCCGGCTTATATACCCGTTAATGCGATTAAGAATATTATTGATGATATGTACCCTTCCAGTACGGTGGGCAGGCCGCTGGTAGAACAGATGGTTGAATCGGGCAAGCGGCTATACCTGCTCAACGCATTGCTGCCCACACTGGCAGACACATTAAAAACAGGATACACCGCCAAACAACTGGAGGGTTGCTATGCAAGCGAAAAAAATATATGGACCTTTTTTGTGCAGAACGATCTGCTGTATAATACCGATCCTAATGTTACCCGCGACTACATGAATGATGCACCCAATACCACGGCGCTCGGCGAAGAGTCTCCCGGCAATATCGGTCAGTTTGTAGGGGAACAGATCGTAAAAAAATGGATGGAAAAAAACAAAGACTTATCCCCGGCCATGCTGATGAAAACCCCGGCCAAGCAAATTTTTGAAGAAGCAAAATATAAACCGAGGTAGATTTTAGCAGTTGGCATTTAGCTGTTGGCTGTTGGCTGTTAGCTTTTAGCTTTTAGCTTTTAGCTTTTAGCCAAAAGCCAAAAGCCAAAAGCCAACAGCCAATACCCAACACCCTGCAGCTCAATTCATCTTCGCGGGCACAATCATTTCAAAAGAGGGAATATTAACCGAGAACAGCTGTTTGCTGTTTTCATTTTGCATTTGGTAGGTGCCGTGCATCCTGCCCATTTCAGTGCGGAGATTGCATCCGCTTACATACTGGTAATTTTCACCTGGCTTTAACACAGGCTGTACGCCCACAACTCCTTCTCCTTCCACTTCACGGTTTTCCCCATTGCTGTCAAAAATATGCCACTGGCGGCGCAGGAGTTTTATGGTAAAATTATTGTGGTTCTCAATGGTAATCCGGTACGCAAACATATACTCGCTGTTTTGCGGGTTGCTGTAGTCGGCCTGGTAAAAGGTTTCTACACTTATTTCAACACCTTCGGAAATTTTAGATACCATTTTGGGGGGATGTATTGCTTTACGTAAAAGTAAGGAAATGGGGGATAGAAATGCGGGTTAATTCGTGAAATATCAATTACAGACGATCATCGTTCACCTGTCGGCTATCCTAAGGCATCTCTCACGCTAAACCCTTAATTTTGCACCACGAAAATATACAGAGTATGACTACAATTGCTGTTGCGAAAGGAGATGGGATAGGGCCTGAGATCATGGACGCTGTTTTATCCATTTTTAAAGCCGCCGGGGTTCCGCTGGCCTATGAATTTGTTGATATGGGCAAATGGGTGTTTGACAAGGGGTATAGTAATGGAATGACCCCCGAGGCACAGCAAACCATTGAGTCACTGGGCATACTCTTTAAGGGACCGATGGAAACGCCCAAGGGCAAAGGTGTGAAAAGCGTAAATGTGACCGCCCGTAAAACCTGGAATACTTACGCCAATAAGCGAACTTTTCAAACCCTGCATGGTGTGGATACTGTATTCAGCAAAGCGGGTATCCCGATAGATATTACAATTGTACGTGAAAATATAGAAGATACCTATGGCGGAATTGAGCATATGCTAACGCATGATGTTGCGCTCAGCCGAAGATTTATTACCCGGCCCGGTAGCCTCCAGGTAATTAAATATGCTTTTGAAATGGCCCGGAAAAAAGGTGCCCGGCGCATTACCTGCGGCCATAAAGCCAATATCATGAAACTGACCGATGGATTATTCCTCGAAGTGTTTAATGAAGTGGCTAAAGAGTATCCTGAACTGAAAGCCGATGATGTGATTGTGGATGATCTTTGTATGAAACTGGTTAGCCGTCCCGATCTGTTTGACGTGGTGGTACTCACCAACCTGCAGGGTGATATTGTGAGTGATCTTTGCGCCGGCCTGGTGGGCGGATTGGGTTTTGCCCCTTCTGCCAATATCGGCGACCATATTTCTATTTTTGAAGCAGTACATGGTACGGCCCCGGATATTGCGGGAAGGAATATCGCCAACCCCACCGCCCTGTTACTGAGTGGTTTTGGTATGCTCCGCCACCTGGGCCTGATGGAAGCGGCCGTAACGCTGGAGAATGCTCTTTTGTACACGCTGGAAAGCGGTGTGCATACAGGTGATTTTGGCGATAAATCCATCAAGTCCCTTAGCACCACCGAGTTTGCTGATGCCATTATCAGCAATTTTGGCAAACTGCCCGCACATCATCCAAAACCATCGCTGCCCAACCAGGCGCCTACCCCCACGCATTTCAAGCTGGAAAAAAACCCCATGCTTGAGAGTCTTGAACATGGACATGTATCTATTGTTGGCGTAGATATGTTTATTGAAAGCAATCTGCAGCCCATGGTAATAGCCGAAAAATGCCTCCATCACACTGCGGATATTTTTAAACTGGTTACTATCAGCAACCGGGGCACACAGGTTTGGCCCAAAGGGTCTTCTTTTACCAACCTGGTAAACCAGTATGCCTGCCGTTTTGAAAGCATCGGTGATATACCGGTTACCCAGGTAGATATCCTGGAGCTGTATAAACGCCTGATGCAGGACTTCAAAATATGCTCAACGGAGCTGCTGAATATGTGGGGAGAGAAGAAAGCGTATAGTTTGGCGCAGGGTCAGTAAAGTTAGCAGATGCCAAATGCCGGGTGTTAGTGGCTGGATATAAGAAAAACCATACTAACAGCTAACATATAGCATCTAACATCTGTTTTTTCTCGATTTTAATGTAATTTCACGCCTCATTTAAAGCGTAATTGAACTATGGCTGAAGCGATCTTAATGCCCCGATTGAGCGATACCATGACAGAAGGTGTTATTGCCTCCTGGCATAAAAAGGTAGGAGATACGGTGAAGAAAGGTGAACTACTGGCAGAAATAGAGACCGATAAGGCCACCATGGAGCTGGAAAGCTACCAGGACGGCACTTTATTGCATATAGGTACACCCAACGGAGGCAAACTGCAGGTAAACGATCTGCTGGCGATATTCGGAAAACCAGGCGAAGATATTTCCGCCCTGGTGGCCCAGCATGCCGGTGGCGCGGCTGCACCTGCACCCGCTGCGTCGGCCGCTGAAGCGAAACCTGCGGAAGAAAAAGCCGCGGCACCCGCCCCCGACAAAACAGCCACGCCCGATGTTTCCAATATGGAAGAAGTGGTGTTGATGCCAAGGTTAAGTGATACTATGACAGAAGGCGTTATTGCCGGGTGGCACAAGAATGTTGGCGATGCCGTTAAAAAGGGTGAAATATTGGCGGATATCGAAACCGATAAAGCCACTATGGAACTGGAAAGCTATAAAGATGGAATATTGCTTTACCAGGGAGCGAAAGCGGGGGAAGTGATTAAAGTAAATGACCTGCTTTGTGTTATCGGGAAAGATGGCCTGGATGTAAATGCGATTGTTGCCGCCGTAAAATCAGGCGGGGCACCGGCCGAAACGAAACCGGCTGAAACAGCTGCACCTGCTGCCCAGCCTCAGTCTACAGCCCCGGCTGCCCAGCCGGCTGCTGAAACGGTTGTTAATGAAGGCAGGATACTGGCTTCGCCTTTAGCCAAAAAGATCGCTGCTGAAAAAGGAGTCGACCTGAAATATGTAAAAGGAACGGGCGACAACGGAAGGATAACCAAAAGCGATATTGATAATTATCAACCAGCACCCGCTGCGGCCCAGGCGGCACAGCCCGCTGCAAAAGCGGTTGCGGCTGCACCGGCAGGACAGGAAAGCTTTGAAGAAGTACCGGTTTCACAGATGCGTAAAACCATTGCGCGCCGTTTAAGCGAAAGCCTGTTTACAGCACCGCATTTTTACCTCACCATGACCATCGATATGGATGCGGCGGTAGCAGCACGTACCAGGATCAATGAGGTAGCTCCCGTAAAAGTGAGCTTTAATGATATGGTGCTGAAAGCAACCGCGCTGGCATTAAAACAACATCCAAAAGTTAACAGCAGCTGGCTGGGGGATAAAATCCGCTACAATCATCATATTCACATTGGTGTGGCTGTAGCCGTAGAAGATGGCCTCCTGGTACCTGTTGTTCGATTTGCTGATACCAAATCGCTGAGCCAGATTGGGGCCGAAGTAAAAACATACGCACAGAAAGCAAAAGATAAAAAATTACAACCCGCCGACTGGGAAGGAAGCACATTCACTATTTCAAATCTCGGAATGTTTGGCATCGACCAGTTTACTGCCATCATCAATCCACCCGACTCATGTATACTGGCCGTTGGCGGAATATCACAGGTGCCGGTTGTTAAGAACGGACAGGTAGTTCCCGGCAATATCATGAAAGTTACCATGAGTTGCGACCACCGTTCAGTGGATGGAGCCACCGGTTCCGCTTTCCTCCAAACACTCAAAAGCCTGCTGGAAGAGCCTTTGAGGATGCTGGTGTAGAATTTTTAAATCTGGCAATCTGAAAATGGAATTGCCACTGATGTAACTGGGTTAATATTTTCTGATGACCGGTGACAGGGACTTGATTCATACTCCTGTTACCGGTCATTTGTTATTCCGGCTTCCCATATTTTCATAACCTTAACAATAGAAATCGGACATTTAAAGGATGCGTGTACCCTTATTGGCCATACTGGTTCTTTTTGGCGCTGGCAAAGTCTCTGCCCAGGAACTATTGGCCAACGGAAGTTTTGAGGACAGGAATATTTGTATTGAATTCAGGGCGGGATGCGCACCGGAAGCCTGGTTCAGGATACCACTGGTTCCGGTAACCATACACAACGGGCCCGACCGGAATCACTACGTAAATATTGTGATGGAGAATTTGCGTAATCCTGTTACCGAAAGGAATTTCATTTATACCCGTTTGCTTTGCAACCTTGATCCGGGAAAAAAATACCGGTTCAAAACCATGCTGCGGGCCAATGAAGACGCGTTTGATCACCTCGATATACTCATGATACCTTATGAGCCCAACCGTAACAGGCAATTGCTGGCATCGGAGAAAAAGAAGTTTACCCTTACCCCGCAACAACGGGTGCAGCCGGCAAATGCAGGTTACTGGGAAGAATACGCTTTTGAGTTTACGGCTACCGGGGGCGAACGTTACCTGATACTGGGAAACTTTTCCAAAGAAGGATTATCCAGGCAAACAGGCGGTTTGAATGGAGAGGTTTCTTACGATATAGACAATGTTTCTCTGTTGCCATCCGGTGAACAAATCCCCGCCTGCCCGGAAGCATTAATCAATAAAACAATTTTATACCGCAACAATTCAAGGCATAGCCTTAATAATTTCCTGGATGATGAAGACCCGTTTGTGCGCGAACCTGAAAAAATACCTGAACCCGCTAAACCTGTTACCGCACCTGTTGTAAACGATACCCTGGTAATACCCGATGTGCTGTTTAAATTGAATAGTGCCGAACTCAATCCCAGGTTTTCAAAAGGACTGGATTCACTCACCCAAAAGATGAAAACAATCAGTTATAAACGGGTAGAAGTGATCGGCCATACAGACAGTCTGGGTACACCGGCCTTAAACGCTTCTCTTTCCCTTCATCGCGCGGAAGCAGTTAAGAACTACCTGTCTGATAAATTACAATTGCCCCCGGCTTCTATCCTGGCCAATGGCATGGCGGCCCGGGTACCTGTAGCTTCCAATAAAACAGCGGCAGGACGACAAAAAAACCGCCGTGTAGAAATTATTCTTATCAAATAAATGCGCCCTTGCGTGCAATTTTTTAGCTCGCAAAGGCGCAAAGAAAAGCCTTTGGGTGTTAGTCCAGGTCGCAACCGATCGGTGCTCCCGTGGGGATGTCTTTGTGTTGTGGTTGAGGGATGTCTTTTGGTTTTTCTATCCTTTCTATAGCATACGCATAATGTGCCTGTAAGCCGGCTGTGGCTTTCATTTGGGTTGCGTATTTTTTCAGGGATTGAAGCCTGTCGAAACAAATTGACTTAACCATATAATTGGCATTATCATTCTGGCTGAGTGATAAGATCCAGGTAAGTACCATTTGCTGGGTTTGCAATTGTATTTCTCCTTTCAAACCCTTTTGCAGCGGGGCTTTCCAGGTTTTCGCTATAATAGCGTCGAGTACATCATCCCATCCGGGCGTGCCTGCCTGCGCTTTAAATTGTACAAGGCGGTTGGCCCTTTCGGCATTAAAAAGAAATTCAAGTTCATAGTCCGTTAACGCTTCCGCGGCGGCAACGGGGTCAAAACTGGCACCGGTTCTTTTTTTAAATAGTTCACCCACACTATAATATTGCGGCGGGCGCGGAGGAATGAGCTGCATGATCTTATCGGGTATGGTAAGCATATCGGGCGAGAGGCAGTCCAGTAATGCCTGCAGGGCCTTTTCCTGTACGGTTTTCGGTAGCACTTTGGGCGTTACCTGTTTATCACCTCTTACACTATAGCTGTAATCCATCCCGCCTACCAGTTTGCAAACCGCCTCCAGCTGGTACCGGTGATAATTATAAACGGGTACCAATACATCTTCCAGTCTTGCCAACGGTGTATTCTGGCGTACCGCCTGTTCAGAAAATTGGGCCAGTGCTTTTTGTCTTACCTGTATTACATTTTTCAGCTCATCCATCGCATCGTTGCCATTGTCCCATAAATGCGCTTTCGGGTGAAATCCACTGGCGGCGCGGGAGTCGGCATCAGCAATAAACAGCAAACCTCTTTTTGTATTTTCCTCCAGTATCTCATTGAGAGCTGCATTTTCATCGGTGCCGGGCGCAAAATCAGCATAACCATAGGTAATGGCGCGTTTGTCCCAGTCACCTATCTCATTTGTATATACCTGAGAAAAATCTATCTCTCCTTTGCTATTCACAACAATATTCGGATGAGGATAGTCCATTACAGATGCCCGGCTATTGAAGCTGGAAGCGTAATTATGCTGAAGGCCCAGCGTATGCCCTATCTCATGCGCAGCCAGTTGACGCAGTCGCTGCAGGGCAGCCTGCTTCATGGTTTCAGGAACCGGTTTACCATTTTCATAAGGAGACAGGAGGCCGGTAAATATCATATAGTCCTGTCGTACCCGCAAAGAACCCAGTGTAACCTGTCCTTTAATGATTTCACCGGTGCGCGGATCGGTAACGGATGCGCCATAGCTCCAGCCCCGGGTTGAGCGGTGTACCCAGTTTACCATATTATAACGTATATCCATCGGGTCGGCGGAATCAGGTAATACTTTTACGATGAAAGCGTTTTTATAACCTGCAGCTTCATATGCCTGGTTCCACCATTTAGCCCCATCCATTAAAGCTGAACGGATCGGTTCGGGCGTGCCATTGTCGAGATAATAGATGATGGGCTTTACCGGCTCACTTACTGCGGCAGAAGGATCTTTCTTTTCCAGCCGATGCCGGGCGATGAACATTTTCTCAATGGGTTCGGTAAAAGGACTGCTGTAATCAAAATAGGAAATGCCAAAGTACCCACTTCGTATATCATAGCGGCGGGGTTTGTATTTCTCATCGGGCAGCTGTACAAATGAATGATGTATCCGCACCGTAATGGCTTCAGAAGAAGGAGTAACGGTGGATACAAACCTGCCGGCATCGGCACCGCCAGTAAATGTAACGGTAGCTTCAAACTCGCTGTTCAATGGGAAATTGCGGGTATTGGGAAGATAGATGGCCGACCTTGGCTCGCTGAATACATAGTTCCCCTGGCGCATGTTACGGATCCTGTCGCTAACGTTGGAAGCGTCTCTCACAAAAAATGAGGTTGCATCTACCAGTACTTTATCACCCTCATCTTCATCCACTACAAAACTGGCAATGGTAGATTGCGCAAACGATTCCCTTACCGCTCGTTGCTCGTTTTTATCTAAGGAACTGGCACGGTAGCTGTAATTGGGCTGCACCATAAATAGCTTTTTGCCTACTTTATTAAAAGCCACAATGCGCGAGCCTCCTATCAGACCACGATCCAGGCCAATATCATTTGATCCCAATCCTGCAGGGAGACTGTTTACATACAGAAACTCCTTATCAAATTTATCCACCAGTAACCAGATCTTACCATTAACGGCATCCCACCAGAAAGTGAAATAACCATCAAAACGTTTCATGTTCTTTGTTTTGTCGGCAATCTTAGATGGGGCCTGTGCCGAAGAAACCAGCAGGCAGCAACAGCAAATAATAGCGGTGCATAGTGAGCGCATAGGGAATAGTTTTGGTAGGTATCAAATAAAGATAATCCAAAAAGCACACAAAAAACTCCGGTCCTATGCAGCGCATAATAACCGGAGTTAAGCTAGTTTATAACCAGGATGAAATCCTAGTTAGTGCTTCCTTCTTCAACAGGAGCGGGAGGATCAAAAAGGGTAGGAGAGTCAACAATGGGTGCAGGAGCCACCGGTGGCGGTGTTACCGGCGCAGCAGGTGCTTTTTTAGGGGCCGTTTTTTTCTTGGGTGCCGCTTTTTTCACGGGTGCTTTTTTCGCCGGTGCCGCTTTCTTGGGCGCCGCTTTTTTAGCTACTTTCTTCACGGCTTTTTTAGGAGCGGCTTTTTTGGCTGCTTTTTTAGGGGCCGTTTTTTTCTTGGGTGCTGCCTTTTTCACCACTTTTTTTACAGCTTTCTTAGCTGCTTTTTTAGGCGCTGCTTTTTTCTTAGGTGCCGCTTTTTTAGCCACTTTCTTTGCTGCCTTTTTTACGGATTTTTTGGGTGCGCTTTTTTTGGCGGCCTTTCTAGGAGCGGCTTTTTTTACGGCCTTTTTAGCGGCCTTTTTTTTGCTTGCTTTTGCCATGATGGTGTGGGTTTTAGTTGTTTTTGATGTACTGTGAAAGTTAAAAAATATTTTACAAAAAGCAGTTATTCACGCGGCAATATTTTATCTTCTTTCATCTCTCTACTTAAAACCCTGTGCCGACATCCATTGTATGCAAAGTTTGGGCCACTGGCTTAGTACAGGGTCGGCTGCCGCCATTCCAAAGCCATGACCGCCATGATCGAAGATGAACAGGGAACCAGGAATCCCCTGTTTTTTCATCGCCTCATAGAATACAATACTGTTCATAGGCGGCACCACTTTATCATTGTCGGCGTGCAGCAGTAGTACAGGAGGCGTGTTGGCGGTTACCCTTTTTTCGGTTGAAAGTGCCAGTTCCATATCGGGGTCTGCGTTTTTGCCTAATAGCATATCGTGACTACCACGATGGGTAAAACCGGTATCCATACTAATTACCGGGTATAAAAGAATGGCGAAGGAAGGCCTGCTGTCAAACCGCAGTAAAGAATCCGTGGCAGCGGGATCGGCTTTTTGGAAAATGGTGGTTACTGTAGCGGCCAGGTGTCCGCCCGCCGAAGATCCCATAATTCCCAGTTTGCCGGGATCAATTCCCCATTCTTTGGCCCGTGAACGGATGATGCGCATGGCGGTTGTTGCATCGTTATATTGCGCAGGGTACCGATGCCCCTCCTGTTTTGTATTATTCAGCCGGTACCTGAGCACAAATGCGTCAATGCCGTTCTCGTTAAAATAGAGTGCCGGCTTAACACCTTCCTTATCCCAGGCAAGATGCGAATAGCCGCCACCGGGGCAGACTAAAACAGCAGTTTTTGACAAGGAAGGATTTTTAGAAGGGTAGTAATCTATGAAGGGTGCAACGGAATCAAAGCCTTTATTCAGTATTCCTTCCGTGGAAGGGTAGAGGGAGATTCGCTCCTGGTAGGCTTCACCCACTTCCAGTAAGCTGACAGCTCCATCCATAGTGGACGCGATAACCTGGTGCTTACTCAATACCTGTACCGTGTTCACCATTGCGTTATCAATTTTGTGTGCCCAGGTTTTTTGCTGTGTGGCCGGATCAATGGCATACACAACGCCGTTCTTGGTTCCGAAAAATACCTGTCCTTCTTTCTCTACCAGCATGGAGGGCACATGTTCATATCCAAAACCACAGTTCAGCTTCCAGGCAACCGGTTGTTTTTCGCGCGAAGTACGAAAAGCCACGATGGTATCATTCATCGTTTTTCCATAAATGTATTCGCCGTTGCCGGATATGCCTATCGATTCCCGCACGGTTGCCTGGTTGCTGCGCCAAAGGGTTTTGCCGGAAATAAAATCAATGGCCGAAAGGTAGCGGTCGGGTGCTACCACATATACCACATCATCCTTAATAACCGGAATGCAGGAAGCGGGCGAAAAATTGCGTATGGGGGAGCCATTGTTCCATTTCCAGTCCAGGCTTCCTGTTTTCGCATCCAGGCAATACAGGTAGGTGTCCCAGGCTCCGAAAATGATCTTCCCTTTGTAAAGAACCGGTGTGCTTACCACGGGTCCGCTTAAACCATCAAACTCCCATACAGGCTTACCGGTAGCCAGCTCCAGGGCTCTGAAATGGTGATCGCTGCCTCCTATATACACACGATCGCCTTCAATCAATGGACAACCCAATACCGCAGCGGAGGTTTTGTATTGCCAGATCAGCTTGCCTTTATCGGCCGAAAGACAATAGATACTGCCATCACCCGAACCCAGTACTATTTTATTCCCGCTAACCGCCGGGGAAGAATAAACAGAGCCACCGGTACGGAAGGACCACTGCTTTTTTCCATCCTCCAAACCAATCGCGTCTACCCGGCCAATACTATTCCCGAATATTACCCATTTCCCGGCAACGGCGGGGGTGGAGATAACATTGGCGTCCGAGTGGTAGGTCCATCTGGCTTTTACAGAGGGGAAACTATCATTGATTTTGTAAGAAGGCCGGGGGTAATGGGTGTTGGTAGTATACAGATGCTTTTCCAGCCTGATGGAGGCCCATTGCGGTAAAGTAATATCTCCGGGCCGCCGCTGTGAAAAAAGCAGGGAATCTTTGGTTACTGTAACAAGGTTATATCCCCCAACCGGCGCCTTGGCCCGGAGGTTTGAGCGGCCCATTACTGCAGGGATGCCTTCAAAATTAAGGGAGTGGTTGCTATGACCATGACCACAAAGAATGGCCAGGGTATTGTTTTTTTTCAGCAGGTCGATGGCTTCATACCAATTGTCGAGGCTGTTATCAATCGGGTAGTGGTTTAAAAAGATCAATGGCTTATCGGGCCCGAGCCGTGTAAGCTCTTGTTGTAACCAGTTAACCGCATTCCTGGGAATATGCCCATCGCTCATCCGCACATAGGGGCCGGAAGCGCAGCCGATAAAGGTAATGCCATTGTATTCAAACCGGAATTTATCGTTCCCGAACACTTTGCTGAAACTAACCCCACCACTCTCGCTCCAGCCGGCATCATGGTTACCGGGTATAATATACCAGGGTATGGTAAACTCGTCCAGTATTTTCCTGGCCCTTGCGAGTTCTTCATCTGTACCCAGTTCCGTTATATCACCTGTGATTACTACAAAAGCTATATCCTTCATGGCATTGATATCAGCAATGCTTCTTTTCAAATCTTCCTCAGCCACCCCATCCGGCGAACCGATATGCGTATCCGAGAGAAAAGCAAACCGAAAAGGTTTCCACTGCGCAGACAGGCTACCTACCACGAAAAACAGCAATAATAACAGGCACGATTTTTTCATGGGTTAAAATTACGGATTATGGATTGCGAATTTCGGATTACGAATTTCGGATTAATCCCTGTGGCCATCCCTCAAAAAGAAACCTACACAGCGCGTAATCCGCAATCCGCAATTCGCAATCCATAATCCATAATCCGTAATTTCGCTTATGAAAAAAACAGTAATCCTCGGAGCTTCCGATAACCCGGAAAGATATAGTTACCTGGCGGCCGAAAAACTGAAAAAGTATGGCCACCCCATTGTGGCCATTGGAAAGAAGCAGGGTGTGGTAAACGGAACGCCTATTATTACTGACAAGAAGGAGGAAACAGGCGTAGATACCGTAACCCTTTACCTCAATCCCCAGAACCAGCAACCTTATTACGACTATATAGTATCGCTGCATCCCAGGCGGATCATCTTTAACCCGGGAACGGAAAATGATGAGCTGGTTGCTATCGCCAGGAAGAACGGAATAGAACCGATGGAAGCGTGTACTTTGGTTTTATTGGGAACAGGGCAGTATTAGTATTTGCCTATCCCGCCCATCCCTCCCTATCCAAACTCCTGTAATGAATAGCTTCGGCCAGGTGTTCCGGTTTAATATCAACGCTGGCGGAAAGGTCGGCGATGGTGCGGCTCACTTTCAGGATACGGTCGTATGCTCGCGCGCTCAGGTTTAAGCGTTCCATGGCTTTCTTTAATAGATTGTCTCCCACGCTCCCGATCGTACACACCTCGCGCAACTGCCTGCTGCTCATTTGGGCGTTGGAATAGATGCCGGGTTGTTCCCTGAATCTTTCGGCCTGAATTTCCCGGGCTTTCATCACGCGTTCACGGATGATGGCGGAAGGTTCGCCGGCAGACTGGTTACTCAGCTCGCTGAAAGCAACGGGTGTTACTTCAACGTGCAGGTCAATCCTGTCGAGCAGTGGGCCGGATACTTTATTAAGATATTTCTGAACGGCACCCGGGGGGCAGGTACATTCTTTTTCCGGGTGATTATAAAACCCGCAGGCGCAGGGGTTCATGGAAGCGATCAGCATAAAGTTTGCCGGGAAATCCAGTGCCATTTTTGCGCGTGAAATGGTTACGCGGCGTTCTTCCATAGGCTGCCGCATTACTTCCAGCACGGTTCGTTTGAATTCAGGTAATTCATCAAGAAACAGAATACCATTATGCGCCAGCGAAATTTCGCCGGGTTGCGGTGTTCCTGTAAAATTCATAAGGTGATGCGAAATTTCTAAAGCCAGTGCGAAACGGAACCATTTCGGATTGTTAACAAGGGCGAACTATCAAAATCATAATCTGTAGAAGCTAAGAGTTGATCTGACTGTTAATTATCAATGCAAATAAGAATATAGAAAACAGATTGCGAAAACTTAAAAACAAGATCATGACAACAATAAATGAATTTGAACAACAGCTAACATTAGCCCAAGAAACAATACTCGATCATTACCCAACAGTAGTGTTGGTAATTGATTATTACAATGACCAGGGGGAAAAAGAGGAAAAAATTCCAGAACTAAATTTTTTTGGTACACAAGCATCTTTTCTGCCAGTATTCGATGGTAGCAATACTCGAGAACAGAACTGGGAAATCAAGAATCATGCATTAGTTATGGGTGAGAAAGATGAGGATGGTTCTGTTGTGGCAACAGATAATGTTTTGCTGAAGATTTGTAATGACGCGGCGTTGCAATTATGTAAAAATATGAAGTTGGGCGTGTATGTAGATCAGATGATATGTAGAAGTTAAGAGTTGATCTGACAATTGGGATTAAATTTAAGTAACGACACTTTCATTTAATAAACCCAAAATGTCAGATCAACTCTTAACTTCTACAATTTAGCGGTTTATGCCATAACGGACTTTAAAGTACGTATCGTGAGGCGACCACAACTATATGGGTCGCTTCTGTCAATATTTGTCAACCATTTTCCCGATACTATGAATGATAACCTTCGAATAATGTTTAGTTAACATTGCTTTTAGTTCTTTACAATTAAACCAAAAAATTAATTGTATGAGTCGTATCTCTTTCAGCGTTATCGCTATAGTATTCTTCTCGTTAAGCTCGTGTAAAAAACAGTTTGATAAAATTGATTCGCTAACCCCTCCTTATTCTGATCCCGCAAATATGCAAAAAACCATTAACCAGGTAAGATCATCCTATGAAGCGGATGCGTCTTATCTCGTTGGCAGAATGGACAGCATTCTCACCACCTACCAGGGAGACTATACCAAAATCGCAAACGATTCTCGTATGAATAAACTTTTCCTGGATAGGGTTATGAAAAAATCAGTAAATGATCTTGTTACCAGCAGCCCTGATAAATATCCATTAACCATGCTTAAGTTTATAACTGATCAGATAAATGCAGACAGTACACATTCGGAAGCATTTAAGCACCAACTTACCCGGCTCATTATGGAACAATTCTCATTGTTTCAGTCGTTTGCCCAGAACGGGATGGACACATTTTTGTTGCACCAAAAAACAAATGAGCTGATCACATCTATAACAGATTTTGTGCATGATACGAATGTGAATACCGCTCTTTGGGGTAACGACATCAACGATTTGCTGTTGATGACTGAAATAGCCAGTCAAACTACACAATCTGTTATAAAAAATGAAAGCATCCTCAATCAAAAAGCTACAGTTGGTATAACGAAGAGTGGAATGCTTGTAAAGGTGAATGGCTTCTGGGAAACTTTCTTCAATCCGGTAACCTGGTTTGTTGCTATCTGGAATACCACACTTAATCTTTTTACAGGGTTTAGTACCCTGGATATGTTTAGAACAGCTTTAAACTTATATACACTTTCCAGTACAGGATTTATGGTAGGTGTTGTAGCAAATGTTTGTGATGTTTCGGAAGGTAGTATGGGTCCACAAAAGAACGGTAACAACTTTATTATAAAAGCTGTTACTAAAGACAGTAGATCGGGTTCTTTAGCTTACTTCTTCTATACAGGATATAAGTTTTCTAAGGGCAGTTGGGCTTCGCTGGGTAATCAATTTTTTCAAAGCTATTGTAAATCAGGTGTGCCACAATATACGGCAATTCGTACCGCAGCTAATACTAATAACAAAATTGGCAATAGTATGGGCTTCAATAATGGGGTATTGAATATTGGAGAGCAACCAATTTGTTCAACAACTCCTATTCCAAATACTGAAATTGATTATGGTTTAAGTAATTTTAGACTTAATTCAGCAGATCATGGTATTAGTGTATTAGCAGATCGATTGTATCAACCCCCCGCTTACTATGAAGCTTTTTTACAAAATGATGGAAATTTCGTTATATATCACGTTTATCCTCCCAGGATGATTTATACGCTGTCGGATAACGGTAAGTCTTTTTATTTTAAATATACCAAAATTGGTATAAAACCAAATTTAAGTAAATTTAGTATTAAGGTTGACTGGTCCGACAAGCAGGCAAATCCATGGGATTCCTATTTAAAAAGGCCTGTATGGCAAACTAATACCGCCAATATGGGTGCTACGCGTTTGGTAATGCAAAACGACGGAAATCTTGTATTATATGATATGTATAATAGACCTGTTTGGTGTAGCTACACATGGGTGCCGCTTTGGCAAAGAGCAGCATCCAGTTCCGGGGAAGGTTCTGCTGTTGCTGGTAATTATGTAATGTTAAAGAAAGACGGAAAACTGGCGGTATACTCCCCAAGATATGACTGGCCCATGTGGGAGTCGAGTAACGCTTCCTATAGTTGCTTCAACCCGAGTCTTTGGTCAGGTTATTAAATACCGGCAGCGTCGGCTTCATAATTTTCCATCCCCGGGGTGAGACCTCTGGGGATGGAATGGTTTAGTAATTGGCAAATTACATTGTCGCTACTATTAACAACTAATGTAGGGGGAGTTTTGGCTATCTCTGATAGTTTTTTTCAATTACTTGTGGTAGCTCGACGTAAAAAATGTTACTTTTAGTAAATTCACTTAGTGAAAAAAAGCTGCAGCATGCACTATTGTTAATTATCAAAGTAAATAAGAATATAGCAAACAAATTGCGAAAACTTAAAAACAAGATCATGACAACAATAAATGAATTTGAAAAACAGCTAACATTAGCTGTAATAGTTAGTAGTTGACAGTTTAGGATTTTTCTTTTTCGGTTTTTATAGGATATTGGTTAAAAAGTTATGCTGCTGGGCTTAGATTGTCCAGCAGTTTTTGTTTGGCTAAGGTAATCGATTCAAGAAAAGTTTGCATGGGTGTTTTGCCAAAGCAGTACCGGCCACTATGAGGACGCTCGTGGCTGTAGTAGGAGATCCACTCGTCGAGGTCTGTCTGAAGCGCTTCGAGTGTTTGGTAGATGCTATCGCCAGGAAGAACGGAATAGAACCGATGGAAGCGTGTACTTTGGTTTATTGGGAACGGGACAGTATTAGTACTGGGAAGTAGCGTTGGATATTAATAATACGAGTACTTTCACTAGAATGTCCATCTTTCATTTGATTGAATCACAATAAGCTTAATGATATAACTAATTTAGGTAGTTTAACTTTCGAAGAGCCTCCTCGGCTGAACATTTGAAAGCGCTAAATGAGTCAAGTAGTTGTAGTTTTGAGATGGATATCTTTTGGCCTATAGGCTGATATAGGTCAGAAATTGACACCTTGTTTCGCCTGCTAGGGAGATGGTTTTGAGCAAAAATTAATGCATCTTCAATTACTTTTTTAGGATTCGCGATGATTTCTGGATTTTTGTTAATTCCTAGGTCGGCATCAGACTTGGTAGTCCCAATCTCGGATTTAAACAGCTCTTTGTCAACTAACATCCAGGATTCTGTCATATATACTGGAATTACAGAGACTAGGTTTTTGCAAACATTATTTTCACTCTTCTTGTTGATTTCAGTAAGAAGAGGTTCAATTTTATTTTTTCTTACATCTTTGTCTGTGTTGGCGTCAGCATCAATATGAATACAGAGAACATTAATTCCAATTTCAAATGCCTTTGTAGCTACATCTATTGAGTCATTTACAAAAGATCTTTTCTTTGAAAACCTTATAAATACAGGATCAAAAACCTCAATAGAACTATTGCAAGAAAGGGCGATCTCCTCAAAAGTTTTTAAAAGTATCGCCCGCAAGAATCTCTCATCGGTTACACCTTCGGTCGTATAACCAATCGTCAGTATATTACTCATTCCGTTTATACTTTTTGAATTTCCTGATCAGAATCTGCACTTTGGAGATAAGCAATAACGTTTGCCATAGTTAACTTCCGTTCACTTTCTGTAAACTCAATTGCTAGTTGCGAGTCGCCTTTTATAACAGGAAGCATTTTAGTTACTTGTATTTTTTGCCTAAGGTCATTTATAGTAAGGACTTGCGTTACGAGTTGAGAGAGCCAAATGCGACAGATGCTATGATTATTGGTTCTAAATGTATCCCCAACTAAAACTGGTGAATGTGTATTAACAATAACTTGCCTGAGACCATGTTCTTCATCAATCTCAAAATGAGAAACTAAATCCAGTAGTAATTCAACAGTTAGTTTCATTCTTGCAGGATGAACGCCATTTTCCGGCTCTTCAAAGCATAATAAACCTCGGTGTGCGGGATCATATAAGAAAACGCATAATGTAAGTAGCCTTAATGTACCTTCAGATAAGACCCTAGATGTGAAGTCTCTTCCATCTTGTGTCTTTACTTCAATAACAAATTGTTGGCCAACTTTGTCATCCACAACGCTTACCTCAACAATTCCTGGAAGTAAAGAGTTAAGACGCCTGGTAATTTTTTTTAACAATGAAGGGTCCAGAATTTTTATCCTGTGTACAGTTGCTGCTAAGTTGAGGCCGGTATGCGTTAGATTATCTTTTGCCAAATAAGAACTTGGTTGTCTCAAGTCTTCTGGATTTAGTTGCAAAAAACGCCAGTTTTTAATCTCTTCTTTTGCGGCGAGCGCATGAGGAAAGTCAACAGAGTTAACAACACTAATTATTGCCTGGTTGATATTATTAAGAGGAAATTCTTTTTTTACTCCTCCTTTTCCATCTTGTCTTAGGTTTACTCGGTCGTTGTCTGTATCAATATAGGCAACACCTCTTTTTCCTGAGATTACTTTGGGCCGCCATTTTTCTAACACTTTTCTTTGAATATACACTTGAATCCATTTGTCTTCTTCATGTCTTATTGGATTTAGCGTTTCTGAAGTAATGACTAAATCTTGCACCCCTCTGTCATTGGTTAATTGCTTTATCTTTATTTCATAGCGAAGTCTTGTGTATTTTAAAATTCCACTTCCACCAAATTTATCTTTAATGGTTTTGTCTAGCAATAGTTCTAAAGCAAATGAGATTTCCTTTGAGCTAGAGCCATTAGGATATTGAGTAAATAATTCAATCGCGTTTCCCCTCTGCTCACTGAACGCCGTTTTTAAATCAGTATCAACAATTCGTGAGAGTAGCTTCATAGCATCAAAAAGATTACTTTTTCCGGAAGCGTTAGCCCCAGCAATAATTGTAAGAGGCGCAAACTCCATTTGAAAATTTATAAATGTTTTAAAGCCGTCTATTTCTATTTTTGTAATCATGATATAAATCTACAATCTTATAACAAGATTGTAGCCTATTAAATACATTCTATATTGTTTGAATATAAAAGACCTTAATAGGATACAAGCTATCCCGCCCATCCCTCCCTATCCAAACTCCTGTAATGAATAGCTTCGGCCAGGTGTTCCGGTTTAATATCAACGCTGGCGGAAAGGTCGGCGATGGTGCGGCTCACTTTCAGGATACGGTCGTATGCTCGCGCGCTCAGGTTTAAGCGTTCCATGGCTTTCTTTAATAGATTGTCTCCCACGCTCCCTATCGTACACACCTCGCGCAACTGCCTGCTGCTCATTTGAGCGTTGGAATAGATGCCGGGTTGTTCCCTGAATCTTTCGGCCTGAATTTCCCGGGCTTTCATCACGCGTTCACGGATGATGGCGGAAGGTTCGCCGGCAGACTGGTTACTCAGCTCGCTGAAAGCAACGGGTGTTACTTCAACGTGCAGGTCAATCCTGTCGAGCAGTGGGCCGGATACTTTATTAAGATATTTCTGAACGGCACCCGGGGGGCAGGTACATTCTTTTTCCGGGTGATTATAAAACCCGCAGGCGCAGGGGTTCATGGAAGCGATCAGCATAAAGTTTGCCGGGAAATCCAGTGCCATTTTTGCGCGTGAAATGGTTACGCGGCGTTCTTCCATAGGCTGCCGCATTACTTCCAGCACGGTTCGTTTGAATTCAGGTAATTCATCAAGAAACAGAACACCATTATGCGCCAGCGAAATTTCGCCGGGTTGCGGTGTTCCACCTGTTATATTTAGGAGCCGATGCGACTTTTTAGCCCGAAAAACAAGAAAAAAGCAAAAGCGTATGCGAAAATATCTAAAACCCAATGCGACTAAATAGTTAAATTTATAAAGCAGATGCAACCAAATTTCAAACCAGTAAGGAATATAACCAAGAGTCATATCTCAATAACGGGTAAAGTGTCTAGTAGCAAGAATGATACTTTACACAAATTTGAATCTTCTCTCGAAAGAGATTTCATTTCCGTTCTCGAATTTGATTATTTGGTTGATAGATACGTCGAACAGCCAATTGAAATCGAGTACCTGGATGATGGGAAGCTTAGATTATATACTCCGGACTTTTTAGT
Organism: Sediminibacterium sp.; assembly: GCA_965229175.1. Taxonomy (GTDB): domain Bacteria; phylum Bacteroidota; class Bacteroidia; order Chitinophagales; family Chitinophagaceae; genus Sediminibacterium. Next base: position 27,047 of record CBDDIT010000055.1, on the reverse strand, counting down.
CTTCTACAGAACAGATAGGGAGGTGTGCAAAAATGCTACGCCACTTCTTTGTGAAATTAAGTATTCAGAAGACATTAAAAAAAATGGTCAGGAGTATACTTTAAAATTTCAAGCTGCGTCGGTCTATTGTAAAAAGCATGGGTACAGGTTTGAGGTATTAACCGAGAGAGAGATAAGGAATGATTTTTTAATAAACGCGAGATTTCTACAAAGATATAAACGGGTAATTGAATCCACGAGTATGAACGATTACTACCTTATAGACAAAACGCTGTCCGAGTTAGTTATAACCACGCCCAGTGAATTATTACTGGCTTGCGCGCGTGATTGGCAGCGAAGAGCTGAGATTTTATATACCCTTTGGAATATGATAGCTAATTGTGAGGTCGGGTGTGATTTGAATAGGAAACTGACAATGAATTCAGAAATATGGAAAACAGCGAAATGAGTTTTAAAATTGCACCTGGAGAAATAGTAATTTTTCAAGGTGTCAGGTTTCAAATTGTTAGACTACTTGATGTATCGAGCCTTCTTGCTAGAGAAATTGATAAGATGGAATTACATCGACTTTATATACGTGATCTTTCACCTAATATTAATCACTTACCTGTTAAAGAAAGAAAGAAAAATAGAGACATAGTCGAGCTTCCGGAAAAAGAATGGACTATAGCGCAAGAAAGATATTCTATAATTCTCCCATTGCTTACCAATATTCGAAATGGAGAATTAGTAGCAAGAGTTGCAAAAGAAGCTAATGTTAATAAAGCCACATTATACCGTTGGATTCAAAAATATGAGCAATCGGGAATGGTTTCCTCATTGGCTAATGAGGAGAATACCGGGGGAAGAAATAAAAGTAGATTGTCTGATGATATTGAGGCTGTTATAAAATCTGCTATCGAGGAGTTTTATTTGTCCAAACAACGTTATACCATTGCAAAGTTGCATCAAGAAATACAAATGATTTGCAAACTGGCAAAACTAAAGCCGCCTAGCTTATTAACGATACACAGTCGGGTAAATAATTTGAGCGAGGAGACGAGAATTGCAAGACGGATTGATAAGTCTGTAGCTAAAAATCGCTTTGAACCTATGCAAGGCCATTTCCCGGGTGCTGATTATCCACTTGCAGTAGTTCAAATTGATCATACTCCATTGGATGTAATTGTAGTAGATGATATACATAGGAAACCAATTGGTAGGCCCTGGATTACTGTTGCAATTGATGTTTACAGTCGAATGATCCTCGGTTTTTATATTTCTCTGGATACTCCTGGAGCCTTAGGAACAGGTTTATGTATCTCTCATGCTATATTACCTAAAGAGATGTGGTTAACTAAAATGGATGTAAGCGGCGATTGGCCGTGTTATGGAGTAATGAAATCCATTCACGTCGATAACGCTAAGGAGTTTCATGGTCTTATGTTAGAAAGGGCTTGTAGAGAGTATGGGATTGAAATTAATTTTCGACCTGTTAAAAATCCAAAATATGGGGGACATATTGAAAGATTACTGGGTACTATTTTAAAGGAGATACATACACTTCCCGGTACGACATTTTCCAATCATACTGACCGAAAGTATTACAATTCAGAAGGTAAAGCATGTATGACCACCAAGGAAGTAGAAAAATGGCTAACAATTTTTATTGTTGATGTTTATCATAAAAGAATTCATAAGGGGATTAAAACAACACCATTTGCAAAATATAGTGAAGGAGTTTTAGGTAATTCTGAACAAGCAGGCATAGGAATTTGCAGGCCAGTGTTTAATGAAATGAAACTTAGACTGGATTTTATGCCTTATGTTGAAAGAACAATTCAGGAATATGGCATAGTAATCGACCATGTCTATTACTATCATGATATAATGAAGAAGTGGATACATGCTTATCAAAAGGATAGCCCTAAAAAGCGGGTTAAACAAAAATTCATTTTCAAAAGAGATCCCAGAGATATAAGCGTCATTTTCTTTTATGACCCTGAAATAAAGGAATATTTTTCTATCCCATATCGGAATACTTCTTTGCCACCAATCACCATATGGGAGCATCGAGAGGTATTAAGAGTACTTGAAGAAAAAGGTCGTGAGAATATTGATGAAGGAAAAATATTTGAGGCATACAAGCGGATGAAAGAAATTCAGCTGAGTGCTGAGCAAAAGAAAAAAACTGTAGGTCTGAAGGGGTTAAGGAAAAAAGCAAAGACGGCTCAGGCTATAGGTAATAGTATGAAAACAATTCTTCAAAATCCTAAGCATTCTCAGTTCGAGAACCTTTCAATCGACTATAAAATCGAAAAAATGAATATTAAACCATTTGAAGATATAGAAGATGACTCATTTAACTGACAATGCACGAGTAATCGCACAATTGACCGACGCAGAAAGAATTGAAAAAATTCTTTCTGAAAAATGGATTGGTTATACCCGTGCAAAGAAAATAACCGATCGACTAGAAGATTTATTAGTACACCCCAAAACTCATCGGATGCCGAATTTGTTGATAGTTGGGGATACTAATAATGGTAAAACGCAGTTGTTAAATAAGTTTTTTAACAATCACAAGCCAATTATACAACCTGAGATCACACATCTTAATGCACCGGTAGTGTATATTCAAGCCCCGTCGCAACCAGAAGAGGCGAAGTTCTATAATGCCATTTTAGAAAGAGTTTTTGCTCCTTATAAACTAAATGATAGAATTGAAAAAAAGCAGCATCAAGCAATTTCAATACTAAGAAACATAAATACACGTATTCTGATAATTGATGAGATACATCACATACTTGCGGGCAGTTATAATAAACAAAGAATCTTTTTAAATGTAATAAAATATATCGCTAACGAATTGCAAATTGTTATTGTGGCTGCAGGAATTAAAGATGCGTTCAATGCCATCAATACAGATGCTCAACTGTCGAATCGTTTTGAACCAGCTATCTTGCCAAGATGGGAAATGGGTGAAGAGTATTTACGATTGCTAAAAAGCTTCGAATCAATCCTGCCATTGAAGAAGGCGTCAGACTTAATCGATACGGATTTAGCATTAAAAATATTGAGTATGAGTGAAGGTACGATTGGAGAGATTTCTACGATATTAAAAAAAGCGGCGATTCAAGCTATAAAAACGAAGTCTGAGCGCATCGATAAGAAAGCCTTAGAGTCAATCGACTATATTCCTCCTTCAGATCGTAAAAAGCAATATGAAAAGTTTAGATAGTAAGTCCGACTTTACTTTATATGATGCATCTTCAAAAGTTCTTTTGCCCGCTTTTGAAAAGCCGCTACCTGATGAATTATTATCAAGTTGGTTAGTCAGGTTGTCAAATAATCATGGATTAAACGTTCATACTTTTTGCAATATTTTATGGAAAGGAATAAATGTCTGGAATAGAGATATTGACAGGAGTGCGTCTGATGAATTACTAACATCCCTGGCAAGTAAAACAAATTGCACTTATGCAGAAATAAAATCGACAACCTTAGATTCATATTCAGGCAATCTTTTCCTCTCTCATTCTCCTAATACGACAACTGAATGGATATTGCCATTGGGTATCTACCATAGATTTAGAAGGAATAAGGGTTTGATGTATTGCCCTAACTGCTTGCTAAAGGATGATAAATCGCCATATTTCAGAAAGCTCTGGCGGCTTGGGTTCTCAATTGTATGTAATGAATGTAACTGTTTTTTATATGATTGTTGCCCTTGGTGTAAATCTGGTATTATGTATTTTCGGACAACAATTGGGCGAGAAAAGCATTTCTCAAACGCAAAAAATATACGAGACTGTCATAGATGCGGCAGAAGATTAAGTAGTAGAAAGTACAAAGTGGCTCCGGATAACCTAGTAGCAATTCAAAACGAATTATATAACATCATGAACTATGGATACAATGACAGGATAATATATCCTCACCAGTATTTTAGGGTTTTACATTTTTTGGCTCGATTAGTTTCAAGTAGTAGAAACAATATTCAGTCCTTACAAAAGGAAATTTGCGAGTCAATTGATGTTGACTTTGTTAAACGTCCGGGAGGATTTAAAAATAGATTTGAATTGCAACCTTATATGAGTCGGGTCGAGGTTTTACAGATGGCACATTGGCTTTTAATCGATTGGCCGAAAAGGTTCACAAGTATTTGTTATAAGAATAAAATTTGGAGCAGTGACTTACTGAGAGATTTCTTGAACCCTCCATTTTGGTATGAAGATGTAGTAAGGGGAAATTTATTTGTATCAAATATAAATAGAAAATTTAAGCCGCTATATAGCTGACTCTTTCATGAATTTTAATAATCTTACAGCTAATCCAGATATTCTTTCTAAGTACATCGGGTCATCGTAAAATTCTTCAGAGGTAGTAGGTGTATTATCTGAATTTTCAGAGAGAAAGACGTGTTTAAAATCTCTAATTTTATACGGCATAGTTACATGTTTCCAAATGAAGTTGGCATTCGCGAGATTGTGCAATAGTCTTTGTATCGCTTTTACATCGAGAATGTTCGGTTCTGAATTGTAAACTATTGCAAGACAATACTTGCTAGAAATGTTTGGCTCGATTTCAAATAAATAGAAAAAGAGGTCTTTATATTCTAACTGCGCAATACTGTATCTTCTCTTATAACTTTCCTTGTTTTCATGCCCAAGGTCCATTTTTTTAACTTTGGTATAATAGTGATTTTTGTTAGTTAAATTAAAAATTGTTCCTCTAAAATAATTTAGTACAAAATCATTATAGTATTCCAGTGCTTGATTTTCAATTTTAATATACCTGACAATAACACCTAAATCTACAAGGCTTTTTATTAAGTCCCGGAACTCTTTAAAGTAGGAGGTTGGTCTGTAAACCTGATTAGCGCTTGCGACCTTTGTTCCAGATTGACTATTGCCGCTTGTTGATGAATCTGTGACAGTTTCGGGAATTTGTTTTTTTGTATCTGTAACTGTTTTCTGGAATAGTTTGTCCGGCCTGTGTACTAGTATTGTTTGAAATGTAATCTCTTGAGGAAGAATGTCATCTACAAAAAAGTCCATCTTTTCGGCATTACTATCTGGAATCAATTCAGAATTTATAATAGGTCTTTCTGAGTCTTCGCTTATTGGTGTTTTTATGTTATGTCTCTTTTTTGAAGGTGTCTTAACTGCTCCTTTAGTGTCAGCTCTTCTTTTATCATTGTTTGTGTTAAATTCAACTTCGTCAAATGGGAACCGGAGCGTACAGCCTTGAAGCATTTGTACAAATAGATAATTTTCGCCATTTATTTTTAAGAGCTTTCCATTGGCAATAAATGTCTCCGGACTATTACTTTTTATAGGAAGAACATCTGAAATTGCAAATGATTTTTGATGATTTTCGATTACTTTCTTCTGTATCCTGTTATAAATATTAATATAACCCTTACTTAGTTCTTGATTAGATACAATTTTGGCTATTGTTCGTGCTTCTGTTTCACTTTCAAATCCATCTTTAACGAGAATTTTTGCTATGCGAATGCCATTCTTTACCTGTATGGAAAAACTGCCCGGAACAAATATTTTAGCAAGTGGATGAGGATCGGGATCTAAATGGAAAGCTTTTGTCACAAGACCAGAGGATTTGCAATAAAAAAACCTAGCCACTTCATTCGTAGGTAATAGTAGACCCTTAAAATGAATATTATTTATTTCACAGTCAAGTTTTTTATAGTACATAAAGGTATACAGAGCGTGGCTATACTTTGCTATTGTTGATTTGCTGTAATCAATCTCGCTAAATTGATTTTTTATAAGAATTTCCCTCAGATCGGTGGAGCTAAATTTAAAATGGTTGATTTTAAAAGATGTTCTTATTAAAAAACCGTTCCGCCATACTGTACCTGGCACTAATGAACAAAATAGACCTGCTTCTAACCTAATAATTTGGTAGGACGACTGAGAATAGTTGTTAAGTAATTTGAAATGTACTTGAACGAGAAAATTACCCAGTTCTGCATTATATTCAAACAAACCGATCGACTCTATCTCCCATTCGGTATTTGGATCTGTATTAAGAAGGGTTGTAAAATTTTTAATTTGCATTTCTATATTTTCATGGATTCCAACATAAAATGACCTATTTAAAACACTTTTTCTGTAAGATCAGCAAGCTTACAGTTTAATTAAAATAACTTACTAGCAAAATTGTTATTGGCGAAATGAATTTTGTATTCAATATTGTTTTTTTTAGCCTTCGCTGATTGTATAACCTGCGGAATCACGCAGGTTATTAGAAATGACTTTTTTTATTATATTTACGGCATCACAAAAACCAACTATTTATGGTTATACCATTTAACAAGGGAATTATTACAGCAATATTCGCATTTTTATGTTTCACTCTGCTTTTTGTATCGTGTTTTAAGACAAATAGTCAAGCGGAAAATAACTATATATTCAAAACATTGGTTAATACCAATAGTGAATACACTGCCCAAATTATTAGCAAAAGCGATACGCTTACATATAGCTCTCATGAAAATAATTCAGGACAAATAATATCAGAGTTAAAAATAAGAGCAAGTCGCTTAAATGCTTTGAACATAACAACTACATATATCTTAGATACAACTGTTCTAGATTATAGATTATTACAACATAAAAAAGTGCAACTCCTTGCAGACTCTCTGACCAATTCGCTAACGGCCAATGAGTATAATGAGCTTTCTGAAAAATGCTTTTCTCTTATCACAGCAATTTTCAATCAATCAAACATAAGAAAGAAAAATATCCAGTCCGTTTTCTTTCATTACGCAATTTTAAAAACAAAAAAAAGGTCTTTATCTAGTAAAGATTCTATTACATCTACTCCACACGCCGGATACATATTAGGACGAACCTACTATTGGAATCAAGAGGACTTTATGGTCAATGTGAGATTAATTAAGGATATATTTAAATCTCACCCAGACCTTCTTTCCTCATCTAAGAACAAACAAGTTTATGATTACATAAATAGTGTAACAGACAGCACTATTTCGTTTGATAAAATTTATGAGTTCTCGATTCATAAAGATGTTTACTTAAAGACATTAAGTAATATAGTAGATAGAAACAAAATTAATTACACAAAAAATATCCAAACGAATGGAACCAAAACAACAAAAGCTTCTGATTGTGCTTGGTGGTGTCCTTTAGGGTGTGGTTCCGATTGGGGATGTTGTGGAAACTATAGCGGATGCTGCTTTTATGCAAGCCTTGAGTGCTATATTCATGACAGAATGTGTGGAGATTGTACTCCAAGGTGGTTTTGTTTCAGCGGATGTGTTCCTGATTAAAAATGATGTAATGACTACTAATAGAAAAAATATACTGTACTTTTCGATTTCCCTTTTGCTATTTCTATCAGTGGTTTCAGATGTAGCTTGGTGGATCTATGCATCTTCTGATACAACAAAAACATTTGCAGATGTGAAATATATATACTTAAGTGCATATCCTAAATTTCTAAATCATAAAGGAGTTATTGAGTTCCTAAGTATTTCTTTTTCAGGGATGTCTGTATACCTTCTCGTTTTGTCGCGAAGAACACTAAAGCCAATTTGGATTATTAATTTACTAATTATTCTATCATTCATATTAATAGCTTGGAGATTCTTTTCATTACTATAAAAACAGCCACGCTTATAAGCGTGGCTGTTTTTATCTACTCAAGCCCAATCCTTTGCCGCTATAATCCACCAAATAGCCATTAGAAAGTACTGTTGTTGTAAATCTCTTTGCTTTCAAAAAAGCAAAATACAATTTTCGCATCTGGTTAAATCAACTAGTTACTCAGGAGCAACAAAAACAACCGGATATGAACTTAATTTTTTAACTTCCGAGTGGCCCGAAGATAAGGGAAGCTTACAAAGGGAGTGCCGACAGTTACAAAACTGATACAGAGCAATAATAAATTTGGATTAGAGGTCCGTTGACTCTTATGGCTTATAGGTTAACAACAAACGATCAGCCACATCTTCGTTTTCAACTTTAGATCCCTCCAGTTGAAAACGTCTTAGCATTGATATTCCAAGATCGACAAGAATTTCTGTTTCAAAAAGGTTCTCAGGAATCGGTAAATCACAAATAAAACTTCCTGATTTCTTGTTTCCGTCAATACTCAATGCTATGTACACACCATTTGCTTTAGCCTCTGCTATTGATTGAAATAAATCTAAGAGACTAAAATCTTGAGCTCCATATAAAATGCTTTGGCTAAAAGAATAAGGTGGGTCGCAATATATTAGGTCACCTGGTTGAGCAAGCTGAAAGGCATGAGTATAATCACAATTTAGAAATATTGTATTAGCCACCCATTCATGCCAATTTCTTACTCTATTTGCAAACGCTTCTACCGGAATAGGAGTATGAGCCCCACAAGGTGTGGACATATACCCATCACATTTCCTAAATCGAATAACACCACCATAACAAGCACGAGATAAATATAGAAAATCCGCAGGATTGGGATTGCTGTTGTACTGCTTTTGGACTCTTTCATACACTAGTTCTTTTGACTTATTTTCAATCTGATCTCTCCGTTCCTTATACCAACTAATAAGCAAATCAGGATCTTCTTTTAATGTTCTAAATATTTCAATTAATGGGGCAAAAGTGTCAGATGCTATCCCAAAAGAAGGCTTAACTGTCCCCAGAATCGCACCGCTTCCCAAAAAAGGTTCATAGTATGCATTAAATGATGATGGAAAGTGTCTGGTTATTATACCAGCAAACTTTTGTTTGTTTCCAATCCATTTTAAAAGCTGCTGCTTAGGCGGTGAATACGTGGTTAGGGATGCTGTTGTCTGCATATATGCTAATATCCGATTTTGGGATATGCAAAGATAGAGGTTATTTTCATACCGTTGAAAACATTAAACCGAAAGGAATATAAAATTTTACTTGAGCTAATTTATCAGATTCGGGTTAACGCTGGCCTACGGCAATCCGATCTAGCAAAGCTCTTAAATTGCCCGCAATCATTTATTAGCAAAATTGAAAGCGGAGAACGGCGTATTGATATAGTTGAATTGCTTGAAATATGCAATGCACTAAATATAAGCCTGGTTGAACTTACTGAACAATTCGTTAATAAAGTGAATGATAGCAAATCCTAAATATTTAAATCAATCGCATGAATTTTGGGCAACTATCAAATTGATAAGCCAACAACTGAAATATTCTACCAGGGATGGGCTTGTTTCTGTTGCTACAATGCCTAAAATTCTTGAAACATTTGAACGGCTTGGGTTATATCCGAACAAAATCTATCATGCTGGTCAGCCAACTGAACTTGGTATTTTAATTCTTGACTATCTAGAATATCGAGCTGAAATATTAAATACCGTTGCTAGGCCAAATTTTATGAAATTAAATGAAGCCGTTAGGCTTTATGAAGAAATAAAAGCTGCCCATCCATTTTCTTTGGCACCTGCACCGATGAACAAACAAAGTGGATTAAAGAAAGGCCCGGCATTTCTTACCTGTATGGTAAATATGCTGATTGAAGCAAATATTGGTGACCTTCCTTGCAAGTATGATGCCAGCCAGCTCACCTCTTTTACTCAAAATAAATTTCCAGTTAGAAGTTTATCAAGAAGAGTAGACGGATCATTTCCGGGTATCATTAATCCAATAGCGATGTGGGAAATAAAGGAATATTATTATACCACGTCCTTTGGAAGTAGAATTGCTGATGGAGTTTATGAAACAATGCTGGATGGTTACGAACTTAAGGAAGTTAAACAATCACTTAACAGAGAGGTATTGCATTACATGATCATTGATGCCCATGACACTTGGTGGCTAAAGGGAAGATCGTATTTATGTAGAATTGTTGATATGATGCACATGGGATTACTTACAGAATGTATAATTGGCCGGGAAATTGTACGTCGAATACCTGAAATTATAAGCGATTGGAAAAGGCTATACAACCAATATAGCGTTTACGTAGACTTTTAGTGTATCAAAAGAATCGGAAAAGCACTACATGCCGTTTTAACTAAAAGACCTTCCTGAAAAGACCCAACTAAAGGGAGCTAACTGTAGTAATAGTTGGATCGGTTTCTGGATCTGATAGCCAGTTTTGACCAGCTTTAGCTGCTGTTAAAGTGCTTCGAGTGCTCCTGCCCTCTCAATAAAGGGCGTCAAAGGCTCAGTTACGGGTCAAAAAAAGTCTTAAATTTATACCATGAAAGACGCTATTCAGAAAAATGAATCCATTCATGATGCTATTATCAATAGTATTCCGCTTTTACAGAAAGCACATGAGGCTCAACGAGAAGAGTATTTTGCTATAGACCTTCCTTTCTACACCTGCATTGACTATGAGAAAGATATCTGGAGGAAGGAAAACAAGAATGGCAAAACTGTATATGTTACATTTGTAGGCTTCGATGCCGCTAATTATAAGAATATTGAAAAAATTATTCCTGGATATACAGAATGAGAAGGGCACCAGAATTCATCCTTATAACAGGCCCGAATGCTTCGGGCAAAACTACCCTTATCGAAGCTACCCGGCCCATGCTTCATGAAGCCGGCTTCAGTATCATTATTCCCGATAACATTATCCGAGAGTTGCAGTTGAAGTACCAAACCTCGAATGTGAATCATGGGCCTATAATCTTAAATGCTGTTAATGAACCGATTACCAATCGCACAAACCTGGTTGTAGAAACGCCGTTCAATTCCGATGGATTTATAAACACCCTTGCGCGCATAAAAACATGCGGGTATAGAATGACAATGTATCAAATCATCCTTCCGGACGAAAAAAGTTCTATTAACCGCGTCAGCTTAAGGTATAAAAACGGTGGTCTATATATTGACCCGGATCAAGTCAAAGAAAACTTTCTGTTAAATGCAACCAATGTAAGGGATGCAATTCCGATTTTCAATAAGACTTATATTTTAAATACAGCGGATCAAAAATTGCCTCGCATACTTGCAGAATATACATATGGTAAATTGGTTGGAATTGGAAAAAATATCGTATCAAGGAAGACAATATTTGATGATCGCCTAAAGAAAATGGGTATCACTGGTGCCGCAGTCAGGAGAATTTCAGAAATATAATAATCACCGGCGATCGCTGACACAATGGCCCTGGCTTTGAGTAGATAATTCGCATCAGCTTCTAAACAGTTGCATCGGGTTCTGAATCTGACACCACCTCCTCCCACCAGCGCCACATCTGAAATAGTATGGTGCGGCGACCGGAAAGGCCGTTTATTAATGAGCGAACTATTCTCGGGTAGTTTCCCCGCAACACTATGTATTTTGGTGGTTTCAAGTGCTTCCATCAGGCTTAGGGGTGGAAGTATTGTAGGAAGCCGTCTTGCCAGCATGGTTTTACCGGCACCGGGTGGGCCGATCAGGATTGCGTTATGACCACCGGCCGCCGATATTTCCATGGCACGTTTAATATTTTCCTGTCCTTTTACTTCGCTGAAATCAATATCAAATGCATACTGGCTATGAAAAAATTCATCCCTGGTGTTAACCACCACCGGCTGTATCGCGTTTTCATCTGAAAAAAAAGCTACTACATCACGCAAATGTTCAACGCCATATACATCAATATTGGAAACCATACCCGCTTCCCTCGCATTGCTCAGGGGAACGATCAAGCCTTTAAATCCTTCTTTCCGGGCCTGTATGGCAATGGGCAATGCACCTTTAATCGATTGTACGGTTCCATCAAGACTCAGTTCGCCCATTACCACAAAATCTTTTAGCCTGTCGGCATTGGTAATTTGTTCACTCGCACCCAGTAACCCAAGGGCAATCGGCAGGTCGAAAGCCGAGCCGGTTTTCCGGATATCCGCAGGGGCCAGGTTTACGATAATTTTAGTACGGGGCATAAAATAGCCGTTCGTTTTTATCGCACTCTCCGTACGCTGCAAACTTTCGCGTACGGCGTTGTCCGGCAGGCCAACAATATGATAGCCCTGCCCCTGGCTTACATTTACTTCAATGGTAATATTAATGGCTTCAACACCGTACACGGCACTGCCAAATGTTTTAATTAGCATTTGATTGAGATAACTGATGACTGATGAAATGATGACCGGGCTGAAAACTTAAGCAGCACCCTGCCACCACACCAGGCAATAAGCAGTTTTGAGCGGGATTACAAAAGGAAAGATAGGCTCACAAACCCATCATCAGCTTAGGTATTTATACCTGATTTTTATCCAGTCTTTATACCCCATCACTCGATCAGCCTTCCTACTTCCACTGGAATGGGTATGCGGGGCGTGAATTGTCTAACTGTTTAATTGTCTAACTGTTTAACTGTCTAACTGTTTAATTGTTTAATTGCTTTATTACTTACTATGCAACTTTTATCAGCAATTCAACAATTCAGCAATTCAACAATTCAACAATTCAGCAATTCAGAAAATTCCAGCAAAAGATCATTCATCACAATCTCTCCAGCAATTCCACCACCCCTTCCTTCCGCAAAATAAGATAACCCAGCCTGTCATTGCTTATGCCTTCTTTCAACTGGTAGCTGAAAACCAGTTCATCATCTTTAATCGAAGTCTCAAAGTAGTGAAACTGGATATTCGGGTATTTCTTGAGTTCGGCGCCTATTTCGTATAAATGTGTGGAGAGTATGAATAAGGCGTTGTTCATTTTTCTTAATCCTTCTATCACGGTAGTGCTGCATTTTACCGCGTCCTGCTGGTTGGTTCCTTTAAAGAGCTCGTCTATCAGAATCAGCCATTTTCGCCCATCGCTGATTTGTTCCACTGTTTTTTTAATCCTTTGTACCTCGTTAAAGAAAAAGCTTTCTCCCTTGGCAATATTATCTACCACCTGGATATTGCTGAGTAACCCGTCCAGAAAGCTCATGCTAACTTCTTTCGCCGGAACCCCCATACCCAGGTGGGCCAGGTAAGCGGTAATGCCAACGGCTTTGATAAAAGTGCTTTTGCCAGCCATATTGGCTCCGGTGAGAAAAAGAAAATTACTTTCTTTCAGTAGGTTGATATCATAAGATACCGGCAGTGGCAGTAACAGGTGAAACAATCCTTCCGCTTTTATATAAGGGTCTTTACTATGGCTGATGGAAGGAAAGCAGAAATCATATTGCCGGCAGGCTTTGGCCATACTCAGGTAGGCATCCAGTTTGCTGTATATATCAATCAGTTCAAAAGTAGCGTTCTTGAACTGGCTGCGTATAAATCCGCCATAACGTAAAATTTCCGCGGGTTTGAGTTTTTTCTTGTCTTCGCCTTCCAGCTGTGGAATCAGCCCTTTTTTCAGTAGTTGCTCTATCCGTCCGATCCAGGTGCTCAGCTGCCGGCTCAAAGGTTTCTGTTGCAAAAGGTCTACTATTACGCGCAAGCCCCTGGTAAAATCAATGGCATGTTCAACCGAGTAGCGAACCAGTGAGTAATCTGACTTATTTATAAATTTATACGTATAAGCTTCCACCGGCCCCGGATAGTTGGAAAAGCGGTTGATCTGTGATTCAAAATATTTCTCTAACACCATAACCGTACCATTGGTAACGATGGGAGGCCATTGTTCCGCAACCTGCATCAATTGCTGTATGGTTTGCTGAATGTCCAGCACTTCTTCGAGGCTGCCTAGCGGATTGCCCAGGAAAATACGCAGGTACTCCCTCCCGCCATTGGTATGCGTAAAGTTGAGCCGCTGGAATACAGACTGCTCTTCGTCACTATGAAAAATGGAAAGATCGGCTAGTGTGGTCTTATCTACCTGCATCCTGCGGGGTTTAAAGTCAGTTGTTAGGATTTATCGTCACCTGTTGAAACCCAGGCGCATTCCCTGTTGAGATTCATCAAACACACCATTTCCATAAGCCAGGTGGCCATTTACAAAAGTATGCGTGATACTGGCCGGGAACCGAAAACCTTCCAGCGGGCTCCAGCCACATTTATAGAGGATATTGTCTTTGGCAACGGTGTTGGGCTTATTATTATCAATCAGCACCAGGTCGGCATAATATCCTTCCCGGATATACCCCCGGTCTTTTACCTGGAAGCAGCGCGCTACGGCATGGCTCATTTTCTCCACTACTTTTTCAATACTGATCTTTCCCTCATTCACATAATGCAGCATCAGCTGAAGGGAATGCTGTACCAGCGGCAAGCCGGCATGTGCGTGTTCATAATCTTCCTGTTTTTCCTGCCAGGTATGCGGTGCATGGTCGGTTGCAATAAGGTCGAGGCGATCATCCAGCAGCGCCACCCACAAGGCATCCCGGTGGTGTGGCGATTTAATGGCGGGATTGCATTTAACCTGGTTGCCCAGCCTGGCATAGTCGATACTGGTAAAATGAAGATGGTGTACACAAACTTCGGCTGTAATACGTTTTTCTTCCAGAGGCAGCATATTGCTGAACAATTGTAATTCTTTGGCGGTGCTGATATGGAGGATATGCAGACGGCTGTTATGTTTTTTAGCGAACTGGATAGCTTTAAAGGAAGATTCAAAACAGGCTTCTTCATTGCGGATCAAAGGATGATCGGAGGGTTCCAGCGTTGCTTTGTTTTTTTTAACGGCAGCCAGGTTGGCCTTGATGATACTTTCTTCCTCGCAATGTGTGGCGATAAGTAATTCGGTACCGGCAAAAATTCTGTCGAGTACCAATGAATTATCCACCAGTAAATTACCGGTTGAAGAGCCCATGAAGATTTTCACTCCGCAGATATCATTTTTCCTTTCATTGGTGCGTAAAACCTCTTCCAGGTTATCATTGGAAGTACCCATAAAGAATGAGTAATTGGCTAGCGAATTTTTTCGCGCGATCTCATACTTTTCCTCGAGTAAACTGTGGGTAAAGGCGGGCGGGCTGGTGTTGGGCATTTCCATAAAAGAAGTAACACCACCGGCAACCGCCGCCCTGGCTTCTGTATAAATATTGGCTTTGTGCGTAAGGCCGGGCTCCCTGAAATGCACCTGGTCATCTATCACCCCCGGAACCAACCATTGGTTATGACCGCTGATCTCTATGCAATCGCCCCTGGTTTCAACGGAAGACCCGATTTTTTCGATACGGCCGTCTTTGATCAGCACATCACCAAAAATCTTTTTCCCTTCATTGATGATGGTGGTGTCTTTGATAAGGTATTGTTTCATGAATGCGTTTAAAGATATTAAAAACTAACGGGTTAAAAGGTACTCTTAGCATTTTAGATAATGCGCGCAGAGGGAATTAGTATTTAATGTAATAATCATTATTCAGTATCGTCAATCTCTTGTGTTTCACTGTAATTAAACTCCACTTTACTTTGTGTGATAATTTCCGTCAGCACTTTGTTTAAATGCCCAAGCTTAATCGTATCAAAGAAACGGTCATTTAAAGCAGGGATATTGATAACCTCTTCAATACAATTCATATATTTATCAACGATAGTTTCTACTAAATATATATTGTTTGCATTTACTCGTATTTGCTCTAAGAGGGTATCAATAGGCTCATCTGATTTAATAACGAATGTTATCGGAAATTTTTGAATTTTGTCAATATCGAGAAAGTATTTTTTGAAATCTAGCGTTTCTGTTACTTGAAAGAATCGCCCAAGGGGTTGCATAACAAAGTCTATACCACCATCGTTTGCATTTGTTCTGCCTGTCTTAAAAAGTTTTAAATTCTCTTTTGTAAGGTCATTAATTTTATAGCCCCAAAATATATGCTGATCAAAGTAATAGAATTTCAAAATCGAATAGCTAACAATTTCAAACAGTCGCGCATCAACATTTGGTGCGAGTAAGCCAATTATGAATTCAATAGCCTTTTCAGGTGCAGAATCTTCAAGAGCTTGCATCTCTTCGCAAGCATTAATGAATCTTTGGAAGGCATCTTGTTTCGTCTTGCTATAGTCATTTATGATTTCAATTATTGCTGATGCCAAATTGTAAACTTGGTTGCCAACCGATATTTTGAGTAAATTTTCATTTATCCAGTATCTGTTAGTTTCAAGATTTCGTAAAATGGGAATGATTTCAGAACTGGGAAAGTACTTTTGGAACTCCGAATTCATACGGTTATTCAAAGCGTGATTCTGTAATTTGTTACCGAAGGGTAATTCCCTTTGCCTTGCAAATAGTTTTGCAAAGGCAGCACCCTCGTACTTTTCATATCCCTTCTTTCTATCGAAACCTTGTGAAATATAGTCTTCCAGAATTACATAGATCGCATAAAGATTGGCAAAGCTCGACCGCGCTTTTGAACCTTTATTTGCAGATCGGGTTTTAAAATTAATATATTGAATTAAATGACTATTATTAAATATCTCAGCAGCATCTTTCCCAAAATTCTTATCTAAAATTGATTTGATATTAGCTGTGAATGTATGTTCCATCGGGCTGAAATAATGTTTGTTGGTTTAGGGAAGCAATTTTTTCTGTTTCAAAAGTCCGAATCTCTTTTTGAAGTTTTTGCCCTTTATATTCTTCGGCTAAGTGTAGTCTCCTTAGGCCAATTTTTACATACTCATCTTGCATCTCAATGCCAATATATCTTCTATTTAGTTTTTTGGCCACAGCACATGTAGTAAAGGTACCCGAAAACGGGTCTAAAATTAGATCCCCTTCCTTGGAACTTGCCTTGATAATTCTTTCCATTAAAGCACCTGGCTTTTGAGTTGGATGATTTTCATATTCGTCCATTCGATAACGAACCCTTGAAAAGTTCCAAACATTTCCTGGAACTTTCTCCGTATTATAAACCGTTGGAATAGCTTTGCGATAATCAATCAGCTTTCGTTTTGACCCGGTTTTTGCTTCTACTAGAATATCGTTTGCGTTGAAAGTATAGTTGCATTTATCTTTCACACAAAAAAGAATCGGCTCATACATCGAGCCAAAATGTTTTTTAGCCTGTACCCCAGAGCTGTCATAACTCCAAATAATTCGCGATAAAATTTCTAATTTTTTTCGAAGAAAGATGTCAAAATACGGCATGAACTGTGTTGCTGTCATGACATAGAAACTGCCATTAGGTTTGAGTTTTTTTATACCTAGGTCTAACCATTCGTAACACCAATCTAAGTAGGCTTCTTCGGAGTCCCATTTTTCAATATGTCCGTTGAAGTTCTTGCCAATATTATAAGGCGGATCAGCAAAAAAAAGATCAACAGAATTATCGTCAACTTGGGTCTTTAAAGCTTCTAACGCGTCACCGTGGATTATTTTATGATCGGTGGTTCCAAATATTTCCATTACCAAAAGATTTGCTAATAAATTTAGATAAAAAAAGTGATTGCTGAACAAATAATAATAGGACGCTTTTTGGGTATATGTCGGAAACGCCTAATCTTCGAAATGTATCGAAAAAACCACCATTCTTGAGAAGATCTTTTCAAAAATATTGGAGTATTTCAGCGCGGGATCATACTGGTGGATATTTACCAATCCATTGCTGATCTTGATCTCGGGGGAGATGGTTACAAAAGGGAGGTAAAAATTAAAGCCAAGGCCCAGTTCATACCCCGCGTCATACTTTTTTAATTTCAGCAGGTCTTCCGCATTACGGGCAGATGCATTACTCGAGAGGTCGATATCAAATTTCAATCCTGCCATCATATAAGTTCGGAAATTATTAATCCTGTCGGAATTGAACTTTATCTGAACCGGTAAACTAACCAGGGTGGATGGCAGGTTTTGCAACTGGTTCTTCGCCTCCGCGCGTCCGGGGCTTCCCAGGGTATAAGCTACTACTTTTGATCCGCCAATCACCAGCTGGGGATTAATCCGCGCCTGGAAATGGTCATTCATCCGGGCGGTTGCCAGCAAACCCATTACCACGCCGCCACTGGTGCCGGGTTCGGTTACGGTGATGCTATCGCTTTCCAGGAATTTGGCCGACTTATTAAGGTTTAAATGGGAACTGTTATAACCTAATGTAAGGCCGAAATAATAAACGAGGTTATCGTGATAGGGGCGAAACAGCTGAAACCCCTTTTGGGCATGGCTCCGCAGGGTACCAACAAGAATTACAGCAATGAGCAGGACTACTTGCTTCCGCAATAGATAGTGCATATTCCGAAACTAAGTTTTTTCAGATAAGTTTGGGTAAATCCTGCGTCATTCATGATGTTTAAAAAGGTTTGTCCTTCAGGGAAGGCTTGAACACTATCGTTCAGGTATTGGTATGCATCTCTGTTCCTGGCAAATAACTTGCCGATGGCGGGAGTAGCAACATTCATGTAAAAGTCGCATAATTTTCTGAACAAAGGCTGTGTGGGCCTGGAAAATTCAAGAACCACCAGTTTTCCGCCGGGTTTCAGTACCCGGTGCATTTCCTGCAGTCCCTTTTGCAGGTGTTGAAAATTACGCACGCCATACGCTACTGTAATGGCGTCGAAGCTGTTATCAGGAAAGAGTATGGTTTCACTGTCGCCGCTTTGCAGGTTGATTTTGCCGGTAAGCTCCAGTTTTTCCAGTTTCTTTCTTCCCAGCTCCAGCATACCTTCCGAAATATCAATGCCGGTTATTTTCTCAGGGTTCAGCATTTTATAGGTGAGAATAGCCACATCACCCGTTCCGGTGGCTACATCCAGTACATTTTTTGGCACCAGGCTTTTTAGCTGCCGGATAGCTGTTTTACGCCAGTAGATATCCACGCCCGCAGTCAGGAAACGGTTCAGAAAATCATAACGGTAGGCAATACTGTTAAACATATCAGCCACCTGCTCTTTTTTTCCCAGCCCGCTCTGCTGGTACGGAACGATCTCGTCGTGCGCAAATTTCGCCATATCGCGAAGGTAAGGCAGTTTGTGGTTTGTGGTTTGTGGTTTGTAGTTAAAAAGGGGCCAAACTGCAAACAACCCCTAACTACAAACCACAAACCACAAACTGTCCTACCTTCGTATTGAGATGAAAGCAAGTATCTATAAATCAACCGGGAGCTGGTATGTAGCAAAAGCGGCCAACGGCAAAATATACAATGCCCGGATCAAGGGTATTTTTAAGATAGAGGATATTACTTCCACCAATCCCATCGCCGTAGGAGATGAGGTGGAAATGGAGATTGAGGATATACAGGAAGAATCGGCCATGATCGATCATATTTACGACCGGCGCAATTATGTGGCCCGTATCTCACCCCATAATAAACGACAGCACCATATTATCGCATCCAACCTGGATCAGAGTATCCTTTTCGCTACCCTGAAAGAACCCAAAACATCACAGGGGTTTATGGACAGGTTCCTGGTATCCTGCGAATCGTATCATATTCCTGCTATCATCGTGTTTAACAAATCCGACCTCTACAAGAAAAAAGAGATGGATCGGTTTGCTTTGTTGAAAGGCATTTATGAAGCTATCGGGTATACAGTTGTGCTGGCCAGCGTTCAGAACGGCGAAGGCATAGATGCAGTGAAGCAACTGTTACAAGGTAAAACCACCTTGCTGAGCGGTCATAGCGGTGTAGGGAAATCAACCTTTATCAATGCGGTATTCCCCGGCTTTAACCTGCGAACACAGGAAGTAAGCGGCTGGAGTGGTAAAGGCCTTCACACCACTACTTTTGCCGAGATGTTCGACCTCGAAAAGGGCGGAAGAATTATTGATACGCCCGGGGTGCGCGAATTTGGACTGGTAGATATTCCCAAACAGGAACTCTCGCATTATTTTCCCGAGATGCGGATACTCATCAACCACTGCCAATTTAACAACTGTATGCATATCAACGAGAAAAACTGCGGTGTAAAAGACGGCGTAAATGCGGGAACCGTTTCGGAAGAGCGGTATATCAGCTATCTAACGATACTGGATACCATGGAGGATATCAACTATTAATTTGAAAATCCGGATGCCTATTGCTTCACAAATTTTCCTGCTTTACCGGCTGCCTTTATTGCTTTAGGATCATTGGCCAGTAATTTCTCCGCGCCTACATTCTTACCATTACTCGGGCAACCATAGCTGGAGCGGAACAACCCGCAGGAAGAAAGCAGTAAGACGATGCACACCAGCACCAATAGTATTCTCATAAAAAAAAACGTTTAAATACCCCATAACCTCCATCCTCCATCCTCCATCCGCAATCCGCAATCCGCAATCCGCAATCACCTTCCAGGCACTTCATTGTGCTCACTAAACCAAGAAGCATATTTTACATAATTGTTAGAAATCCTCTCGATTTCGCCATGTAAAAGTTCTTTGGATACGTCTTTCACTTTTTTGGCCGGAACACCCGCGTAAATACTGCCGGCTTCCACAACTGTTCCTTCCAGCACCACGGCACCGGCGGCAATAATGGCATTGCTGTTTACAATGCAGCGGTCCATTACAATGGCTCCCATACCAATCAGCACATCGTCTTTTATCACGCACCCGTGAACCATTGCGTTATGCCCTATGGAAACATTGTTGCCTATTTCAGTGGGATTTTTCTCAAACGTGCAGTGGATAATCGCCCCATCCTGGATATTAACTTTATTGCCGATCCTGATATAATGAACATCACCGCGGATAACTGCATTAAACCAAACGCTGCATTCATTACCCATTACCACATCGCCAACAATGGTTGCATTGGGTGCTACAAAACAATTGTCGCCAAATTGCGGGGATTTACCGAGGACGGGGAGGATGAGTGCCATGGTTGCCAGTTTATGTTATTCTAATGTGAAGTATTGCCAAATAATGGCAGATAGTGCAAGATAGTCATTTGATGAGGGGTAACAAATTAAGAAGAGGATAAAATGACGAGCAGATTATAAATATTTTTACGCAAAAAAGGCAGCCTTATCTACCCCGAAATGAGACCAGGCGTGCCCGTACATTTTCCCTGATATTGAGATAATACAAATTCATATCAGCCACATGATAATTTTTTGTTGTATATAATATGTTGCCAAAAAAATGAGGCTTTCGCATCCATAGTACATTACCGTTAACATTCGCTTCAGCTAAATGTTTCAACACTTTATTGAAGTGGAGTAATATACCTCCTTTATTCAGCCCTCTTTCTCCATAGGGTTGGGTAGAATCCCAGGTAAGCGGATTGGTTACAATAGCTTTTGATTTTTCATGTTTCGCATAATCTGGCAGGTAATTTTGTTTACAACTTCGCCAGCTGGTAACACAACCTGTCTGGCCTGGGGTATGGCAGGGTTGAATTTCACTAAAATAATTCTGCTCAACCGCCATTCCTACCAGGTAAGCTGCTACGAGTTTTTGCAGCAAGGGCTTTCCATCGAAAAATTCCTTCAGCAATCTTTTCGCATGGGTAGTACCCTGGCTATGCGCCGCGATAATAATAGGTCTTCCATTATTGTTATGTGAAAGATAATACAAAAAAGCTGTTCGTGTATCCTGGTACGCAAGCTCAAAAGCCGCCAGCGCATACTGCGTATCAACCCTGTTTTTTGGAAAATAGCAGAAATAGTTAGCCTGTCGGTACCTGGGAGAATAAACCCTGCCTGCTTCATTAAAAATGCTTGCCTGGAAGAGGATGGTTGTATAGTCGGTTTTGGCATTCAGTTTGGCGTTATCAATCGGGGCATTCCAGCCCAGTTTTTTTTTTGGATCAGTATAAGTTGTGGGATAAATAAAGAATACATCTGCGGTTGAATCGGGGTGATAGCTTTTTTGCAAGGGCCTGGGTACGCTATCTGAAGGATCATGTTTCCCGGGATGTGCTGCCCAGTACTCAATTTTACTGTAATCCGGTTCCCCATTTCCGCTTGAGAAAGTATAGGTGGGGATAAATCGGTGATAGCGCATGCTGCAACCGGTTAGCAGTAGCAGGGCGGTTAAGAAAACAGTTAAAAGACAATTTTTTTTCACTAAGTGAATTTACTAATAATTGGCGTGTTGTGCAGTTGAAACAAGTTCTACTCAACCAGGCGCAGCGCAAGCATAACTCTCTGAACGCTGGTTGACAAATATTGACAGAGGCGCTTCATAAATTTAGTTGCAAACAATTGTTTGTAAAAAGTATTTATATGGAACACACCAATGAAGTTGAGTTTATTATAGCGGATACCGATGAATCCGCTTTATCTATGTTATCGACAAAATTGAAGGTACTAGGCCAAAAAGTTTCTGTTGCGCATGATGGTATTGAAGCGTTTGTGCTCATTTTGGGTTCAAAAGCGGAGCATATTATACTCCTTACGGAAATACATTTGCCATTCTTAAATGCCTATCATCTTGTTGAAGAGTTAAATCGTGAGGCAGGGAGGTATGAAAATGTAAAGAAAATTATTCTCAGCTCTCTGGATAAAAGTAAACTGCCCCAAGGGTTCGCCAGTAAGATTGACGGCTATATTAAAAAGCCCGCTAGTAATCAAAGCATTTTTGCGCTTGTTAATTCCTTTATAGCTGCCTGAAGTTGTACGGATGCGGGTTATTCCCCCCGGGTTAACTCCCGTAATATGGGCAGCTATTTTTTATTGAGTTTATTATGTAATGAGAATATTGTGTTTGACAGTATTTGACTCAGTCGGAACATAACTTTCTCATTATAGTAGTTTCATGAGAAAGTATGTTCTCCTGCTTTTGTTTTTGTTATCTGCTTGTGCGGCGAGAGCAGATCATCTGAAAGGAGGGTGGATTAAGTATACCTATTTGGGACCCGGTGCTTCGCCAAATACGTCAAAATATTATATAGAGGTTAAAGAGTACCGGAAGTGCAATGAACAGCGATCCGGCATCATCTCTCTCGGGATATTTGATGGGTCTAACAACCAGTATCTTTACCAGGTTTTTCTGCCCAGTTTAGCTATTGTAATTGCAGACACATTAGACAAAACCAGTTTCGGCCCTTGTGTGTCTTCTCCACCACGGGTGTGCTATTATGTAGATACTTATGATGGAACGATTGAGTTTCCGGATAATGCCGGGGGGTATATCCTCGCTTACCAGCGATGCTGCAGAATAGTTGGTATAAAAAACATTGTCCATCCTTCCAATGATGTGGGAATTACATTTACCGCAACGATACCCGGTAAAATGAACGGCGTAAGTGTAACTAACAATACTGCTGTTTTTGAACAGAAAGATACTGCTTTGGTTTGTGCCGGTTCTCCGTTTTCATTCAGTTTCAGGGCTTCTGATCCTGATGGCGACTCGCTAGTATATGCATTTTGCAGTGGTTTATCGGGAGGAACGGGTTCCCTTGATGTTGGGCCTGGGTTGGGTACTGCACCGGTTCAGCCCGGCGATCCTCCTTTTACTCCTATCCCCTATGCTTCGCCCTATACCGGGGAGTCTCCGATGGGAAACACTGTAACTATTAACCCTCAAACGGGTATTATATCCGGAACGGCACCTACCACTACAGGCGAGTACATAGTGGCTGTTTGTGTAAGTGAATTCAGAAACGGCATATTGATTATTACCCAGCGAAAGGAGATTCACATTACCGTTTCTGATTGTGTTGTTGTATTTGCAAAATTAAAAGCAAGCTATATTAATTGTTCTGAAACGGCCCTGTTATTCCAGAATGAATCCACCAACACAAATACCATTTCTTACTTATGGGATTTTGGTATCCCATCCCTGCTTACAGACACCTCAACAAGCCCTACTCCCAGTTTTGATTACAGGGTTAGCGGAAATGATAGCGGAACCTACCAGGTAAAACTCAAAATCGCTACCAGTACCGGCTGCATAGACTCCGCTGAGTCAAAAGTGTATATTTATAATGGGTTCAAACCCAATTTTTCAGTTACACCCTTACCCACCTGTTCATTCCAGTACCAGTTTTCAGATAAATCGGTATCTCGGTATGGTTCTATGAACAGCTGGAAATGGAATTTTGGCGATAATACAACCAATGCAGATACAGCTATCATACCCAATCCCCAATGGCAATACCCCGGAACTGCTAGTAACCTCGCGATAAAGTTAATTGTAGGCGATAGCAGGGGTTGTGTAGATTCTGTCAGCCTGCCTTTAACCATTCAGGATAAGCCTGTTACAGTTTTAAAACCGAGCTATACTACCTGTAATGGAACCACTCTTATTTTTCGCAACGAAATAGAAGACCCCAATATTGCCTCCTATCATTGGGATTTTGGGTTAACCGGCAGTACTACTGATACTTCTTCTCTACCAAGGCCCAGTTTTGATTTTATAGCGAGTGGCAAAGATAGCGGTACCTATTCGGTTACATTGTGGGCAACTTCTGCAAATGGGTGCATTGATTCTGCCACTACTATTGCATATGTATTTCCCGGATTTCGGCCGGCTTTTACCCTGGATACGATTAGTTGTTTACCAAACACGATACTATTCAGAGATGCTTCCGTAACCAAATATGGCACGCTAAACTATTGGAAATGGAACCTGGGAGATACCACCACGTTGGCAGACACATCAAACCTAAACCAGGTAAGCTGGCGTTATCCCGGCTCAGTTGTAACCAATGCAAAAATGATAGTGGGCAATAGCAAAGGATGCTTTGACTCTATCTCCCAGCCCGTTGTGGTGGTGGCGCGCGGCGTGAACCTTGAAACAGGCTATACCACCTGTAATGGTACTACACTGGCTTTTTTCAATAAACCGGTTGAACAACAAATTGCCACCTATCAATGGAATTTTGGGGTTGAGGGTATAACAACAGATACCTCCACCCGGTCGCGCCCGGTATTTGATTTTCGTGCGGCGGGTATTGATAATGGTATAACCCGGGTTACACTTATTGTTAGCTATGCAAATGGATGTACTGATTCTGTTACCACACCTGTAGAAATTGCCAGAGGATTAGTACCGGCTTTCAACATCATTACACCAGGCAATTGTTCTTTTAATTACCAGTTTTCAGATAGCAGCACCAGTCGGTATGGTGCAATTAACAGCTGGTACTGGAACCTGGGCGATACTACAACGCTGGCCGATACTGCACGCGGCAATACAGCGGTTTGGAGTTATCCCGGCCCCTTGGCAACAACGGTAAAGCTGGTGGTGAGCAATAGCAATGGTTGTGCAGACTCAGTAACAAGGAGCCTGGTAATTGCAGATAGGC
This sequence comes from Sediminibacterium sp., assembly GCA_965229175.1. GTDB lineage: Bacteria > Bacteroidota > Bacteroidia > Chitinophagales > Chitinophagaceae > Sediminibacterium. Next base: position 2,078 of record CBDDIT010000055.1, on the reverse strand, counting down.
CGTATATAAGCCTGCATCCGGGATACTATACCTGTAATGGCACATCCCTTACCTTCCGGAATGAGTTGCCTGATAATAACATTGCAGGCTATCGATGGGATTTTGGCCTGAAAAATCTAGACAGTGATACCTCGATTGCAGCGAGCCCCAGTTTTAATTTTATACTTAGCGGAAAAGATAGTGGCACTTTCCAGGTAAAAATGTGGGCTGTAACCACCAATGGCTGTTTAGATTCAGCCACTACTATTGCCTACGTTTTCCCTGGATTTATTCCCAACTTTACTATAGATACCCTATCTACAAACTGTATTATGAATACGTATCGTTTTTCTGATGCCAGCACTACTCGCTATGGTGCGGTAAATAGCTGGCATTGGGATGCGGGCGATACCACTTCATTAGCCGACACCGCCAACACCAGCCAGTTTTCCTGGGTGTTTGTAAACCCTGTTACTGCAAAGGTAAAACTCAGGGTGAGCAATAGCAAAGGTTGTATTGATTCTGTTGAAAAGCAACTTGTTGTACCGATGGTGAAAGAGCAAAAGCCATTGCTCTCCTTTAGCTTCCGCGATACACTTATCTGCCTGAATGATACCCTTCGGCTCAAAGCTATTATCCAGGAAGGGAGCATCCGTTGGATAGGTTCTCCCGATCCGGTTCCCTCCCGAATCATCCAGGGTAATTCTGCCACGCCTTTGGTATTTCCGGAAAGCACAACCACTTATTATGCAAAAGTAACGGGTAATAATGGCTGCACTGCCATTGATTCTTTAAAGGTAGCTGTAATTCCCTTTATTAAACTGGACCTAGGTTCGGATACGGCTGTTTGTCCCGGCTCACCCGCATTCAGGCTGAACCTAACCAGTAATGTTCCCAACTATCAATGGATTGCTTCAACAGGTGAGGTATGGAACAACCAGGCCACTCCGCTTGTAAAGCCGTTAGCAGATACGCGATACCGTGTGGTAGCTAATTTAGGGCATTGCCAGGCAAGCGATTCCATGTATGTGAGGGTAATACCCAACCCTACGGTTGTGCTGGATAAGGATACTACTATTTGTTTTGGCAGCAAGCTAACCTTACATGCTCAAATGCAGAATGGAAGTTCTTTTACCTGGAGCCCTGTTCTTACACTAAGCGATGGCAATACGCTAGCCCCAGTGGCAGCCCCGTCTAAAACAACCACTTATGCAATAAAAGTAAACGGTATGCTGAATTGTTCCGTTTCATACACAGACAGTCTGAAGATTACTGTAGTTCCCCCGGTAACAGCTAACGCTGGAGGGGATACCCTGGTGGCTCCCGGCATACCTTTTCAGTTACACGCCAGCGGTGGCAGCCAGTATCAGTGGAGTCCTTCAACAGGTTTGAGTAATAATAATATTGCCAACCCTATCGCTATAGTAAGTAATGGCATAGACTCTATAGTATATACCGTTCGTGTTAGCATTCATACCTGCACGGCAGATGATCAGGTGGTTGTTCGTGTGTATAAAAGCGGAGCGGATATACTTGTGCCTACCGCCTTTACACCCAATAATGATGGTAAAAATGATGTGGCAAGGCCCATACTGGTGGGCGTTAGCCGGCTTTATTATTTTACAATTTACAACCGCTTAGGAGAAGCGGTATTCTCAACTTCTGAAAATGGAAAAGGGTGGGATGGCTATTATAAAGGCATTGCCCAGCCAAGTGGAACCTATGTTTACCAATTACAAGCAACAGATTACTATGGAAAAATCATTTACAAGAAAGGAACCATCGTATTGATCCGGTAACCAGTTCCAATTAAAACGTGTTTGCCATTTTTTGACAATATGGACTTATACATTTAACAAATCACTTTCGTAAAAGTTCAGTTTCATTGAAAAAAGATCAGTTGGTTGGCGATAACAGTATAATACCCCCCGGAATTATGATAATTATTGCAGATGACGAAGAAATGATGCGAATGCTGCTGATGAAATATCTGAGAGATATAGACGATTTTGTTTTTGAAGCGCGAAACGGAATTGAAGTATTGAAATTGATAGATCTTCTTAAAGAAGAGCGAACCATCCTGATCCTGGATATCAATA
>CBDDIT010000054.1:0-208992 GCA_965229175.1 Sediminibacterium sp. | reverse complement strand
CCCTGCCTGCCTGGCAAACATCATTGAACGGCCTAATACCCGAGGCACCCAATACCTATGCTTTCGGACCGGTCATGTTAGCACATCATGCAGCCTGGTTGCTTCACCTGGCACACTATGCCCAGGATACTTTGTTCCGCAATGCTGCCTACAATGCTGTTTTGGGACGTTATGCCAATTTCCCCGGCTATTATTTTACTTCCCTGCATACAGATGTTTACCAGCACCAGGACTATCCCATGCGTCCCTTTTATGATATAAAAATATAACGCGATATTTTACAATCATGTATGGCCTCATCTGGCCTTGATCACTGACTTTCTTGTATCTGATTTTTATTTCAGGTCGAAAGGGAAAGTAGATTTTCCTGGAACATATGCGCCAGGTTATGCTTTCCTGACCAGTCAGGTATATGGAGCAAAGAAAGGAACCATGATGGGACACAAAAATATTAAACTTTGGATGCCCACGCATGTGTTGGTTTCGGATGGGATCGCACTTAACTACCTGATGGGGCATGATGATAAAGACATTTACATCGCCTTTGCCAATACAGCCAACAAAACTGTTACAGAACATATACAGCTGAGCAAAGAACATTTTCAATGGATAGCAGATAAACAGTACTCAATCGAGTTGTACAACGATAAAGGCATCGCTGAAAAAGCTATTATAAAGAACGGGAAGCTGGTTATAGCCCTCCCTGCCAATGGGTGGAACTGTGTACGCATTAAATCGATGAGAACATTTGCAACAGAGGAAAAAAATATAATTGACAGAATGGGTAAAACAAGATTTGCCGGTATGATTCTCAGCAGGACAGCACTGCAAAGGCTACAGCCATGATTATACAGCCCAACGAAACGAAGGCAGTTGCCTACATCTATAATAATAAAACTGAGAAAGAATGGAAGCAATGCAGTTTTCGTTACAGGTTTAACAACGAAACTGAATGGAGAACGATCACGGATACATCTTATCCATTTGAGTTCAGTATCCCCTTGCCAAAAGTGACGGACAGAATACATTTCGAAATCAAGGCAACCGGGATAAATGGAGGAACCATAGATTTTCCTGTCGGCGTTTTAAATAATTAGTTAGCGATGCAGCCTGTAAGAACAAAAATACCAGCGGTTATACTTCTTTTTGTGATGCTGTTACAAATGGTTTCTTGCAGCACAGGAAAAGTTGTAATGAAGGATAGAGCTGGTAAAAAGACAACTATTCTTGGATTGGGTGATTCGATAACGGAAGGAAGCACAGACTTTTTTTCCTATCTCTTTCCGCTGGACTCACTTCTTAGAAAAGCTGGTTACCCTGTTAAGTTTATTGGTCCGCGCCGTTCTGTGCAAAACGGAGATACTATGTTTCATTTTGGGTCGGGCGGTAAAACAGCAGAGTTTGTGGCAAAACAAATAGACAGTATATATGCACTTTATCCTGCGGATATTGTATTGCTGCATGCTGGTCATAACCATTTTGTGGAAGAAGCGCCTGTGCCGGGAATTATAGCTGCACAGAAGAAGATTGTACAGGCTATTCGCCGGCAGAAAGCATCAGCCTTTGTTTTTATTGCGGCCGTAATTACGAGCGGTAAACTGCCCAAGTATAGTTATATACCGGAGTTGAACAATGCTATCAGATCAATGGTTATGGAAATGCAGGATGACCATGTAATTTTTGTAGATCAGTCGAGGGACTGGGATTGGGCAAAGTATACGATAGCCGATAAAGTACACCCTAACCGGGACGGTGCCAGGCATATCGCTACTAATTGGTTCAATGCGATCACATATCAGACCGTAAAAAAATAATTTGTATGAATTGTGTTACCGAAAAGCAGGGAAGAAGTTTAATGAAAGTAACCCTAATCCTGTTTGCAATAGCTGTGTTTACTAATGCGGTGGCGCAAACAGATTCATTGCTGCCCGCGAAGGAGTTTACAGCACGTGGCGGAATGGCCAATTTTTATACGAAGATACATGACCGCAAACCTTTGCGAGTTGCATTTCTCGGGGGAAGTATTACACGGGCAGGAGGGGGGTATCGCGACCAGATTATGCAATGGTTTAGGGAAAACTATCCCGATAACAGGTTTGAAGAAATTATGGCGGCGGTAAGTGGTACGGGTTCTGATTTCGGTGCCTGTCGCGTACAACAACACGTGATCGATCATGCCCCGGATCTTGTATTTGTTGAGTTTGCCGTGAATGACAACCGTTGGCGAATGCAATTCGTTCGCGAAACCATGGAGGGCATCGTTCGGCAGATATGGAAAGCAGATAAAAGAACGGATATCTGTTTTATTTACACTTTTGCCAACGAGAACCTGCCCCAGTTGAAGAAAGGAGTATTTCCTGCTTCAGTATCAGCAATGGAAGCAGTGGCAGAGCACTATAGTATCCCCAGCATTCATATGGGACTTGCGGTGATAGAAGAGATAGAAAAAGGAAAACTGCTGATGATGGGAAAAAGAGATTCGGTTTCCGCAATACCCTTGTTTTCAATAGACGGTGTGCATCCTCTCCCCGAAACCGGTCATAAAATATATACGCAGGTATTGGCAAAGTACCTGCCTCAGCTAAACAATGGAACGGTTAGCAAACATAGAATGCCGGGTGTGCTCGAACAGGCCAATTGGAGTAATGCAGGTATGGCCATACTTTCGGCCGATAAGAATTTTACAGGCAACTGGCAACTTACTGATAGCGTAACCAGGGGGAAGGAATACTATCCACTACTTCCTAAGGTTTTCTCTACAGCATCACAGGATGCAACCCTTACGGTAAGATTCAAGGGCCCCCGTTTTGGGCTGGCAGATATCATGGGTCCTGGCACTTGGGCGGTAGAGATCAGGATTGATAACGATCCGCCCCGTATCATCAACCGGTTTGATGCGTTTTGTACTTATTACCGGCTTAACTATTTTATATTGTCAAATCTCACCAAAGGCAAGCATACAGCAACAATCCGTTTGTCTGATACCATGATTGACAAAGAAGCGATCTTGAAAACGAGAAATGTGGTTGTGAAAGACAGTGCCCCCTACCAGGGGAAAGCCATGTATGTTGGTACAGTATTATATTGATCAATACGCAATGATATGAAATATACCAGAATGATTACCCACCGCTTGTTAGCGTTAATAATGATAGCATCTGTAATGCAGAGCCCATTGCAGGCGCAAACCTATTCACCAGATTGGGCCTCGCTGGATGCACGGCCGATACCACAATGGTTTAAAGACGCCAAGTTTGGGATTTTTATTCACTGGGGTGTTTATTCCGTGCCGGCCTGGGCACCGGTTGGTAAAAGAATATGCAACGTATGCAAAATACTCGGAATGGTATTGGAACCGTTTGGTAACGGATAGCTCGAAAGTAGGTAAGGCTTTTCGCGCATACCACAACAAAACATACGGCCCTGGTTTTATGTACCAGGATTTTGCGCCACAATTTAAAGCCGAATTATTCAACCCTCAACAATGGGCCGACGTATTTAAAAATGCAGGCGCGCAGTATGTAGTGTTAACTTCCAAGCATCATGATGGTTTTTCGCTATGGCCCAGTGCGCAATCCTGGAATTGGAATACGGTTGATGTAGGTCCGCATCGCGACCTCGCCGGTGATCTTTCAGAAGCGGTAAAAGCAAAAGGCTTGCACATGGGGTTTTATTATTCCCTGTACGAATGGTTCAACCCAGTATACAAAAGCAATATTGGTAAATATGTTGATGAGCATATGATGCCGCAATTGAAAGACCTGGTAACACGTTACAAGCCGGATATTATCTGGCCCGATGGAGAATGGGAGTATCCGAGTGATACCTGGAAGAGCCAATCTTTCTTAGCCTGGCTGTATAACGAAAGCCCGGTAAAAAGTACAGTTGTTGTAAATGATCGCTGGGGTAAGGAAACAAGAGGAAAGCATGGTGGGTATTATACCACCGAATACGATATTGTTCACAACGAAGACGCGTCTGCTAAAAAGTTTGAACATCCCTGGGAAGAATGCCGGGGTATTGGCGGATCATTTGGTTACAACCGAAATGAAAACCTGGCCGATTACAATAGCTCCGATGCCCTCATACAAATGCTGGTACAAAAAGTATCACGTGGAGGAAACCTGCTGCTGGATATTGGCCCGGACGCAGACGGAACCATACCCGTTATCATGCAGCAGAGATTGGCAGATATCGGTGCATGGCTTACAACAAATGGCGATGCGATTTTTGGAGCCAGCTCTTACCAGGTAACGCCGCCAGGAGGTACGGTTTTCTACACACAGAAAGGAAACAACCTTTACCTCATTCTTACCGCACAACAAGGTAAATCGATCACCGTTGACCTAAAACATGCTCCTTCAAAACTTAGTTTCCTGGGATCTGGCAAAACGCTGAAGTTCAGCTACAGCAATGGCAAATGTGTAATTGATCCATTAACCATCTACCCCAACCTGCCGTCTGGGGGGTACGCCTGGGTTATTAAGATTGAAAACGCATTGTAGTCAGGGCAGCCGCCTTCGGGCTTTATAATCTGTTGGATGCAATGGCGATGCCAAACGGATATTGCCTTTAACAAGCCAGTTTATATCCTACTCCCCGGACATTTATAATTTGAATGCCGGGATCCTGTTTCAGCAATTTCCGTAGTCGGGTAATGAAAACATCGAGGGTGCGGGCATTAAAGAAATTATCATCGCCCCAGATTTCTGTAAGAATCTGTTGTCTTGATATAAGGTTTTGTTTATGCCTGAATAGAAGCCATAGGATTTCGCTCTCGCGTGCTGTTAATTGTTTTTGTTCTGATCGAATGATCAATTGCTGCCGAATCGGGTCAAAATGGTAATGACCAATTTGAACGGGTGTAGGTAGGGATGCAGCTATTTGTTGATTTGTATTGAGTAAGGCTTTGATGCGAACTACCAGTTCCATCATAGAGAATGGTTTTTTCAGGTAATCATTTCCTCCGCTTTCAAAACCTGTCACCACATCATGGGGCATGGTCTTACTCGTGAGGAAGAGAACAGGGATTCTGTTATGGTTCAATCTTAGTTGCTGCACAAGGGTAAAGCCATCCATTCCGGGCATCATTACATCTAATATGGCCAACATAAACCCACCGGTTTTCAGGCATTCATAGGCCTGGTTACCATCCGTTACATGGGTAACGGTAAAGCCAACGGCTTGCAGGCTTTCTGCTATGATGGCTCCAAGTGAGGATTCATCCTCTGCCAGTAAAATAGGTTGACCTGTATCCTTGTTCATGTAACCGGTAATTGAATGATAAAAATGGTACCCTTATTCCTCTCGCTTTCTACTTTTATGGATCCCCCATGTTGTTCAATAATTTGTTTTACATAAAACAAACCCAGGCCGAAACCCTTTACGGATGGCTGGTTGCCGGATGTTATTCGATAGAATTTTTCAAAAATTCGTGGTAAATATCTTTCGTCAATACCTGCACCATTATCTGCAACCGTTAGTGTTATATACTCTTCACCTGTTGTAAGGGAGAATGTAATATGCAGTTTTTCCGGAACATATTTTACAGCATTATCAATCAGGTTATACAAAACATTTTGGAGATGCGTCCTGTCTGCATAAACCGTAGTCTTTTTGTTATCAGGATTTATATGATACGTAAATGAATGCCCTTTTACTTCAAAGGTCTGTAGCACTGTTCCAAGCATTTGCTCAATGTCTATCGGTTCTTTGTTTAATTCCAGTAAGCGTCTTTCATAAACGGAAATATCCAGTACTTTGGTAACGAGCTCATCCAGTCTTTGCAATTCGGTACGGGAAGTGTTCAGGTAGCGCAAAGTTTTTTCCTGATCGCGCAGGGCATCAAAAAACTGCAAGCCGTCAATTGCGGCTCTTACTGTGGCAATGGGGGTTTTCAGCTCATGGGTCATATTGCTGATAAAATCATTCTTTAATTCATGCAACTGTTTTTGTTTCAGAAGGGCGTTATACATTTGGTATAGGCAGTAGAAACAAAGAGTTAACATTAACAATGTTGCCAGTAATGCCAGCCAGAGACGGCGAATGAGAAGGGCCAGTGGATTGTAAACATATGCAATTGCCTGTATTTTTTTTCGGTTATCATTAATGGAAGTATAGTTAACAGATAAGGGTGAGGTTGAAAAGCTCCGATGCTGTTTGGGCGGAGTATTCTTATGAATGCTTGTGTCGGTATAGAAAATGCGGAAGTTGGTATGAATATTTTGTTCGGTAAGCTGTTGTGCAAACCTTTTTTGCAGATAAGCTGTATCCAGCGAAAGGCTGCGATACTTATTTGTCCATAATTCACCAAGTCTTTGGGTATAAAAGAAGATCACATCTTCTTCAACATTTCTGCTCACATTGTTGAGAATATATTTATGGATGATCTGTTTTTTTTGCTCCGCCGAAATATTCGAACCCGTGGGCATTTCCGCATCAGTCCAACTGGAATAATCTTTTCGATTCTTTGTATCATACATCATCACCATCCATTTCTTTTCTTTTTCATTGTACCTGGGTTGAATTCCAATAAAGTTGGTATCGTTCAGTACAGATTCCAGGTAATGGCTGAGAATGCTTTTTCGAAGTGAATGTTCGCTGTCGACAGCTGAGCGGAAAGCATGGTCGATCTGGCGCTGCAGAATGCCTTTGGTGTTCTTCCATTCATGCTGCATCCAGTAAACCTGCAGCGCAAGCAGTCCAAGCCCTGCCGTCAAAGCGAGGAAAAAAAGTCTGCGGAAATAGGATGTGTTCATATAGGCAAATATATCAGGGCTTTTCTTTACGGCATTTTATTATTAACAAACATTAACAGAGATTCATTTTCATTAGCCATTCAGGCAACCCCCAGGCGGTAGTTTCACAGTCTCAAATCATGATTATGAAAAAATATAGCATCTTCCTGCCGCTGGTACTTTTCAGCAGTATTTGTTCGGGACAGACTCTCCAGGTAGGTAGTAAAATACCATCAGTAAATGTGGTTCATGTTCTTAACGGTAAAAAAGAAACGATTCCATTGGAGTCCTTACGAGGCAAGCTGATTATCCTGGATTTCTGGGCTACCTGGTGCAGTCCCTGTGTTGCAGCCTTCAGACAATTTGAGCGTTATCAAAAGCAATTTAAAGATCAACTGGTGGTTCTTGCTGTTTCAGAAGAGAATAAGGACAGGCTTCGTTTGTTTCTTCATAACCGTCCCAGTACCCTCCTGATCAGTAGTGATACGGGCAGAAGTTTGCAAGGACTTTTTCCGCATCGTACCATTCCGCATACTGTAATGATTGGGCCGGATGGAAGGGTTAGCGCTATTACGGATGCCGCACATATTACGCCATCGGTGATACGGCTTGCCCTGAAAGGCGCTGCCGTGAACCTGCCGATTAAGAAGGATAATACTGATTTTTCATTCGAAAGCTATTTTAAGGCAGATACTACTGTTCCATACGCTTTCAATATGTTACCCCCTGCCGAAGGCGTAGGCACAATGAGCAAAGTATACCCGCAAGGTTTTTTTGCCGGTCGCAGAATGACGATCGTGAATATGCCCATGGAAGGTCTCTACCGGTTGGCATTTAATAAAACCTATAGCCTGGTAGTGAATGAATATGATACAGTAAAGCATAGCTATGAAAATCAAAAGAAATATTGTGTGGATTACTGGGTAAGCAAGGATCAGAAAGAAAAGCTGTCCGATTTTTTCAGGGATAAGTTGAAAGAACAGTTTGCGGATGTTGAAGCTGTGCTGGAAAAAAGGAAAAGAAAAGTGCTGGTTATAAGAGCCGATAGCAGTGCGATCGGTAAGCTAACACCTTCCGATCAGGTTAATGACCAGTTTAATGCAGGTGGCAGTCACTTTGAGGGGAATGGAGTCGGCTTGCATGCTTTGGCGGAATACATGGAAAATTTTGGTTTGTTCAATGGGAAAGTGATGGATAAAACGGGGATTTCCGGCCGTTATTCAATCAGGTTTGAATGGCAACCGGAAAAGAAAGGAAGCCTGAAAGAGGCCTTTGCCAATCTCGGTTTGTACTGGCAAACGGAAGAATTGGAGGTAGAAGTGCTGGTGCTGAAGCGAAAGAGCGGATAGTCGTTAGTTTAGTCGGACAATAGTGATTCGGAGTAATAATTATTTGCTGGCTGTGTAACATAACAGGTGCCTTTGCGTTTTACGGGTGATTCAATGATCTCCTTTCTGAAATAGACCCCAATACCAAGCGTATGAAATCACATTATTGCCGGTTACTGATCACCCCATTTTTACTGATGCTTTTTATCACTTTAAAAGCACAGGTTCCCAACCAGATAAGCCCGGCAGACAAGGTATTTGCCTTATCCCGTTTCTGGCAGGAAGTGAACTATAACTTTGTGTACCTTAACAAGGTGGACAGGAAAATGTGGGATAGTGCATACCGTGCCATGATAACAGGGGTACAAGCTACCGTAAACGATTACGAATATTTCAGGGAGCTTATGCGTTTTTGCGCCCTGCTGAAAGACGGACATACCAATATTTATTACCCCACCACTATTCAGGATAAAATCTTCACTTCCATGTTTGGCGAATATCGCCTGATGCTGCGCAATATCGGGGGCAAAGCCATCATAGAAAGGACCAACCCGGCCGGTAAAGACCTGCTGCCGATTGGTGGGGAGATAGTGGAAGTAAACGGTTTAGCCACCAGGGCCTACATGAATAAATATGTATCACCTTATATTTCTTCTTCCACAGACTATGTACTGGAGGACCTTAGCATTTATAATCTCTTACAAGGGCTGGAAGGACAAACCTATACCATCAAAATTAAAAGCCCGGAAGGAAAAATCAGCACGGCCACCCTTACCCATAAACGCAGTACCGATCTCACGCTGTATCCGGCACCGGTAGAGAGCGGGCTGATGAATGTAAAATGGTACGGTGATATAGCTTATGTTGCGCTCAACTCGTTTGGGAATCCAAAGATCGACACCCTTTTTATTGAAAAGCTTCCTGAACTATACAAGGCGAAAGCATTGGTGGTAGACCTGCGTAATAATGGTGGTGGGAGTACGAATGTAGGAACAGACATACTGGAGTATCTCACCAACGATACGGTTCTGCACCATGCCCGGTACCAAACCCGCCAGCACCTGGCTTCTTTCAAGGCCTGGGGTATTAACCTTACACCCAGGGATACCATACGGCGCGACTGGAACACCAGGGCCTATATCTATAATCACGACCTGGGAACCTACAATTTTGATTATTCACCTAATAAGGTAAAGCCGGGGTTGAAAAAGCTGGTAGTACCTACGGCCATACTCATTGGGCATAATACGGCTTCCGCCGCAGAAGATTTTCTGATCAGCGCGGATAACCAGCAGCACATGATCCGCATTGGCGAGCGGTCTTTTGGCAGCACAGGCCAACCTTACCAGTTTGATCTGCCTGGCGGAGGTGTAGCCAGGGTTTGTACCAAGAAAGATACTTATCCGGATGGACGTGAGTTTGTAGGCTATGGTGTAAAACCCGATATTGAAATAGCACCTACCGCAAAAGATTTTATCGATAACAGGGACCCCGTGCTGGACAAGGCATTGGATTATTTGAAGAAAAAGATAAACTGATCCGGAGCTAGGCCTTCAATTTCTCCGTAAAAAATTCAACCGTTCTTTTCCATGCCAGTTCCGCGGCAGCTTTGTCGTACCTGGGGGTTGTATCATTGTGAAAACCATGGTTAACCCCTTCATAGATATAGGCTTTGTATTCTTTATTATTGGCTTTTAACGCTGCTTCGTATGCCGGCCATCCTTCGTTCACCCGCGTATCCAGTCCCGCGTAGTGAATGAGCAGGGGGGCTTTTATTTTAGATACTTCCTCCACTGGTGGCTGTCCTCCATAAAAAGGAACTGCAGCCGATAATTCAGGAATGCGCACGGCCATCGTATTGGCAATGCCGCCACCATAGCAAAATCCCACCACACCTATCTTACCATTGCAGTCTTTGTGATTTTTGAGATAGTCGTATGCCGCGATAAAATCTTCCTGCATTTCGGCCCTGTTCCGTTTACCCTGCAATTCCCGGCCTTTCTCGTCATCACCGGGATAGCCACCCAGTGGCGATAGCGCATCGGGTGCCAGTGAAAGAAATCCTGCCAGCGCGGCCCTCCGTGCAACATCTTCGATATGAGGGTTCAGGCCGCGGTTTTCATGCACCACGATGATGCCTCCCAGTTTCTTGTTGGCGTCTACCGGTTTTGATAATAAGCCCTTGATGGTTCCGCCACCTTTGAGTGAAGGGTAGTTAATATAGTCCGATTTCAGGCGCGCATCGTCGGAACGCACCTGGATAGCACCATGGTAATCGGGCATCAAAAAGCTCATCAAAGCCGAAACAGTGATTCCTCCCACAGCATAAAGCGAAAGCTTTTCCACAAACCCGCGCCTGTCGAGCCGGTTATGCGCAAAATCATCGTAGAGGTCAAATACTTCCTGCTGAACATCTTCTTTTCGGATCTCTGACATAGGTGATGGTATTGGTGTGTATTAAAGTTAGGGATTCCCTTCCGTTTTTGTAAGATAGGGTCCTTGCTTTACCTGTACTATCCCGATTCAGCTTATAAATAGCTCAGCCACCATTTTTCCCTGTGATGGGTTTTGTAGCTGTCATACCATCTGCACAAGGGATATAAGGCCACAACTACCGAGATCCATACTACATAGGTGATGGCCAGGCTATAGCCTTCGCCTGGCATGGCAAATCTGAAAGGGAAACCGGGTATGCCTTTCGCGCCTTCCGCAAAACTATGTCCCCTGTATAAGTATAAAAGAATGGAGATTAGGTGTAGTAGATAGAAATGAAGGATATAATAAAAGAAAGGTACCCTGCCATAAACAGAAACGATCTTCGCTAACCGCCCCCGGGTATTTTTTACCTGCGATAAAAACACCAGCGCACACCCGACGGTGGCACTCATAAAAAGTAAGGAAGGCGGATATTTCTGCACATTCATAAAAGAGAAAAAGGTTTGCAGCCCGGTTTTCTGTTCTACCCAGCGGCCCGGATCACCATAGATATTGGCGGCTCTCAAGATCACAAAAAATGCCAGGGAGGCAATTCCCAGCCACAGCAATATCCTGTTTCTGCGGGGTACTTCCAGGGTTGTAAGCAGCTTACCGCAACAATACCCCAGTAACATCAGACCTGTCCAGGGAAGAAACGGGTAAAAAACGCCTAATGAATAGCCGCCACCCAATGGTACCAATGCAGGCCTGTGAAGAAAAGTCCACCAAAGCGGAACATTTCCCTGCCGGGCATTCTCCGCGAAATCCATTGCATTATGCCCCACTACGATCAGGATGCCAATGCCGAATATTACGGTAAAGGGAAGCCATATCATCATTCCCAGGATCACCATGCTGATACCGATCGACCAGATAGTTTGCAACAGGATATTCGTAAACTGAATATCAGCCAGTATGCCAAAGTTAATAACGGATATTTCCATCAATATCAGCCAGAGCCCCCTCGTGATGAGAAACCGGCTTAATTCTTTTGTTGTTTTTCTTCCTTTCTGTAGCCAGGCTGAAAGCCCCGACAGAAAAACAAAACTGGGCGCGCAGAAATGGGTAATCCACCGGGTAAAGTATAAAACAGACGTAGTGGTCTCCGGGTTCAATGGATCACCAGTGAAAGCGTCTTTGTGAAATAAATCCCTCGTATGATCAAGTGCCATAATGATCATCACCAATCCCCGAAGTAAATCGATCGATTCAATTCTTTTTGTACTAGTGGCTAAAGGTTGCATGGTAGATGCAATATAAGAAAGAGTAGGCAAAAGAGGGTATGGGCCTGATATACAGAGATATTCATCAGGAGCGCAGGAGATAAAAAACTTGCAATCAAGAGCGGGTTACGCGCTCCCCATATTTTTGGCTACAACAAAAGTAGATTCGGTTACACCAGTCTGGCTGGCGCGGCGGAGCTTTGCTGTGTTAAATAACGCAGCAATGAAAATTATTATTACAGGCTCTTTGGGACATATCAGCGGTCCATTGGCAAAAAATCTGGTGGCGAACAGCCACGCGGTAACAGTGATCAGTCATAACGCGGCGAAACAACGCGGCATTGACCGCAGGATCTGTTATGTAGCCAGTGATGAGCGGACCTGCGATGAGATTGCCCTGCTCCTGGGCAAATCGGTAGGAATACCGGCTTTGCAATGGCATGTTCTATCCGAACAGCAAGCCATACAAGGGTTACTGGCCAACGGCGTTCCCGCGAACGCGGCATCCAGCCTGGTTGAATTAGGAAAAGCGATACATCAGGGTTTGCTGCGCCGCGGCTTCGATCTGCATAAACCCGGATGGGGGAAAACAAAACTGGAAAATTACCTGCCGGAATTTTCAGCGGACTATCATCAATAACTTTCAATAGAAAACAAACAACATGGAAACAAAAAGCAAAACGGCCCTGATTACCGGCGGTAGCCGGGGCCTGGGAAAGAACATGGCCCTCGCCATTGCTCAGAAAGGCATCGACACTGTCATCACCTATCACAACAACGAGGCGGCAGCCAACGAAGTAGTGGCGAGTATCCGCGCCATGGGCCGCAAAGCCACGGCTATCCGGCTCGACACAAGTGATATAAGTACATTCGACGGGTTTGTTTCGGCACTCAAAGAATACCTTACCAAAGAAACCGGGCAACCACGATTCGATTTCCTGGTGAACAACGCCGGCACCGCTTTGTACGCAGCGGTTACCGATACCACGGAAGCGCAGATGGATGCCATTTTCAATATCCACTATAAAGGCGTTTTTTTCCTCACGCAAAAATTATTGCCTTACCTGGATGATGGCGGCGGCATCATAAACATTTCCTCCGGTCTTACACGCATTACCATGCCCGGTTCATCAGTGTACGGGTCTATGAAAGCTGCAGTGGAAACATCAACGCGTTACATGGCCAAAGAACTCGGCCCCAGAAAAATACGTGTTAACGTGGTAGCCCCCGGTGCCGTGGAAACCGATTTTGGTGGTGGGCGTGTAAGAGACAATAAAGACATCAACGACCATGTGGCAGGTCTTACTGCGCTCGGACGCGTAGGTCTTCCTGGTGATATCGGCGGCGTGGTAGCGTTCCTGTGCACGGAAGACGCCTATTGGGTAAATGCGCAACGCATCGAAGTGTCTGGCGGACAGGCTATTTGATCAGACCATTATCTTTGCAATATGAAACCACACCGTATCAGAACCATCAGTGAATTTCATAGCCTGTTTCATTTACCGAAACCGGAGCATCCGTTGATCAGTGTTGTAGACTACGCCGTATTGGTGGAATCTAATAAAGACAGCGGGATATTTACCACGATCGCCGATTACTACTCCATTTCCGTCAAACGCGGTTTAAGTGAGAAGATGCGATACGGCCAGCAGGAATACGATTTCGATGAAGGAATCATGTATTTTATGGCCCCGGGCCAGTTGCTTCAAACCACACCCGCTACCAATAGCCTGGTACAACCATCAGGATGGATCTTGTTGATTCATCCTGATTTTCTCTGGAACACCTCACTGGCTGCTTCTATCCGGAAGTACGAGTTTTTCGGTTATGCCGTTAACGAAGCGCTTTTCCTTTCAGACAAAGAAGAAACGATCATCAATGGTATCGTTGGAAATATCAAACGGGAGTATCACTCTAATATTGATACATTCAGCCAGGGCATCATCATCTCCCAGATCGAAACCCTGTTAAACTATGCGGAAAGATTTTACCAGCGCCAATTTATTACGCGCCAGATCACCAATAACGACCTGTTGCGTCGCCTGGAAGATTGCCTCGACGCATACTTTAAAAACGACAACCTCACCGGGAAAGGCCTGCCTACCGTACAGTATGTGGCAGACGCCCTGCATGTATCGCCAAACTACCTGAGCGGCTTGCTGAAGGCGTTGACCGGCCAAAGTACGCAGCAACATATCCATAACAGGCTGATCGAAAAGGCGAAAGAACAATTGTCCACGACTTCCCTCACCGTAAGCGAAATCGCGTTCGGCCTGGGTTTCGAGCATCCGCAATCGTTCAGCAAACTTTTCAAAACAAAAACGAATGTATCGCCGCTGGCTTTCCGGCAGTCGTTTAACTGAATATCCGGCTACAGGTACCGCCGGAATACGGAAGATATTTGTGTCAATCAAATGATACGATATAAACCCCGGAAAGAGTTATCGGTAAGGCGTATTGCAAATTTGCACCTATTTTTTTCTGAGGTCTTTTGCAATACGATCTTTGTGTTCTTTACCCCATCTTGCCATTTCATCTGTTAATGGCTTGAGCGATTTTCCATATTCAGTCAGCTCATATTCTACTGTAACGGGTTTGGTTGGCTGCACCGTGCGTGTGATAAGGCCATTGATCTCCAGGTGATGCAGTTCTTTCGACAGCATTTTTGAACCTATGCCTTCCAGTAAACGCTGTAATTCCAGGTAGCGCAGCTTTCCCAAAGCAAGCATGGCAATAATTAATACCGTCCATTTGCCGTTCAATATATATTGCGTATCGTTAATAGCTTTAAAGTGTTGTAAACACAAACCTGACAATGCTTGGTTTTTGATCCTCGTGGTTCCCATGCGCTAAAATTAATCACTTTCTCAAAGAAAATTACTTCCCGGCAGGGAACTGGTTTCCTGGAGGAACCTGGTAGATTTCATGGCTTGAATGCCGATAAATTTGTGCCGCTATAATTTAATACACATGCAGAATCCTGTTAAAAGCGGTATTGTACTTATCAGTCATCCGGGTGGTCCGGAAGTTTTGGTTTATGAAACGATAGATGTACCGCATCCCGGCCCGCACCAGGTCCTTATCGGGCAAAAAGCCATCTCCGTCAACTTCCTCGATGTTATGTTCCGCAACGGCAGATTCCCGCTGCCTGCTTACCCGGCACCCATCGGCCTGGAAGCAGCGGGTATCATACAAGAAATCGGGCAGGATGTAACAGACTTTGCGATCGGAGACAAGGTTGCCTATTATGCCAGTTCCGGTGCCTATGCGGAAAAAAGACTGATTGATACCACCGAGATTTTCAAGCTGCCCGGTACCATATCATTTGACCAGGCGGCTGCAGTAATGGTAAAGGGCCTGACAGCTAAAATGCTTGTTAGCGATAGTTATCATATTAAGCCAGGAGAGTATGTGCTGATTCATGCAATGGCAGGAGGGGTGGGTAGCCTGTTAAGTGCGTGGGCCCAATCGCTGGGGGCAATCGTTATCGGAACCGTGGGAAACGCTTCTAAAAAGCAACTGATGCTGCAACGGGGATACCTGCATGTCATCGATCTGCAAAGCGAAGACCTTGGTTTGCGCGTGAATGAGATCACAAATGGTGAGGGAGTAGATGTCGTCTATGACAGTGTAGGGAAGGAGCTTTTTGAAAAATCGATAGCTGTAATAAAAGCGGGCGGAAGTTTTGTGTCGTATGGCGGAGCATCCGGATGGCCGCAAGCAGACTCCCCGCAACTGGCACAGCAAACAATCCATTTTGTGCAGGCTGCTCTTAATAATTATCCAGGGTATAAGGACAGGAAGGGCGCGGCATTGAAAGAGGTATTTGAACTGGTTGAAAAAGGGATTTTAGATGTATGGCAGCCAGCGGTATATCCATTGACCAGTGCATCGAAAGCACATGAGGACTTGGAACTACGCAAGACCACAGGCAGCATCATCCTGAAACTGGATTGATATCATAGGCGGTAGATAGCTGCCATCCATTGTCAATAACAATAAAACCATGGTTCCGGGTACGAAGATTTGATAGATGGCAGCCTTAGAGCTTTTAAGGAAGAGTCAGTCAATTGTGCTGTATTATTTCCTTCCATCTTGGTTCTCCATACAGTGTTACGAACGCCTTTTCAGCAAGCAGTTCAGTGTTTGTCAGTACCTGTTTTAACGCAAGTAAATGAAGGAAGTCCAACGCGATAGAACGGTATTGTTCGTTGGTGTCCAGTGCGGCGATCTTTGCAAATACAACCGCTGCAGAAAAATTCTGCGCATCGGTCATGCCGCCCTGTATCGCGGATGCTTCGTTGTAAAAGTCATACACTTTCTGAAATTCTTTTTTACGGAAAAAATAATTCGCGGAATCAATGAGTTGATTCGTTTTTTTGAGATCTGCTTTGTCATTCCTCAGCGCCTGTGATCGTGTCGGTGCCGAATAATTAAATCCGTAGGTGAGCGAATAAACCGAAAGTGGCAATAAACCAATCGCCCTTCTCCTTTGTCCAGCTTCATGTTCTTTCAATATGGAACGAAAGCCGGAGGCTTTTCCATTGGTCGACCAGACAACCTGCGTACCGAACCATTGTTTATCGTTCAGGTTGCATAATACGCAGTCGTACAGGAAGGCATAATTTTCAGGATCAGCTTCATGTAAAGCAAGCAATGGTTTCATCAGCGACAGTACTTTTTTCTGGAACACAGGATCGCTGTCAGCATGCTGCACGATGAGCCAGAGATTGTTTTGTCCATCATTACCGATGGCTGATCTTTTTGGCCAACCATATTCAGCAATGATGTTTCTTGCAATTGAGAGGTTTGCTGAATCCGCTTTGCGAATCAATTCATTGAGTGTTTGGCGTTCGATTTTGGATCGCGCCTGTATACGCCGGTAGCGAAGGGACTGATCTGTAAGCGTGATTTGGTTGATCCTTTGCCGGAGCCCGGGTAGTGAAAGTTTCTTTTCATAGGCACGTTCCGTTTTCTGCGCCAATTCTTCCACCTTTTTCCATTTTGCAGGATGGGTGATTTTCAGGCTATCAAAGTAAGGGTCGGCCTCCAATATTGAAGTCTCGGTCCACCCGGAAACGATGGCCCATTCGAGGTATTGAAAACTTTTTTCCGACTCCCCAGCCAATGCGTACATGGCGGCAGCTTTGTAGGCGTCCAACGCGGCAGGTCTTTGAAGCGAAAACGCGCTGTCGTACAATACAACAGCATTTTGTACATCCTTCTGCAAATGAAATAAACCGGCACGAGCAATCAGCGATTGATAACGGAGATCCCGCTTCTGACCCCTGGAAAGAAGGAAGCTAAAAACCAGCACAATAACAATACCAGTTCTATTCATACGATACCTTAAAACTACAGTAATTCCTAACGATTGCCGGTTCGAAAATATCTATTTAAGTTATTATTTCAATTCGAAGAGACCGATCGCAATTATGTGTTAATGTGGGTCAATGTAAATCGGGATCAATTGATCAGTGCGATCGGATTTTGCAGCTGAAATGTTCTTTTTTTTTTAGAGTTGGTGTATTGGTGTAAGAGTGGCGCGAAACAGGTAAAAAAATACCTGAAATGCTTGTTAGGTTTGGTTATCAGTCGGGCCTTGCCCAACGAAGCCCCCCTTAAACACAACCGGTCTGCACATAAAAAAGCCCCCCGTCGCTAAAGCTATGGGGGGCGATGTCGGGAAGACAGGTCGACAAAATTGCTCCTAATATGTTAATATTCAGTGACTTGACTTTCTTGAAAAGCTCAACTCAAGGAATTGCTCAGGACGAAAATGTGTTTGAGAAAGAACTGTCAGTAAAGATACGAAACTATAACTTCTTTCAAAAAATAGATGAACTAGAATATTGTCGATGCCAAAGTTGAAACCTATATTTGATCTCTCCCCTCGAAAATAAGCTATGAGTTACGACCACATAACTGGTCATAATGGATGCGTGTTCAAATCATCAAATAAAATTTAATAAAGGACTTATCACTTATCAAACGGCAATATTATGACTGAGCTTAATTGGGATCCGCTTTTTGACAAAGATTATGTTGATGAAGGTATTTTAGCTGCCGCTAAAAAAAAGCCGATCAAAAACATACTCAAATCATACGTTAGCGTGCAAAATCCATTCAAATTGACCTACCTATTCCGGAGCAAACTGACCTACCTTTTTGGTGGCGAAAAACTGCATAAGAATTGCTTTCAAAGTTTCTTTCTTGCTGCATAATATCTACTGGTAATATTCTGATAGCTCTCTCTTAATGTAAATTCCGGTCATGTTGACCCCCTATTCCGGGATGTTGACCCCTCTGCGAAGCAGGCAGTAAGTGTAAGAGCTTTATGAGGTATTAAAAATACAAAGGGTTATTGATTCGGTTTCATTTTTTTCCTTCTTAGTGATTCTCCTTTTAATTCTATTCGGTGTGCATTTGCTGTCAATCTGTCAAGTATTGCGTCAGCAAGCGTTGGGTCATTGATATACTCGTACCATTTTGCTACTGGCAGTTGAGATGTTACAATAATGCTTTTCTTTCCATAGCGGTCTTCCAGTAATTGTAAAAGCGTAAGCCGTACCTCCTGCCCCAGGTTCTGCAATCCAAAATCATCCAGGATAATGAGTGTTTGTCTCTCCAGGTGATTTAATAGTTTGATGTAAGAGCCATCCAGTTTAGACAGGTTTACCTTCTCAATGAGGCGATTCATATTCAGGTAGGTGGTTTTGTATCCCTGCATACAGGCCTGGTGCCCGAGTGCACAGGCGAGATAACTTTTACCACAACCAGTGGCACCAGTGATCAGCACATTTTCTCCGTGCTGTATATACCTTCCTTCTGCAAGGGTTGCCAGTTGTTGTTTGGTAAGATTGCGTGCCGGATTACATTCTATGTTTTCAATGCTTGCCGGTAGCCTCAGTTTAGCCAGTTTAAGATAATATGCAGTTTTTTCATTCATGCGGCTGAGTTGCTCGGATTGAACTAACTGGGCTACCAGCTCGTGTCCCTCCAGTTGCTGGTCCATGGGGAGTTCCATCTGCGTTTTGTAGGACTGGTACATACCCTGTAATCTCAGGTGTTGCATTTGTTCAAGAGTTTGCGTTGTATTCATTGCTTTGGATTTAGTGACATTTATTGGTAATGATCTTTTCCCCTGATGTTATCATGATCGGGTATGGTATTGTTCCTCTCTGGTAAAACTATCATCTTGTCAAGGCCTCTTTCCAGAATGTGTTTAATCATAGTATAGTTTATCCTTGTTCCCTGTAATGCCCGGACACAGGCAGCTTCAAGCCGGTTTGTACCATATTTCTTTGTAAGCATCAGCATGCCAAAACAAGCTTTATAATTTTGCTCGATATAAATACTGTTCTCCAGCATCAGCTCAGCGGCCTGTCTGGTAGCTATGCCGATGTGAGCAGCTTTTGCAAGCAGGTCGTCTTTATTCCAGCCCTTTATTTCCTGCATTCGCTGGTGGTGCGGGGGCATATGGTCATTGAGTGTAGTGTATGCTTTTTGATGTGTTTTACACAGGTGAAGGGCGATGCGCTCGTGCTCATAGTATACCTCAACTACCCGGTTGTCGTACAGCACCTTCACTTTTTTACCTACGTATTGATAAGGTACGCTGTAGTAATGATGGTTTTCCGATAGCTGAACATGGTAGTTACGCTGTACAGTAAGCACGACCACCTTTTTGGGTGCAAAGGGTTCGGTAGGTAGTGCCCGGAGTGTGGGCCTTTCCTGTAGATCGTAAAAATACCAACGGCTATGGGCAGTATTCTTATAAGGCTTGTCATTGAGCAGCAATAGCTGGTCATACATGGCTGTATTAAGCATTTTTAGGCTGGTGAACGTTCTGTTTCTCAGCGGGGCATAAATATGCGTATACACAATGTTCACTGCCCGTTCCACCATCGCTTTGTCACGTGGGCTATACGGTCTAGTGGCACTGAAGGTGGTAGCATAGTGTTCTCCCAGCTGATTGCACATCTCTGTAAAAACGGGTTCATACTTATTAGGGCGGACTACAGCTGTCTTCAGGTTGTCACATAAAATGGTAGAAGGGCTCCCGCCATAGAATTGTAACATCGCATTGAAACAGGTGATTAGATCTGCGGTTTGTTGGGTGTGTACGGCGTTGCAGAAAATAAGACCGCTGTAAGGAAGTATCGCAACAAATACCTCGCAGTCTATGCGTTCACCTGTTTGTTCATCCACATAATATCTTTTCTTGCCAGCAAAATCAACCATGATCATATCACCGGGTTTATATTCCAGGTGCATGGATAAATCGCTATTCTTATGATACGTTTTTAAGTGGTAACAGAACTGACTGTACCCGTAGCCATCCGTATAAAGTTGCAGATATTCATGCCAAAGTAATTGACGGGTGACTCCAGTCTTTGTAAGCTCTGTTGATGCATACTTTAAAAAATCCACCAGGTTCTGTAAACGTAATGTATCTCGCTCCAGTTGCTCATTATTATACGCCGTATCCGCCAGTTCTTTGTTTGAGATTGATTCGGATTTGATATCAAACCGGGCAAGGTACTTACGAACACTGTTGCGGCTTATTCCAGTGCGCCGCACAATCTCCTTTATCGATACACCATCCTGTTTAAGTTGTAAAATCTGTTTTAAATGATCCATTGTGATTGGCTTTTGTGACATAGCTCCCTTGATTTTAGGAAGCAAAAAACATCATAAAAGCACTTTACAACTAACTGCCCAAGGGGGTCAACATGCCGGAATGACAGCAATGGATAACCGGAAAAATATTAACCGAGGAGGGGTCAACATCCCGGAATAATAAAATCAGTACCCCTAAAATAAAAACGGATGACTCAACTGATTACGGTGGGGTCAACATCCCGGAATGAGGGGTCAACATGAAACGGAATGGGGGGTGAGCATGCTCCGGAATATACACTCTTAAAGTTAACGATCACTATTCTCTTTCACAACCGCAATTTGTTGTTCAATACAATGCTTATATATTAACGGTTACTTTAATGATGTGTTGTTCTCTGTTATAATACCAGTAAAGGGATCGGATTGAATGACCATGGTCATTCAATTTTTGAAGCGAAAGCATCGCTTATAATGATGTTGCAAGATGGGTCACTTTCAATCGGAAAGAGTAGGTCAGTTTCAGTCGGATAAGATAGGTCAAGCTAAATCGGAATCAATTGATCAGTGCGATCGGATTTTGCATCATCGAGTTGAAGCGAGTCGAAAGTGGGGAATTTTTCGGGATCTTCTAGGAAAAATTGAAAATGATTCAATTACCGAGTTTCTCAAAGCTAATAAGACGTACGGTGATGAGGTAATTAATGTTAGAAATAAATTTGCTCATGCCAAAGCTGAGACAGACGGTGCTGGCAAAATGTTACTTAAAGGTCAATTCGGTCAAGAAGGATTTGAATTTGATACGGAGGCTTGTATCGATATAAGAAAGAAGCTAATAAATCATAAGAAAAATATTGAAAAATTGAAAAAATCTTTTACTCAGTAAACAAAAAAACGGTGGCGATGACAAATCTATTAAACATACATGACGTTGATGTAATCTTGACAGCGCTAGAGCATACGAGACATAAGTATGAAAACTATGCCTACCCAACTTACGAATTGAAACAACAGCGTCTAAAAGAAGTTAATGATGTTATGTTTAAATTGCAAGAGCTGAAAAAGACTTTAAATGCCTAACCTGAAAGCAAATTAAAATTTTTTATCTTATTTTTTAAGAGATAGAATATTGCAAATAATGTCTTCTTACCTACTCCGACGTTCTACTACTTTGTCTCGTCCAGTGCTTTCTATTTCGCAACTACCTTGAAAGCTTCGTAATCCTGATATGCCTGGAAATATTCGTTAATTGCTTCTTCAACATATTTCTTTATTTGATTTTGCCTAGAAATTACGCCAACTCGAATATTTTCCATGGTTTGAAATTGATTCCGTATTTCTGTTTCTAAGTGCTTCTTCGTCTGTTCAATTTGAGATCCTATTCGATTATACTCATTTCTTAAAACAGTAATATCGGGGTGATAGATAAACTTTGAACTCATTTGTTGTTGCCAGTATCTAAGCCTAGCCTCAAACGACGGGCCGATGCCTTGAATTTTTAATGACCTAAGCTTTGAAACGTCAGCGGCAGTTCTTATACCTGCATTATACAGTGATAATTTTCTTGTTGCTCCGAAAGAAGGGATATCAAAGTTGCGAATGTCAAAGTTTGAAAGGAAATGGTGAAGTTGTCTATCATACAATTTCTCTTCGATATCCTTTTTTTGATTCTGTAAATCTGTAGGTAGGCGTTTGATCTTGGCAATGGTTTGCAGAAGAATCGTCGACTTTTGATTATAACTCGCAATTTCCTTAGGCGAATTATATTCCTTTATAGCACTTTCCAATTGACCTTTAATTCTCTCAAAGTTTTTTTGTCTTGTTTTAAGCTCTTCTTGAATTTTTTTGATCCATGGTAAATTAGAATTAAGAATGAAGGATACAAAAAGACCTATTCCAATCATCCAGGGTGATATTGAAATCATACATATCCCCGCGATAACTGGAATAGCAAGGCTGGCACGATGATTCCACTTGTAGCTTTTATATATTGGGTCAATTGGTCTTGCAACAATCTTCTCCTGATGTGCCAATGGAAATTGTAGTGGTGGAAAGTTAAAAGTGGCAACCTTAAAACCGTTGACAAAAGAATCAATGTTATTTAAAGTTCCTAGTTGATCTAAATAATTGTCATCAAGAAAATAAAGGATATTTCTTTGCTCAGCAAACTGGCACCAAGGACATTGCGATAGCCAATCAGGATAGAAATGAATTTTTGACTTTTTACAGGTTGTGAGATCGGTCTTAAACAGTTCGAGCTCCCGAACCCATTCCGCAGCCGACGGTCTATTTTCGATCGATTCAAACGAATAATGAAACATATCTCGTAGACTTTGTCTAATATAACTTAGCTGGTAACTATCTTTGGGAGGCAATAGTTTCCTGTCTTTAGTTCTGTCTGAATAAGCAAACCAGTGATTTTTTATGGCTAGCTCTTCATCGATATCAATATTAGATGTATTAATTCCAGCAAAAGGATGTCGTCCTAAAAAGAGGAGTTGGAACAGAATGACTGCCAGCGAAAAATTGTCAGTATTTTTGGTTCTGACAACTTGATTAAATGTGGCTTTGGATAGTAGTTCAGGTGAAGTATATCGCGGAATACCAACTTCACAGAAAAAGTAACTGTTCCCATCCTTAATTTGAAAAGAATCACAGTCAATCAGCATGATCATTCCCTGACTGTTAACTAAAATATTCCCCTCGTTCACATCGCCTATAATGTGTCCATTGGCGTGACAAGTATGAAATGCAGTCGCGAGATTTCTTGCTACGTGAACTAAAAAATTATATCCCTTATCTGGAAATATTTTTTTTCTATCCATCGGTCCAAACAATGTGTGTAAAGGATAAAAGTCGACCAACTTCTTCATTGTAAAGCCGCAAGGATTGCCCTTCTGGTCTATGACAACGTCTTTAACCCAGGCAGTATAGCCATCCAATTGACCACTGGCCGATGCGGCCATCATTTTCAACTTTCTTACTTTCGGCAAGGACAAAACTTCCGAGTATAGCTTAAGCACCAACTTATCATCATTTACCACTTCATACACTGATCCCTCCCCGCCTTTACCTAATTCACGGCCAATTTGATAAATACCCTTATCTCCTTTGTACGATTGATTAATCATGCGTTGATTCTGGTAGCTAGAAATAAAGTTTTATCATCATCAGTCTTGGAATTAATGATCTCACTGTTTAAGTACTCATCCAGCTTTTTTTCAAGGATTTTTACTTCATTGTCAGCTTTAGCCAATCTAAGCCATTTAAAAAGACCGGTGAAAAAAGGTTGATGAATTTCATTGGACTCATTTAGTAGAATGAGATTTTGTAGACCATCGGTTGTTAAAGCAATTTCATTAATCGCGTTGTCCAACTCTTTGATTTTTAGGTTTCCAAAGTTCATATCGTCTACTAGAAAGTTAGTCGTGTTGGAATATTCCCCATTTTGAGGAATGAAAATGCAGGAGTAATTCCCGAGATCATCCTCTCTAACAATGACTCCATCACCAATCTGAAAGACTATTGCCCGGTCATTGTAAACTACGCATCCAAGGTAGGTACAAGAGAATTCATATATGTTGACACTTTTTTCAGTCGCTTGTTTTTCGAGAATTGCGTAGAGATGCTCAGCTAAGGCCCATATAGAAGCTGAATTGACAATTTTATTTTCTAACAAAGCTTCTGATAGATAAACGACACTTTCTTTCGTTACTATAGAGGAAGCTTGTTGCGCATATTTAGCACTCCCCGCGCCATCGCTAATTACGCACAAGAGTATTTGTTCACTAGGAGTACTAACAACAGTGTAGGCGATCGAATCTTCGCAATTTTTATTTGATTCTACATGGGAGCTTCCGATTGAAGAAGCTCCAATACATTTCCAAATCATAACTCTGCCCAGCCTGTTGGTGGTAAAATATTCACTTTGCTGCCAGGTATCTTACTTGATGCACTTTTAAGAGAACCTGAAAGCCACAAAAAGAATTCTTTAAACATTAGTCCTTTTAATTTAAGAGGAGCTCTTACAGATATTTGGGCTAATGTATCAAAATTTGCATCTTGAACACCAATAGCAAAAAATGCGAAATTAGATCCGGCTTCACCCTCCTTTACTTGCATAGCGGCCGTCTGGTAATTATCGGTAGGTGCACCATCAGTAATTAAAATAATCCAAGGTTTGAAATATCCTATACCTGCATTCTTATATTCCTGCTTCCTACTGTTAACCATCTCAATACCCTTAACTATAGCTGTTCCCATTGGAGTATCTCCGTTTGCTTCTAAATTCCTTGGGTAAAAATTACTTACCGTTTGGAAGTCCGATTCAACGTTGACAGGACCAAATGTGACAACAGCTATTTCGACTCTTTTAGTAGCCAGCGAATCATTCATGAGTTCTTGCTTAAAAGATTCAATACCGGCATTCAATTGTTGAATTGGTAATCCACCCATTGAGCCAGACGTATCCAGTAATAATACGCAGGGACACCGAGGCTCCGGATTGTCTGCAAAGCTTTCACTTCCAAACGGAATTTGTTCAAACGAAATGTAGTCTCCCATATAATAGCGGTTATTTAGTCGGTTGCTGAATCAAATTTGCCAATAGGCTAAGTGGGCTATCTATAAGTTATAACCTAACACTTGCCATATTTGGGGGGGATATCAAGATACTGCTATTTTAACAATGATGAAAATATTGATTATTTGATTATCGGCCACTTCCCTCACTTATTTTCCTGTAAAAAAGGCCATTTGTTTACTCTTCACGGTACTTTGCCCGCATTTTTTCATTCAATTCTCTCATATCAGCCGATATTAGATATTTTGACGTTTTAGCGTAGTTCATTGTGCTCTCAATTTTCTCATGACCCATCATTTCCTTTATAGTAGTAATCGGAATACCCTGCTCAAGAGTGACAGTTGTAGCAAACGTGTGTCTGGCCATATAGAAATTTAATGACATCCCTATTTCACAAATTTCACCGATCATTTTAAGAGCTTTGTTGACTTCTTGATTAGCTACTTTTGGAAAACATGTATGTTGCGCCGTTGTCCTTTTCGATGGAGCGTACTTTTCAAGTAATTGATCTGCACGACTAAGCAGTGGTATATTGGCTGTAATAACGCTTTTCTCACGGGTGTAAGTCAGCCATCGCACCCCATCCGAATCTGAATAAACCTGATGAGGTTTTAAATTTTGGAGGTCAGCTGGTGCCATACCGGTATAACAACTGAATAAAAATAAATCACGAACAAGTTCAAGCATGCGATCGGAAAATGTTTTTGCCTCCAGCGCTCGTATTTGCGACCATGTTAGGATTTTACTTTCGTATCGTTTCTTCTTTATCTTGAATGAAGCGAAAACATTCCGGTCAACATATTCCATTTCGTATGCCCATTTAAGAATCTTCTTAATACGCTCTACGTGTTTCATGCATCCATTGTTCGTGCATGGATCATTGGATTTAATTGGCGTATTGATAATATAGGTTTTGAGCTTGTCAAGAAATGAATGTGTCAAAAGTTTTAAAGGAATGTCGCCAGATCGGAATTGCTGTTTGCAAAAAGCTTCAATGTAAAATCTTGTAGCACCATAATTTTTCATAGTGCCAGGCGACAGTTCGCTCCTATATTTTTCAATAGCTTTATCCGTTAATTGTAAAAGCGTCATGCCGGATGAATCTTTTCCTAAATAAATATTTTTGATTCTTTCAACAGTAACCGCGACGTCTTGCAACTTAAGATCAAGATAAATAGAGAGTAGCTTAAACTTTATTGATTCTAGGTAAATTCCGAATTTGATTAAATAGTCTGATTGCTGTTTTGGTCTTCCTTTTTTTGCATCCCAGTCTTTCTTTTTTATTCCTTTTTCTATACAGATTTCTTTACTGTTTTGTCCTTTAATTTTTATACAACAATATATGTCACACTCTCTAAAATTGATCCGGTTTTTGCGCGCTGAAAAGAGAATGGTAATTGGATGATAAGTGTTCATTGGAGATATTTTTGAACTTGAAAAAAATGATTGATATCGCTATCAATTTGTGTCAAAACAGAATCCATTTTTCTTAAAAAGCGGCCCCGACAGGGAGATTCGAACTATATGCTGTAAATAATTGACTTTAAACAGGTTACAGCAAGGCTACAAAACCGACTCAAGTAATAACTCATCTCTAATTTGACGATTCTGGCTTATCCAGACAACATGTTCAGTGAGTTTTAGTAATTAACTGCATAATAAATTGATTATCAAATTGTAATGCGTTCATTTATTTGCTCGCTAAATCATCTAAAAAACAGGTTCGAATCCTTTGAGAAGGTGCTTTTCGGGCAACAAAAAACCCTGTAAATGCTTGATTTACAGGGTTTTATTTGTTAACGAAATGTTAATGTCGGGAAGACAGGATTCGAACCTGCGACCCCCTGGTCCCAAACCAGGTGCGCTACCGGCCTGCGCTACTTCCCGCCTTGTCCACCGTGCCTTGGCGAAGGTGGATTGCTTGTTACCCGGTAATGTCCACCTTCGCCAAGGCTACGGTGGACAAAGCGGTGAGGGAGGGATTCGAACCCTCGGTACAGTTTAACCCGTACGGCAGTTTAGCAAACTACTGGTTTGAGCCGCTCACCCACCTCACCTAGAAAGGGCTGCAAAAATATACTTTGAAGAGCTAAACGCCAAAAGAATTTGAAAAATTAACCATTCGCAAATCGGAAAATCAAAAACAAGCGTCTCTCACCCATTTCAAATTTCAAAATCCTCAAACATTCAAAATGCGCCTCGCACTACATAGCCGCCAGCTGCACTTTTTGCGTTAATTCCATCACATTTTCACGGAAAATAGAATCGGTGTCCATCAGGTCCTTTACCGTCTGGCAGGAGTGGATCACGGTAGTATGGTCGCGACCGCCAAAATGCTCTCCGATGGTTTTGAGAGAGTTCTTGGTGAACGCTTTGGCCAGGTACATGGTTATCTGGCGGGCCTGAACAATCTCCCTTTTACGGGTCTTCTGAAGCAGTTTATCGTATGAAACATCAAAATATTCACATACCATCTTCTGTATCGCATCTATCGTGATCTCCTTGCTGCTGGTCTTCACAAAATTGCGCAGCACTTTCTTGGCCAGCTCTACATCAATATCCTTCTTGTTTAAAGATGACTGGGCCAGTAAAGAGATCAGTGCCCCCTCCAGCTCACGCACATTCGTATTGATATTATAGGCTACATATTTTACGACCTCTTTCGGCATATCAAGCCCGTCATTCTTCATTTTCTTTTCCAGTATCTCGATACGCATTTCGTAGTCGGGTATCTGCAGGTCGGCACTCAGCCCCCAGCGGAAACGACTCAGCAGTCTTTCCTGCATGCCATCCAGGTCTTTCGGCGGCTTATCAGAAGTAAGCACCAGTTGTTTACCGCTTTGGTGAAGATGATTGAAAATAGCGAAGAACGCATCCTGGCTTTTTTCGGCGCGACTAAAGAACTGTACATCATCAATGATCAGGACATCTATCAGCTGGTAAAAATGGATAAAATCGTTAATGGCGTTGTTACGGCTGTGATCCTGGAACTGGTTAATGAATTTTTCACTGCTCACATACAAAACCACCTTACCCGGGTGCATCCTTTTCACCTCATTCCCAATGGATTGCGCCAGGTGTGTCTTACCCAGGCCCACACCCCCATATATCACCAGGGGATTGAATGAATTGGCACCCGGCTTTTCCGCAACGGTTTTACCGGCACGGCGGGCAACACGGTTACTGTCTCCTTCCACAAAAGAATCAAACGTATACATATGATTCAACTGGGGATCGATCTGCATTTTTTTCAGACCGGGAATCACAAATGGATTCTTAACAGGATTATCAATCACCAACGGGAAATTCATCTCGTTGTTATTGTAAGTTTTCATGTTGCTGGCAGGAACATCCATCGAACCATTCCGTCCGTTGGTGTTACCACTGTCAACCATGATGCGATATTCAAGCCTTGCCTCTTTGCCCATTTCACGTTTCAGTGTTTTGGCAAGCAGGTTCACATAATGCTCTTCAAGATATTCGTAAAAAAACTGGCTGGGTACCTGAATCATTAAAACGTTGCCTTTTAATTCAACCGGACTAATCGGTTCAAACCATGTTTTAAAATGCTGCCATTCTACAATATCCTTGATGATGTTTAAGCAGTTGTTCCAGACAGATTCAGCATTTTTCGCCATACAAAAAAGAAATATTATAATGAGTTACTATTTTCTAACTAAGCCTTCAAGTTATCTTATTTTTTCCACATGTGGATAAGTAATAAAAAATAAATTGGGGGTGCGAATATGTATGTTTTATGTTGAAAAAAAAAATTTTTATTCCCTTGTTTTTTTCCCTATAACTACAGTATGGGCCTTTGACAGGTTTTTACGTCTGCCGCCTGAAAAAGTATAGTCTAGTCTTCCCAACTGGATGCCCGCCCAGCCTACCTGGTTTACCACAATATCTCCACCTTTCCTGTTCACATATTTCCGCGGTTCCTCGAAAAAGCGGTGTGTGTGGCCGCCAATGATCAGGTCAACATCATACGATTCCTTCGCTATGATCTCATCGCTTATCTTATCTTCTGTGTATTTATCACCCAAATGAGATAAACAGATGATCATATCGCATCCCTGCTTCTTTAAGATATCTGCGGTTCGGTTCATCATCATTATCGGGTCCTGGTAAACCGTGTTACCATATAGGTTTTCGGGTACCAGTCCTTTCAGTTCTATACCTATTCCAAACACACCAATGGTAAGCGCTCCTTTCTTAAAAATTTTATAGGGCATAAACTTAGCTTCCATGGGTGTGGAGGTGAAATCATAATTACAGATCAGTATCGGGAAGCTGGCGTGCTGCAACTGGGTAGCAAAATTTTCCAGCCCGCCATCAAAATCATGATTGCCGATCGTAGCCGCATCATACCCCATCCTGCTCATCGCTTTTATTTCAGGCTCACCTTTATACATATTAAAATACGGTGTACCCTGGAAGATATCACCGGCATCCAGCAACAATACTTCCCCGCCCTCATTGCGTATCTGCTGTATAATGGCCGACCGGGCCGCCACACCACCCAATCCCTGGTTACGGCTGCCATCCATCGGAAAGGGCTCCAGCCGGCTATGAACATCGTTGGTATGCAAAATAGTGAGTTGGGGAGCACCGGCAGCCAAAGCTTCGGCCGGTAACAGGTTACCCGCCGCCAAAGCACCTCCGGCCAGGGCTGCCTGCCTGATAAAACGCCTGCGGTTAATTGACATAACTGATCCTGTTTTCAATTTTTGCCGCAACAGGTTTGCCCTGCCGGGTGAATGTGGTTACATACTCTATTATAGCATCCCGCAACACATAGCCCCTGTTCTGCTGCGGAATACTGCGCAGCATATCACAATTATCCCCTCCATTGGCCACATAGTCAGAATTGGCGATGGTATATGTGGCATTATCATTCAATGGTTCACCATTGATGGTAGCACTTGTAATTTTTGCATCCTTCAGCCTCAGCACAACCCCCTCCGATACCGGCCAGCCACCATCTCTCGCTATCTTTTCAAGAAATGTTCTCAAAACAGACCCTTTCAGATCCTGTAACACCACAAGATTGTCGAAAGGCATCAGTTCATAAATCTTTCCTACCGTTATATTTCCTTTCGGAAGGTAAGACCGTATTCCCCCTTTATTAATAAAACCCGCGTCTACTTTCTTACCGAACTTTTTTTCAGCCATGGTACGGATGCAATCCGCCATAATATTACCCAACTCGCTTTCAGGCTGCTTTACGGTCATGCTTTCCGCCGTAAAACCAATTACCCGGTTCATGGTTGCGTCCATGGAAACCTTGTAAGGACTAAGGAAGTTCGCCATTGCCGTATCAATGGTATTGTTTTTCTCTATACGGTAACCCGTGTAGTTCAGTGAAACAGACTGTTGCGGGGCGGAACAGGACAGGCTGAACAGAATAAGGGCAATAAGAGGCAAACGGCTTCTGTTCATGGCGGTTTTGGGTTGCGACTGAAGATACAATTTTAATTAAATGAGGCGGATATTTCTTGGGGTCTAAGCAGATTTTAATCCTACTTTTGACCTATTAAAAAAAAGCACCCTATGGCATATGAAATTGTTGGAAAACTGGTAGCGAAATTTGATGTGGTACAACGTACCGAAACCTTCAAAACACGGGAATTTGTGATTGAAAAATCAGAAGACATTGGTGGGAGAGTGATTACCAATTATGTAAAGTTCCAATGTGTTCAGGATAAGACTGCGCTGCCCGACAAGTTCAACCTGGGGGATGATGTTAAAGTGCAGTTCAATATCAAGGGAACCAAATGGACCAAAGACGGGAAAGAGAATTATATTACCAATTTAGACGCCTGGCGCATGGAAACCGTTAAGCTGGGCCAATCGGATAACGAACCGCCACAGGCCAGCTATAACGATATTCCACCTCCATCCGACATAGCCGACGATTTGCCGTTTTAGACGTGAATCGTGAGACGTGAATCGTGAGACGTGAGACGTGAGACGTGAGACGTGAGACGTGAGACGTGAGACGTGAGACGTGAGACGTGAGACGTGAGACGTGAGACGTGAGACGTGAGACGTGAGACGTGAGACGTGAGACGTGAGACGTGAGACGTGAGACGTGAGACGTGAGACGTGAGACGTGAGACGTGAGACGTGAGACGTGAGACGTGAGACGTGAGACGTGAAGTTTGCCGGAGCAAGTTACACAAGATTTTATTCACTATTGACGTCTCACGTCTCACGCCTCACGCAGAGCATTCTTTAGGATAAATACCTAACACATGCAAACAGACCTTTCTTTACAACTCACCCCCGCGGAAGCCGCCAGTGACAGCATTATACAGGAGTACATTGCTCATGCACTCGGTAAAGCCATTACGGATATCAATGGATTTTACCGGGTTAGGCAATCTATAGATGCGCGAAGCAGGCAGCAGGTTTGGATCAACCTGGGCGTGAGAGCTTTTGTAAACGAGCCCTTCCGGGAGCGACCCGTTACTACTGTAGTATTCAGGGATGTAAGCAAGGCTAAGGCAAAAGTGGTAGTAGTTGGCGCAGGACCGGCCGGACTATTTGCCGCTTTACAACTGATAGAACAGGGCATCCGGCCGATTGTACTGGAAAGAGGAAAAGACGTAAGGGCCCGGAGGCGCGATCTTGCCACCCTGAATAAGGATGGGGTGGTGGATCCGGAGAGTAATTACTGTTTTGGTGAAGGCGGTGCCGGTACCTATAGCGACGGCAAATTATATACCCGTAGCAGTAAGCGAGGTGATATCAACAGGGTACTGAACCTGTTTTGCCAGTTTGGCGCGGAAGATAAAATACGCTACGAGGCGCATCCTCATATCGGAACCAATAAATTACCGCAGATCATTACCGCTATGCGCGCGCAGATTGTGGCCAGCGGAGGGGAATTCCTGTTCGGGAAAAAGGTTACCAACCTGGTTATGGAAGGGAATATTTGTAAAGCGGTTACCACGGCAGACGGCGATACGATACCTGCTGATGCGGTAATCATGGCAACGGGACATTCCGCCCGTGATATATTTTTTCTCTTGCACGAAAAGAAGCTGCTGATAGAAGCCAAACCGTTCGCACTCGGCGTTCGGATAGAACACCCACAAACACTTATTGATGCGATCCAATACCATAGCGTAAAAAGGGATGGACACCTGCCGCCGGCTTCTTATGGATTGGTGGAGCAGGTGAATGAGAGGGGAGTGTTTAGCTTTTGCATGTGCCCGGGCGGTATCATTGCGCCGGCAGCTACCAGTCCGGGTGAACTGGTGGTAAACGGCTGGAGCCCCAGTAAACGAAATAATCCTTATGCCAACAGCGGTATGGTAGTACAGGTGGAAGCGACTGATGCCGTAGCTTATTTTCAGAAAAAAAAGCACCCCGCTCACCCGCTCGTAAAACACGATGATCCGCTGGCATTGCTGTACTTCCAACGCGCTATTGAGCAAGCCGCATTCGATGCAGGTGGGGGACGGTTTAAGGCACCCGCGCAACGAATGACCGATTTCTGCCATAAAAAATTGTCGGCCAGCCTGCCAGGCTGTAGTTATATACCCGGCATCATTCCTGCCGAAATGCAAACCGTTCTTCCCGGTTTTATATTTGAGAGACTTCAAAAAGGGTTACTTGCCTTCGGAAAAAAAATGCGGGGCTATTATACAGAAGAGGCTGTGGTGGTAGCTACAGAGAGCAGAACATCATCTCCCGTGCGCATTCCAAGAGACCCGCTTACCCTGGCACATCCACAGGTAGCAAATCTATATCCCTGTGGAGAAGGAGCGGGATATGCAGGAGGCATCGTTAGCGCAGCAATGGATGGGGAGAAAGTGGCGGTGATGGTGGGGGAGAAGTTAGGTATTGGTTGATAGCTATCAGATTTTTTCAGGGAAGAACGATTTTATGCTTGAGGGCGTACATTACTATTCCCACTCTTGAGCAAACATTCAGTTTGCGAAACAGCGCATCGCGGTAGCCGTCTACCGTTCTGGGGCTTACGCACATTTCGGCGGCTATTTCTTTGTGACTTTTTTCGGTGCAAGTCCAGCGGAGAAACTGTAATTCTTTTTCACTGAGTGTAACAGGCGCGGGTTCCGGCTTTACGGTTGGGGTAGAGAGCTCAGGCGTTAACCACTCATTATAATAGTATCCATCGGCAGATACCTGCCGTAACGCGGCAGCCAGTTCAGCAGGTTCTGCATCTTTTAACAGGTAGCCCCTCGCCCCGTTAATCCACATACGCTGCGCTGCATCCGGATGACCATGCATGCTTAGCACTATTATTTTAATGTTGGGGTAGTATTGCTTCAGCCATCTTGCGGTTTCGAAGCCATCCATACGGGGCATCGTAATATCCATTAGTACAATATCAGGCAAATTATGTTTGTTCAGTTGCCGGATCAGGTCTCTTCCATTCATAGCCTGTATCATTACCTGGAACCCCGGCAGGAAGCCGATCATGAGTGCCAGGCTCTTTCTGAGCAGCACATGGTCGTCTGCGATGGCAATAGTGGTCATATATCTTGGTTGATGATGATGGTTACTGTAGTGCCTTTTCCTGGTTCGCTTTGTATTTGCAGGCTGGCACCGGTCATGGCTACCCGTTGTTGCATGCTTTTTAACCCAAACCCCTTTTGTTGCCCGGCCGGATGACGGTTAAAACCTTTACCATTATCCTGGATATTGATATGCAGCCCGCCCGTTTGCTTCGTAATACTTACGCGGATAACGGTTGCGGAAGAATGCCGGATAATATTGTTAACTGCCTCCTGTATAACGCGGTATAATAATACCCCACTGCTTTTACTAATGGAGATATTGTCAACGGCACTCTCGAATAACACCTGGAAAAGCCCGGTTCTTTGCAGTTGCTGTACCTGGTAATGGATGGCCGCCAGCAAACCCGAATCGATAATTGAATCCGCATGATACGCTGTTCCCAGGTATCTTAACTCGTTAACAGCATTCGTAACCAGTTCTTTAATGGCCAGCAGCTTATCGTTCTGCGACTCTTCCTGTAAAAGCAGGTTGATATTCAGTTTAGCCAGGCTTAAAAGCTGCCCTACATTGTCATGTATCTCACGGCTCACCGACTGAAAGGTATGCTCCTGCATTTCCAGCACGGAACGTAACAGCTCTTCCCGGAAACGGCTCTCCATCAACTGCTCTTTCAGCACCCACCGCTTTCGCCGCTTTGCCAGGTATACCATCAGCCCCGAAAACCCAAACAGTAACAGGAAAATGATAAGTGCCAGTAACATCGTTGGAACACTGATATTTCTTTGCATGTCCATCATAAAAAAACCTGAACAGGTTTATCCGGTTCAGGTTTCGAAAGTAAATGGACCGCTTATCGCGAACAACCGTATTTATACGCATTTTTTTGCGTAGAACTACTCAGATTCTCTTGCATCTTTTTTAGAAAGCAGCCATTTATTTTCAATTAAAGTATTGGCTTTAAACGCTTCCAGTTCTTTTTTCCATTTTTCGGCCGACGCGCTGTTCCAGTCCGGGGTGATGGAAGCCAGGTTGGGTTTGCCCGCATCTACCCAGCTCGTATACCAGAAATCGGCGATCATATCAGCGGAACGGATCAGTTGCTCATTTACGCTT
This sequence comes from Sediminibacterium sp., assembly GCA_965229175.1. GTDB lineage: Bacteria > Bacteroidota > Bacteroidia > Chitinophagales > Chitinophagaceae > Sediminibacterium. The sequence continues at coordinate 174,419 of CBDDIT010000054.1, read as the reverse complement.
CCTTGCAAGGCCTGGCCATAGGCCCGGGCAAATTCCGTGGTATAGCTTTTAGATTCCCTGCCGCGCCTTACCTGCACCCTGTATTTTTGTTCGTCGGTAAAACGGGTACTCAGGTCTTTTTCCGCCTTCAGCATAACAGCCACCAGGGAATAGGTTTTTCGGATCGTTTCCCACACCGCTTTTTCCGGTTTAGCCAGGTAGGTGGCTTTGTGGGCGGAATAAAGGTTATACTTATTTATCTCCAGCTCAGGAACGGTAGACTCCCACAAACTGTGCAGGCCCTTCTGGCCGCTCAGCTGGCCATCGTAATTTACGGTGGTGTGCAGCGGAACGTTGGCATCTCCGATATAATGCGCCAGGTCTGTTGCATAAAACAGGATGCTGTCTTTATTCCCTTTTGAAAAGGCTTCCGTCAATTTGCCTTTCATATATAGTATATGATACGGAACATACCCGTATTTCAGTAAACTGTCTTTCGTGTAGGCTTTGATAGCCCCCTGCCAGTCAGCCGGCATTTTATTCACTGCATCCTTACCATACATCTCAATATCTATAAAATGTTTGGACGCTTCAGAACTATCCGTGTTCCTGCGGATATCGGGCCGGGGCGCATTCGATACCAGGTATTCCATGTGCTGGTAAAAGAATGGAGCTATTTCAGCCGGTAATTCGTAAACCGACAATTGGGCCACCGTCCTGTGAATAAGAAATCCCCAACCACCCGTCAGGAACATAACAACTGCCAGGATCAGCACCACTTTATAACGTTTGAGCCATACCATAATAGAGGATAGTTTTATATAATTGCGGCAAATGTATGATTTTAGGGTACCCCCCCATGTAATATTTAGGTGAATTATGCTACTAATCCGCTGTAACATGAAAGCAAGTAAAAAACCCTTGGAAAAGCCAGGGGAATATTACTTTTGGCGCAGGACCGGCCATCCGCTTCCGGGATCATCAAAAACAAACAGCTGCTATGAATAAAATCCTCGAACTACAACACCTGAAAAAGTACTATGCCACCCAGAAAGCGGTAGAAGACATGAGTTTTTCTATTGAACGTGGGAGCATTTTTGGACTGCTGGGTCCCAATGGTGCCGGCAAAACCACACTATTAAGAATGATTACCGGGATTTTTTTCCCGGATAGTGGGAACATTATTTTCGACGGGAAGGAATTCGATCCGCTGAATGATATTATCAAGATAGGGTATATGCCCGAAGAGAGAGGATTGTATAAAAAGATGAAGATCGGCGACCAGGCTCTTTACCTGGCACAGCTGAAAGGATTGAGCAGATCCGAGGCGATGGAGAAAATAAAGTTCTGGTTTAAGAAACTGGAGATGGAGAGCTGGTGGAACAAAAAAGTGGAGGACCTGAGTAAGGGGATGAGCCAGAAACTCCAGTTTGTGATCACCGTTTTGCATGAACCTAAACTTATCATCCTCGATGAACCATTCAGTGGCCTCGATCCCCTGAATGCCAACCTGATCAAGGATGAGATATATGGATTGGCGCAGCGTGGCAGCACCATTATATTCAGTACCCACCGTATGGAACAGGTAGAGGAAATATGCAACCATATTATACTGATGAACCTGGGCCAGAAAGTACTGGATGGAACCGTTAGCGATATCAAGCAGCAGTTCAAAGAGAATAAGTTCAGTATTAAGATGAATCAGCTGCCCAATCTACTCACAGCCCCTTCTTTTACAGTAACGGATCAGCAGGAAACAGGTCTTACGGTTAAGATCAATGATGGATTTAAGAGTAATGATGTATTGCAGCATTTCCTGCAGCAAGGGGTAACCATTGCCTCATTTAATGAGATACTACCTTCTCTTAATGATATTTTTATCAACCTGGTAGAAGGCACCCGGGCCAAAACCCGCGCCTTCCAACCTCTCGAATCCTAACCCAATCCGTAATTCATAATCCGCAATCCTAATCCGTAATTCCACCCCGTATGAATAAAACTTTACTGGTAGCCCGCCGCGAATTTTCGTCCAGGGTTCAGAAAAAAACATTTCTACTTTCTACCATAGGCCTTCCCCTGATCATCTTTGGATTTTATGCATTGATGATCTATTTCCAGGTTAAGTCAACCGATAATTTCCGTGTAGCGGTTGCCGATCAGGCCAATGTATTCGGCGGCAGCATCATTGACAAAGACGGGGAAGTGGTATTTGATTTTGTGAAAGATGACACAGCCCAGATCAGGCACCGGCTGGAGGGAAAAGAGTATGATGCCTACCTGGTGGTTCCGCAGGGCTTTAATATTGAAGGCAGCGATTCGTTGTCGTTCCGTTCCGCCAAAGCGATGGGAATGATGACGAGAAGTAAAATACAGCGCAGCATCAACAAGGCACTGGAGAAAAAAAGGTTGCTGGCACTGAATATCAGCCCCCAGCAGCTCGATAGTTTGCAGGATCATAAGCAGCTTATCAAATATTCTTCTGCTTCCGGCAAGGAAGAGAACAACAGCAAAGCAGGCATCAGCTATGGCGTTGGGATGATATCCGGGCTGCTCATTTATTTCATACTGTTTATTTATGGCACCATGGTAATGCGTGGCGTGATGGAAGAGAAAGTCAGCCGTATTGCGGAAGTGATCGTGAGCAGCGTTAAACCCTTCCAGTTAATGCTGGGTAAGATATCGGGTATTGGTGCGGTAGGCCTGATACAGTTTCTTATCTGGGTGGTATTGATATTCGGACTTCAGTTACTGTTGCCGGTTATCTTTCCCCAGCTGATAGATCATGCCCAAACCGTTCAGCCCGCCGGCGTGCAGGCTGTTCAGGCCGCGAAAAGCAGTGGCATGATGGGCGAACTGGCAAAGGGACTCAGCCAGGTTAATTTTCCATTGATTATCGGATGCTTTATCTTTTATTTCCTCGGCGGCTACTTTTTATATTCCTCGCTCTTTGCGGCGGTGGGAAGTGCGGTTAATGAAGATCCGCAGGATGCGCAAAGCCTTTTATTCCCGATCATGATGCCGATTATCTTTTCTATGGTGATCATGACCAAAGCAGTGAATGACCCCAACAGTGCCCTCGCTGTTTTCGGTAGCATTTTCCCGCTAACATCACCCATAGTAATGATGGCCCGCATCGCTCATGGAATACCGGATGGTGTTACTTATTTTCAACTGGCACTGAGCATGATATTGCTCGTACTCGGTTTTTTAGGTACTACCTGGCTGGCGGGCAAAATATACAGGGTAGGCATACTGATGTACGGCAAAAAGCCGAGCTGGAAGGAAATGATCAAATGGGCATTCAGGAAAAGCTGATTCCTGCTTAGCCACCCCGATACTAAACTGGATACACTTTTGAACAGAACAGCACAGATTTTTTCTGTGCTGCTCTGTTTTAGGGGTGCCAGCAAGATGGGGTTTCGCTACGCAATAAACCCCGGTATTTAAACGTTTCCAATCATACACGTAAGTAATAGTGTAGTATAGCAGCCACCGGTTGTAAGATACCATTACAATTTTTAAGTGGTTTTTAACACAACCGCAATTCTGGATACGGTGTAAATTTGCAGCCTGTTACACCAGCGGTTAAGGATTACCACCGGCGAATGGCATGTTTTGATCAATGATTTTCTTGAGACCCGTAAGATGACTAAATGGATTACAGTTCTGATATGCCTTTTGGTTGTCAATTCCCTACAAGCCCAGCAGCAGCCACCCACGCCCGCACCCACCAGCAATTGCAACCTTGTTACCACCTATGGCTCGGATGGTCGTCCTTTTAAGTCCACCATCCCCCAAAGGATAGATAGCACCGCCGAGGATAAAACAAGTCTTACTGTGCTCTCATCCACCACCAACAATTACATCGGCATCAGCTTCACCCCGAAGGCAGAAGGGAAAAAAATAGAAGGCGACCTGGTCGTTCGGTTTGTTGACAACTCCTCCCTGATATTCCCGGTTGGGTTATGCAACACTATCACCGAGAAAAATACAATCACTTACCATTGTACTTTTATCATCCTGGATAAATATATACCCTCGCTCCAGGCCAAACCCGTTAGTCACGTCATTTTCCGCGTAACGGACGGAACCTCAAGAACGGTCGATATGAAACTGTTCCCACTACTCATCAAAACCGGTATCGTTTGCCTGGCGCCTGTTTATTATTAGGCAGTTGGCTTTTGGCAGTTAGCTTTTAGCTAGCAGCTAACTGCCAACCCCCCAATTAGGTATCTAAAACAATAATCATTATTTTACGCCACCTAAACACTGACCATGAAAAAAGCAGTTTCCCTTTGTTGCATTGTATCCACCATTATGCTGAACGCAGTGGTTGCCCAGGAGCAACCCGGGTGGAAAAATACGTTTACAAAAATTAACCAGGAAGTGCTGAAGCATTCAAGGGCATACAGTACGCTGAAAGAGGCAACTGAAAAAATTGGTCACCGGTTAACCGGTTCGAAGAATGGCGCGAAGGCGGAAAAATATGCATACGACCTGCTGAAATCATATGGGTTTAAGGATGTTCGTTACCAGCCTTTTGAGGTAGAGAGCTGGAGCCGGGGAACCCTTTCCGTAACCATTGGGCAGGAAAAGAACCTGCAGCCCGTAAAAGCTGTTACCCTTGCACATTCGCCGGTAGCTGCCGATGTGGAACTGGAGGTGGTAGACATGGGAAACGGGCTGGAGGAGGATTATGCGGGCAACGATAAGGTGAAGGGTAAGATAGCACTTGTTTTTTTAGGGGTACTGCCCAACTCAAAACCTGGTACCAAGAGCCTTCACAGATCTGAAAAAACTGCTATCGCAACCAGGCACGGAGCGAAGGGAATTATTATCATTAATACCCCTCCGGGCGGTATATTACTTACGGGTACCGCATCTGTTACCGGGAAGCTGATACCCATTCCCGCTGTTTGTGTGGGCAAAGAAGATGGGATGAAGTTGAAAGAACAACTGGCCAGCGGTAAGTTGTACAGCCACATTAAAATGACCAATTTCTCAGGTCTTATCAAAGCCAGAAATGTAATTGCTACGATTAAGGGGAAGAGCTTACCCAATGAAAAAGTAGTGGTGGGCGGTCACCTCGACAGCTGGGACCTGGCAACCGGTGCGATAGACAATGGTATCGGATCGTTTTCTGTTCTGGATATGGCCAGGACGTTTAAAAAGCTGAAACTCCAGCCCGCCCGTACAGTTGAATTTGTGATGTTTATGGGCGAGGAGGAAGGTTTACTGGGTTCAAAAGCCTATGTAAATGAAGCGGTAAAAGATCATAGCATCGATCAGCTTCGTTATATGCTGAACTATGATATGACCAACGATCCGAAAGGATATTCCACTACCGCGGAAGAAAGTAAGGAGCTATTTCAATCTATTGGCAATATTGCCCATAGCATTGATACCAGTTTCAAGAATATTTTTCGCAATGGGGCAGGCCTTCATAGTGATCATCAGCCCTTTATGCTGCACGGTGTTCCCACCGGTGGTGGCGCAGGCGGCGGATTGCCCAACAATGCGGGTCCTTGTTATCACGCCGACTGCGACCAGTTTAGCCTGGTAGATGAAACGGGTATGAAAAATACAGTTCGCTTCAGTGCCATGCTCCTATACGGAATTGCAGACGCAAAAGAAATAAAGGCCAAACACTTTACAGACGAAGAAACCAAAGCTTTCCTGTTAAAGAACAACCTGAAAGAACCTTTGCAGATTGCCGGTGAATGGAGATGGAACGATTAATGCTTCGCCATCACGCTCACGGCACCACCTTTTGTGATTTCCAGGAAAATACTGCCTGTTTGGGTCTCAAAAGAAACATAATAGTTCTTTTCGTTATCGGCATTGGTGAACTCGATACAATCTTTTAACTGGTAGGCAGGGTAAGTGTATTTGGTGGTAAGGGTTTCCAGGGCTGCTTTCGGCAGCTTGTCAAAAGCCATCACTTTACTGATACCGATCATTTCGCCGTAGTTATCGTAAAACGCATCTACTTTTTCATTGTTCAGGGTAAAGCTCGCTTTGGCATACCCATTGGTTGTTTTCCAGGAAACGCTTTTGGCGTTCGCAAAAGACCGTGAAAAATGATCCATGGCCCGGGTAGATACCGGAGAGGCAAAGGCACTTGTAATAAGAGTTAAAGCCAGTAAACCTGAGATAAATAACTTTTTCATTTTGTTTGTTTTAGTTTTTTTAAAAAATATGTGTTGTTCCTGTTTTTAATTTGATAAGTCAAAAGTATAAACGAACAATAGGTAGACGTGGCATATTGTGATTAGTTACAGCAAAGCGTACCGGGAAATTATGAGCGGTGTTAACGTGAATGTTAAGAAATGTTAGAAAACCGCTATAATGCAGTACCATCAAGGGTTACAGCCGTTTTCTTAAAGAAATCATAATGGCCCTTTCTAAGGGATGAAAGTAGTGACACAACTGTCCGGTTTTGGACGAGCGGTGGCGGAGGCGGCTGAAATGAGGCAACTGGGCGGTGAATCGTGAGGCGAGGCTTTTGACTTTTGACTTTTGAATTTTGACTTCTGAATCAGCTTTGAACCCCTGCAACCTCCCCCGCATCCCTGCTAAAATTCTTCAATCACTTCTATCGATACCAGTCCATTATCGTAGTCGATCTTGGTGGGGCAACTGGCGCACCATTTGGGGCTTGTCCATTTAATGAATTCAGCGTTATAACGGAGCTTGCCGATCGTGAATGAGATCAATTCCCCTTTTTGATAATCACTGGCGTACGTAGGTTTGCGGGTAATATTCTGGGCCCCGTTGGCCGTTACGATCTGGATGTATTCTTCCTGCGAATTGCCACTTTCGCTTTCTGTTGTAGTACTGGCAGTAGGCGTATTGGTGTCGCCCGATGGTTTCACCTTTCGGTAGCGGTAGCTCGACGCAAGATGTAAACCCAGTGCTTTCCAGTTATCCGGAAGGCTATGGTGCGAAACAGACAGGAAGCTTATTTTCATAACAAACTCCTGGGTATTCGCGTAAACGTTGAATTTTCCATCGGACATGCTCAGGCGAGTGCAATGCAGCAACGAATCCGGTCCCTTGGCTTTCGCCACACATACCCCCTTACTTTCGATATCAGCGGTTTTGGTAACACCCACCATGATATCGAATGGCATTTTTGTAAGGGCAGATTGCCCACTGCATACCGATACAGCAAGTGGCAGTAAAAGCACCGTGAAAATGATCTTGTAAAAAACTCTCATTAATTAACCTCTTTTCTTAGCAAAACCTTTACTAAACAAGGTTATCAGCGATATTGGGAGGCGTAATATATCAATTTTTTTCACCCCCAATCCCCAAAATGTAAGTTTTCTACTACAAGAAATCAGAAAATAGACGATGCCGGATGGTTCATACACTAGGGTTTACCCAAAGCCCCACGCAGTACTTCCGCTTTTCCATCTATCATATCTTTGGCGTATGGAAGACCTAAAATATTGGCTATCAACGGGTAAATATGGATATTCTCAAAAGGCTTCACCTGAATCCGCTTACGGAAAGCCGGCCCCCAGGCATAAAAACTGGCGTGCATATCCGGAAAGCCAGGATCATACCCATGCTTCCCCGGGGAAGTAGCCTTGGTACCCAGGTTGAAGATTTTTGGCCATTTTGGTATCAGTAATATGTCGCCAATCCGGTTATAGTGATCGTCTTTGCGACTGTAATGCCACTTATGAGGCATATCCTCCGACAGGTACACATCGAAATCTTTCGCCTCCTTTTGCAAGGCCAGGTAGGTGGGTATTACATCCTTCTTGTCTTTGGCATATAAGTGAACCAGTGCATCGCCGGAGGGAACATAGAACATAGCGGTATCAACTGCTGCGGGCAATCGCAGCAGGTTTTTATTATCCACTTTTGTCATGCCGTGATCCGAAACAAATATAAAATTCACCGGCAATTGCAGTGAGTCGGTCATAGCAAACAGTTTGCCTATTGCCTCGTCTACAAAATGAACCGCTGTATCCGTTTGTTTGGAATCAGGCCCATACAGGTGGGCCGCGTGGTCAACTTCCGGGAAATAAAAGGTAATAAAATGCGGCCGCTTATTCTCGGGCAGCTGCAGCCAGTTTTTCACCACCTGTATACGCGTTTCTATTTTTATCTTATCATTATATATATAATGATAAGTAGGCATAGTATTCTGAATATTAGCTTCTGAGGCCACCCAGTAAAAGCTGGCAGACAGCAGGTGCTGCTTTTCGGCCAATACCCATAGAGGCGTTCCCCCATACCAGTAAGAGTCAGGCACCTGCTTTTTGTTAGACATACTATAAGTAGTATCGCGGGCAGCATCGTAAAAGGAATTATCTACCAATCCGTGGTGTGCCGGGTAGAGCCCGGTTACGATCGAATAATGGTTGGGAAATGTAACAGAGGGAAAGGAGGGTTGCATATAAGCCGTTCTAACTCCCTGGTTTCTCAGCCTCAGCAGGTTCACCGCATGATATTTATCAGCGAAATCAGCCCGGAACCCATCAGCGGAGATTAGAATGACGTAGGGTTTTTTATACTGGTTCTTGCCATTGGTTCTGCCGGCGATGATTTGCTGGGTAGTATCCTGGGCCAGGGTCGGTTCGGCCAGGCAGGCAACAAAAAATAAAAGGCAGTAGACTGAACGCATAAAGGAAAAATAAGTCTTAGTTCCATAAAACGTTCGGGCGGCGTTTTTATTTCAAATTAACATTCATTCCGGTAAAGGTTTCCAGTTTTTCTGGATGGCTGCCGAACACAGAACCGTAATCACCCCGGTTACGATGCCCGCACCCACATCAACCGGGAAATGCTGTGCCAGGTAAATTCTCGAATAGCCTACCATGGCCGCATAAAAAAAACCGGATGGAACAATCCACCAGCGTTTCACCAACAGGCAACCGATCAGGAAAATGGTAAAAGCCGTTCCCGTATGACCGGAGGGAAAACTGTTAACCGTATGCAGCTCCACACCTTTTACCGTGTGTACCTGCGTCATATCCACCAGCCCATACGTGGGCCTCGGTTCTCCCGGAAACAGAAAATTCTTTGTACCCTGTGTAATAAACGTGGAAATCAAAATAGCCGACACGATCAGCGGCAGATACTGTTTTCTGTATACAATCACCAGTATACCTATCGGCACCCAAACCACACCATCCCCAAGGAATGTCCAGTATTTAAAAAAAGAATCAGCAAAAGATCCTAAATCGGTATTAAGTACCCGGAACAATCCCATACGCCCCACCCATAAGGTACCCAGGAAAACGGCCATTGCTGTGAGGCAGCTGAGGATAATACCTGCTATGAATATCTTTTTCCGGGGGGACTGCAAGTTTATTGGTTTATTGGTTTATTGGTTTATTGGTTTATTGGTTTATTGGTTTATTGGTTTATTGGTTTAAATAAAAGTCGACAAGATAGTCAATATAACCTGAATCAGTAACCCGCCCACCAATAAACCCGCCCACCAATAAACCAACCCACCAGTAAACCAACCCACCAATAAACCAATAAACCAACACAACACTAAACTACCCCAGCAAGTTCCAGGCTCCGCTTTTTCAGCCGAACGATGTCGAGGTTATCAATGATCGGTTCCGGGGTTAGAATCAGAGAAGTGTTGTTTTCTTTCCACCAGTTGCCATGGGTAAGATGGTCGCCATGCAGCACGCCTACCAGGTACTTTCTTTCGGCATCGGCATGCCATTCTTCTATCCATTCGAACTTTTCACGGGGTATATATTTCCAGTCATCAAAACTGAGATACACCTTCAGAAAATAGTCACCCGTTAGTTCGTGTGGCGTATGGTGATACAGTTTTTTATATTCATATTTATAGTCGTACCGAAGCGCGGAAATATCACTTAGCACAGCTGAAGCGGTAGGGAAACTGCCGGCGCCTTTGCCGTAAAAAAATTGCTTGTCGGCAAATCCGCTTTCAATCACCACACCATTGTATTCATTCTTTACAAACGACAATGGCTCATCTGTTTTAATAAATTGGGGTAATACAAACGCGGCTACTTTTCCATTGTCTAATTTCTTAGCCTGAGCAATGAGTTTGATGTCGTAATTTTTTTCCCTGGCAACTACTGCGTCACTCAACTGGATATTCTGGATGCCCGTGAAAAGGATATTGTCGGGGTGTTGCACAATTCCATACGCATGGTTTAGCAGGATGGCCCATTTGTTAACGGCATCATACCCCTCCACATCCAGTTTGGGATCGCTTTCCGCAAAGCCAAGTTGCTGGGCCAGCAATAGTGCTGATTGAAAGTCCAGTTTTTCCTCGAACATTTTGGTGAGGATAAAATTGGTTGAGCCATTCACAATGGCTTTGATGGAATGAAGCAGGTCATTATCATAATATTCCTCCAGGTTACGGATAACCGGGATGGAGGCGCAGGCGGCAGATTCGCAGAGAAAGGGCAGGCCGGTTTCGAGTTGCAATTGTAATATTTCCGGAAGGTGTTCGGCAATCATTTTCTTACTGGCACTTACCACAGCCTTGCCATTGCGCAATGCCGTGGATACGATCTGGAAAGCAGCATCAGCGTCATCTATCACTTCAACAATCACGTTGATTTCCTTGTCAAGTAGTAATTCATTCCTGTCGGTGGTGAACAAAGATGACGGTGCATCCCTTTTCTTTGCCGGGTTCTTGATGCAGACTTTTTTGATGGAAGCTGTCAGAGAAGGGGTTTGTTTCAGTACCTTATACAATCCTTCACCTACTACGCCAAAGCCAAATAAACCGATCGTTAACTGTTTGTGTGTTGCCATTTCTGTTCTATCGTTTCAATTAGGTTAAATAGTTGCTGTTTCAAAACTCGCTTTTTTACCGGCAGCTGCTTTTACGAATGCCTGTTCAAGATCAGCAATCAGGTCTTCCGCATCCTCCAGGCCAACCGAAAGCCTGATCAGGCTGTCGCAAACACCAGCCGCCCTTCTTTTGGCTACCGGGATTGATTTATGTGTCATGTTAGCCGGATGGGATACAAGACTCTTGATGCCACCGAGGCTCTCCGCCAGCTTGAACAATCCGGTTTGCGTTACAAAAGCGATGGCTGCTTCTTCTGTATTATTTTTCAATGAAAAGGATACAATGCCGCCAAACCCTTTTGACTGTTTCTTGGCCACCGCATGATTGGGGTGCGTTTGCAATCCCGGGTAGTAAACTTTGTCCACCAGCGGATGTGTTTCCAGGTACCTGGCAATTTCGAGTGCGGTAGCGCAATGTTGTTTTACGCGGAGGTGAAGCGTTTCAATGCCACGTATTACCAGCCAGCTGTCGAAAGGCGCAAGAATGGCACCGCAGGCATTCTGAATATATTTAAGCTTGTCGCCCAGCTCTTTCGTTTTGGTAATTACCAGCCCTGCAATCAGGTCGCTATGCCCACCCAAATATTTGGTTGCGCTATGAATCACAATATCGGCCCCCAGCGCAATCGGCTGCTGCAATACCGGCGAAGCAAATGTATTGTCAACACAAAGCAGGCAGTTATTGGCCTTCGCTATTTTGGCGATGGCTTCAATATCTGAAATCTTCAGCGTGGGATTGGTAGGCGTTTCCAGCCAGATCAGTTTTGTTTTTGGGGTAACGGCATTAAATACGTTCTCGATATTGGAGGTGTCTACATAATTTACACGGATACCAAATTTTTCATAGATCGTGGTAAAAAGCCTGAATGCTCCCCCGTAAATATCATCCACGGCCAGTATTTCATCCCCGCTTTCCAGCAGTTTAACTATGGAATCAATGGCTGCCAGCCCACTCGCGAATGCAATGCCGGTTTCTCCTTTCTCAAGCTGTGCGATGATCTGTTCAAGCGTTCCGCGGGTTGGATTGTTGGAACGCGCATAGTCATACCCCTTGTTAACCCCCGGTGCATCCTGCACATAGGTAGAGGTTTGATAAATAGGAACGGATATCGCTCCGGTTAAAGGGTCTACGGGAATACTGTGGATCAGTTGTGTTGCGGTACTCATGTTGGCCTCCTTTGTTCCCTTTCGGGCATTCGGTAAATGAAAAATAAGGTTAAGGTCTTTCAGGCGCTTAACAGGAACTACAACATGACGAGAAATAAGTGAGAGGGAACTTACCAGCAGATGACTATCTAACTCCCCTGTAAAAGGGGCCGGGATGAGGCCGGGGTTTAACTCTGACTTATCTCTCCCCGCTACCAGCGGGGTCGGAGTTGGCACCTTCATACCGTTGAGTAAACGATATGGGTTGCCAAGGCTTCATCGGGCCAAAATCCCTCTGCCTTTCTTGATAAGTATGCGTAAAAGAACTGGTACAAAAATACAGGAGAAAATTCCAAACCACCAAATCGAAAATTTAAAAATGCGCCATAAAATCTACAGAATCCTTTCCTGTAAAGGGTTTTAGCCGATAAAAAAATATTTATAAAATCGTTCGGCGTACAACTTTTCCGCTTGCCGGTTGTTCTTATCTTTACCAACCACTATGGCAAAATCAACCAAAAGCAGCCCTTCGGCCCCCATTACAGCAGAAGAGTTTATCGAAGTATCCGGCGCAAGGGAGCATAACCTTAAGAATATAGATATTTCCATACCCAAGAATAAACTGGTGGTATTTACCGGTGTAAGCGGTAGTGGCAAGTCATCTCTTGCCTTTGATACGATCTATAATGAGGGCCAGAGAAGATACATGGAAAGCTTCAGCGCATACGCCCGGCAGTTTATGGGTGATATGGAGCGCCCGGATGTAGACAAGATCACCGGCCTTTCTCCCGTTATCTCCATCGAACAAAAAACCACCAATAAAAACCCCCGCTCTACCGTAGGAACGGTAACGGAAGTATATGATTTTATGCGCCTGCTGTTTGCCAGGATAGGAGAGGCATACAGCTACAATACCGGTAAAACGATGGTGAAGTTCAGCGAGGAAGAAATCGTTGAAAACATATTTTCCCGCTTTAAAAATAAAAAGATCAGCCTGCTGGCACCATTGGTAAGGGGTCGGAAGGGACATTACCGCGAACTGTTTGAGGAAATACGAAAGAAAGGATTTTTGAAAGTAAGGGTGGATGGGGAGATAGTAGACCTGACACCCAAAATGCAACTCGACCGTTACAAGATCCACGATATTGAAGTGGTCATCGACAGGATTCCTGTTACAGATGATATGAAGGTAAGGCTGAGCCAAAGTGTGCAGCAATCCCTCAAAATGGGCAAGGACCTGATGTTTATGTTACTGAACGATTCACAGAAACTGGTTCAGTACTCAAAACAATTAATGTGCGAAGACACAGGTATCAGTTATGAAGAACCTTCGCCCAACGCTTTTTCATTCAATTCGCCCTATGGTGCCTGTCCTACCTGTAAAGGGCTGGGCAATGTTTACACCATCAGCCTGGAAGCGATCATTCCCGATAAAAATCTTTCTGTAAATGAAGGGGCGATCGTACCATTAGGTGAACAGCGCGATGCCTACCTTTTCAGAAGCGTTGAAACCCTCGCCCGGAAGAATAAGATCAATCTTACCAAACCCGTTAAGGACCTCCCTTCATCCGCTCTCAATATCCTGCTGTATGGAAATACCGAAGGTGCGTCGCTGGAAATGACAGACGCCGAAGAAGGGGATACTGGTTCAGCATCGGTATATGAAGGAGAATTTGAAGGGATCGTACCCATGCTCAAACGCTGGTTTGTAAGTGGCAATAGCACTGCCAATACACATGAGTGGGTGGAGAGTTTTATGGAATTGAAAATATGCGGCTCCTGCCAGGGTGCCAGGCTCAAAAAAGAAAGCCTGTGGTTTAAAGTGGACGAAAAGAATATTGCGGAATTAAGCAACCTGAACCTGGATAAGCTCTACACCTGGTTTACAGGGGTTGAAAAAAGGTTGAGCAAAAAACAGAATCAGATAGCAAAAGATATTCTTAAGGAGATCCGGGAAAGGGTTAGTTTTCTGCTCGATGTGGGTCTTACCTACCTTTCGCTTAATCGCCCTTCACGCTCATTGAGTGGGGGAGAATCGCAACGAATACGGCTTGCCACGCAGATCGGCTCACAATTGCAGGGTATTACCTATATACTGGACGAACCTTCTATCGGGCTGCACCAGCGGGATAATCACCGTCTCATTCTTGCCCTGCAAAACCTTCGGGATATTGGTAACAGTGTGCTGGTAGTGGAGCATGACAAAGATATCATGATGGCCGCCGATCACCTGGTGGATATTGGCCCCAGGGCGGGAGTTCATGGCGGACATATTGTTGCGGCAGGAACACCCCAACAGGTGTTGTTAAGTAATTCCGATACGGCCCAATACCTTAACGGCAAGAAGCGTATTGCCATACCGGAAGAAAGACGGGCGGGCAATGGTAAAGTGCTGGAGCTGAAGGGTGCTTCTGGCAATAACCTGAAAAATGTGAGCGTAAAATTTCCGTTGGGCAAGCTGATTGTGGTTAGCGGTGTAAGCGGCAGCGGCAAGTCTACCCTGATCAATGAAACCTTATACCCGCTTTTATCCAAACATTGCTATAACAGCCGTGTAACACCCATGCCTTTTAAAGGAATCAGCGGGCTGGAATATATCGACAAAGTAATTGAAATAGACCAGTCACCCATTGGCCGTACACCTAGGAGTAACCCGGCTACGTATTGCGGCTTTTTTACCGAGATACGTACTTTGTTCGCTTCGGTACCCGAGGCCAAAATTCGGGGTTATAATGCCGGCCGTTTTTCTTTTAACGTGAAAGGTGGACGTTGCGATGTTTGTGAGGGTGGCGGAATGCGGGTGATTGAAATGAATTTCCTGCCTGATGTTTACGTGCATTGTGAAAAATGCAATGGCAAAAGGTATAACCGCGAAACACTGGAGATACGGTACAAAGGGAAATCTATCAGTGATGTGCTGAATATGACCGTTGAAGAAGCCTGCGAATTCTTTCAGCCCATTTCCTTTCTGTACCGCAAAATAAAAGTCCTACAGGATGTAGGGCTGGGCTATATAACACTTGGCCAGTCTGCCGTAACCCTTAGCGGCGGGGAAGCGCAGCGGGTTAAGCTGGCTACCGAACTCGGGAAAAAAGATACAGGCAAAACATTTTATATCCTGGATGAACCCACTACCGGGCTTCATTTCCAGGATATCCAGCATTTGCTGGACGTATTAAATAAGCTGGTGGATCGCGGAAACAGCGTACTGGTGATTGAACACAACCTGGATGTAATAAAAGTTGCCGACCACATTATCGATCTCGGCCCCGAAGGCGGCGATGGCGGGGGAACCATCTTATTTGAAGGGGTCCCGGAAAAAATGGTAAACATTACCAAAAGCCACACGGCCAGGTTCCTCAAGATCGAACTGGCGTGAACCGTGAACCGTGAACCGTGAACCGTGAACCGTGAACCGTGAACCGTGAACCGTGAACCGTGAACCGTGAACCGTGAACCGTGAACCGTGAACCGTGAACCGTGAACCGTGAACCGTGAACCGTGAACCGTGAACCGTGAACCGTGAACCGTGAACCGTGAACCGTGAACCGTGAACCGTGAACCGTGAACCGTGAACCGTGAACCGTGAACCGTGAACCGTGAACCGTGAACCGTGAACCGTGAACCGTGAACCGCTTAATTTGGGGGCGCAAGTTACAAAAGTTTTATTCACGATTCACGATTCACGCCTCACGTCTCACGTCTCACGTCTCACGATCGAAGCATCAGGATATGCTCGATATTGTCTTCCAGATACACCTCGCTCACCTTCACAAATCCGAACGATTCATAAAATTTTTTCAGGTAGAGTTGCGCGCCAATCTGGATATCTCCTTCGCCGAATAATGCATGACAATTTTTTATGGCTTCGGCAATCAGCAGCTTGCCAACCCCCAGGCCCCGGTATGCGGGCGAACTGATAACGCGGCCGATGGACATTTGTTCGTAGGCCAATCCTTGGGGAAGCAGGCGGGCATAAGCAGCCAGTTTTTCGCCATCTTTAATCAACAGGTGATGGCAATGGGGGTCTTTATTGTCGGCATCCTGGTAAACGCAGTTCTGCTCCACAACAAATACCTCGTTACGCAGTTGCATAATAGCATACAACTCAGCCGGGCTGAGAAATGCAAAAGGTTTGTGATAAATAGTAAAGCTGTGCCGGGCCATTTCAGGGCGATTTATAGACGTTCTGTTAAGTTAGCCGGGCAAAAGTAACGGAGTACCACAATTATTTCACACCTTTGAGCCGGTTTCAGGTAACTATTATTTATTCAGGATAGTATATTATGTCAAAAAAGGTAGCTATTATCGGTGCGGGTCCTGCAGGCCTGACCGCCGCTTATTTACTGGGTAAAACAAAGCAGGATGTGGTGGTGTTTGAGAAAGATCCTGTTTATGTAGGGGGCATCTCTCGCACAGAGTCTTATAAAGGATATCATTTCGATATTGGCGGTCACCGTTTTTTTTCAAAATCAAAGGAAGTAGAAGATTTCTGGACCGAGATACTGGGCGACCAGATGCTGGAGCGTCCGCGCAGTTCAAGGATTTATTACAATAAAAAATTCTTCGCTTACCCGCTCGCGGCTTTTGAAGCCCTGCGGAAACTGGGCATCATCGAAAGCACATTGTGTGTACTCAGTTACCTGAAGGCCAAGATGTTCCCCGTTAAAAACCCCACTAATTTCGAAGATTGGGTGGTGAACCAGTTCGGACGCCGGCTATTCAATATCTTTTTTAAAACCTATACGGAGAAAGTCTGGGGAATACCGTGCAAGGAAATATCTGCCGACTGGGCGGCACAAAGAATAAAAGGCCTCTCGCTCAGCAGCGCCATCTGGAATGCCTTGTTCAAACCCAAAGCCAGGGGTAATAAAGACAAAGTAATTAAAACACTGATCGATTCTTTCCGGTATCCCAAGTATGGCCCGGGCATGATGTGGGAAACCTGCACAGCTAAATGCAGGGAAATGGGTGTCCGGGTTGAAATGAACTGCGGGGTGAAAGATATCAGCATGGCAGGCGGTAAATGGACCGTACATACTACAGACGGAAAAACATGGAATGACTTCGATCACGTGTTGTCATCCGCGCCCATGCGCGAACTGGTAGCTTCGGTTTCACCACGGTTCCCGGAGAATGCGTTTGACTCATCCCAGCACCTGGGCTACCGCGATTTTGTAACGGTAGTATTGATCTGCAAAGATGAAGACGCGTTTACAGATAACTGGATCTACATACATGACCCCAGCGTAAAAGTGGGAAGGATACAAAACTTCAAATCCTGGAGCCCCTTTATGGTGCCCGATTCCAATATGGCCTGTTATGGGCTTGAATACTTTTGTTTTGAAGGAGATGGATTATGGAACAGTAGTGATGCAGACCTGATCCAACTGGCAAAAAAAGAAATTCAACAGATAGGACTCACAAAGGATAGTGCCGTGGTAGATGGTTATGTTGTACGGCAGCCCAAAGCATACCCCGTCTACGATCATTCCTATAAATCAAATGTTGACGCCGTGCGCGAAGCCCTGAAATCCTATCCCGGCCTCTATCTTGTTGGCCGCAATGGCATGCACAAATATAATAACCAGGATCACAGTATGATGACAGCCATGCTGGCCGCCAAAAATATCATCGCCGGTGCAGAAATCTACGACCTCTGGGACGTAAATGAAGATGCCGAATACCATGAAGGTGGCGACAGGGGAGTGGAAAGAGTGGCCGAAAGACTGGTACCCCAAAAAGTGTCGTGAGGCGTGAGGCGTGAGACGTGAGGCGTGAGACGTGAATCGTGAATCGTCAATCGATTAATAAGTAGAATAAAGTTAATCAACAAAACCCACATTTAACGTCTCACGTCTCACGCCTCACGTCTCACGCCTCACGCTATCTGCGCGCAACGCCGGGAACTACGGCCAGGCTTTCGTTGCCATCTTCCCCCACCGATTGAACGGCATAGAAGTAATTATCTTTTGAAAAAGGCAGTTTGTATTCCAGGCTGGTGGTAAAGAATTTCTTTTGCCAGAATGCACTGGTAGTTTCCCGCAGGAGCACATAGTATCCTTTTGGCTTTCCCGTTTTGGGTGCTTTCCAGGAGATGGAAGAATAATTGCTTAGGCCGGCGGCCTCTATTTTTACTTCTTCAGGCATTGAGGGTGCCTTTGATAAGTTGGCAAGATTGGCCAGGTTCATGCCGGTATTTTTGCGCAGGTATTCAAAGTCCATAAATTCTTCCAGGTCGCCATACTGAATACCATTTTCCTTGCGCACATTCTGGTGCTGGTGATAATAATTTTCGTTCATTTCTGTAATGCGAACAGCGGCATAGCCATTCTGTACATAAGGCGTATGATCGCCGCCGCGCAGGAACCTGTCGTTGCGATATACCATTACCACTTCCAGGTTCTCTATATATCGCTCACCGGTTTCCTTAACGTAACGCGCCAGTTGCCTGGCTTTACCATCGTTCTCGAGGCCCAGGTTCCGGATATTGGCTAATGCCCTGCCGGTGTCCAGCACAGATAAGCCTTCGCTGAATACGCGAACACGGGTATTGTCGGTTATCTGGGTTTCACTGCTATTGTTACTACCCATGATATCATTGTTCAAAACAGCCTCGATATTCCAGTTTTCTTTTTTTGCCTTGGTTGCCATATAATTGGCACCCAGCAAGCCCTGCTCCTCACCACTCACAGCGATAAAAATAATAGTGGCGGGAAAAGAATGCTTACTCATGATCCTGGCGCATTCTATCACAGCGGCGGTACCACTGCCATCATCATTGGCTCCGGGAGCATCGCCTGTACTGTCTGTCGGACTGCTGCGCATATTATCCAGGTGACCACTGATGAGGAAAATACGTTTGTCAGCTGTGTCTGTTCCTTGTAAGGTAGCTACCACATTTCCCAGAACAATATCCCTCGTTACCCGGCTGCCCCTTCTGTCATCTCCCTTATAAATTGTGGTGTCGATCATGGCGGTCAAACGGCCATTGCTTTGTTTGGCAAACTCTTTAAACTTATTCAGTACCCAGATCCTGGCAGCACCAATACCACGCGCGGGATTGGATTGGGTGCTTAACGTGTTGCGGGTACCCAGACTTACCAGTGAATGGATATAGGAACGTAGTGAATCGGCCGATACTTCTTTTACCATCCTGGCGATTTCCGGATCCCGGTTAATAATGGTTTGGGCAGAAACTGAATGGAATAAAATGGCAGTAATAAAAAAGAAAAGAAGAATCTTTCTCATGAAGTGATGGTTTGACATAAAGTTAATGATGTAATCCCTTCCAGGCGTTCCATTCACCGATTTATCCGGCATTCTTAACTGTATAAATTCCTGCGGGGTATCGCATTCCTGAATCGCAGGCGGCGGTATCCAGGATCTCCCATTTTAGTATCCGTACTTGCCTTTCCATCTCTCCCGCAAAAATTTCCGCAACTCATTTTCCCGCGCATTATTACCAGGATCGTAAAAGACGGTGCCGGCTATTTTATCGGGTAGGTATTCCTGTTCCAGAAAATTACCTTCTCCCAGATGCGAGTACTGGTAACCTTTTCCATAATTCAGGTCCTTCATCAGTTTGGTGGGGGCATTGCGTATGTGCAAGGGAACCGGCAGGTCGCCTTCTTTCTGAACGGCACTCAAAGCGGCACCAATAGCTTCATAAGCGGCATTGCTCTTGGTGGAGGAAGCCAGGTAGGTGGCGCATTGGGATAAAATGATCCTGCTTTCGGGATAGCCGATTTTTGATACCGCGTCAAATGTGGCGTTCGCCAGCAGCAATGCGTTAGGATTGGCATTTCCCACATCTTCACTGGCAAAGATCAGCATCCGCCGCGCAATAAATTTTACGTCTTCCCCTCCCTCTATCATCCTGGCAAGCCAGTAAACAGCACCATTGGGGTCGCTGCCACGCATGCTTTTTATAAAGGCTGAAATAATATCATAATGCTGCTCGCCCTGCTTATCATATAAAGCCACTTTCTTCTGCGCTACCTGCATTACAAGGGAATCTGTAACGACAATCGGTGCCGCCTTTTTTTTATTCTCTCCCAGCTGTGTTTCAATAATCAGTTCAAAAAGATTCAGCAGTTTCCGGCCATCACCGCCCGAAATATGTATCAGTGCCTCGGTTTCCTGTATCGTTATATCCTGTCCACTGAACATAACATCTTTTTCCAGTGCCTGGCTCAGTAATTTTACCAGGTCTG
Organism: Sediminibacterium sp.; assembly: GCA_965229175.1. Lineage (GTDB taxonomy): Bacteria > Bacteroidota > Bacteroidia > Chitinophagales > Chitinophagaceae > Sediminibacterium. The sequence continues at coordinate 154,263 of CBDDIT010000054.1, read as the reverse complement.
CCTGCTGCAGTGCCCTCAATACATACACCTGGCAGCGACTCAGCAAGGCACTGTTTACTTCAAAAGATGGATTTTCGGTGGTAGCTCCAATCAGTGTGATCGTTCCTTTTTCAACCGCCCCCAGTAAAGCGTCCTGTTGGCCTTTGTTGAAACGGTGGATCTCATCAATAAAAAGAACCGTACCGGTTTGCTGTTTGGCCTCTTCTATTACTTCCCGTATTTCCTTCACACCACTGCTGATGGCACTCAGCTGGAAATAAGGAACCTGCAGCGTATGCGCTATAATATTGGCAATGGTAGTTTTACCCACACCCGGTGGCCCCCACAAGATCATGGACGGAACACGACCCTGCTCAATCGCGGTTCTCAAAATACTTCCCTTCCCTGTAAGGTGTTCCTGCCCTACAAGATCGTCTAAGGTAGACGGACGCATTCGCTCCGCTAATGGAATGGTTGAATTCACAGTTGAAATTAGGGAAATTCGGTCATCATGCAGCCACCAGGCATCTGTCATTCCGCCTCCGCGTACCGCTCAAACAAGTGCTTATACCGCTTCAGTAAACTAAAGTTGATGATAATATGTACCAGTAAAACAACGCTTACCAGCAGCATAAAATACAGAGAACCCTGCATTACCGAATATAAAAGATCAGCGTTTGCCATTTTGGGCATATTGGGCTGCGACGCCAGCATCTGTTCAAATTCTGCCCGCATGGCGGCGCGGCTCTTAAAAAAGTAACGGCTACAGGTTAGAATGGTGGAAACCGACATATAAATACATACAAAGGCATTTACCCGCACCCAATCTCGGAGTGAGGGCTTGCAGGGTGCGCCGCGGTCAATACCTGTATTCATGAATTTGAGGCTGGCAAAAACATAGATCACAAAACAGGCCACTATAAAAAATCCCAATAGCAATGCCGGGTTACCCAATGCCACCAGTAGCATTACCAGGTCCATCAAGCCAAAAAGAACAGCAACGGGGATCAGTAAAAAAGTTAATATCCGGAATAAGGTCAGCATGAGAAAACAGGCGGCAGTTATTGTTGCTGCTGCCCGGCAAAGGTATCAATAATAATTTCGGGAACATCATCACCCGACTGCTTTTCCATCGCCACATCATTTAATTCTTCGAATGTTTCCCCGTCTTCATACCCTACTGATACATAAACAGACAACGACTGCCTGGCCGGCCCCTTGAATGTGCCTTTTACAGGGGAACAATTATTAAAGTTACGGCCTACTGCCAGTTTTACATGTGTATTGGTAACCCATACATTATTAGTAGGGTCGATGCCCGCCCAGCCATAATGGGGGATATAGGCTTCCACCCAGGCATGGGTAGCCCCTTCGCCGCGCATACCATTTTTGTTGGGGCAGATGTATCCGCTTACATAACGCGAGGGGATGCCCATCATTCTTAACAGCTCGAGCATAACATGGGCAAAATCCTGGCATACTCCAGCCTGTTTTTCAAGGATCTCGTCTACGGTCGATTCGATGGTAGTAATGCCTTTGATATAAGTGAAATGACGGAAAATAAATTCGCAGGTATCTGATATGATCTGGGTGATATTCTTGTTGGCAGGGGCCAGCAATGCCACATATTCATTCATCAGGCCGATGGCTTTTACCGGCGAAGCCCTTGCCAGTTCCAGCATCTGAAGATCGTTTTTAATCACTTCCTCCAGCTCGGGTATATAAGTATTCCAGGGAACCTGGATCTCTTCCGGCACCAATGTCCTGATTAATAATTTGCTTTCAATGATGAGCTCCCGGTGCGGTAGCAAAACATTAAAGTTGCCCTCTTTATTTCCCCAGTAATCAGTATAGGTGAAAACCTCGGGATTACCCGTAATGATCAATTCGTGCTGCAGTGTTTCCTGGCTTGGGGATTGATAGGGATAAATCGTTATATTATTTACACTTTCTTTAACCGGCCTGTCGTACTCGTATTTTGTAATGTGATGTATCCTGAAAATCGACATGTAAACTTTTTTAGGAATAAGAGAAATAGATCCTGCCAAACAACTTTCCAAACTCATTCAATTCTTTCCGGATGGAAAGTAAGTACTTTTCCAGTCCCGGGTCTCCGATAACAGCAAGATCTGAAAATTTTACATAGCTATGCAGCCTCCCGAAGGTTCTGTCCAGTTTTGCCGTTCCTTCCACCGGGTTGGATGCGGTAATTTCAAGCAGGTATTTATTGGCCCTTTCAAAAGCATAGTTGAGTGAGCGCGGAAAATTCTTATCGAACAATACCTGTTGTGCAACATTGTAGTTGTGGTTTTGGTTGCTGTAATTTTTCAGGTGAAGCTCATAACCCGATAAAGCCAGCAACAGGCTGCGCCAGTACAGGATATCCTGCTCGTTACTGAAATCAAACTGGATATTGCGGTAGAACGACAACGTAAATTCTGTTGTGAGAAGGCAACGCTCTGTAAACTTGCCCAGGTTCATATAGTTCCATCCCTGTCCGCGTGGCATAGTGCTGTCGGTAATTCCGCAGAACTGGTCGCAGCTGTGTATCAGGGCGTCTATTACCACAATGGCATCAGGTCCGGACAATTTTTCCGCAAGGGCGGGGTGATTGATCAGGTGATAAAAATGATTTACCTGCTCCCAAACTTCCTTGGTTATCTGGTCCTGTACCCCCCTCGCATTTTCCCTGGCACGGGTAACGATCACTTTTAAAGAATTCTGGTTGGTGGTATTGGTAAGCAGATACTGCAGGGCAGCCGTATCATTTTCTTTCAGTGCCGATATTTCACCTTTGGATAAATTGGTAAATATGTTTAATGCCGGTTCCCAGGTAATGCTGTTTGCCTGAACCTTGTCAAATGATAATATATAACTCGTCTTCAACAGCCGTAACATACCATCGGCCCGTTCCATGTAACGGTGTAACCAGAATAATGAGTCTGCGATTCTACTGAGCATGTGGGATTGTTAGTTGGTTGGTTGGTTGATTGGTTTATTGGTTTGCTGGTTCGCGAACTAATTGTCGATGATCCAGGTGTCTTTGCTTCCCCCTCCCTGGGATGAATTCACTACCAGCGACCCTTCCCGCAAAGCTACCCGGGTAAGGCCTCCGGGTACAATATCAATTCCATTGGGTCCGCAAAGCGCATAAGGGCGAAGGTCTACATGCCGGGGTTGCAACTTACCGTCCAGTAAGCATGGAACGGTAGACAATTGGATGATGGGCTGGGCGATAAAATTCCTGGGGTTGGCCAGGATGGCCGCTTTGGCTTTATCCAGTTCTTCTTCTGTAGCACTGTTACCCATTACCATTCCATAGCCACCGGATTGATTGGTTTCTTTTACTACCATCTTATTCATATTCGCAAATACGTACTCACGCTCTTCGTCAATCTTCATCTGGTAAGTGGGAATATTAGGCAGGATAGGGTCTTCGTTGAGGTAGTATTTGATCATGGCGGGAACATAGGCGTATACGGCTTTATCATCTGCCACACCATTCCCCAAAGCATTTACAATCGCTACATTGCCTTTTCGATAGGCACTCATCAGTCCCGGCACGCCAAGGGCTGAATCCGGCCTGAACACCAGGGGATCAAGAAATTCATCATCCACCCTCCGGTATATCACATCCACCTGCCGTAACCCTGAAGTGGTTTTCATATACACTTTCTGGTTATCAACCAGGAGGTCGCGACCTTCTACCAGCTCGATACCCATCTGCCGGGCAAGAAAAGTATGTTCAAAATAGGCGGAATTAAATACACCCGGTGTTAACAAGACTATTACGGGGTCCTCTGTTTTTCTGGATACCAGTGAAACAAGGTTATCATGCAACAGCAACGGATAATTATTTATCATCCTCACTTTACTAGACGCCAGTAAATCGGGGAATATGCGTTTGGTAACTTCCCGGTTCTCCAGCATATACGATACGCCCGATGGCGTACGGAGATTGTCTTCCAGTATATAAAAACTTCCATTGTCGCCACGTATCAGGTCAATCCCTGCTATATGCACATAAATATCGTGCGGTACCTCAATGCCAAATATCTCGCGGGTAAAATGCGGGCAGGTGGCTATCAATCCCGCTGGAATAACATTGTCTTTAATAATCTGTTGCCCATTGTAGATATCCTTCAGAAACAGATTCAGGGCTTTCAGTCTTTGTTTGATGCCCGCCTCAATATGTTCCCACTCAGCACCGGTAATAATCCTTGGAATAATATCAAAAGGAAAAATGCGCTCTATTCCTTCATTATCACTATAAACGGTGAAAGTAATACCCTGGCTCATGAACAATTCGCTGGCCAGGCTGTCTTTTTTTTCAAGATCGCTTACCGTAAGCTTACTGATAGTGTCATAAATGGAAAGATATTGCCGCCGGATGGCATCTGCATTCTTCATTTCATCCCATATATGGGGAACAAAAGGGTATTGCTGGAAGAGGATATCTCCTGTCATAGGCAGTTACATTTGTATGGTCAGCTACAAATAAAAAGTTGCGTCCCATAAAGCCGGAACAGCAACCTTCCTAAATTAAGGGTTTTTTATGAAATGCGTGATAAAAACAGGTCTCGGTAATAAATGGGAGATAAAAATAGTAATACATAATTTGATTATGTATTTATAAGTTATGTATATTTGACAGTATGAATAAATCAACCCTATATAAAGGCTGCCTGGAACCTATTATTATGCGTTTGTTGAAGGATAATGACAGGATGTATGGCTACCAGATAACACAAATGGTAAAAGAGATCACAAAAGGTGAATTGAAGATCACCGAAGGTGCTTTATACCCGCTGCTACACAGGCTTGAGGAGCAGGGTATTGTTGAAACAGAAATGGAAAATATCGGTAACCGGGTGCGTAAGTATTATACCCTGACAAAAGCCGGTAAAAAGCAAACAGTTGTTGCCATGGAGGAACTAAAAACATTTATGCAGAGCCTTAACCTGATTATTAATCCCAAAGCGTTTACATAATATCTCTCTTATGAAGTATGAGTTAACTGCTGAACAAACGAAACAAATAGCTGGCTATAGCTATAGTACCGGGGTTGTGTACTATGATGTAGAACTGGAGATAGTGGATCATGTGGCAGCATGGGTTGAAAATGATTTGAATACCACAGAGGCAAGTTTTGATGAAGCATTTGAAAAAATGAAACTGGCGTTTCCACAATCGGAATTGCTAAAGATCGTTCAACAGAAGAAAAAGCACATAGAACGGAGGTTTTCAAGGATGATTGAGAAGGAGTTTTTGTCTTTTTTTACCCTGCCTAAACTTTCGCTAACTGTGATGCTGCTGGTAATGGCGGTAACTTTTCCCTATCTCCGAAACAGTTTACAGATCATTACGGGTTGCCTGTTGGGTTGTTTATTTATTTACTACAGTATTTTTATAGGCGCCCCCATGCAAAAGGAAATTAAGGCTATTAGTGATATGAAAAGATGTGAGCTGTTATCTGTTAAAGTCAGAAGCAGGTATGAGTGGATGCTTCATGTTTTTTTTATAGTGGCTAACTCCATCAATGTAATACGGTTATTTTTTGTGCCAGAGAACAGCTTACATTTCAGTATTCAGGATCCGGTTACTAAAGCGATAGCTTTACAATCGGTACTTGTTTTTTCTGTTCTGATTTCTATCCTGCATGCATCTGCTATGACTGTTCGGCTTAACATACTGAATAAGATCGTTAACGACTATCCTTACGCTTTTACAGAATGAACAAGACATTAACGAAAGAAGAAGTTGAGATACTTTATGTTTTTTGCAAAAAACATTATGTACATCATTATGATATACAAATTGAACTTGTTGATCATTTGGCCGTTGCTATAGAGCATAAAATGTGTAATAACCCGCAATTATCATTCGAAGCCGCATTGGATGAAGTATATACTGGATTTGGAGTAAAAGGTTTTGCGGAAATCGTTGCTGAAAAAACGAAAGCGATGGAAACCTATTGCCGCAGACAAAGATGGGAGTTATATAAATCGTTCTTTACCTGGCCTAAGGCTGCAATAGTCGTACTTTTAATAGCCGTGCTAACTTTTTTCAAAGACATTTTCAATACCTATGAAAGAAAGCATTTCCTTACGGTTCTTGGTTGTCTGTTGGTATTGATTGAATTGGGAGTTCTAAGTTGGGGTGCCTGGATGGTAAGAAAATCAGTAAAAAAATTATTAATTATTGATGTTAGTAGTAATACAAGATTATTTTCTTCCCTGTTCGCTATCAATTTATTCTTCCTCACTCCCAACTATCTTTTTGGCTTCAGTTATTACATAACTGAAGTTGTGGTAATTTTGTTTTTTGTATGGATATTTTCTTTTATCGATTTTACAAGGAAACTTGATAAAACCATACGCAGAAACTACCCAGGCGCATTTGAAGAATCAGGAACCATCATTTCAAATCCAGCCTGATCTGTAATTCATCAAACTGCTTATCATCAATACTGGAAGGAGCATCCAGCATTACATCGCGTCCACTGTTATTTTTAGGGAAGGCAATAAAATCGCGGATACTTTCGCTGCCTCCGAGGATAGAGCATAGCCTGTCGAAACCAAAGGCAATACCTCCATGCGGCGGGGCACCGTATTCAAAAGCCCCCAGCAGGAACCCGAATTTGTGCAATGCCTCTTCCTCGCTCATACCCAGCGCGGCAAACATTTTCTCCTGCAATTCACGCTGGTAGATCCTGATAGAACCACCGCCGATCTCGTTCCCGTTCAATACCATATCATAGGCATTGGCCTTGATATTGGCGTAGGGGTGTTCCAGGTATTTATCCGCATCCGCAATCAGCGGATCATTATCAATCATTACCGAAATATGGTCGGGCTTGGGTGAGGTAAACGGATGGTGACGCGCTACCCACCGGTTATCCTCCTCGGCATATTCAAACAAAGGAAAGTCCAGCACCCACAACAACCTGAACTCGTCTTCCCTGCGAAGGCCCAGTCGCTTACCCATTTCCAGTCGCAATTCACTGGTGGCTTTACGCGTTCTTTCCTCCTTTCCGGCCAAAATGAAAACAAGATCACCCGCCTCCGCATCCGCGGCATCGGCAATCGCTTTCAGCTTGTCTTCCGTAAAAAATTTATCTACGCTGCTTTTATACGTTCCATCTGCATTACACTTGATATACACCAGCCCCTGCATACCAATCTGCGGACGCTTTACCCATTCCGTCAGTTCATCTATCTGTTTCCTCGTATACTCACTGCAACCCGGTACGGCAATTGCCAATACTGTTTCGGCATTGTCGAAAACAGGGAAGCCACTTGCACCGGCACCTATCAGCGTTTGCAGGAAAGGTTGTTTGGAAGGAAAGCTATGCAGTGGGAATTTCAGGTTGCCGATCTTCATGCCAAACCGGATATCAGGCTTGTCATTACCATATTTCCACATCGCTTCTTCCCAGCTCATACGCTCTACCGATTCTGTATAGTCGATATTCTTTACATCCTTAAAGATGCGTTTGATCAGGTTCTCAAACATATTCAGGATATCCTCCTGTTCAACAAAAGCCATCTCACAGTCGATCTGGGTAAACTCCGGCTGCCTGTCGGCCCGCAGGTCCTCATCCCTGAAACATTTTACAATCTGGTAGTAACGGTCATAACCACTTACCATCAGCAATTGCTTAAAAGTTTGTGGCGATTGTGGCAATGCATAAAACTGGCCGGGATTCATCCGGGAAGGAACCACAAAATCCCGGGCACCTTCCGGTGTGGATTTAATAAGAAAAGGCGTTTCAATATCCATGAACCGCTGCTCGTGCAGGTAGTTCCTGGCAGAACGGTTAACCGCGTACCGCAACTCGAGGTTCTTTTTTACCGCATTGCGGCGCAGGTCTAAAAAACGGTACTTCATCCGCAGATCATCCCCGCCATCCGTATCATCCTGGATGGTAAAAGGAGGAACAGCCGATTTATTGAGTATTTTAAAGGAAGCGACTGTTAACTCAATCTCACCGGTTGGAATATTCAGGTTCTTATTGCTTCGTTCCGTTACCTTACCGGTTGCCTGCAAAACAAATTCCCGTCCCAGCGGCTGCGCATCGAGTACCGTGTTCAGATCTTCACCCATTAATAGTTGCGTGATGCCATAGCGGTCGCGCAGGTCTACAAAAGTAATAGCCCCGAACTTGCGGATCGTCTGAACCCAGCCTGCCAGTGTCACTTCTTTATTTACATCACCAATAGTTAACTCTCCACATGTGTGCGAACGGAACATAATTGAAACAGTTTGTTGTTTGGGGTTTCCGGTTTGTTGTTGTTTGTTGTCAACGCCGGAGCGCAAATATAACCGAAATGGCCCAACTACCTTATTTGGCCGGTTTGACGGCAAAAAACAGTGGAATTCTGATTTTCAGCATCTTTGCAGCCATGACTACAGCAGCTCTCTCCCGGAATGCCCATCGAATGGCAGTATCTGCTTTTTTCTTTGTGGCCGGTATCAGTTTTGCCAGTTGGGCCAGCCGGATACCGGATATTAAGGCCTCCCTGCATTTAAGTGATGCGGCATTGGGCGGGGTTTTATTCGCTTTGCCGGTGGGTTCCATGGCCAGTCTTCCGCTGTCCGGGTGGTTGGTGGCTAAATTCGGAAGCAGGAAGATTGTTACCATTGCCGCTTGCTGTTACCCGTTGATGCTAACGCTGATAGGGCTCAGTTCCGAAGTTTGGCAGCTGGTGGGCGTACTTTTCTGCTTCGGGCTGTTGGGCAATATGTGCAATATTTCCATTAATACGCAGGCGGTAGGAGTGGAAGCACTTTATAGTCGCTCCATTATGGCCACTTTTCATGGTATCTGGAGCATGGCTGGTTTTACAGGTGCCGCCCTGGGTACTTTCCTGGTGTCGAAAAACCTGTCGCCCTTTATACACTTTGGGTTCATCTGCGCAGGATGCCTTGTACTGGTATGGATTATGCAGCGGTATGCGCTGCCAAAAGATGCCAACCATCCCAATCAGCCGATCTTTGTAAAGCCAGACGCTTCGCTGATGAAATTGGGGTTTATTGCCTTCAGCTGTATGGTTTGCGAGGGAACGATGTTTGACTGGAGCGGGGTGTATTTCCAGAAAGTGGTGGAAGTTCCCAAAGAACTTACCACGCTGGGCTATACCGCATTTATGGCAACTATGGCGGGAGGCAGGTTTCTGGGCGACCGCATCGTTACCAAATTTGGAAAGCAACAGGTGCTGCAGGCCAGCGGGGTCATCATAACATCCGGGTTATTGGTGGCGGTTATTTTTCCAACGATCGTTACGGCTACCATCGGGTTTTTATTGGTTGGTCTCGGGGTTTCATCTGTTATCCCTTTAGTGTACAGCACAGCGGGGAAGTCTAAAACCATGTCGCCCGGCGTGGCTTTGGCGGCCGTTTCCAGCATAGGTTTCCTGGGTTTTCTCATGGGACCTCCCCTGATAGGCTTTATAGCGCAGGCCTCCAGTTTACGATGGTCGTTTACATTAATTGCCTTATTGGGTTTTGGAACAACGGTATTAGCCACAAAGATCAAATCCTGGTAGCTAAGCATAACCGGCATTTATTGCCAGTTTATTTAATGAGGTGCGGAACAAACCGGCTCAGGTTATCCGTTACCAGGTTATTGGCTTCCCTTATTCCCATACCGGCAGGCTCCTGCCCAATCACCCAGCTTCCAATTACCGGGTAGTGGCCTGAGAAATTGGGTAGCGTAAACAGTTCCTGGTATACAAATCCTTCGGCACCGTAGATACCCTCGGTTTTTTGCAAAGACAGGTTTTTCATCACCAGGTCAATGTTTGCGCCTTCCCTGGACAATATTGGTTTTTTTACATAATCTGCCAGTTTACCTTCTTCAAAATAAGCAGGTAACAGGTAAGGGCAGCCCGGATATAATTCCCACAGAATAGGAAGGATGGCTTTGTTAGATAAGATCATCTTCCATGCCGGCTCGATCCAGAAAGCCTTGTTTGAATCTTCAGGTATCCTCTTCCCAAAATCATCATTCACCAGCCATTCCCAAGGGTACAGCTTAAAGATATTTTTAATCGGCAATCCCTCCAGGTCCAGAAACTGTTTTGCACTGTCATCCCACCCGATATCATCAATAAAAACCAGTTGGGTATCAAGCCCGGCCTGTATGGCGCAGTCGCGCATATATTCGGTATTGGTCAGGTCTTCCAGTGTTTCTTTCAGGCAGCTGAAATGAACCGGGCCGGGTTTGAGGTATTTCTTCAGGTATTTCCAATAGTCGATCAGTTTTTCATGAACACTGTTGAACTGGTCCTTCTCCTTATCCAGGTCCTGCAACCAGAACCATTGAACAATACCGGCTTCATACAAACTGGTAGGGGTATCGGCATTAAACTCCAGCATTTTCAGCTGGCCGTTCTTATAGCAAAAGTCAAACCGCCCGTAAACGGCCGGATGATCATCCAGCCAGCTTCTTTCAATCAGGGGAACAACCCATTCCGGTATCCCGAATTTTCCGTACAGCCGCTCATCTATTACATGCTGCACCGCACCCAGGCAGAGATCCCATAATTCGGCAGTGGCTTTTTCAATAAAAAGAATTTCATCCATGCCAAATTCATAGTACACAGACTCATCCCAATAAGGAACATGGGTGGTATGAAATCCAAAACCCAGTGTTTCCACAACATTCTGCCAGTTATTGCGCGGCGTAATGGATATACGGTTCATGTGTAAGTTTTTTCAATGTTCATTGACCATTCAATCTAGCTCCCAACGCTATATCCACCCCGTCCAAATCCTCCCCGCGTAACAGCTCCTTTGAACCCGTTGCTGCCCACATTTGAAAAGTGGCCGATGCCGCCGGAATAATAACCGGCGCGTTGGTAGTTTCCATTGTTATAGTTGCCGTATGGGCGGAATGCGTAATACCAAAGCAGTGCGGTGCCGATACCACTATGATGGTAGTGGGCCCGGGTGTACGGAGCCGTTGAATCGCTGCGCAGGTGAACCTTGCTATTTTCCTCCCAGTCTTTCTTGGGCTCATGGCAGGAGGCCAGGGCCGCGGTGATAAGAACCAGTTCGATACAGGTAGATTTTTTCATGGGTAGTCAGTTATTTTACAGTGATAAAGATTTCGTAATCTTTTTTCACGGTTATATTTTTGGTATCTCCCTCCTGGTTCTCAGCCGTAGTGCGTTCAATACCCAGGGAAGGAATGGTATCACGGTAATAGGCTGTTTTTACAGCATTGTTGTGCGCCCAAACCGTATGGGTGGTGATCAATACATCATGCAGGCTATCCAGGTGTTCCACTTTGATGGAAGATTCGACAGCACCGGATTTGTTGACGGATTGGGTAATGTCTTCATTCTTTTTTTCCTCACAGGAAAAAAGTAAAAATAAGGCGGCCGAAGCCAGTATAGCTATAATAACGGGTTTCATTGTAAATTTCATAAGTAATAAGTTTTCAATCTGGTTAATACGGTTCCTGTGCCCCCGCTTGAGCGGGATGGCGCCATCTGAAAGGTAAATGTAATAATGAATCAGCAGGTTATGGTGAATGACCTGGGAGACACAGTTACGTGTAAACTCTTACCGGAAATGGTACAGGAAGTTTTTTTAGAAACCCGGTGGTTTAATGTGCTGACGAAACTCAAAAAGCAGGAAGTCGAGCAGGATGTTCATATTTCATGGGAGCGAGGCTCCATTTACTTTGATCCGGTAAAGATATATCCGGGGGCACCGTATCGTAAAGGGAAACAGGGCCAAGCGGGGCTTGCGCTTTCACGAATGGTAAAGTATTATTGATGAACGGTAAAATGCTGTTTTTTCCGGTTTATTTGCTACATGGTTTCAAATTCCTCCTTATTCCGGGGCTTCCAAAGCAGGTAATAATAGCCCAGTAAAAGTATGCCGATCACAAACGGAATGATGGCAATATGCTTATAGGTAATAAAACCCGAAACGATATTCGTATCAAACCCAAAAAACTCGCTGATCATCCAGTAGGAGTTGGCGGCTATCCAGAAACTGATGGCCAGGTTATGACAAACCTCAGACATGAGTTTGCGGGTTCTCCAGGCAATCACGATAGATATGATAAGTGTGGGAAAGATCATGATAATACCCAGGGGCCGCCATACCATACACCAGGCAATGTCTTTGAATAACCAGAATACAATATGCAGGTTCTCCATCCTGCGGTAACGGAGCGGGATATTATAAGTGGCCTCTTGATTCATGGATGCTTTATTTGAGCGGGAAGTATAACAGAAATTTTCTGTGCTAAATATAATCAACTATCCCGGCGAACTCAAAATCCTTGAAAATCTTTTTACATCTACCTGAGGAGTGAGCGGTGTGCCGTTTACCAGGTATTGAGTCAGCTCCCGCGAGAAATAGGGGGAAAGAGAACATCCTTTGGTACCCATACCATTAAAAATTCCTACGGATGGCATAGTAGGGTGAAGGCCCGCAAACGGACGACGTTCCATATTGGCGGGCCGCTCCGAGGCGATATGATCCAGCACTTCAAAAGGTAACTTTACCCAATGCTTCAACTGGTCTTCTACTTTTTTACGAAACTCAGGTGAAGGCCTAAGGTCCTTAAAATCCCATTCATAGGTTGACCCCGCCCAGAACAGATCCTCTTTCCAGGGAACCAAAGTAATACCCTGCTTATAAATATTATTCCTGGGCAGGCCCGGTATCTTTACTATCACGGCCTGTCCTTTATTTCGGGCATAAGGCAGGAGATGGAAATAGGGATTTTCGAAACCCGCTACTCCTTCGCAGCAGATTATTTTTTGCGCAGTAATGCCCTGGTAGCTGACAGCCTCTTTCGTTACCTCGCATCTGTCCCAGGAAAATACCTCCTCCCGCAGGCATTGCCCATTAGTAAGCCTGTCGCGCCAGTTCATCAGCATCGCCTGTATATCCACCAGCCAGCAGGGATCGATCTCCCCGATACTGAAATCGTAATGGAAGTATTCTTTCCATCGCTTCCCGTCTTCGGGTATGCGCAGGTATTCTTTCTCCTCCGGTATGCGTTCCGCGAACGCCAATACCATCTGGGGGGTCGGATGGAAGTCGAGAATATTGCACTGCCTGATAAGCGGAACGCCCATTTCCTTGCTCAACTTCGTATAAGCATCTACCGCGAATGGCATTAATTTTTCAATCTCCCAGGTTCGTACCATCCTCCTCCCCGTAATGGGATTGATCACACCACTGGCCGCCTTGGAAGCGGTGAAGGGTTGGCTATTATCTATCACCATTACCGTTTTGCCTGCGGCCAACAGATCATGACTGAGGAAGGTTCCGCAAATGCCTTGTCCGATTATCAGGTAGTCAACTTTCATGTTACCGGTATTAGTTTGCCACACGTATTTTTAAACCTTCTGAGTGACTGGTAAATTCAGGGGCATACATACATTGCAGGGTAGCGATGCCCGCTGAGAAAGTACCGGAATGCGACAGGTATACCGGGTATTCAAACACATAGGTTCCCTTGGGAAGGTGGCTGATAAAGAAATTACTGCTGGCATCTTTTGTGGCTTCATAGTATCCCAGCCTGTCCTGCCATCTATAGCCGCTCAATACATTCACCGGTTCCATACCCGCCGCCCTCGTGTCTTTCAGATGCAGGTAATCCATGTCCCTGTCTGATCTGATTTCCATCCGGATCACTATTTTGTCGCCTACCTGTACTTCTTCACCGTCTTGTATTGCTACCAGCAATTTTCCTTTATCGGTGTTTTTCTCCACAAACAGCTTTTTGGTTACAGACAATGGCCCTCCTGCCGCGGTAACTTTGTCGGCGTTTTCAAGGTACTGCCAGTAAACACTACCCCAGGAGGGCTGTGCATTTTGTTTGGAAGCCATTCCTGTTGAACTCGCCGTAACGGTGATCTCACCCATGGCCGGTTTTACCATCCGCCCATCTATTCTTTTTTTGAAATAGCCTGTACCAGATTCCTGTTTTTCATCCATGCTGATGATGGTAACAGATCCCAATTGTAGGGTTACTTTTTTGCCGCTGCTCAGCCAGTCTGTTCCGGTTAACAGCAAAACATAACAGGCATCAGCCGTTGCGATAGTGGTTCTCCAGTTATTGGTTTGCTTGTTCAGCAGCAGCCAGGTCCTCATCGCATTCAGTTGCTTTGTCAGTAACTGCCCATGCTGGTCCTTTCCGATCTCCGCCATGAAAGCTATCATCATACTCTGGTGCTCAACCGGCGATTGGTACCACCAATGGGTATAAGCGGTTTTCCAATACATTCCCAGTTTCGTATCCAGCACCGTGTTTTCGAGTAGTGAAGGTAGTACCGTGCCGGTGGCAAATTTTTCGTCTTTGTTTCTGAAAGCAATCAGTCCCAGCTGCGCCTTATAATAGCTGTTTTGCGTTACCCAGTATTGCTTTCCCTGGTTATAATAGTATTGCCAGGCGGTATTGGAATTCATGGCAATATCTCCAAAGAAACTGCGCATATACAGGTAATCTATCTGGTAAGGGCCGATATGTTGTTTACTCAGGTCGGCACGACTCTTAACCAGGTAGTTATAATCCTCCGCTATTTTGCCATCCATATATGTTATCGCGTTCCCCAGCAATGTACGGATGCGCATGGCCAGATCGGGCGTAAGAGCACCCAGCCTTTTCAGTTTGCCAATGCCGGTAAGTATGTAATTGGTAATAAACATGTCTTCATTTCCCCCTTTAAACCAGCTGAAACTTCCGTTGGGTAACTGCTGCTGTAACAGTTTTTCTATAAAGGTATTGGCCTGTGTATTCAGCCGGGCCATATCAAACAGCATAGCCAGGTTTTTTCTTTGAGCAGCTTCCGTTTCCGATTCAAATATCCAGGGTGTTTCCTGCAATAAAACCTGCTTTAGCTCCTCATTTTTCTGCAGGTTGGATAGTAGAGCGGAGCTGTCTTTTTTCCATTCTTCAAATATTTTCCGGATCACCGGCTGTTTGTTTACAATATAGGCAGCCAGGGCATTGGCATAAAATCGGTTAAAAGTTTGCTCGGCGCATTCATAGGGATACTCAACCAGGTAACGCAGGGCTTTAACCGCATACCAGGCCGGGTTGGTAGTGTATTCAAGGGTGAGGCCCTGGTGGGTAAGGGTTTCACTGTTAGTCTGTATCAGTTTATCAAACCGGAATCGCTGGGTGGTATCGTTTTGTAAAAGAAGGGGAAGGCTTTCCGTTACCAGCACACGATTGGTAAGTACGGGCAGGGTATTCTCTTCGCCATCACTCATATTACCCGATTTGGCTATCACCCGCCATCCCAATGGTTTGTTATAACTGAAAGGGATCTGAACAGGAAATCTAACGCCAAAACTCTGCCCGGCGGCAACCGTAAAATACTGGGATGGAAAAACATTCTGAAACCATCCGTCTACTGAAGTATTCGTGGCGGGATCAAATAACTCAAAAGATACCTGGCCCGTAATCTCCTTGTCTTCCATATTCACAATCTTAGCACTGAACTCCATGTTATCCCCCTCACGCATAAACCGCGGCGCGTTGCCTTGTACCATTAGTTTCTTTTGAGTAATGATATTAGCAGATTGACTTCCGAATGCCAGGTCTTTGGTATGTGCCAGGCTCATCCATTTCCACTGCGTTAACGCGTCGGGTACAGTGAAATTAAAGCGGTATTTACCGGATGTGTCGCTATATAACTGCGGAAAAAAGAAAGCGGTTTCAGAAAAATTCTTTCTTGTATTTACAACACCCGGTTGATCGCTTCTTGTCGAAGAGGCACCTGTCTCTTCCTCCGCCACAATGTCTTCGGATTTCCCTCTTATTTTTAGAACTGGAGCTGATGCCGGTATTTTGCCGGATAATATGCCCGATGATAGTTTATTCTGATCCCCGTTCGCCACGGTCATTACCCTTTCTTCCACCCGGTCAAACAACATTTTATTGGTGAATACAAATCCATATTCCTCCATGGCCAGGCGATCGTCCCTGAAATACATTTCCGGCAGGTAGGTTTCAGGAGGATAATTTTCCGTTGACATTTCCGCAATGAAATTCACAGACCCATTGAAAAAAGTCTTTGGCGGATTGTTAAGCCAAATAGACGGAACGGGCCAGTTGTTACCACGAAACTGATCCAGCGACGCGTCATACATTCCTGTTAAGAGTTCCGCCGCGGCTTTTTCTGAGCTATCCGTCTGTACCGTAACGGTCCAGTGTTCCGTATTTCCGGGTTCTGTTTTATCGCGATAGCTATCATACTTTACCTGTAACGATTTATTGGTCCACGGAACAACTACAGTATAGGTGTAGGTATATACCCTGTTGTCGAATACATATACTTCATTAATAGCTACTCCACCACGGTCTGATTCCCGGGGTATGTATCGCAAAGTTTCTGCTTTTTTATTACTGCGTTCGCTCAGTTCATATCCTTCCGCATCATTGCGGGCCCTGTCCGTTTTCCTGATAATAAAGAGCCGTGGAGCGGCACTGGCACTGATGAAAGAAGCCGTTTCGCCGGGTTGTACAGTTGCCTTTTCCGGGTAATGGAACTGGTATGAAAAGGAGGAAGCAGGGAGGTTAACCGGATCAAATAGTTGGATGTATTGCGATGCACTGGCGGTGTTGCCAAACTTATCCCGGGTTTCAGCATCTATCCTGTAGTAGCCAGCTGCCAGGCTTCGGGGCAGGATGCTAAATTCCTCTTTTTCTTTGGTATCTATACCAGCCTCTGTAACAAGCCTGCTGACCGCCCAGGATTTCACATTGGTTTCCTCTTCAAATTCATCAGTTGGAAAATAGGAACTGAACTCTTTCCTGTTCATCACAAACTGGTCGGGCCTCGGCCAGTAACGCTTCCGTACAGGATGGTCAGGCATTTGAAGAGAATAGATTTTTACCCTGACCAACGAAGGTTCTTTTTCGTTACTGAGATTGGTGGTGATGATATCTATTTTTTTCAGGCTGTCAACCGGCAATACAGCAGGAACACTTATGTTAACGATAACAGACGTATATCCCACGGTAACATGGGTTGTATTACTTCGCGTTTCTCCATTGTTATCCGTAATATCCGCTGTAACGGAAAAATCAAACACGGGATTGCCTTCACGCCCGATATCGTCTGCCAGTGCTTTGAAGCGGATAGTGAATCTGCCCTGCGCATCCGTTACCATTTCTCCCTGCAGGATCTCACGGCTGCCCATACGATCGGGTGATATCCTGTAGTACCAGGGATAGGAGTAACGTGTGTTCCTAACAACATGGTACGCCAGTTTAGCACCGTCAATGCTGTTGCCGGCGTATGCTGTTGCGGTTCCGGTAATCACCACACTATCATTCAGGCGATAGGCCCCCTTCGGTTTTTCAAATGAAACCTGGAAGCTGGGACGTTTGTATTCTTCCACAGAAAACCCAATGGACGATTGGTTAAATCCTTTCGCCAGTATGCTGTAGTTGCCGGTGATCCCACTGGTGGGTAAGCTAAAACTTCCGGTAATAGAGCCGTAGCTGTTCAACTGGAATTTCCCAGAGTCAATTTTCTTTTGGTTTACATCCACCAGGTATACTGTTATCGAATCCCTGGAAACAACCAGCTTGCTTAATTTGGTTTTCCTGTCTTTGGTTACCCCTATCCCTTTAAAACTTACCCTTTGCCCGGGCCGGTAGATACTCCTGTCTGTAAAAAAATAGATGCGGCGGTTGTTATTGTCATATTTTTCCAACACCTCATCACTCTCATATTCTGCCTCATTGTTTTCGTAAACGATCATGTCGTTTTGTTTCAGGAATAAGCGGTCTTTGCCTTTCCGGATATCGTACTGGTAATTGCCTACCCGGGTTTCTTCATCAAACCTGAAATAACCATTGGCATCCGTTATTTTATCAGTTGCCCGGGTAAGGGTGTTTTTCTGTAGCTGCTGGTTATAGGCGAATTTGTAAACAGTAATGTCTGCGGATGGAACCGGTTTACCATTGTCACGATTGAGGATGAAAAAATCTGACTTGTTTTTAATGTAACTCAGGTTGGAGACATAGAAAAACTGAAGGCTCATTTTGCTATCACCGGTATTAAAGTTCTTATTGTCGCTGGTAAGCAATGCGTATTCTCCTATGGGCAGTCCATCCGCTTTTATTTCAACCGAATGCAGTTGGTGATCTTTAACCAGGGGAAGGGCCTGTGTAAATGACTGGTAAGTTTTTCTGCTTACAGCAGTGGACCAGAATTCATCATTTCCCGCATTATTTCGAAGTTTGTCGTCATCTGTTATGCGGATAATACGGCAGAATACTGTATCTGCATTTCGAAAGCCCACCAGCACCCGGAAGGGTTTATTGGGAACATTTACGCGCTCAGCCTGTGTGCGGAGTTCCCTGCTGTTGACTTGCTTCAGCAGGTTTTGCAGCCTGGCATAGAAAGGGTTTTCACCGCCATACAGCCCGGTGGCATTCCGGATGATCTCCTCTGCCTTGTTATAACTGTAGCGGCCCGCAGTATCTTCCAGGGGCCTGTACAACCCTGCTTTGGTTATCTCCAGGCTCGCCAGCAGGTACCAGGCTTCCAGTGAGCCGGGTGTACTCCTGTAATTTTTAATAACCTCATCAAGCGCCAGCCTGTAATATTTTTCTTTGTTTACAAACAGGGCCGCATTATATACCCATTCAATGCGTTCAAGGTTCCATCTCAGCAGCAGGTTCTTATCCTCATCGTTCTTATGAAAACGGATCAGCCCGGCAAACAGGTTAAGTGCTATCCATGGGTGCGCACTGCTATCGCGGGTGCTGAATTTCGCCTGAATAAACGTTTCTATGGTTCCCAGGGCATTCTCATCCGAAATACTGTAACTGTTAACAGGCTTTGTGGTATTCGTTTCAGCCGATTTAAAATAATCCAGCGCCTCCCTGGCCAGCAGATCGAATAATGTGATGGGTTGGTTCCGGTTACCTTCAATGATGATCGCCCGGTAAGAAAGGGCAGGCTGCTGCTGCAGCAGTTTCATATCCTGTAAGGAAAGCAAATAGTTTTTTGTAATAGCCGCCGTCAGGTCATCACTGGTCCAGGTGGCAATATCCTCTTTTATTATACCCGCAGTATTCTTCCTGTTATATAAGTTCCACCTGTTATTATTGTAGTATTGCCTGTATTGTTTTGCCAGCAAGGAATACAGAACCGCTCTTGTTACCGCATTACCCGTGTTGGTGATCTCATTTTTCAGCGTGGCAATGGCGTGATTCGGATTGTTATCCGTTATCCGGTCTTCCAGATAGGAACGGTATAGCAATGCCTTGATAGTATGATCGGGCAGGTTGCGTTGTTTGGCTTGCTGATACAAACTCTCTACCCGTTGCAGGGCGGTGCGGGTCAGATCATTCTTTTTAATGAGGCTGTCTATCGCCATCCATTCCCGGCTAAATGTTGTGTCCTGGGCTGAAACAGCCGTTGAGATAAAAAGGAAAAGGTAAAAACAAAGCTTCCGTAAGATCATGGATCGTGGTTTCGGTGATAGGATGCAAAGGTTGGAATTAATTCACAAAAAAATCCCGGCCACCTGGACCGGGATTTTATATTTTGGGTAAATATTGGCTTATTTCTTCAGCGCGGCTGCCATGGTTTTGCCGATATCTGCAGGACTTGCCACTACTTCGATACCGCATTCGGCCATGATCTTCATTTTAGCGGCTGCCGTATCATCGGCACCACCCACAATCGCACCGGCATGTCCCATACGGCGTCCCGGAGGTGCTGTCTGGCCGGCAATAAATCCAACCACCGGTTTGGTCTTATTATCTTTTATCCAACGGGCCGCTTCGGCTTCCATGCTTCCGCCTATCTCACCTATCATGATAATCCCGTCTGTTTCCGGATCGTTCATCAGCAACTCAACCGCTTCTTTGGTAGGTGTTCCGATGATCGGGTCACCGCCAATACCGATAGCAGTACTGATACCCAAACCCGCTTTTACTGCCTGGTCTGCCGCTTCGTAGGTTAATGTACCGCTTTTAGACACGATACCAATACGTCCCGGTTTGAAAATAAACCCGGGCATAATGCCCACTTTCGCTTCGCCGGCAGTAATTACGCCGGGGCAGTTCGGCCCGATCAAACGGGTAGGCTTGCCCAGCATATAATTCTTCACTTTCACCATATCCTGTACCGGTATGCCTTCCGTGATACATACCACCAGGCCAATACCCGCTTCAGTTGCTTCCATAATCGCATCGGCCGCAAAAGCAGGCGGTACGAAAATGATACTCACATCGGCACCTGTTTTGGCAACTGCATCGGCTACCGTATTGAATACAGGTTTATCCAGGTGCGAGCTGCCGCCTTTACCAGGCGTTACACCACCCACTACATTCGTACCATATTCGATCATCTGGGTAGCATGAAAGGTACCCTCGGTACCTGTAAAACCCTGTACAATGATCTTGGAATTTTTATTCACTAATACTGCCATGACAATTATTTCAGTTGTTTTGGAATTCGCGGCAAAAATAGGTGAAAATGCTCATAGTTCATGGGCCATAAAGCACTACCCGCCTTTGGAGGGATAGAACTGAGAATACTCGAACGTAAGGCTGGCCCAGTAGCTTTTCCAGTTGGCTGCCGTGTCGCTGGTATTGGGTACCATATGAACGCAGCTCACCATGAATTTACCCGATTGACGGCTGGTGGTAATCAGGCCACTGTTATTGGTTCTCAAAGCTTCCATCTGCACCGGTTTCCCAAAAGGCTGGTACCATACTTTTACAAGGGCGTTGGCCAGCGGTTTGCCCAGTAACAGCACTTTAAAACTTACTTTCGGCAAACCTGACCGCTTCACCTGGTCCAGTTCTGCATAGGGGTTGCTTTCCGGGATAATGTCCAGCGGGAGCCCTGTAGGTTGTGTACACCGGTCCGTTCTTTTATCACCCACCTGTATGATTGTTTTAACACTGCGCTGGTAATACTCTTTTCCATCGGTGTTTTCTTCCTTGTGTTCTTTCCGGTAAAAGGCTGCCCCGTCCAAACCATCCTCGGCCAGGTAAGCATTGAATTTGGCGGCATCCAGGCGAATAAACGAAGGGGTGCTTACAAAGGTTACCATATGGGTGCCGGATTCCTGTAAGGGTACCGCCATGGAGTCGCCTTTGTTAGCAGATACCAGGCCGGCGAGGTCGATGGTTTCGTCCAGTGGCGTATAATGTACCAGCTGGCTGACTTTTTCACGATTGCCGCCCCAGTTCTCGCCTGTAAAATTTTCACCCACACGGAACCGTATATAAGCGGTTTCCCTGACCCTGTAAAAAAAGCGTTGCGGTGACAGCCAAAATTCGTGGGCGAAGGCGAAAACGGATATAAGGCAGATGAAGAAAATAAACCCGGCTTTTTTCATGTATACAAAATACAGGTTTTTCGGGTAAGAGCTGTCCTTTACGACTTTCCTCCCTTTTCCCTACTTTTGCGCCTGCCTTATCGGCAAGACCTAAAAAAGACAATTATGGCAACAACATCCGACATCAGCCGTGGTATGATATTAAAACTGGACGGCAGTTTGTATTCAGTAGTGGAATTTGGGGAAAATAAAACCGCCCGGGCGGCCGCCAAGGTTTGGGCTAAATTAAAGGGAGTGGACAATAAGCGCTCCATTGAAAAAACCTGGAACAGTGGTGAGAACATCTTCCCGGTACGTGTGGAAAAGAAAGCTTTTCAGTACCTCTACAAAGATGACAGTGGCTATAACCTGATGAACAATGAGACCTTCGAACAGATAGCGTTAAGCGAAGAAATGATTGATGCGCCTCAGTTCCTGAAAGATGGTTCAGAGGTTTTTGTATTTATCAATGCTGAAACAGAGCAGCCTATTGGAGCCGAACTGCCTGAGAAAGTAGTAATGCTTATAACGTATTGCGAGCCTGGCCTTCGTGGTGATACTGCCACCCGTGCCCTTAAGGCAGCTACCGTAGACACGGGTGCTACCGTAATGGTACCCCTGTTTGTGGAAGAAGGAGAACTGATCAGGGTAAATACCAAGGACGGATCTTACGTGGAAAGAGTAAAGGAAGCGAAAGGATAGATTTTAGTTGTAAGATGTTCAATGATAGATGTTAGATAAAAACGCCGGTTTTAGTTGAAATACTAGGCCCGGCGTTCCTGTTTCTAACCTCTGTCATCCGGCAACCAAGTTCTGTTTCAAGAAATTGCCCAGTTTTATCAAAAAAAGGCTATTTTGCCCCCCTATTTGACCAAAAACCAGTGTTTTTACCCCAAAAATTGCCATTTATGGACCTGAAGCAAATTCACGAATTGATCAAAATTGTTAATAAAAGTAATATCGGAGAGATCAGTATTGAGGACAAGGATGGTAAGGTAACGATCAAGCAAAAAGAAGAGCCTGTAGTAACCGTAGCCGCCCCAGCCCCCCAGGTGTATACCACTTCTCCCCAACCGGCCCCAGCCCCCGCTCCCGCACAAGCCCCGGCAGCACCCGCCTCACCGGCACCCGCTCCTAAAGCAGACAACCTGATTACTATCAAAAGCCCGATGATCGGAACCTTCTACAGAAGGCCCTCACCGGATAAACCCATCCTGGCAGAAGTAGGCTCAGAGATCACTCCCGGTACAGTGGTATGTATCATTGAAGCCATGAAACTGTTTAATGAAATTGAAAGCGAGATTGCCGGAAAGATCGTAAAAGTACTGGTGGATGACGCGAGCCCGGTAGAATATGATCAGCCGCTGTTCCTCGTAGAACCTTAGATCATTTGAAAATGTTACAATTTGATCCTTTAAAAATTGGATACCTGGTTTTTAAAGGATCCATTGTTATAATAACATTTTCAAATTTTCAAATTTTCAAATTTTCAAATTCAAGTAATGTTTAAAAAGATATTAATTGCAAACAGGGGAGAGATCGCTTTACGGGTGATCAGAACCTGCCGCGAAATGGGAATTAAAACGGTAGCGGTATATTCTACCGCTGATAAAGACAGCCTCCATGTAAAGTTTGCAGACGAAGCGGTTTGTATTGGAAAACCCGCCAGCGTGGACTCGTACCTTAACATTCCTCATATTATGGCCGCCGCCGAAATTACCAACGCGGATGCGGTACACCCGGGGTATGGATTCCTGGCCGAGAATGCCAAGTTCTCACAGATCTGCGCCGATCATGGCATTAAGTTTATCGGGCCTACGCCGGAGATGATTAACAAGATGGGGGATAAGATAACGGCAAAAGAAACGATGATCAAAGCGGGGGTACCGGTTGTGCCTGGCGGTGAGGGCTTGCTGGAAAGCATTGAACAAACCAAAGAACTGGCCAAGGTGGTGGGATACCCTGTAATATTAAAAGCTACCGCAGGAGGTGGTGGTAAAGGAATGCGTGTTGTGTGGTCGGAATCAGAGATAGAAAAAGCCTATACAACCGCCAAACAGGAAGCCGCGGCTTCCTTCAAAAATGATGGGATCTACATGGAGAAATTTGTGGAAGAACCCAGGCATATAGAAATCCAGGTAGCGGGTGACCAGTACGGAAATGTTTGTCACCTGAGTGAAAGGGATTGCTCTATACAACGCCGCCACCAGAAACTGGTGGAAGAATCTCCGTCTCCATTTATGACAAAAGAGCTGCGCCAGAAAATGGGAGAGGCGGCCATCAAGGCGGCATCAGCAATTAATTACGAAAGTGTGGGAACGATCGAGTTCCTGGTGGATAAGCACCGCAATTTCTACTTCATGGAGATGAATACCCGTATCCAGGTAGAACACTGCGTAACCGAAGAAGTGGTAAGTTTTGATCTTATCAAAGAACAGATCAAGATTGCGATGGGAGAGAGAATATCGGGTAAGAATTACGAGCCACAGATGCATGCCATCGAATGCCGTATCAATGCCGAAGACCCCTACAATGATTTCCGCCCTTCACCCGGAAAGATTACGGTACTACATACACCGGGCGGCCATGGTGTTAGGGTAGACAGCCATGTATATGCCGGCTACGTGATACCACCTTTCTACGATTCCATGATCGGTAAGCTCATCACTGTAGCGCAAACCCGCGAAGAAGCTATCGATACCATGTACCGCGCGCTAAGCGAATATGTTATTGAAGGCGTTAAAACAACCATACCATTCCACTTGCAACTGATGCAAAACGAGGATTTCCGCAAAGGAAACTTCACCACGAAATTCCTGGAGACGTTCAAGATGAAATAGGGATCGCGGATTTCGCGGATTTTTGTATGATTTCCGATGAGTTTTTGCAGGGGCCACTATATTTTCAGGAAGCATTTTGTTATTTGAATTTCAAAAATAAAAAGAGGCTGCCACAATCTAAAAAATTGTGGCAGCCTCTTTTTTATGGTTATCAGAGACGATTTTATATCTCCTAGAGAATCTGATAGCGAAACAAATGTGCCCGATCTGCTCAAACTCGTTAGGAAAGCAAATAAACACGATCAGACAACTGCGGGAGTGTTTTGAATCACATTTTTAAATGTTGGGACCTGCTGGGTCGAATGCCGTAAAACGATTGGAACGCTTTTGAAAAATGAGTTGAGTGACTATAGCCTACGGACAAAGAAACTTCCGTAATTGAATGCCCACCCTGTAACATTGTCAAGGCATGGCGCATCCGTTGCTGAAGTAAATATTGATAGATGGTAGTGCCGGTTTCCTGTTTGAATGCCTGCTTTAAAGTGGTCTCATTGGTATCCAGTTCTGCCGCGAATGAAATCAAAGTAAAGTCCTTTTTAAACCTCTTTTCGTTTATCAATGTTATGGCATGTTCTGCTATCTTTTTCCACTTTTTTTGAGTCGCGGGTTGAAGATTGTCAGTTCTTTTCCGCAACCGTTGAATATGCTCGGAGGTGACAGGATGCATTAGTATATTCTTTAACGCGTCCAGTTCTCTTACACTAACAAGTAATTGGATATTGGATCCGGGAATAGGTAACCCGATTGTTTGATGAGCCTCTTCGTTGGCGTAATGGCTCCCAACAGAAATCACTGCCATATAGCGTTGCAATGATCGGAGTTGTTTAGCATTGAAGTTAATCATCGTGTTATTGTATACCAGAATAAATCTTGTTTTTGTTTGGGTATACAAGCCATCCGCATCCAGTGATAAATTGTTAGACAAACGAAATTATTATTTCATGCAAAGCAACAAAACAAGTTTTTGTTTTTGTTTCCCAATCGGGAAAATGAGTTGTCATTTTTTAAAAACTGACGCAGTGATGACATATATAATTTGTGTTATCACCATGAAAAACACATAAAAAATATACCCATAGTTATTTAATTGTGCATGTAGAAAAGAGTAAAATCGTATTAGGGAAATAAAAAGACGCGTTCGGGAATATTGAAATAAAAAATCAAAGCAGAGCGTCATCACTGTGTCAATTTATTGCTTTTATCTCGACAATTTCGCATTACGCAACTCGTTATAATTTCTTCATGGCAATCTTTGCACGCTCAAACAAAAGAGTATGCTATGAGAATATATATTGCTGCAATATGGATACTGGGTTACCAGATTGCGTTGGCCCAACATGATTCGATCAAAACAACACAGCTGCAGGAAGTAATTGTTTCTACGGGACAATACTCTCCCCAATCGCTTAAGAATTCAGTGTACCAGGTACGGGTGATTGACAGGCAGCAGATAACCGCACGCGCCGCTACCAATATCCTGCAGGTACTTAATACTGTGTTGGGTTTTCGTTTCTCCAACGATAACACACTTGGCACAACAGATGTGGAATTGATGGGGATGAGCGGGCGGAATGTAAAGATTCTGATGGATGGAGTTCCCTTGGTGGACCGTGGGGATACGCGCGAGAGTCTGGCACAGGTGGATGTGAATACCATTGAACGCATTGAGATAGTGGAAGGGCCGATGTCGGTTTCCTACGGAACGGATGCACTGGCCGGTGTTATTAATATCATTACCAAAAAGCCGGGCAATAAACGTTGGACAACTTCGGCGCGCATGCAGGAAGAAACCGCAGGCAGTGAATATTCTCCCTTCAGTTACCAGGGAGTGCACCAGCAATCGTTGAATATAGGCTGGCAAAACAAAGGATGGAACATCAACGGTGGTGGTGCGCATATCGATCACAACGGGTATGGGGGGGATACATGGGGGCGTGGAAAAGTGTGGAAGCCGAAAGAACAGTTCTTAGGTAATATTCGTGTGGGATATACGAGTAGGCAATCCGATCTATATTACCGCATCGACGGATTGGATGAAACCATTGCTGCCAAAGGGAGTATCAACCAGTTATACAAAGCGAACGACCAGCAATATATCACCAAACGTTTTATGCATCAGTTGCAGAATACCTGGCGTATCGGCAATCGGGCACAAATGAACACGATCCTTTCATACACCGACTACCAGCGAAAGACGAAAACGGTACAGCACGATTTTATAACGGGAGGTGAAACACTTACTACCGGCAGCGGTGAACAGGATGTGGCGAAATTTAAAAGTCTGCTTTTTCGTTCAACACTCCAATACCGCCTTTCTGAAATGATCTCCTTACAGCCCGGTGTTGAGATCAACCGCGAAGAAGCGTCGGGTCAGCGGATTTCAGGCACTCCGGTTATTACGGATTATGCGTTGTTTGTATCTGCAGAGATAAAACCTTTTAAAGCTTTGAATATCCGACCGGGTCTTCGTTTCAGTAAGAACTCCATCTACCATGCACCACCGGCCATACCGTCTGTTAATGCAAAATGGATCCTCGCAAAAAATTGGGACCTGCGTATATCATATGCGTATGGCTTCCGGGCCCCTGCTTTGCGTGAACTCTATTTTGATTTTCATGATGCCAATCACAGTATCGTAGGCAACCCGGACCTCAAAGCAGAAAATTCTAATAGCTTTAACGCGTCCATAAACTATACACCTGTTTTACAGGGAGCGGCAAAACTATCTATGCGTTTTGGCGGCTTCTACAATGTATTCAGTAACCTGATCGGCTATGCAACCGACCCTTCTGATCCAACCCAATCCAAAACCTTTAATGTCGACAGGTTCAAAACAACAGGCTTTAATCTTGAAAATACATTTTCCTGGAAAGCTTTGCAGGTAACAGCCGGTTTTAATTACGTCGGCAGGTATAATCAGCTATCGGACAACCAGCAGTACAAAAATGAAAGTCTTTCTGCCTTTGTGTGGACACAGGAGATCAATGCCAACCTGGTCTATAACCCGGCCAAAAGTGGCTGGCAGTTTGGCTTGTTCTATAAGTTCACCGGTACAATACCTTCTTACCAGCCGGCAGTTGTCAACGGTGTTGAAACAATACAGCTCACAAAGGTCGGTTCCTTTCACTGGGCCGATGTTACGGTCAGCAAGCTTGTTTTCAAACACTATACTATCGGGGGAGGCATTAAGAACATCTTTGATGTGAACAGCATCGACAATACAAGTACCAGTTCTGGTACGCATAGCACCGGCGGACCGGTAGCGATCAGTTACGGACGTTCTTATTTCCTGTCACTGGCTTTTAACTGGAGCAAATAATCTTTTAATCATATAAACAAATCAAAATGAAAACTTGCAACCAATTATTATCCATCATCCTTGTTACCGCATTATTTGCGGCTTGTAAAAAAGAATCAGATCCAATCATTGTTGTACCGCCATCTACAGGTTCTTCCCTTCAATTGAACGGGTTGATATCTAACGAAGCAGGGTCGGGTGCCGGGAATACCGTATTCGTGGATTTAAGTACAGACAAACAAACAGCTGTTGCACGTAACAGCTGGGACCTGGGTTTTTATTCCGGTTCCGATTTCAGGGTCATTATTAACAGTACCACCTCAGCAACGGCTAAAGTGTTGACAAAGAATGATCTTACAGTAGTGGGGGCAACGGATACGGTAGGATTGAATAAGCTGGCACTCGGTTTTGATATGGCTTCCTGGGCACTAGTGGATGATGTGAGCGGGAACCTGACAAAAACCGTGATCCCGGCAGTATCGGCCACAGCATCTGATAACAAAGTGATTATCATCAACCCGGGAACCGGTGGTGCGGTTGCTGCTAAGGACTGGTACAAAATCCGTATCCTGCGTAGTTCAAATGGTGGCTATACATTGCAATATGCAAAACTGGCCGCTACAAGTTTTGCAACTGTAGATATCACAAAAGATGAAACCCTTAATTTCAAATATGTGGCACTTGAGAACGGCACAACTGTGAATGTAGAACCGGCGAAAGAGTTATGGGATTTCAAATGGTCGTTCCTTTTGTATCAAACAGCATTAGGCAGTGATATGGTCCCATATGCGTTTTCAGACCTGATCGCGATCAACACATTGGGTGGTGTGCAGGCTGCTGAGGTACTTACGAGCACAGTTAGCTACGACAATTATTCAGCTGCT
The DNA here is from genome assembly GCA_965229175.1 of Sediminibacterium sp. GTDB lineage: Bacteria > Bacteroidota > Bacteroidia > Chitinophagales > Chitinophagaceae > Sediminibacterium. Next base: position 125,929 of record CBDDIT010000054.1, on the reverse strand, counting down.
AATGTCGCTTCCACCGCCTTTACCAGTACACCCGATGCGATAGGTGCAAAATGGAGAAGTACTTCACCGGCAACTGGTGTAAAAACAGATCGTTTCTGCGTGGTAAAAGACTCGAAGGGTAATGTATATAAAATAAAATTCCTTGCCATGGGTGCTGGTGACGGGGGTACAAGAGGCAAACCACAGATGGAATACAAGCTGGTTAAGTAATACAATTTATAACAAGCAGGATTCTCCCATGTAACAAACGAAAAAGAGGCTGCCCTTTTGAGACAGCCTCTTTTAATGACATCAGCGAAAATCATAACAAAATCACTGAATCCGCGATCAGGGACGAGGTCCGCGCTGAGGAATGGTTTCAATTACTTTCTTGGCCAGTTCAGCACCCAGGGCTTTTTCCAGTCTTTTGTTCCTGGCTTCCGTGTAAGTCTTCATGGCTTCCTGACGGGCTTCAGGAGTCATGTCACGGAAGTTGCCCATAGCTGGTCTCTCGAGCAAGATAGCAACGGCTGAATCCTGCTGAACGGCTGTAAGGTTCAGGGGTTTCAATCTTTCAATCGTTTGAGCTTTGCGCTCTTCCGGTGTCATTTGAGGGCCACCCTGTGCTATAGCTGCAGTGCCAACGCAAAGAGCAATCGTTAATAAGGCAAATACTTTTTTCATAGTTGTTTTTGTTTAGAACAGTTAAATTACTGATTTTGCCCAAGCCCCCATTACTTTTCGGTGGAGGTCATCTATTTCCCGGCATTTTCCTGTTAAAATTCAAAAAATCCACAAAAAAAGCCCTGGTTCCATCAGAACCAAGGCCTATAGTATATCGTAGCTGACAGCCAATGGCCAACAGCTAAAGTCTAACAGCTTACCTCAGAAACAACATCTCTCTATACTTCGGCAAAGTCCATGTCTCGTCATCCACCAGGTGCTCCAGTTTATCAACATGGTAGCGTATATCATCAAAGAAGGCCGATTTGATCTGGCTTTCGTATGCGATCGCTTTGGTACGGGTGCTTTCGATATTGTTAACCACTTTTCTCTCTTCCACCATCGCATGCACTTTGTTATGGATGATCTGGATATGATCACTTACTTCTTTCAAAATATCCAGCTGGCTCTTATACGCGCTTTCCGGTAATCCCGCCGCTTTCAACCCGGTTACATTCGCAATCAGGTCGTTCTGGTATTTAACGGCAGCCGGAATGATATGATTGATAGCCAGGTCGCCCATGATACGCGCTTCGATCTGTACTTTCTTGATGTATTTTTCCAGTTCAATTTCATGACGGGCTTCCAGTTCAGAGTGCGTATACACGCCGTTTTGTTCGAACAGTTTTTTCGCTTTGTCTGTTACCATCGCATCCAGTGCCAATGGGGTGGTTTTTACATTTGGTAAACCACGGCGCTCAGCTTCATGGTGCCACTCATCGCTATATCCATCGCCTTCAAACAGAACGCTTTTGCTTTCAACGATATAGCGCTGTATCACCTGCATGATGGCGATCTCTTTCTTATCACCTTTTTCAATCAGCGCATCCACATCCACTTTGAATTTCTTCAGCGTATCAGCCATGATGGTATTCAATACAGTCATGGAAATAGCACAGTTGGCGGATGAACCTACCGCGCGGAACTCGAACTTGTTACCGGTAAAGGCAAACGGAGAGGTACGGTTCCTGTCGGTATTATCCAGCATTAGCTCCGGAATACTGCGGTGAAGATCCAGTTTGAGGATGGCTTCATCCTGCTCGTCGAACTTGGTGCTAACACGGGTTTCAACATCTGATAAAACTTTTGCGAGGTATTGACCCACAAATACAGAGATGATAGCCGGCGGTGCCTCATTCGCGCCCAAACGGTGATCGTTGGGTGCAGACGCAATAGCCGCACGCATGATATCCGCATGGTCATGCACCGCTTTAATGATATTCACAAAGAATGTAAGGAACATCAGGTTGGTCTTTGGCGTTTTGCCCGGTGCCAGGAGGTTAACTCCTGTATCCGTTGCCATGCTCCAGTTATTGTGTTTACCGCTTCCGTTAATACCCGCAAATGGCTTTTCATGCAGCAGCACCACCAGGTTATGACGTTTGGCCACGCGGCTCATCACATCCATCAGCAAGGTATTGTGGTCAACCGCAATATTCACTTCTTCAAAAATAGGGGCGCACTCAAACTGGGCAGGTGCCACCTCATTGTGGCGGGTACGTAAAGGAATACCCAGTTTGTAAGCTTCCTGCTCGTAATCGCGCATAAAAGCATATACCCTTTCCGGAATAGAACCAAAATAATGGTCTTCCAGTTGCTGACCTTTCGCGGGGGCAGCACCATATACCGTACGGCCACACTGAACCAGGTCGGGGCGGGCGTTGGCAAGGCCGGCATCAATTACAAAATACTCCTGCTCCCAACCTAGGGTAGCAGTTACTTTGGTTACGTTCTTATCAAAATAATTACAAACGTCAACAGCCGATTTATTCAAAGCCTCCAATGCTTTCAGAAGCGGGGCTTTGTAATCCAGTGATTCGCCTGTATACGAAACAAATATGGTAGGGATGCAAAGCGTTTTGCCTTTGCCGATCTCAATAATAAATGCGGGAGAAGAAGGATCCCAGGCCGTATAGCCACGGGCCTCAAAAGTAGCTCTCAAACCACCACTCGGGAAAGAAGAAGCATCCGGCTCCTGTTGAATCAGTGCTGCGCCATCAAACTCTTCAATGGCGGTACCATCACCTTTCAAAGTAAAAAACGAATCATGTTTTTCTGCCGTTGTACCCGTCAATGGCTGAAACCAGTGCGTGTAGTGGGTAACACCCTTGCTTTCTGCCCAGGCCCTGATACCATTGGCAATCTGGTTGGCCACAATCCGGTCTATTTTTTTACCACCACGAATACTGGTTACCAGGCTCTTATACCCTTCATCGCTTAAATATTCACGGGCTGTTTTAATAGTAAAAACATTCTCATTAAAGATTCCGGTCACTTTCAGACTCGGTGGAACAGGTGCGCCATTTCCTTCGCTGGAAATATTTCCAATCGCATTAAATCGTAAGGACATAGAGTTGATTTTGGTTACAGGCTCAAAATACGCATAAAAAACTCAAAAAATCAAGGATGGAATATTTTATAGAAGTTTTAATAGGCAAAATGTGGAAAAATTGAAATATAGAATTATTTTTAATGTGACGGGTGGGTAATTGTTAGATTGTCTAATTGTTAAATGGATGAATTGTTTTGTTTGCTTTCGATTCATGATCACCTCAACTATGTAGCCATTAAACAATTCAGCCATTTAACAATTAGACAATTTAACAGTTAAGCCATTCAACCATTCAGCCATTCAACAACCCATACAACCCAGTCTGCTAATTTTTTACCGCCCCCTGTAACCTTCCCCTGCCTGGCCCGTTCTACCCATCAACCATCACTAAAACCACCACCATGAAAAAATTAATAGTTATTGCATTACTGGCTTTTACCCTTCCCGCTATGGCGCAATGGGGATCCTGGGAGAAAGTGGAAGGAAACGGTAAACTTACCCGCCAAACCCGCGATGTGGGTAATTTCCATGCCATATCCTCTGCCGGTTCCTGGGATGTTATGATCGCTTACGGGGAAAGTAATTCCATCCAGGTAGAAGGCGATGAAAACCTGCTTCAATATATTGAAACCAAAGTGGAAGGAGAAAAACTGGTTATCAGAACCCGGAATGTAAACCTACGGACCCGTAATAAAATAACGGTGTATGTATCTGTTACCCAGCTTACCAGTGTATCTCTTTCAGGCAGTGGGGATATTATCGGGGACGGAAAATTCAGTAATGATGGAGAGGGCGTGTTTAAAGTGTCTGGTTCGGGCAGTATCAGGATATCTTTTGATAAATACCGGTCTGTAGACACCCATATCTCAGGCAGCGGTGATATCCGCCTGAGCGGTTCGGCGGGAAGCCTCACTGCTCAAATCAGTGGCAGTGGTAGCATAGATTGTGTTGACCTGATTGCGGATGATGTTACCGCCAATATTAGTGGCAGCGGAAATATAAAAGCCTACGCCAATAAAAGCATTGAAGCCCGGGTAAGCGGCAGCGGCAGCGTTCGCTACAAAGGTGCCGCTAAGGATGTGAGCATACGGCGTGCAGGCAGTGGACGGATTTCGAAGATTTAGCTGTCGCCGGTTTTTTGTACCTTCGCCGCATCATGGAAATTACAGCCAAAACCGCCCAGCAACTTCGTTTAACGGAAGAAGAATTTGAACTGATAAAACAAAAACTTGGCCGCACACCTAATTTCACGGAGCTCTGCGCTTTTAGTGGCATGTGGAGTGAGCACTGTAGTTATAAGAACTCCATAAAATGGCTTAAAACACTGCCGCGAGATGGTGGCCGTATGCTGGTAGCCGCGGGTGAAGAGAACGCCGGGCTGATGGATATGGGCAATGGATTTGGCGTTGTGTTCAAGATTGAAAGTCATAACCACCCTAGTGCCATCGAACCGTTCCAGGGTGCCGCCACAGGCGTGGGAGGTATTCAACGGGATATCTTTACCATGGGAGCCCGGCCTATCGCTTCTTTAAACAGCTTACGCTTCGGAAATCTGGCGGATAAAAAAACGCAGCGGCTGTTAAGTGGCGTTGTTCATGGAATTGGCCACTACGGTAACTGCTTTGGCGTTCCTACGGTAGGTGGCGAAATTTATTTTGAAGACTGCTATCATACCAACCCTTTGGTGAATGCCATGAGCGTGGGTATTATGGAAGCCGGCAAAATGGTGAGTGCCACCGCCACCGGAACCGGCAACCCCGTTTTCTTTGTGGGAAGTGCTACCGGTAAGGACGGAATAGGTGGAGCTTCTTTCGCATCGGCTGAAATCACCGCGGAAAGCACCGAAGAACTGCCTGCCGTTCAAGTGGGCGATCCCTTCCAGGAAAAGAAATTGCTGGAAGCCTGCCTCGAAGTGATTGAAACCGGCGCGGTGATTGGTATGCAGGATATGGGTGCCGCAGGTATTATCTGTTCTACGGCTGAAATGAGTGCGAAAGGCGGCGTAGGAATGCGGATCGACCTCGATAAAGTTCCCACGCGGCAGAAGAATATGAAAGCCTGGGAGCTGTTACTAAGCGAAAGCCAGGAGCGTATGCTGGTGGTGGTAGAAAAGGGCAAAGAGGAAGCTGTACTGAAAGTGTTTGAGAAATGGGACCTTAGCTGCAGCGAAATTGGTCAGGTTACCGACGATAAATTACTGAAGTTTTATATGCACGGCGAATTGGAAGCCTCTATCCCGGCATATGAACTGGTATTGGGTGGAGGAGCGCCGCAATACACAAGGGAATACAAAGAGCCCGCTTATTTTTCCAGGATACATGCTTTTACAACCGACAGCATTCAGGATATTACCGAACTCAAACCTGTGGCCGAATTCCTGGTACAGTTACCCAATATCGCATCTAAACGTTGGATCTACACGCAGTATGACAGTACCGTAGGTGCCGCCAACGCATCCACCAATGCACCCAGTGATGCGTCGATCGTGTTGGCAAAAGGCACTGGTAAAGCACTGGCTATGACGGTGGATTGTAACAGTAAGTATGTATTTGCTGATCCCTATAAAGGGGGGATGATAGCGGTGGCCGAAGCGGCAAGGAATATAGTTTGCAGTGGCGGCGAGCCTATCGGCGTTACCAATTGCCTCAACTTTGGAAATCCCTACGATCCGGAAGTGTACTACCAGTTTGTAAAAGCGGTTACCGGCATGGGTGATGCCTGCCGTAAGTTCAACACACCTGTTACAGGTGGTAACGTTAGCTTTTATAACCAAAACCCTGACGGACCGGTATATCCCACCCCTACCATCGGCATGGTAGGTATTATTGATGATATGCAGAACCGCATGACGCTCGATTTTAAAGCGGCGGGCGATGTGATCCTCCTGGTAGGTAAACAGCAAAATGATATCGGTTCTTCGGAGTACCTGCACAAACTGAAAAAAACAGAGTATTCCCCCGCTCCCTATTTTGACCTCGACGAAGAACTGGCTGTTCAACAGTTTATAACCGGTGTAATTAAAGACAGGAAGATAAAAAGTGCCCACGATATCAGCGAAGGAGGTTTGGCCATCACCTTGCTGGAAAGCGGTTTCACCGGTGGTTTTGGCTTCTATGTTTCATCCGCGCCGGCAAGTACTTTCAGAAGAGATGCTTATTGGTTTGGAGAAGCCCAGGGTAGAGTAGTTATTTCTGTTGCCGAAGAAAACGTAGAAGCATTAGTGGCAGATGCTAAAGCAGCGGGCATCGAAATAACCGAACTCGGTACCGTAACAAAAGGAAAGATCACCGTTAATGGTGAAGACTGGGGCAATATCAGCGAATGGAAAGCGAAGTATGATACGGCGATTGAGAAAGTATTTGGGGGGAGTCGTGAGTTGTAAGTTGTAAGTCGTGAGTCGTAAGTCGTAAGTCGTAAGTCGTGAGTCGTGAGTCGTGAGTGGTGAGTGGTTGGAGGAAGGGGGAGTATTTTTTGGGACAAAATCAACATTTGAAATGCAAAATTCAGCAATATCATCCCAGGTCATAGTAACGGGAGCCGCCGGTTTTATTGGGTCGTGTATGGTTCAGTGGCTGAATGAGATGGGGTATGAGAACCTGATTTTGGTGGATGATTTTGGCTTTGAAGAAAAACGAAAGAACTGGGAATCGAAATCATTTACCAGTATTGTTGAACGGTATCATTTGTTCGACTGGCTTGCCACACACCAGCCGGAGATCGATTTAGTAATTCATCTTGGGGCAAGAACGGATACCACCGAATTTGACTATGCCATACACGAAGAATTGAATGTTCGGTATTCGCAGGATACCTGGAACTATTGTACCGCTAACAGGGTGCCTTTAATATATGCTTCCTCTGCCGCTACCTATGGCGCAGGCGAATGGGGCTATGATGATGATCATTCAGTAATTGAAAAACTGCAGCCACTGAACCCCTATGGCGTAAGCAAAAACGAGTTTGATAAATGGGTACTGCAACAGGTAGCGGACAATCACTGCCCTCCCTGCTGGACCGGCCTCAAGTTCTTTAATGTATATGGTCCCAATGAATACCATAAGGGCCGTATGGCCAGCGTAATATGGCATGCGTTCAACCAGATAAGGAAGACAGGTTCCATGAAACTTTTCAGGAGCCATAAAGAGGGATATAAAGATGGGGAACAATTGCGTGATTTTATCTACGTAAAAGACGTGGTTCAGATTATCGGGTGGATGATGAAGGGAATGCTGGATGATTCCTGGAAATCCGATAACAATGGAATCTATAATGTAGGCACCGGCACCGCCCGCAGTTTTATCGACCTGGTAACGGCAACCTTTTCCGGGCTCAATCTTCCCCCCGCTATCGAGTTTATAGATATGCCCGAAGACCTGCGTGATACCTACCAGTACTTCACAGAGGCCAACATGAAAAAACTGGAAGCCGCAGGATATGACAAGCCTTTTTATTCTTTGGAGGAGGGGGTGGGAGAGTATGTGAAAGAGTATCTTGCATCGCTAACATATTTGTAAACGAGGGAATTAAGGAATTTGAAAATTTGAAAATTTGAGAATTTGAAAATTCCGGAAGTGACAATCGACATTTCTATCCATCATAGTAATTTTCAAATTTTCAAATTCTCAAATTTTCAAATTCTCACACCCACCATGAACAAAAGAATCGCAATCATCGGCGGCGGAAATCTCGGAGCTGCGATGGCAGAAGGACTGGTATCGAGTGGTTTTGTTTTGCCGGGCAACCTTGTTGTTACCAAGCGGAACACCGCTACATTGCAATCACTGGCCGAAAAGGGTGTGAAAGTAAGCAGCGATAATGCGGAAGCCGCCAGCTTTGCGGATTATATTGTGCTGGCCGTTAAGCCTTTCCAGGCACAGGAGGTATTATCGGCCATGCTGCCCTATCTTGATCCCGCGCGTCATGTACTGATAAGTGTGATCACCGGTATATGGATCAAAGATATTCGGGAGATTGCCGGCGATGGGTTTCCTGTTTTCCGGGCAATGCCCAATACAGCCATCGCGATACAGCAAAGCATGACCTGTATCTGTGCGCACCAGGCAAGCGATGAGCAAACGAAGTTTGTGACAGAGCTGTTTAACCAGTTGGGGAAATCTGTTGTTATTGAAGAAAAGCTAATGGATGCGGCAACCGTACTGGGAGCCTGTGGCACCGCCTATGCCATGCGCTACATAAGGGCCAATATACAGGGAGGAATCGAGATCGGGTTTAGTGCCGCTACAGCCTCTCTCATCGCAGCGCAAACCGTAAAGGGAGCCGCTGAACTGCTTCTCCAGCGAAATACACACCCCGAACAGGAAATAGATAAAGTTACCACCCCCAAAGGCTGCACCATCGCCGGCCTCAATGAAATGGAACACCAGGGATTCAGCTCTTCTTTAATTAAAGGGATTGTTACCAGCTATAAGAAGATCGTACATGATATGTAAATAGAATAAATGACTGATGACGGGAACGCCACTCGCTTTCTCCCGTCACCAGTTATCTTGTTTACATATGCGCTTTCAGAAACGCCACGGCCTTGGTATGAGCGTCTTCAGTGGCTTCTTTGTTAAAGCTGGGATTGCTGGGGTTGGCAAATCCGTGGCCCGCATCATATTTATAGGCGGTTAGTTTTTTGCCGGCTGCCTGCATATCGGCTTCAAATTTACTAACTACTTCCGGTGAAGGGCTCTGATCTTTATTGCCAAAAAAACCTATTACGTCTGTATTCAGCGTTTTTAGTTTTTCCAGGTTGGTTTCGGGCCTGCCATAATACATCACACATCCTGCAGCCTGCTTACCCGCCAGCAGGGTTGTTTGCAGGCTCCACATACCACCGAAACACCAGCCAATGGTATAAATTTTTGCACTTGGGCCTGCATAGGCGATAGCACCCTTGATAATATTTTCCAGTCTCGCGGTTTGAACGCCCCGCATCAGCTTCATGGCACTATCGGGCGTAGCCGCAACTTTGCCATCATACAGGTCAAGCGCAATTACATTCACGTTGCCCAGCTCTTTTGAGAGTACTTCCGACTCCTTTTTAATATAGTCGTTCAATCCCCACCATTCCTGTATCACAAATACCCATTTATCCGATTTGGTTTTGGCTTTGATCTCATAACCCATCGCGGTAGACCCATCAGCTGCCGTAAAGGTTACCCGCTGACCATCACCGCCTTCCAGTTTATAATAAAGAGGTGCCTCGTGCAAGGCCGCAAACTGGGGCGTAATGGCTTCCTTACGGAACTGCTCTCTTACATCGCCGTTATAACAACTGATGTAACAGCCTGGCGTAAGAATATCGGGCTGGGGCGACTTATACCGGTAACCAAAAAATGCCGCCGTAGCCAATGCAGCAAGGGTAATAAATAAGATTTTTTTCATATGTCGTTTTTTGGAGTAAAGATGTACACCTCAAATTAACACTTTGAACCTATTAATGGTTAAACAATGATGCTATTTTTTTTTGGGAAAGTTTTTTGCTGTACGTTTGTACGACCTCTGAAATTTATCTACAACCGTTCATTTTCCAAGGTCAATTTTTTGAATAATAACTGGCAGAAACCGTGTTTTTTGGTTTATTGGGTGTTGGTTTATTGGGTGTTGGTTGATGTAGAATGTAATAACCAATGAACTGTAAGGCAATCAACCAATAGCCAATAGCCAATACCCAATAAACCAGTAAACCAATCAACCAATAAACCAACTAAATGGCCAAATTCATTTTTGTTACCGGTGGCGTAACAAGTAGTCTCGGAAAGGGTATTATTGCCGCTTCTCTTGCAAAACTATTGCAGGCAAGGGGTTTAAGGGTTACCATCCAGAAATTTGATCCGTATATCAACGTAGATCCGGGTACATTGAACCCTTATGAGCATGGAGAATGTTTTGTTACCGAGGATGGTGCCGAAACCGATCTCGACCTGGGCCATTATGAGCGGTTTTTAAGCATCTATACGTCACAGGCCAATAATGTTACCACCGGCCGTATTTACCAGACTGTTATTAATAAAGAAAGAGCAGGGGATTTTCTAGGTAAAACCGTACAGGTAGTTCCCCATATCACAGACGAGATCAAGCGCAGGATGCTATTGCTGGGAGAAGATGATAAATATGATATTATTCTCACTGAAATTGGCGGAACGGTGGGTGATATCGAAAGCCTTCCTTTTATTGAAGCGGTTCGCCAACTGCAATGGGAACTTCCCGAAGAGGATGTAATGGTAGTACACCTTACCCTGATCCCTTACCTGAAAGCGGCCAAGGAATTAAAAACAAAACCTACCCAGCACAGCGTAAAAATGCTGAGTGAAACAGGCGTGCATCCGGATATACTGGTGTGCCGTACCGAAGAGCCACTTAATAATGATATCAAGAGAAAAATAGCCCTTTTTTGCAATGTAAAACAGGAAGCGGTAATTGAAGCAATGGACGCTTCCACTATCTATGAAGTGCCATTACTGATGCTGCGCGAAAAGCTCGACCTGATCTGCCTGAAAAAAATGAAGATCACAAATTATGGTGAGCCCAATCTCGACAAATGGAAGGGCTTCCTGGATAAGCTCAAATATCCCCGGAGTAAAGTTACGGTGGGACTTATCGGCAAGTACATTGAGTTACAGGATGCTTATAAATCCATACTCGAAAGTTTTGTACACGCCGGTGCGATGAACGAGGTGAAAGTACAGGTAGTAAATGTGCATAGTGAATTCATCACAAGCGATAACGTAGCCGAGAAACTGGATGGTTTAGACGGGTTGCTGGTGGCACCGGGGTTTGGTCACCGCGGCATAGAAGGGAAAATAGTGGCGGTTGAGTATGCACGCGAAAAAGGATTGCCTTTCTTTGGTATTTGTCTCGGTATGCAAATGGCGGTGATTGAGTATGCACGCAATGTACTGGGGCTGAAGGCTGCGCATTCAACAGAGATGGACACCTCCACGGAGCATGCGGTGATAAATATGATGGAGGAACAGAAAAAGATCAAGATGATGGGCGGCACAATGCGCCTGGGCTCTTATCCTTGTGAGATCAAGGAGAACAGCCTGGCACACAGCATTTATGGTTCAACCCGGATCAGTGAGCGGCACCGGCACCGTTACGAGTTTAATGACCAATACCTGGAACAGTTTGAATCAAACGGTATGATGGCCAGCGGACGTAACCCTGAAACAGGATTGGTAGAAATCATGGAAATACCTACCCATCCTTTCTTCATCGGCGTGCAATATCACCCTGAACTGAAAAGTACGGTTGAAAATCCTGCGCCGCTATTCGTAAGTTTCATAGGAGCAGCCAAAAAATACAATGAATTGAAAGGCAGCGTAAAAAAAGGCAGCCTTCTCAGCGAGAAAATATAAAACAATCATTCCTCATTACCTTGTGCCTTTGTGCCTTCGTGCGAAATATATGTTCTCGCAAAGGCGCGAAGGCATAATGTTTACAACTAAATAGCTCATCATGATGAAACACTGTATGCTGTCGGCATTCTTATTTTGCTGCTTCCTTGCTACCGCTCAGCCGCCGCATGGCACCAAATGGACCAAAGATGGTAACGGCTACTATGCGCAGGAAGCCGGGGCGATTGTAAAATATTCATTGCCTTCGCTGGCAAAAACAACCTGGATTTCAAAAGAACTTCTTACGCCCAAAGACGCGTCAACCCCCTTGCCGGTACGAAATTTCTTCTTCTCTGCTGATGACCAGCAGGTACTCATTTACACCAATAGCCAGCAGGTATGGAGATATGATACCCGTGGGGATTACTGGCTGCTGAATATGGCTGATAAAAGCCTGCGGCAGGTAGGAAAGGGGCTTCCGGCTTCTTCTCTTCAGTTTGCCAAGTTTTCACCGGATGGAAAGAAATTAGCGTATGTGAGCGGGTATGATTTGTATATGGAGGAATTGCCAACCGGTAAGGTAACCCGGCTAACGCAGGGAGGCAACCGCAAACTGATTAACGGAACATTCGACTGGGCCTATGAGGAAGAGTTTTTTTGCCGCGATGGTTTCCGCTGGAGCCCGGATAGCAAGAAAATCGCGTACTGGCAAATTGAAGTGGGTACCGTAAAGACCTACCTCATGTTAAACAATACCGATTCCATTTATCCCTTTATCAACCCCGTTGAGTACCCTATTGCCGGCGAGAAGCCTTCCAGCAGTAAAATAGGAGTGGTGGATGTGGATACCAAAAAGACCAGCTGGATGAAGATACCGATGGATCCGGCCCTGAATTCCTATATCCCCAGGATGGAATGGGCCGCCAACAGTTCGCAGGTGATCGTGCAGCACATGAACAGGCTGCAGAATGAGAGCCGACTGATGCTTTGCGATATTGTAAGCGGTACTCCCACTACTATTTATGAGGAGAAGGACCCCGCCTGGATTGATATCATCGCTTTATGGGATGAGGATTATTCGTATGGTGGATGGGACTGGCTCAATGGAGGTAAAGATTTTCTATGGGCCACCGAGAAGGATGGCTGGCGTCATTTATACCGGGTGAGCAGGGATGGCAAAAAAGAAACACTGCTTACAACAGGTGCCTATGATGTAATGGACATCAGCTCGATAGATGAAAAAAGCGGTTACGTTTATTTCTTCGCTTCGCCTGCCAATGCCACACAGAAATACCTGTACCGCACAAAACTGGACGGTTCAACCGTAGCTGAACGCCTGTCGCCCATGAACCAGGTTGGAACACATAATTATGATGTTTCTCCAACAGGTGCATTTGCCTCGCATAGCTTCTCCAATTACTATACGCCCACATCCCGTGAATGGGTATCGCTGCCCGATCATAGCTCATTGAATGGCGACCTGGTGAACAAGGCCCTGGCTAAAAGCGATAAATCGGCATCACGCATGGAGTTTATCACCATTACTACCGAAGATAAAGTTACCATGGATGCTTTTGTTGTAAAACCGGCGAATTTTGATCCCACTAAGAAATATCCGGTATTGTTCTTTGTTTATACAGAACCCTGGGGACAGAATGTAAAAGATGTATATGGTACAGGCCGAAACAGGTTATACAAAGGCGATATGGTGAATGACGGGTATATCTATATTTCGATAGATAACCGCGGAACACCGGTACCGAAGGGCCGTGAATGGCGTAAGTCGATCTACCAGCGTTTTGGTCAGATCAATATCCGCGACCAGGCTATGGCCGCTAAGGAAATATTGAAATGGGATTTTGTAGATACTTCGCGTATTGCTGTATGGGGATGGAGCGGCGGTGGCACAGCCACCCTTAACCTGATGTTCCAATACCCCGATATTTACAAAACCGGTATCTCCATCGCAGCCGTAGGAAGCGCATTTACCTATGATAATATTTATGAGGAAAGATACATGGGCATTCCGCAGTTCAGCAAGGAAGCCTACCTTAAAGCTTCCCCTATCACCTACGCCAAAAACCTGAAAGGACATCTGCTATACGTACATGGCACGGGCGATGATAACGTACATTTCAATAATGCCGAGATGTTGGTGAATGAGCTCATTGCCAACGGAAAACAATTTCAATTAATGACCTATCCCAACCGCACACACAGCATTTCAGAAGGCAGGGGAACAACAGCGCATCTGCAGCAATTGTTTACCGATTACCTGAGAACCTGGTGTCCTCCCGGCGGGAAATAAGGGTTGCTGCCTGTTCAATGTCCAATGACCCATTTCCAACCCTGGAAATGGATCATTGGACATTCAGTTTTTTTAGTTTTCCATCTTAGTCAGCATCTCTTTCTTCATGTCTCCCCAGATATCGTCGAAACTTTTGTCCTGGTCTTTTTTCCAGGAGTCGACTTTCTCTTTCATTTTTTCTTTTCTTTCATCCCTGGTTTCTGTGAAAAAGTCTTTAATAAATTCACTATCCTGCTCGAAAGCGGTTTGGTTGTACAATTCCTTCAGTGCCAGTTCCCGTTTATGATTCTGGCGCGTAAGTTCTTTTTCGATCTCTTCCCGAAGTTTCACTTTTTCATCATAAGTCCCCTCCGGTAAAATGCTTTTGGCAATTACGGGCATCAGTTCTATCAGGAGTAAAATGGCAACCAGCAGGTAATACCGGAAGGCCACGGCCGTATTATCTTTGATAAGATGGTTCAGTGCTTCTATCCTTGTTATAAATCCATCATTCAATAACTGCTCAAAGGCCAGCTGTTCTTTTTGGATATTCGCATCCATCATGGCAAGGGCACTGTCAGCACTTTTTATTTGTGGTAGTATCCTGGTTTGTTCAGCTGTATAGTCAGCCGCCAGTTTCTCGTATTCTTTTTGTTTCGCCTGCGCAATATCCTTTAAGCCTATTTTCTTGCTGCCACCGGTTCCATCTGTTTCATTGATGAAATTTTGCCGGGCGGCTGAAACCTCACCATAACGGTTATCGAGCTGCTGTTGCAGCTGCGTGCGATCCTTTATCAATAAACCTCTTGAAAGGGCGTATACCGAATCCTGTTGCTGACGTTTAGCTTTTTTTCGTTGCTCATTGTCAAGGGATATCTGCACATGAATTTCTTTATTAAAAAGGTATAACAATGCCGGTTGCGCCATGAACAGCCCGATGGTAAGTGCCAGCACTGCCCGGAACCCCAGCGGTATTAGTTTCCTTTTATTGTTTCGGTTAATTCCTTTGATCAGGGCCCTGTCGATGCCTAATATAACGCCACCCATAAACAGGCCCGCCGGCACAGCTATCCACAGATTGTCAACCACCGTGCTGAAAAAATAAGTCCAGGCAAGGGTGGCAAACAACCAGGTACCCAGTACGGTCATGCCGGTAATGGCATACCGGTTGCGGTCGATCACGCAATCCTGTAATATTTCCGGCTCCGCTGTCGACAGATACCATAAAAAACGGTTCCATCGGGTAGGAACATAGGTTTCCCGCCGGGAAATAGGCATAGTATTATCCTGCATATCGTTGCTTTACAGAGTGAGTGGTTGAAGGGGAAATTGCCTGGTTGAAGCGGGAAGCATAAAGAAACAGCTAAAATGCGGTATTACCGCGCTGTTTTTTGCTTTTAAAGCTATTTTAACGGTCTCGGTTTCCCTACCTTTGGCCCTCAATAAAATCTTGTATGAAGACGGATAAGAATACGGTCATTGGGTTCGTGTTGCTGGGTGTTTTGTTTTTTGCCTATTTCTGGTACAGTACCAAACAGTCGAATGAGCTCCAGGCGATCAAGCAAAAGCAGGAAGATTCTGTAAGAAAAGTAATGGCGGCCAATATGAAACCGCTGGATACTGCTGTAGCCCGCTTAGATTCATTAAAAAGGGATTCCGCTACCCGCCTTTCTGCCGCCGGTGATTTTACAACGGCAGCCATCGGCACCGAGCAGACAGTGACAGTTGAAAATGAGGTAATGAAAGTTACATTCTCCAATAAAGGGGGATCGGTGGAGAAGGTTGAGCTGAAAAATTATAAGTCATCAGATAGTACCCATGTTACCCTGGCTACCAATAGCGATCTCGGATATAGCATCAATACCTCCGCTAACCGGTCTTCGCTGTCTACCAACCTCTTCTTTACCGCTAACCCGGTTATAAAGAACCCTGATGGCTCACAAACGATCATTTTTGTGCTGGCCGCCGCCAACGGGCAGAGTATCACCCACCAGTATATTGTAAGGCCAAATGAATACCGGATAGACTGGAATGTGAGCCTGACGGGTGCCGACAAACTGCTTAGCCAGGGGTTGATGAACGTTCAATGGAAGGCAACTACTTTCCAGCATGAAAAAACAGCCGCTTATGAAAGGCAGATGTCGAATATCTGTTTTTCAGAGGATAATAGTTTTGATTATATCTCAGCCAAAACGGAGCATAAATTTGAGAAGTCTGTACAATGGGTTAGTGTGGTACAGCAGTTTTTTAACAGTACGCTGATAGCAAAGAACGGCTTTGCGGGCGGACAGGTAAACTGGCTGAGGAAGACCGATTCCAGTACCACACTGGCCACTGCTGATGTGACCTTACAAGCCAAGCTTCCGGCAGCCGCTGCCGTAAGTGTTCCTTTCCAATTGTACTATGGGCCGAGCGACTATGCCATTTTAAAGAAGGAAGCACCCGAAATGGATAAGATAGTGAACCTGGGAAGGGATCTGTATTCATTTGTACGGCCTATCAACAAGTATATTATTATGCCCGTGTTCGATTTCTTTGGTGGCTTTGTAAAGAACTATGGATGGGTGGTACTACTGTTAACCCTGTTTATACGCCTGGTAACATCGCCGCTAACGTATAGCAGTTACCTGAGCGGTGCCAAGATGAAAGTACTCCGCCCCGAACTGGATACCCTCAAAAAGAAATTCGGTACCGATCAGCAGGGTTTTGCCATGGAACAGATGAAACTGTTCAGGGAGGCGGGCGTAAATCCATTGGGCGGATGTATACCGGCCCTGCTGCAAATCCCTATCTTCTTTGCGTTATATAGTTTCTTTAATTCCAACATAGCCCTGCGTGGACAGGCATTCCTGTGGAGCAATGATTTGTCGTCTTATGATTCCATTGCCCACCTGCCGTTTAATATTCCGGCCTATGGCGACCATGTAAGCCTGTTCACCATCACCGCGGTGGCTACCAGCTTCCTGATCTCAATTTATAATATGGCCATGACACCCACCCAGGATAATCCTGCGTTGAAATACATGCCGTATATATTTCCGTTTATGCTCTTGTTTATCTTTAACAAGCTTCCATCGGCACTCACCTGGTATTATACAGTGTCTAATATTATAACACTTGGCCTGCAATTTGTGATACAGAATTATATTATCAATCACGACAAAATACTGGCCAAAATAGAAGAAAAACGAAAGGCCCCGAAAAAGAAAAGCAAATGGCAGGAGAGATACGAGCAGATGAACGAAAGCCAGAAGAAATTGCAGGAGCTGAAGAATAAGAGCACCAAAAAATAGCGGGCTTTTCTTTCGTGAACCGTGAATCGTGAACCGTGAATCGTGAACCGTGAGACTTGAACCTTGAGACTTGAGTCGTGGAGTACTGTACTTCATTCACGATTCACGATTCACGATTGACGATTCACGTCTCACGCCTCACGCCTCACGTCTCACGATTAATGCTTAAATTTATCGATATGAAGAGAATCTTTACGCTGGTACTTGGTTTTATTGCGATCGGAGGCATAGCCCAGCAGCGCGTTGTGGCCGAGTGCAGCGTTACCTATACCGTAACAGCCGAAGAAGGCAACCTGGATAAAGATGTGCTGGAATCGCTGAAGAGTACTACCAAAACCGTTTATATCAAAGGAAATGATAGCCGGACCGACCTGGTGAGCCCTTCTTTTTCCCAATCATTATTTTACAATAAGGTAACCGGAGCGGGTGTAATACTGCGTGAGTTCGGGGGTAATAAGTTTATGACGCGTCTCGACAATGCAAAATGGCTGGCGCAGAATAACCGGTATGACGGATCAAAAGTTACATTGGTAAATGAAACAAAAACGATACTGGGCTACGAATGTAAAAAAGCCATGATCCTGCTGAAAGATGGAAGTTCCTTCGCCGTATATTATGCAACGGGTATTGTGCCGTCTGTGAAAGACTTCGAGTACCAGTTCAAAGATATTCCCGGTTTTGTGCTGGAATATGAAGCGCAGGAAACAGACAACCGTAAATTCAAATACACTGCCACCAAGCTTAATCTCAACCCCGTACAGGCATCCAGGTTTGATGTGCCAACAAGCGGCTACAGAATTCTGAACTAATAATTACTAATTATTAATTACTAATTAATTAACCCGGCTGGGTGTTTTAAACTTCGGAACCTTAACCTTGTATTTGTAAGGGTAGATGTAGGTAGTGTTACCGTTATCATAACGTAACATAGAACTTACTTCGAAACCGGATGTGGTTTCTTTGGGTAAAGAGTACATCTGTCCGCCTTTATATTGCAGGCTCGACTTGAGGGATGAAAGAGAGAGGCTTTTGTGAGATAAAGAACTAAGGCTTCTCAGCGAGAATTTGCTGTTGGCTTTTGTCTTTTCATCTGCTAAACCGCTGAACGACAAAGCAGCATACGCCACCTGCATACCGAGCAAAAGCAGGGCAAGAAAGGCGATTTTTTGTATGTTATACAACTTTGTCATTATAGCAAAGGTAGTCTAATTATTAAATATCCGGCAATAAATCTTAAAATTCTGCCAATTACCAACTTATTAACTATACGTTAATAAGTGCAAAAAGTTACAAAAAACAACAAAAAACCTCATTTTTTGTTGGTATATTGTATAAACCTAATAGCCGATGCGAGAAAATCCGTACCGCGAAGACCGCGAAGAGCTAAAAGAATTACTCAGGCAATACCACAATCTCAGGCTTGGCCGTCAGCACTCTTTTATAGAGGAAGACGCATTTGAGCGGATTATTGATCATTTTGATGACAAAGACAGCCTTCCGGAGGCCCTGGAAGCCGCTGAGATCGGTTTATCCCAGTTTCCCTATTCTTCCCAGTTGATGATTAAAAAGGCCGATTTATTGCTGGCAACGCGCAAATACCGGGAAGCACTCGATATCCTGGAAGTGGCGGAACTATACGACAGCAGCGATGTAAACCTTTATATACTGAAAACAGATGCTTACCTGGCACTTGACCAGCAGGCGGAAGCCGTAAAACTGCTGGAAGCAGCATTGTTGCTGTTTGAAGGCGAGGAAAGGCTGGACCTGTTATTTGAACTGGCGGATGTATACGATGACTATGAAGAGTTTGACAAGGTATTCGATTGCCTTAAGCTGATACTGGAGGAAGAACCCAATAATGAAGAGGCTCTTTACAAGATTTGCTTCTGGACTGATTTTACCGGCCGTAATGAAGAAAGTATCCGGTTGCACCAGTCTATTATAGATGAGTATCCTTTCAGTGAACTGGCATGGTTTAACCTGGCGGCGGCGTACCAGGGTCTGAAGCTGTATGAAAAGTCCATTGACGCATACCAGTATGCGGTGGCGATTGATGAAAAATTTGATTATGCCTACCGGAACATGGGCGATGCTTACCTCCGTCTCCGTAAATACAAAGAAGCGATTGAAGTGCTGGAAAAGGTATTGGAACTAACAAGACCGGAAGACGTTATTTACGAAGCGATAGGCCACTGCTATCACCGGATGGGAAACTTTGCCCAGGCCAGGTTTAACTACAAGAAAGCGGTACACCTGAACCCCGACGATAGTAAGCTGCATTACAAAATAGCCGTTACCTATATGCTGGAAGAGCAATGGCAAAGCGCGATCAAGCAGCTTGACAACGCCATGCGTATCCACCGGAATGTTCCGGAGTATAACCTGGCAATGGGAGAATGTAAAATGAATCTCAGGCTGTTTAAAGACGCGATACAGTATTTTGGAACCGTTGTACGCAACAAACCCAAAAATGTACCGGGCTGGGAAGCATTGATCCGTTGCCTGATTAAAGCCGACCTGAATGAGGAAGCCATTGAACAATGCGTAGCAGCCATGAAAGCAACAGAAGGCAAACCGGTATTTCTTTTCTATTACAGCTCTATCCTGTTCACCATGGGTAAAAACAAAGAAGGCCTGCTGAAACTGGAGATGGCCATGGAGAAAGCCCCCCGGCATCTGAAAAAATTCATTGAACTAAACCCTTCCATTCTCCAGAATAACCAGGTGGTAGATATTGTGGCCCGCTATAAAAAAGGTAAAAAAATTTAAGACCCTTGTTTTAGTTGGTAGTTCGCAGTTAGCAGTTAGTAATAAAGGCGCATTATTACGATATCCGCCCAAAAAGGTAGACAATTAGAATTCAAACGATTATCTTATTTTTGCCGCGACAAAAAACCAATCCGGCATGAATTTTAATCTTTCACAGATCCCCACGCGTACACAGCAACCCAGAACATCTGGTTTAACCATGGTAATGGATAAAGGCCTCAGTATTAACGAGGTGCATGATTTTATCAGTGTAAGCGGGCCGCATACGGATATTGTGAAACTGGGTTTTGGAACCGCTTTTGTTACTCCTAACCTGCGTGAGAAGATAGAAGTATACCATTCCTATAAAATGCCCATTTATTTCGGCGGAACGCTGTTTGAAGCTTTCCTGATCCGGAACCAGTTTGATGATTACATAGCCATGTGCAAAGACTATGGCATCAGCCATGTTGAGGTAAGCGATGGCTCTATCAGCATTCCCCACGCTGAAAAATGCGGGTATATTGAAAAGCTCACCAAACATTTTACCGTATTGAGCGAAGTGGGAAGTAAGGATGCCGCCCATATCATTCCTCCTTATAAATGGATTGAGTTAATGCGCGCCGAACTGGAAGCGGGTTCTTCTTATGTAATTGCAGAAGCCCGTGAAGCCGGTAATGTTGGGATCTACCGGGGGTCTGGCGAGGTTAGGGAAGGACTTGTGCAGGAAATACTGACGCAGATAGCCGAAGAGAAAATATTATGGGAAGCTCCTCAAAAGGCGCAGCAGTTGTATTTCCTGGAATTGATCGGTTGCAACGTAAACCTTGGGAATATTGCCCCCAATGAAGTGATTCCACTGGAAGCCATGCGCATCGGTTTGAGGGGTGATACGTTCGAGCTGTACCTCGATAAAAAATAATTATGCGCCGTTACGGTCTGATAGGCTATCCCTTGTCTCATTCGTTTTCACAGCGATTCTTTTCAGAGAAGTTTGCAAAAGAAGGGATAGCTGACTGCGTATATGAAAATCATTCGCTGGCCGATATCACTGAGCTGAATAAATTACTCAGCACACCGGGCCTTTGCGGACTGAATGTTACGATCCCTTATAAAAAAGCGGTAATTGACTTTTTGACTCATTCTTCCGAAGTGGTAAAATCCATCGGTGCCTGCAATTGCATTGATATCCGTGGCGGTGTATTAACGGGATATAATACCGATGTGGTGGGATTTGAAAAATCCATCACCCCTTATCTCCGCACGCATCATACAAATGCTTTGGTATTCGGCACAGGCGGAGCGTCGGCCGCTGTGGCCTATGTATTGGGCAAGTTATCCATACCATTTCAATATGTATCCCGAAAAGGTTCTGCCAGTGCTTTGTCTTATGATGATCTGACGGAAGAGATCTTATCAACCCATCATCTGTTGATCAATACTACTCCACTGGGAATGTATCCCAAGGTGGAAGATAAACCCGAAATACCTTATCAATATCTTACGGCGCGGCATCATTTATACGACCTTGTTTACAATCCGGCCGAAACGAAATTTCTGGAGATGGGCAGATTGCGGGGTGCCAGCACTCAGAATGGTCTTGAAATGCTGGTGATACAGGCCGAAGAAAGCTGGCGGATCTGGAATGCCGGCTAAGATCAGTTTAGCAGCTTCATAAATAAAATACCCCTACTCATGGAAAAAACAGGAAAAAAAAATCTTGTTGACTACTTTTATTGTATAAAAAAGTAGTCATGAAAACGAGGAATGCTTTAATGCTGCTTGTTACGCTGGCCTTTGTATGGGCAGGCTGTACAAAAAATGATGAACAGGCCGCTGTGTTTGCTGGAAAACCTTTACTGACAAGGGCGGATGGTTCCGTTGAGTATTATACTTTTTTGTATGACCAAGGCCAACGCGTGACGGGCATTATGGGGGCAGTAGCTGGCATTTCATATCACTTACTTGATTTTGCCTATACTGGAACGCAACTTGAATGGATACCCGCACAGTTTGCTTCGGTATATGGGCATCATATATATTATGATATAAATAGCATGCCTACTTATTCAACGTTGAGTTCAGCTCCCTATTCTTCATCTTTTAAAGGAACCACACAGGAAACAGACAGTATTGTTTTTAAGAATGATAATGGTAAAGTGACCTACAAAGCCTATTTCGGAATTTTTAAGAATATTCTCGACTATTCCCATACACCTTCCATTTATACCACGTTTATTGCAGACTCATTTATTATTTATAGAATGTCCTATGCCAACGGGAACATAGCAAAAATACGTTCTGAGTTTAAGTACTTAGGTAGGATCGTTGAGGAAGAATTCACATGGGGAACAAGAAAAGGGGTATTCTCAAACATTGAACCGCTGTCGATGGTTTGTCCGGAATTTACCAGCTACGGTTTCCTTTTTATATCGCTGTTGTCTAAAAATGAACTTGTCAGCTATACAAAAACATATGTAAATGAGAACAATCGAAAAGTCATTTACAAATATGAATACCAGTATAATAGCTATGGCTACCCTATCTCCTTAACCCAAACGGAATCCGGAACCAATAATATTATTAATCGGATGGATTTTACCTACCAATGATGTCAGTCTTTCAATTTATTTACCACTTCTACGGGAACAGTCACCAGTTTCCTAGCACTGTAATCATAGCACAACATCCCCGTCTTTGCTTTCCCCGCTAAAACACCATCATCCAATTCCATTTTATAATAAAGGTCAAAGCCAAACCTGTCAAACCCATCCGCAGCAACCCCTATCCGCACCACATCGCCATAGTTCAGTTCCTTCTTAAATTCAATGGCAACATCAGACATGATCAGGCCCGCGCCCCCGGTAGATAACTCTGAGTACCCGTAAGAACGCAAAAACTGCTGCCTTGCCTCATGTATCAGCGAAAGGAAGCTATCATTGCCTACGTGTCCGCCATAGTTCAGATCCGTAATACGAATCGTGATCTGGGTTGAGAAAGGAAACCTCTCCGGCAGTTCTATCTTAATCCTGTTCATTCGGAATGGGTCTTTAAAAATTGAATCAGCTGCGCTACCGCTTTCTTCCTGTGACTGAATTGATTTTTTTCATCCAGGCTCATTTCAGCGAAGGTTTTATCGCTGCCTTCCGGCACAAACACGGGGTCATAGCCAAATCCCTGCAATCCTTTCTGCGCTGGTAATATCTTTCCCCTGCAAACACCTTCAAAAAAATATTCTTTACCGGATACGATCAGTGATACCACCGTTCTGAATTGCGCGCTTCTGTCTTTCGCGCCCTCCAGTTTTTGAATCAGCTTATCAATATTGGCCTGGAAGTCTCTGCCTTCGCCGGCATACCTGGCACTTTTTACGCCGGGCTCTCCACCCAGGGCGGCCACTTCCAGCCCTGTGTCTTCGCTGAAACAATCCTTGCCTGTTATCCGGAAAATGGTTTGCGACTTTTCGCTGGCATTGGCTTCCAGGGTATCATGTGGTTCGGGGATGTCGATATCAATACCCGCTTCCTGTAGCGTGATGATCGTAAAAAGGCTTCCGATAACAGCCCTGATCTCGTTCACCTTGTTCGAATTATTGGTAGCAAAAACGATGGCGTTATTTTTCATGAGCTGCTTATTGAATGCCGAACATTTTTTTGAGGCAAAGCCATAGCTTGCTTTTTTCCAGTTTCGCTTCCTGGCCGGTGCCCAGCATTTTTTCCAGCGAAGGGGCCAGCAGAAACTGGCAGCCGTCGTATTTCTGCACCTGGTAATACGGCACCGTAAAGGACAACTGCACCTGCCGGGCACTAACATCAAATAATAACAGATAGGAGGGAGATAATTTTTCTTTCAGTTGACTATAGGTAAGGGGGCTGTTTTCATAGTTCACAATAGCTACATCACCCATATTCAGCTGGCAGGCACCCAGGATAGCTGATAAAAACTGGAAAGAATCGTCTTTAAGGTATTTAGCCTCGTCTTCATTTACTAGTATCGTTATCTTTTTCCTGTTCTCACCCAGAAACCATTCCCCGGTAAGGTTTGCCGGGGCACTCACGGCTGCTTTCTCTTTTACTGGTAACGGTATAGAAGTTATCGCAGTGTTATCGGCTACTGGCTTCGGTGCAGCTTGTTGTTCAACAACCACCTCTTCTCTTACCGGAACTGGCCCCGCTTCCTCCACCAATACAATGCTGCTGCGATACAGATCGGCCAGTAAAAAACCAGGTAATTGTTGTTTCTGCAATGCCATTTATAAATATTAACGCCTGTTAGTTTTATTTTTTTTTTGTTTATTTGCAGTTCAAAGATAAAACTATGGTAGCAGCCCCAAACATAAAGATCACGAAAGTTGAAACCAGTAAATTAACAGGAACCAGCCTGGAGAATGTTCCTTTCGGCCGCTATTTTACCGATCATATGCTGGAAGCGGATTATAAGAATGGGGAATGGAAAAATGTTGAGATCAAACCTTACCAGCCCCTGCTGCTCGATCCGTCTACGGCTGCCTTGCACTATGGCCAGGCCATATTTGAAGGTATTAAGGCTTACAAATATGGCGATGGTTCTGTGGCTATCTTCCGCCCGCTGGATAATTTCAAACGATTCAACCTCTCCGCTGAAAGAATGGAGATGCCGGTCGTACCGGAAGATATTTTTATGGAAGGTATGCGCATGCTCATTAACCTGGATAAGAGCTGGATTCCTTCATTGCCCGATCATTCGCTCTATATCCGTCCCTTTATGTTTTCGTCCGATCCCGTTATTGGGGTGAAACCTTCCGAGACCTATAAATTCATGATCATATTAAGTCCAACCGGCCCTTATTATGCAGCTCCCATGAAGATCTATGTGGAAGAAAAATATACCCGCGCCGCCCCGGGTGGTGTAGGTTTTTCTAAAAATGCGGGTAACTATGGCGCCAGTATGCACCCCACCGCAATGGCGCGCAAGGCTGGCTACGACCAGGTTTTATGGACTGATGCTTTTGAACATAAATATGTACAGGAAGTGGGTACCATGAACGTTTTCTTTATTATCGGCAATAAAGCCCTCACGCCCTCCCTGGAAGATGGCACCATACTGGCGGGTGTTACACGCGACAGTGCCATTGCTATCCTGCAGGATATGGGGCTGGAAGTGGAAGAAACAAAGATCAACATTGATGATCTGCTGGAAGCGCATGCCGAGGGCCAGTTGCTGGAAGTATTCGGCACCGGAACAGCCGCCACTATCTCCATGATCAAGGAACTGAAATACAAGGATTATGAAATGCATTTCAATACAGACAGCTGGAAAATAGCACCGGAACTGAAAAAAAGGCTGAATGCTATCCGCGATGGAAAAGCAGAAGACAAGCATGACTGGATGTACAGGATCTAGGGTGTTCAGGTACTTATAATTTGATCATTTTCTTTGTTGACAAGTATTTACGGGAACGCATTTCTATCAGGTAAATACCTGGAACGAGACGGCTGATCGGTATCACTATACGCCCATTCGTATTGCCCTCCACCTGCTTTGATATCAGCGCATTCCCGGTTTGATCGCGGATACAAATGATGGCGGGTTCATCTTCCTTTAATGCGTAATGGACCACTACTTCGGAAATGGCCGGAACAGGGCCTATTGTCATAGTTATTTTTTCGTGGTTGAGAGCGGGGCCAACAGGAGCGGGCTTACTGGTCAATTCGAATCTGTTATCGCCAAAGCTTGCGGTGTCTTCGGAAACTAGAAACGAATAGCTACTGTCCTTTTCAGGTGTTATCCACAGCCCCATGTATTTATCGTGCAATTGCAATGTACTTTGATCCGGCAGTTTGCAATCAGCCACCAGCAGGGAATAAAGGCCGGGCTTTGCTGGCTGCAGTCCCAGGCTCACAGAAGACTCATTTGTGATTGGCCTGGCATCGATGGAAAGTTTATTTCTTTCGCGGCTGAGGCTGTAAAAATTGGTGCCGCTGTTCATTAGTTTTTCCGCATCAAATTTATCCATACCGGTTCTTGCACTGTCCGAATGGTATAAAAGAACCCGGTCCATCAATGTCTCCCCACGAAATAAACGGAGTTCAATATGGTAATCAGGGAACCTGCTCACAACAGGCAAAAGGGTTGTACCGGCCGGTGACACTTTACAATGTTCCGTGAACAGGAGGAAGTGGTTCAAACTATCCCTTGCTTTCACAAAGAAAGCTCCAAAGGCTGGCAGCACAAAGTTACTTTGGAACGGAACCGCCGAATAACCACCCTCATCACCCTGGTGCGGATTCCATATCCAGTAATGGCCACTCACCCCGGTGCCATAGCTGATTTTTGAAAGATCAACCGGCGAGGGATACGGGTTACCCACCAGGTTAAAACCCGAACTATCCGTCCGCAGTAAGATAATCTCCTGGTCGCCCGTGTTTACCATACCTGTAAAACGTAAGTTAACAGCCCCCGGTAAATATGTATGCTGGGTTCCGTCTCCCGCAGGCTGGCCATTCAGTCCTTGCCCGGGCTTTCCCCTGGTAAACAAGCGGATTCCCTGGTATCTTTTCCAGGCATTAATACCCTCTCCGTTGGTATGGGTAAATGCGGTCCAGTTATTATCCAACTTTGGTGTATCTTTTACCGATACGGTAGGATACCAGAACGCCGATGGATTGTTAGTAGGGGTTTGTGTAAATCCATTTTCAATTCCACCGATACCGGTTATATCTATACTGTCTTTTATCATTCCGAGGCCAATCGGGGAAGATAAAGGGTGGGCTATTAAATGGAAGGCTTTTTTGCCCCCCGGGACCTGGTGCTCTACAGACACATTTCCCTCAATAAAGCTACCCGCAGCCGACGCGCCTATGCTGCCGGTGTGTCGAATAACGAGTTGGTTACGGGTTTGCAGGTACCCGTTCACAAGTTGCAGGTTTCCATCAATGAACAGGCTATCGGATAAGAACAAACCGGAAGGGTTACTGACCGAAAGATCCTTCAATGAATTATTCAGGAAAGCTGTACCGGCAATAGTTTGTTTTAAGGTGCCGGCAGCTGTCAATCTACCTTGTAACAGATCGATTGAGCGAGGTGCCGCGCTAAGGTCGCCTGTTATCTGAAGGCTGCCCTTTACTGAAAAGATGGTGCTTTCTCCTATTGATAAATTATGGCAGGAGCCTGTATCAGTAATTGTCGGATGATATGCGGTGCCACCCGGAACTACAACATCTGTTAACGGGCCCGGTATCGCTGTGCCGCACCAGTTATTTATATTTTGCCAGTCTCCTGAAAAGTTTCCCGTCCATAACCCTGTTTTCATGGGAATAATCTTAATAGCAGCCGATGTGTCTATACATTTACCTGATAATACTTTTCTCCTGAACCAGGAGGTAGCCAGGAGTTTAGGCGAGTTCTCCAGGTCTTTTTCATAGCTGGTGGTATTGACTTTGCCGAAGCCGATGGAATCGGTGGAATACTCCCATACGTAATCATATATTCCATTGCCCCCGTTTGGATTTGACCCCCTTATACGGGCAGACGTTCCGCTACAAATATGGGGTGCTGAAAATACCCGGTTCGCTGATATGGCGGGCTGCATGTATATCACAATGAACTTTTCCGATTCATTCACCCCATCCGATAGTCTTATCAGTAATGTATCCGGGTTGCTTTTTATTGAACTGGTTGTATAGTATACGGCAGGAGACATGCGGTTTCCTGTGGAAACCGCAGTCATCACTAGTTGCACGGCTGACTGCCCGATGCGTACTGGTTGAATGGTCCATCTGATGCTATCTCCTTTTTCTTCATCCGATACCACCAGCGTTTCCCCGATGGCTACCAACGAATCTGTTACACAGGCAGAAATAGTAGTGGTTGTCGTAACAGAAAAAACAGGTGCTATTGCGTCAACTTTGATATTGCCAACCGGGCCGGCATTCCTGATGGTTAATGAAGCCGGATTGCCGGCTATATCTGTTATTCCATCTTCGCCGGACATATATATCGTTCCCAGCGTGATTCCTTTTTTATCAAGATCATTTCTTTGTACGACATATATAAAGCGAAGCTGTTGTGTGTCAACCCCTGCCAACCGCATATTTTTCATGGCGTTGCCAATCGTGATTTTTAAGGTTACCGTATCCGTGGAAATGTTCACTCGTATCTTCTCCGTAAAGTGAACCACAAATGGCAGGGTGTCACCTTGTTTATAAAAACCAGCCGCAGGTACCGCCACGCTGGCAATCCTGGGTGCAACACCATCTATTGTTAAAGCGGTACCCTGGTATGGCGGAAGGGAAGCAGATGAATTATTTCCCGCGGCATCTTTTATAGCGCCGCTGCCGATAGTTATAGCGGTTGCGGGTTTTAATGCGGTGCTGTCTTCATCGGTCGAGATAACTACATACCCAAAGCGGACCGAGTCTGTTCCCGAACCTGCCATATACATAGCCTGCCTGGTATTGTTTCCAATGGTAAGCTTGATATGTGGAGAACCGCCTGATGGGGTTATAAATACTTTTTCAGAAAATCGAACTACTATCAGCAAAGTATCCCCGGCTTTGTATACCCCCTTTGCCTGCACCTGTAACCGGGATACCAAAGGGCGGTTCATATCGAGCGCGTCATTATCCTGTATAATCGGTTGATTATATATGCTGGCATTCCCGGAGGCGTCTGTAACGGTAATTGTCACCGGAATAATCTCGCCGGGAGCTATGTCTATTCCCCCATTGGCCACGGTAAAATAGGCACTGTATGTACTGTCGTTTTTCTTTGCCGGTGATTGCAATAAATGTCCCGCAACCGTCCCCACAACCTTCAATACATCTTTTTCCGGTTTAACAAGTATAGTAACAGTCACAGTATCCCCGGTTTTCATGGGCTTATCGGGAATGGATATTTTATGAACAAGGGGGGGCGTTTTGTCCATTGTATGAAAAGTAGCTGTCGGGCTGCTTGTACTGCCATTCCTGTTGATGGCTGTAAAACGGTAATAATAGGTGGTGGCGGGTTCTAATGACATGGCTATTGCGCTAACTACTGTTGCTCCCGAGGCGGGATCGATATAATCAGGTTGTGGATAGGCGTTCTTCGCGGAGCGAAATGTACTAGCCGTATCATATTCTGCGGTTACCGTAGTGGGAGCGTTGTTGTCGTTGATAGTCGCTTTCAGTACAGCGGAATCTTCTCCTATGGCAACAGATGTAATATTTACTATACTGGGTTTATCTTCTACCTGTGCAGCAGAAAATTGCAGTTCATCTATTCCGCAGGCGTCATCACTGCCGGTTTCATCCGCGTCATCCCATCTGAGTAAGATCTGCTCTCCGGGTTTCCAGCTAACGCCGGTTACGGTGTACGAGATGGCTTGCCTGTTCTCGGGGAGGTTGCCGTTCAGGCTGCCGGCTCCGGGTGTGGTAACCAGCGACCCAAAGTTTAATCGGGGCTCATCTGTTAGTTCCGACGTGTCGATACTGGTAAGCAGACCGGTTTTATAACGGAACGACCATACATTCTTATTCCCCGACCCGCCCTTCCGCCACTGTTCGGCTGTGAAACGGAGGGTAAAACTGTTTAATATAATACCTGTATTATTGGTCAGCAACAGTCCCAACGCATACACCCCGCTTGCGGTAGACAATGATCCGATTGCCCTCTCCGGGCTGCCAGCCGCTCCCAAACTTTGTACGCCATTAGCGGTTGACGAACCGGTGCTCACAAGAAAAGCCGCCGCAGTGCCGGTTCCGCCGGCCAGCATAAACTGCCAGCCTCGTAAAGCAGGTATTGAAAAGGGGGCGTGTTCCAGGTTGAATGGGCCTTTCCCGGTTAATGAAAATGTGCCGGAAGAGGGTAGCCCGTCAAAGGATTGCGTATACACCTGCCCCTGTACGGGGTAAGAAAGGGGGGTGACAGGCGTTTGGGAATCCGCTGTAAACATGTAACCCCCTGAAAAGACAATGTAGAGTATAACCTTCCTCATAGCATTCCATTTTTAGCAGGAAAACTGAGCGGTTGGGGTTACCCCGGCAATTTAGGGGTGATTTTATCTTTGGCAAACAGGGAAACCTAAATCGGGTGGAAAAACAGAATACAGTTTCGTCTTACCGCAGGGAATAATAGGGTATTAGGCGTAAGTTTGCCTGATTTTACACCTGAAATCCCCCGTTTCTCCCCATTAGCGCGATTTCTTTGGAAAACATTTTGGTTTTTCCAATTCTCCCATTACCTTTGCCGTCCGAAATTTTAAACGGAATAGAATGCCTACAATACAGCAATTAGTTAGAAAAGGTCGCGAAATCATCAGGGCCAAGAGCAAATCAAGGGCTTTGGATTCTTGTCCACAGCGCCGTGGTGTTTGTACCCGTGTGTACACAACCACTCCAAAGAAACCGAACTCAGCCTTGCGTAAAGTGGCGAAAGTGCGTTTGACCAATAAAATTGAGGTAATCGCCTATATTCCGGGTGAGGGCCACAACTTGCAGGAGCACTCAATCGTATTGATCCGTGGAGGTCGTGTGAAGGATTTGCCGGGTGTACGTTACCATATTGTACGGGGTAGCCTGGATACTGCCGGTGTGAAGGATCGTAAGAAGAGCCGTTCTAAATACGGTACGAAGAAAGAAAAAGCAAAAAAATAATTTCTCATAAAAAGGCTGAGTAAAGTTTTAATACTTGAAGAAAATCAGCCGAAAGTAAAAATTAGAACATGCGTAAAGCACAAGCCAAAAAATTACCACTCGCTCCGGACGGACGTTTTAACGATAAGCTGGTTACCCGTTTCATCAATAACCTGATGTGGCAGGGTAAGAAAAGCACCGCTATCAATATTTTCTATGATGCGGTTGACAAGGTTACCAAAACAACCGGGGAAGATGGCTATGAAACCTGGAAAAGGGCGATTGCCAATGTTACACCGGCTGTAGAAGTACGTAGCCGCCGTATTGGTGGTGCTACCTTCCAGATACCTGCTGAGGTTCGCGCAGACCGTAAGATATCCCTGAGCATGAAATGGCTGATCCGTTACAGCCGCGAAAGGAATGGTCGTACCATGGCCGACAAACTGGCCAATGAGATCATCGCAGCGGCTAAAGGTGAAGGGGCCGCTTTTAAAAAGAAAGAAGATACCCACCGTATGGCCGAAGCGAACAAAGCGTTCTCTCACTTTAAAGTTTAATCGCGGATTACGCGGATTTGAATATGATTTGTATGAGGCCCTGAATTTTCAGGGCCTTCTTTTTGTTCCTGGATTTTGGGATTTCAGGATGATTTTTTTGGGAGAAGCTGAATTGTGGGTAAAATCCGCAAAATCCTGTTTAAAATCCATGAAATCCGCATTCAATTTGCAAAATCTGCGCTACCTTTGCCGCTCGAAAAAAACACTAAACAAGAACCTTTATGGCTGACTTGAAATTACAACGGAATTTCGGTATCGCTGCCCACATTGATGCGGGTAAGACAACCACCACCGAGCGTATCCTGCGCTACACGGGTATGATTCACAAGATTGGTGAGGTGCACGATGGTGCGGCTACTACCGACTGGATGGAGCAGGAAAAAGAAAGGGGTATCACCATTACCTCTGCGGCTGTAAGTTGCGAGTGGAAATTCCCAACCAACAAAGGCACTGCTGATGCCAATACCAAATCTTACTATTTCAACATTATCGATACTCCGGGTCACGTTGATTTTACCGTTGAGGTAGAACGTTCTATGCGTGTACTGGATGGTTTGATCGCCTTGTTTTCGGCGGTAGACGGGGTTGAGCCCCAGTCTGAAACCGTATGGCGCCAGGCTAACCGTTACAAGGTTCCGCGTATCGGTTTCGTAAATAAAATGGACCGTTCCGGTGCCGACTTCCTTATGGTAGTGGCGCAGGTGAAAGAAATGCTGGGAGCGAATGCCGTTCCATTGCAATTACCTATTGGTGCGGAAGACGATTTTAAAGGTGTGGTGGATCTGATTACCATGAAGGGTGTAATATGGGATATGGAAACAGAAGGTATGACCTTCAAGGAGATTCCCGTACCTGCCGATATGGTGGAAGAAGCCAATCAATGGAGAGCCAAGCTCATTGAAGCGGTGGCTGAATATGATGATAAACTGATGGAGAAATTCTTCGATAATCCCGATTCTATCACAGAAGAAGAGGTGCACGAAGCGATCCGCAAAGCCTGTATCGATCTTAGTATCGTACCGATGATGTGTGGTTCCTCCTTCAAAAATAAAGGCGTACAAACCGCGCTGGATGCGGTTTGCCGTTACCTGCCTTCACCGGTGGATGTGGAAGATACCGTGGGTACCGATCCTGAAACAGGTGAAACCATTACCCGTAAGCCCAATGCAAAAGAACCATTTGCTGCATTGGCTTTCAAAATCATGACTGATCCTTTCGTGGGTCGTCTGGCCTTCTTCCGTTGCTATTCCGGTCACCTGGATGCGGGTTCTTATGTACTGAACGTGAGAAGCGGCAAGAAAGAGCGTATCAGCCGTATCATGAAAATGTTCGCCAACAAGCAGAACCCGATCGACTTTATTGAAGCGGGAGATATTGCGGCGGCGGTAGGATTTAAAGAGATCAAAACCGGTGATACTTTGTGCGATGAGAACCATCCGATCACACTGGAGAATATGTTCATTCCTGAGCCGGTAATCTCCGTGGCGGTCGAGCCTAAAACACAGGCCGACGTTGATAAAATGGGTATGGCCATCGCCAAGCTGGTAGAAGAAGATCCAACCCTGCGTGTAAAAACAGATGAAGATACCGGGCAAACCATTCTTTCCGGAATGGGAGAGTTGCACCTCGAGATCATCGTTGACCGTATGCGTCGCGAGTTTAAAGTAGAAATCAACCAGGGTAATCCCCAGGTGGCTTATAAAGAAGCATTCTCAACCAAAGTTGAACACCGCGAAGTGCTGAAAAAGCAAACAGGTGGTCGTGGTAAGTTTGCCGACATCCAGTTTGAAATCGGGCCAGCTGACCCGGAATGGCTTACCGAGAACCCGGGCAAGGCCTTCCAGTTCAAGAATGATATCTTCGGAGGATCTATCCCTAAAGAATTCCACCCCGCTATCCTGAAAGGTTTTGAAACCTCAATGGGCCAGGGTGTACTGGCAGGTTATCCAATGGAAAGCATGAAAGTGCGGATTTTCGATGGTAGCTTCCACCAGGTGGATTCCGACGCGATGTCGTTTGAATTGTGCGCCAAAGGCGGTTTCCGTGAAGCCGGCCGTAAAGCCAAACCACAATTGCTGGAGCCTATCATGAAAGTGGAAGTGGTAACCCCAGACCAATACATGGGAGACGTAACAGGTGATCTTAACCGTCGCCGTGGTATGCTGGAAGGAATGGACAGCCGTGGTAACCTCCAGGTTATTAAGGCAAAAGTTCCTTTGAGCGAAATGTTCGGATACGTAACGCAACTGCGTTCCCTGTCTTCCGGACGTGCCACTTCTACCATGGAATTCAGCCACTATTCTCCGGCACCTAACAATATCGCGGAAGAAGTGATAGCGAAGAGCAAGGGCAAAGTGAAGATTGAAGATTAATTAAGTACCTTTTAAATAAAACGAAGCCGTCTCAATGTAATAGTTGAGGCGGTTTCGTTTTTAAGGGCCTGTACCTCGAAAGCTAACCACCTCAAACCACCTCCGACCACAAACCCCAAACCCCAAATCACAAACCGGGTTTCTATTTCCCCGCACAGTAAGTAGTAATCAGCGCGTCCGCCCCAGGATAGTTCTTTGCTTTCGACATTTTCAGCAGTGCGCAGGCTTCATCGGGGCGGCCGAGGTTGATGAGGGCGGCTCCCTTGAAATATTCTGATTTGCCGTCTGTGGAGGTGCGCATGGCAAGCACCCGGTCGAAATAAGGGAGTGATTTATCCCACTGCTTCATATTAAAATAGCAGATAGCGATATTCTCGTATACGCCGTAAGTGCCATTACTTATTTGAGAAGAACGGATGAATTTCTGGGCAGCCGTATTAAAGTCGCCCTTGTTGAATGCTGCGGTTCCTTCGGCAAAAAGCTGGTTAGCCATGGCCACATCATTGGTTTGTTGTACCTGGGCGTTGGCGGCGCCACGGCCCGGCATGTTTCCATACAGTTCATTCCTCCTTACCTGCAGCTCTTTATCATCCGGGAAAACCTTTACCACGCTATCGGCCAGTGCCAGGAGTTCAGCACTTCCCACCTGTTTGGCGTTCAGCATACCCATCAAAAAGAAATTGTATCCGAATGCTTCTTTCGGACGGTATTTGGTAAAGGTTTTGTAGGCCTTTCGTAATGTTACCGTATCCTTTCGTTTAGCGCATACGGCAACAAGGGTCTGATAATAGGTTTTGGCCCTTGGTTTATTAAAATAGGCCATGGTGGCATATTTGAAAGCACTGTCGTCCTGGTTATCGGCATAATACACGTCAGCTTTCAGGAACTCGCTATACATAATATAAGGGTTAGCTTTGGCCCCCCTGTCGAGCCATACAATGGCCTCCTTATATCTTTTAGCTTCATACAAATAGCGACCGATAATGGCCTCGATCGGTTGGGCAGAGGAGGTAAGATTCGGCATGGACGGAAATGCGTTGATAACATCGTTCAGCGGCAATTTCAGCGGTTCATTGCTAAGATCCGGAATAACACGGTTCTGCACCACCAGAGATTGGTAGGTGAGATAGGTAATATAGGCCGCCGGTAGCAGCATCAGCATGGCTGTCAGGGCAAAAGCTGATTTGGGCAGGGTAGGCACCTCCTTTTTATCTTGCGTAGCCTCGGCCTCAGCCTCTTCCTCTGTTTTTCTGTTGAAGGCCGTAACATTCAAGGCGGCGATAAACACAAAGAATACCTGGTTAACGGGCCTTTCTATCGGGAAGTTGAAAAATGCGTCTACAAAATAGCCGGCCAGTGCCACGAATGTGATACCTGATATGATTTTGGTATCCGCATCGGCCTTTGAGAACCATGTTTTGATGGTATATACAAAAATGCATATAAATAGGCTGATATAAAGAAGCCCACCCACAAAACCCAGTTCAGCAAAATACTCCAGGAAATCGTTGTGCGCGTGCACCGGTACCATCAGGTCGTTGGTCAGTTCTTTGGTGTACGGTATGGAAGCTATCTTCCAGTTACCGTAGCCACATCCTATGAAGGGATGCTCTTTGATATAGTCCGTAGCATTCCTCCAGAGGAAGAGACGTTGTTGACGGCTATCATCGTCTGCGGCAGTGATAGTACTTAACCTGTCGGTAACGTTTCCATATTGATTAACATCGATAGAATCATCCACAAAGCTTGATCGTGCAGCTGAAATTGCGATCAGGGACACAAAGAATGCAGCTGTAATGGCAACCAGCACATAACTGATACGGTAAATATTTTGTTCCTTATCCCTGCCTTTAATATACTGCTGCAAACAGATCGCCAGGAATATGATTACTTCAAGGATTAAGGCGAGGTAAGTGGTTCTGGAGTTGATGAGGAAAATGGTTAAGGTGGCGAGGATCAGGATAGCTGTATTGAACAACTTACCACGGGAACCGAATGAGTAGATACAATAGAGCACAAAAGGCACTTTGGCCATAAGACTGGCAGAAAAGATATTCTTGTTACCGGCCCGGCCCTTCATGCTCAATACAAGCTGTACAAGCCTGTAATGGCTCATTTCAGTGAAAAACAGGTAAAGCGATTGTAAAGACTGGATCAGGAGAACAATGGCCAGTATCTGTGCCAGCAATTTAAAAAGATGAGTCCTGCCGTATAGCAGAATGGCTATATTGAAATACCCGATGATGGTGGCGATAAAACGCGCGTAGCTCACCCAGGCCTCGGATCGGTTAATCGCGTAGAAAACCGAGATGCCCGCTACTATAAAGAGAGCCAGGTAAAGCCGGGAAAACGTTTTTTTAAAAAGCGAGGCCGCCGGAAATTCAAAGTCATTCTTACGATCGAATATATAAATAACCACAGCCAGGTCGAGAATTACCAGGTATAGCCATTGCGTACCCATATCATCAATCGCTCCAAAACCCGGCAGGAACTCAACACCCAGGTACAGGAGACAGAGGACAAAAGGAATGATATCCCGGGTTGCGGGCAGAAAACGGCTGCTGGAACTAGTTGCCGCAACAGGTTTAACAGGTACTGTTTTGGGCTGGGGAACGTCTTTTTTCTGTATTTTGTTAGCCATGCTGAGTGTATTACCGTAAAAATATCAATTTGAATGAATAACGGGATTCAAAAATATAAATTGCATGGGATAAAGAAGTGCTATTGGTGGCGGGTGATAGATACCTGAGGGTAAAAGGGTAATATTTTCCTGTGGTCGCTTACCCATCATCTGCTATTGTTCCCGGTTTTTACCCGAAATTGTGCATAAATACCGCCCAAAACGGCCCAAATCCACAAAAAAACTTCTAAAAAACTTGTCTGTTCAGTTAGAGGCACTTACCTTTGCAACCCCAATCAGAAAATTGGGTTTTGGCTATGTCTCAACGAATCAGAATCAAATTACAATCATACGATCACAACCTGGTAGATAAATCTGCAGAGAAGATCGTGAAAACTGTCCGCAGTACGGGCGCAGTTGTAACAGGACCTATTCCTTTGCCTACGCACAAGAGAATATTCACTGTTCTCCGTTCACCACACGTGAATAAGAAGAGCCGTGAGCAGTTCCAGTTATGTACACACAAAAGGTTGCTTGACATCTATACTTCCTCTTCCAGGACGGTAGATGCATTGAGCAAGCTGGATCTTCCATCTGGGGTGGAAGTTGAGATCAAAGCCTGATAAGTACAGCTTTTAGCCCTTGGCTTTCAGTTGTTAGCAATAGTTCTTGAATAGTATATCATCTGCCAATCTTCGACGAGAAAGCAGCTCTGATTTTAGAAACGGTCGAAGATCAGGGGAACAAGCCTGATTCTTGATCATAACATATAAACAGGCCCTTCGAGGTTTGTTTGCTTCCGGTACTTCTTAGACCGCCGCAGCTTTAGCGAAGGTGGTCCGTCCTAGAAAAGGCATCCACCTTCGCCAAGGCTACGGTGGATAGAAAAGGGAAAAGGTCGGCAGTTAACAGGGATTGAATTCCGCTTTCATCGGCGGGATGTCCTACACAACCATACGCGGGGCTATAAACCGCAAACGATGAAAGGTATTATTGGTAAAAAAATCGGGATGACCAGTGTGTTTTCCCAGGATGGCAAGCAAACGGCTTGTACCATCATTGAAGCTGGTCCATGTACAGTAACCCAGGTTAAGACCGCGGAAACTGACGGATACACAGCATTACAATTGGCTTTCGGCGAAAAGAAAGAAAAGCACTCCACTAAGTCCGAGCTGAATCACTTCGTAAAAGCGCAAACCGGCGCAAAGAAATTCGTAAAAGAGTTTCGTAACTATTCCATAGAAAAAGCATTGGGTGAAACTATTACGGTAGACATTTTTGCTGAAGGCGATGATGTTGAAGTAGTGGGTACCACCAAGGGTAAGGGCTTCCAGGGTGTTGTAAAGCGCCATGGATTCTCTGGTGTGGGTGAAGCGTCCCATGGTCAGCATGACCGTTCAAGGGCACCGGGATCTATTGGTGGTTCATCTTATCCTTCCCGTGTATTCAAGGGGATGAGAATGGCCGGCCGTATGGGTGGTGACAGGGTGAAAATGAAGGGGTTGAAAGTGGTAAAGATATTCCCTGAAAAAAATTATATCCTGATCAGCGGATCGGTTCCTGGTAATAACGGTTCAATCGTATTGATCCAGAAGTAATCACACTTTAACTGAAAGAACATGCAAGTAGATGTATTAGACATAAAAGGACAGAAAACCGGCAGAACGGTTGAATTACCTGCTGATGTATTTGGTATCGAGCCGAATGATCACGTGATTTACCTGGCTGTTAAACAGTACCTCGCGCAAGGTCGCCAGGGCACACATAAGGTGAAGACCCGTGCTGAAGTGCAAGGTGCGAGCCGTAAACTGCATAAGCAAAAAGGAACCGGTGGTGCCCGTAAAGGTAATATCCGTAACCCTTTGTATAAAGGTGGTGGTACTATTTTCGGCCCCAAACCCCATTCTTACGATTTCAAGCTGAACCGTAAGGTGAAGGATCTGGCCAAGATATCAGCGCTTAGCTATAAAGCCAAGGACAATGCCATCTTCGTTATTGAAGAGATCAACCTGGAAGCTCCGAAGACCAAAACACTGGTTGAGATCATGAGCAGCCTGAACCTGGCCAACAAGAAAACGCTGATTGTATTACCTGAGTATAATGATAACCTGTACCTGAGCACACGTAATATCCCGAATATCGGAAGCACGTTGCTGGCAGACATCAACACTTACGAGATCATGAATGCCGATGTATTGGTGATCACAGAGAATACAGCTAAAATATTTGCTGACGAAGAAACAGCGGCAGCTTAATTAAACTAACGTTTCAAACAGATAATATGAAACCGTCAGAAGTATTGATAAAACCCATTTTAACTGAAAAGGCAAACGCCCAACAGGAGAAATTAAGAAGGTACGCTTTCAAGGTAGACCGTAAGGCCAACAAACTTGAGATCAAGAAAGCAATTGAAGCATTTTATGGCGTAAGCGTTGTAGATGTGAATACTGCTGTAGTACCGGGTAAAAATAAAACGCGTTACACCAAAGCAGGTTTCATACAGGGTATGAAAAGTGCTTATAAGAAAGCCCTGGTAACAGTGGCCGAAGGTGAGAGTATTGATCTCTACGCTAATATTTAAAGACCTCGCAGAGGTCTCAGACCACCTCCGCTAAAGCTACGGTGGTCAAGAATGGCAGCAACTGCCGCGAAAGTTGATTAATAAAACCAAGACCAGGCCTTCAGGCCTGGGAAAAAAAGAAAAAGAATGGCACTTAAAAAGTACAAACCAATTACCGCCGGAACCCGCTGGAGAATTGGCAATGCTTATGCTGAGATCACTACTAACGAGCCTGAAAAAAGCTTGCTGGAACCTCAGAAAAACACCGCCGGCCGCAATTTCCAGGGTCGCCGTGTGAGCCGCTACATGGGTGGCGGGAATAAGCATCA
The DNA here is from genome assembly GCA_965229175.1 of Sediminibacterium sp. Taxonomy (GTDB): domain Bacteria; phylum Bacteroidota; class Bacteroidia; order Chitinophagales; family Chitinophagaceae; genus Sediminibacterium. The sequence goes on along the minus strand of CBDDIT010000054.1, from coordinate 87,192 downwards.
CTACCGTATCATTGATTTCAAAAGAAATAAAAGGGGAACGCCCGGTACCGTAGTATCCATTGAGTATGATCCGAATCGTACAGCGTTTATTGCTTTGCTGCAATATCCTGATAACGAGAAGAGATACATTATCGCACCACAGGGTTTACAGGTGGGAACAACTGTTATTGCCGGTGACGAAGTGGCTCCTGAAATTGGTAATGCGCTGTTGATGAAGAATATGCCATTAGGTACTATGATTCACAACATTGAACTGCAACCGGGTCAGGGTGGAAAGATGGTAAGAAGCGCAGGTTCATCCGCACAACTGGCCAATAAGGAAGAAAAATACGCGGTATTGAAAATGCCTTCAGGTGAATTGAGAAAAGTATTGATCAACTGTTATGCTACTGTAGGTGTTGTATCAAACAGCGACCATAACCTGGAAACTGCCGGAAAAGCGGGTAAGAACCGTTGGAAAGGTATCCGCCCACGGGTACGTGGTGTTGCCATGAACCCGGTAGATCACCCGATGGGTGGTGGTGAAGGTAAAGCTTCAGGAGGACACCCCCGCAGCAGGACCGGTAAATACGCTAAAGGAGAGAAGACACGTACAAAAGGAAAAGGAAGCGATAAACTGATTATTCAGCGTAGAGACGGAAAGAAACTGGCTAAATAGAATTTGAAAATGTGGCAATTTGAGAATTTGAAAATTATTTTCAGATTGACACACTAAGAACATTTTCAAATTTTCAAATTTTAAAATTTTCAAATTAACTCAATATGGGTCGTTCGATAAAAAAAGGTCCTTACGTAGACGCAAACTTAGAAGGTAAAGTAGTTGCGATGACCGATGGTAAAACCAAGAAGGGTGTTATTAAAACCTGGAGCCGTCGCAGCACGATCACTCCTGATTTTGTAGGACATACTTTCGCCGTGCATAACGGAAACAAGTTTATCCCGGTTTATGTAACAGAGTTTATGGTAGGCCACAAATTAGGTGAATTTGCCCCTACCCGTAACTTCAGAGGTCACGCAGGAGCAAAGAAATAATAAAGCAGTTTGTGGTTTGTTGTTTGTGGTTTGTAGTTAGGACCCGCAACAATGAGCTACAAACCACAAACAACAAACTAATAAGCAATGGAAGCAGTAGCTAAACTGAACAATTATCCAACAGGACCGCGCAAAATGCGTTTGCTGGCCGATGTTATCCGTGGAATGGAAGTGGAGAAAGCATTGGCTATCCTGGAGCATCATCCGCAGCACAATGCCACACCGCTGGCAAAGCTGTTGAAGAGTGCTATCAACAACTGGGAGCAGAAGAACAGCGGCGCCAGCGCAGCTGACAGCGGACTGGTAGTGAAAACAGTATTTGTGGACGGTGGACGTACACTGAAGCGTATGCGCCCGGCACCACAGGGCCGCGGCTACAGGGTTCGTAAACGCAGCAACCACGTAACATTAATCGTAGATTCTAAAAACTAATTCCATAATAATATGGGTCAGAAAGCAAATCCAATTGGTAATAGGTTAGGCATCATCCGCGGATGGGACAGTAACTGGTATGGTAGTAAGAAAGACTATGCATCCAAACTGATCGAGGATCATAAGATCCGTACTTACCTGAGTGCCCGTATCAACAAAGGTGGTATTGCCAAAATCGTTATCGAGCGTACGCTGGGTAAATTGATTGTAACGATTCACACGTCTAAACCAGGTATTATTATCGGTAAAGGCGGTGGGGAAGTAGACCGTATCAAGGAAGAACTTAAAAAGTTAACAAGCAAGGATGATGTACAGATCAACATCCTCGAGATCCGCCGCCCTGAGCTGGATGCCACTATCGTAGGTGACACCATCGCAAGGCAGATCGAGAACCGGATCAATTTTAAAAGGGCTACAAAGATGGCGATCGCTTCCACACTCCGTATGGGTGCCGAAGGGATTAAAGTGAAAGTAAGCGGACGTTTGGGTGGATCTGAAATTGCGCGTAGTGAAGAGTTTAAACAAGGACGTACTCCATTGCATACTTTCCGTATGGACATCGACTATGCGAACGTATTTGCACAAACGGTGTATGGAAAGATCGGTATCAAGGTATGGATCTGTAAAGGTGAAGTACTCGGAAAACGTGAACTGAACCCGAATTTTGTAGGTGGCAAGAACGACCTGAGCGATAGAAGGGAAGGTGGCGATAGCCGTGGCGGAGACAGAAGGCCGGGTGGAGACAGAAGAGATGACCGCAGGGGTGGTGGAGACAGGGATAGTCGTGGTGGCGGTGGACGTGGCGGTGATAACCGTGGCGGTGGCGGAAGAGGCCGATAATAATTTGAAAATGTGGCAATTTGAAAATTTGAAAATGATTTTCTGATTGACACAGCCAAAAGCAATTTTCAAATTCACAAATTTTCAAATTTTCAAATTAGACTTAGATGTTACAGCCTAAAAGAAGTAAACATAGGAAGCAGCAAAAAGGACGTATCCGCGAGGTAGCAAAACGTGGAACCTCCATTTCATTCGGATCTTTTGCCCTGAAAGCACTGGAGCCGATATGGCTTACCAACCGTCAGATCGAATCAGCCCGTCAGGCAATGACGCGTGCGATGAAAAGGGAAGGAAATGTATGGATCCGTATTTTCCCTGATAAGATCATTACCCGCAAACCAGCCGAAGTGAGGATGGGTAAGGGTAAAGGTAATCCTGAATTCTGGGCGGCTGTAGTAGAACCAGGACGTATCATTTTCGAATGCGATGGTGTTACGGAAGCCACTGCTAAAGAAGCAATGGGCCTTGCCGCACAGAAACTGCCTATCGCAACCAAATTCATTGTAAGAAGGGATTTGCAGGCGTAAAGACAATTTGAAAATGTGGCAATTTGAAAGGGTTACAATAATATTTCAAATTGCCTTACACCAAGTTTTCAAATTTCAAAATTTTCAAATTTTCAAATTGAAGTAAAATGGCTAATAAACAGACATACGAATTTAACCGCTCTATCAGCACATTAAGTGTGGCTGATCTGAAAGCAAAGATCCAGGAAGATCAGTTGAGGCTGAAGAAGCTGGAGTTCGCTCATGCGATCTCTCCGCTTGAAAACCCGATGAATATCCGCGGTCTCCGTAGAGATGTAGCCCGTTTACAAACGGCATTGAAGAAAAAAGAATTGGGTCTCTAGAAAAAGCTGTTGGCTATTAGCTTTTGGCTGGTGGCAGAAACAGTTGACAATAATAATTTAGGTTCGCTAACCGCTAACCGCTAAAAGCTAAAAGCTTAAACAATGGCTGAAGTAAGAAATTTGCGCAAAACAAGAACGGGTGTTGTAACCAGCGACAAGATGGATAAGACCATCACTGTTTCGGTGGAAAGAAGAGTAAAGCACCCTATCTACGGTAAATTCGTAAAGAAAACCACCAAGTTCCATGCTCACGATGAAAAAGGTGAGTGCACCATCGGTGATGTGGTAAAGATCATGGAAACCCGACCGCTGAGTAAAACAAAGCGTTGGAGACTGGTGGAGATTGTTGAGAAAGCAAAATAATCAGGTTGTTAGCTATTGGCCTTTGGCTCTTAGCTCACAGGGTAGAAAAATAAATTTATGGTTTGGCTAAGAGCCAACCGCTAAAAGCTAAAAGCTAAAAGATGATTCAGCAAGAAAGCAGATTAAATGTAGCTGATAACAGTGGAGCTAAAGAAGTACTTTGTATCAGGGTGCTTGGAAACAGCGGCCAGGATTATGCCAGGATCGGCGATAAGATCGTTGTAACCGTAAAGGACGCGATTCCCGCAGGTGGCATTAAGAAAGGTACTGTATCAAAGGCTGTTATTGTTCGTACCAAGAACAAATTGCGCCGGAAAGATGGTTCTTATATCCGTTTTGATGATAACGCGGTTGTATTACTGAACAACTCAGACGAACCCCGCGGTACACGTATTTTCGGACCGGTAGCCAGGGAACTGCGTGATAAAGGATATATGAAGATTATTTCCTTGGCTCCTGAAGTACTGTAAGAAGACGTTGGCTGTTAGCTGTTAGCTATTGGCCGATGCAACAATAAATAAACATGGTTAGCCAATTGCTAACCGCTAAAAGCTAAAAGCTCAACACAATGAGTACAAGATTTAAACCCAAATTCAACATCAAAAAAGGCGACACTGTTGTTGTGATAGCCGGTGATGATAAGGACCTGAAGAAGCCACGCAAAGTGCTGGAAGTGATCGTAGACAAAGGTCGCGTGGTAGTAGAAGGCGTTAATATCGCCACCAAGCATACCAAGCCTTCCGCCAATAATACGAAGGGTGGTATCATGAAAATAGAGGCTTCTATCAGCATCAGCAATGTGATGTTGTGGGACGCTAAAACAGGCGAGCCAACCAAAGCTAAACGTACCAGGGAAAATGGTAAACTAGTTCGTGTGTCTAAAAAATCAGGGGAGGTAATCAAATGAGTACTGTAAAATACACTGCAAGATTAGCAGACAAATACACAAAGGAAGTAGTTCCGGCACTGATGAAGAAGTTTGCATACAAAACTGTAATGCAGGCTCCTAAACTGGAAAAAATCTGTATCAACCGTGGAGTAAACGGTGCGGTTACTGATAAAAAACTGGTGGATGTTGCTGTAGAAGAACTGAACATGATCACAGGTCAGAAAGCGGTTCCAACCATGTCTAAAAAGGACATCTCGAACTTTAAATTACGTAAAGGAATGCCGATTGGTGCCCGCGTAACGTTAAGGGGAGAAAAAATGTTCGAATTCCTCGACAGGCTGGTTTCAGTTGCCTTGCCCAGGGTTCGTGATTTCAAAGGGATCAGCGATAAGGCTTTTGATGGCCGTGGTAACTACACATTAGGTGTTACCGAGCAGATCATCTTCCCTGAAATCGATATCGACAAAGTGAATAAGATTACCGGTCTCGATATCACATTTGTAACAACAGCCGCTACCAATGAAGAAGCATACGAGCTTCTGAAAGAATTGGGTATGCCTTTCAAAAACGCTAAAAAAGAAAACAACTAATATAACATGGCAAAAGAATCTATCAAAGCCAGGCAAAAGAAGCGCGAAAGAATGGTTGCGCAGTATGCAGATAAACGTGCCGCTTTAAAAGCAGCAGGTGACTATGCAGCACTTGATCTTCTTCCCAAGAACGCTTCACCCGTAAGGTTGAAAAACCGTTGTCAGCTAACCGGTCGTCCAAGGGGATACATGAGATACTTTGGTATTTCAAGGATCATGTTCCGCGATATGGCACTGAATGGCCAGATCCCGGGCGTGAAAAAGGCAAGCTGGTAAAAAAAAGACAAGTTTCCAGGTGCTGATAAAGCAAACCGGCGACAAACAATTTTCGATAAAGACTTAATTCTAATAAACATGGTAACTGATCCTATAGCAGACTTCTTAACCAGGATTCGCAATGCTCAGATGGCTGGCCACAGGCTGGTTGAAATTCCTGCGTCTAACCTTAAAAAGCGTATGACAGAGATCCTGTACGAACAGGGGTATATCCTGAAATACAAATTTGAAGATGATAATAAACAGGGTTTGATCAAGATCGCACTAAAATACGATCCGGCTACCAAACAGGCTGCTATCCGTTCTTTGGAAAGGGTAAGTCGCCCGGGACTTCGCCAGTACGCTAAACCCGCCGAGATCAAACGTGTGATCAATGGCCTGGGCGTGGCAATCCTGAGTACATCGAAAGGTGTATTAACCGACAAGCAGGCCAAGGCCCAGAATGTTGGTGGTGAAGTACTTTGCTATATCTATTAATAACCTCGTAATTATTAATTGCTAATTATTAATTACTGATTATATCGCCTGCGTCTGACAATTAAGCTTTTTAGTCGGAGCTGAACACGGAGCAGGATATTGAATCAAACTAAAACGTAAAACGACTATGTCTAGAATTGGTAAACAACCCGTAGTAATTCCAGCCGGTGTTACAGTTACTGTAAGTGCTGAGAATGTGGTTACCGTAAAAGGACCCAAAGGGGAATTGAAAGAAACGGTTGACAGGGATATCACCATCACCGTTAAAGAAGGCGAAGTAATTTTCGAACGCCCAACCGACCAGATCCGTCACCGCGCTATGCATGGCTTATACCGTGCATTGGTAGGTAACCTGGTAAAAGGCGTTACAGAAGGATATACCAAGAACCTTGAATTGGTGGGTGTGGGTTTCAAAGCCGCTAATACCGGTAATGTACTCGACCTGGCTTTGGGATATTCACACAATATCATTTTTGAAATTCCAAAGGAACTGAAAGTAACAACACTAACAGAAAAAGGGCAGAACCCAAAGATCACCCTGGAGGGAATTGATAAACAATTGATCGGCCAGGTAGCCGCCAAACTCCGCAGCTTACGTAAACCTGAACCATACAAAGGAAAGGGTGTGAAATATGCTGGTGAGATCCTGAGAAGGAAAGCTGGTAAGGCTGCAGGTAAGTAAGCGGTTTAAAGTCTAAGGTTTTCCGTTTAGGGTTAACGCTAAACTAATAACCGGTAACGACGATAGACTGACAACAATAAACTAAAACAAAGCTTCCGCAAAATCGGAGGCTATAAATAAACAACAATGGGTAAACTAATTCAAAGACAGAAAATCCGCTACCGTATCCGTAAGAAGATCGCCGGTACTGCTGTAAAGCCACGTCTTTCTGTATTCAGAAGTAACGCTGAAATCTATGCTCAGCTGATTGATGATGATAACGGTGTAACATTGGTATCTTCTTCATCAAGAGATAAGGATATTGCAGCGCAAAAAGTTACCAAGATCGAAAAATCAAAACTGGTAGGTGCCGCGGTTGCCCGTAAAGCTATCGAGTTGGGATTAACAGCCTGTGTGTTCGACAGGGGTGGTAACCTGTACCATGGCCGTGTGAAATCCGTAGCGGATGGCGCAAGGGAAGGTGGTCTTCAATTCTAAATTGCTAACAACAACTTAACCGTTAGATAGATGTCTAAAGTAAACGTAAATAAAGTAAAATCCGGTGGGGAACTGGAACTGAAAGAAAAAGTAGTTTCCATTAACCGTGTGGTGAAAACCACCAAAGGTGGCCGTACTTTCAGCTTTTCAGCACTGGTAGTAGTAGGAAACGATAATGGCGTGGTAGGTCATGGCCTCGGTAAAGCAAAAGAAGTACAGGAAGCTATTGCCAAGGGAATTGAAGATGCCAAGAAGAACCTGGTAAAAGTTCCTATTATGCACGGAACCATCCCCCACGAACAATGGGCTAAGGACGGTGCTGCGAAAGTATTAATCAAGCCAGCAGCACACGGAGCGGGTGTGATCGCCGGAGGCAGCATGCGTGCTGTACTGGAAAGTGCCGGTGTAACAGACGTTCTGGCCAAAAGCCTGGGATCTGCCAACCCGCATAACGTGGTAAAAGCAACCATCAAAGCGTTGGGCCTTTTGAGAGAGCCTATCTAGGTTGCCAAACAACGTACATTGAAACTGAGCAAAGTATTTAACGGATAATAATTTCGGTTATGAAAATAAAAATAACACAGGTTAAAAGTGGCATCGACAGATCTGAGCGGCAGAAGCAGACCTTGATTGCATTGGGTTTGAAAAAACTGAATGCGACCAAAGAGGTAGAAGCAACTCCGCAAATCCTTGGTATGGTTAATAAAGTTAGCCACCTGGTGAAGGTTGAAGAAATCGCTTAATTAATTTGAAATTTGAAGATGTGATAATTTGAAAATGAGTCAGCAGTTTCTGTTGATTCATTTTTAGTTTCATTTTCAAATTTTCAAATTCACATATTTTCAAATTAACATGCGAGGGGTGATTCCCCGTAAGTTCAAAATCAGATCAACATGAAACTACACACACTCAAACCTGCAGAAGGTTCTACACACAAAGCAATCCGTATCGGTCGTGGTGAAGCATCCGGTAAAGGAGGTACTTCCACCAAAGGTAATAAAGGCGGTCAGAGCCGCGCCGGTTACAAGAGCAAAATGGCCCATGAAGGTGGCCAGATGCCTATCCAGCGTCGTATCCCAAAACGTGGGTTCAAGAACTTTAACCGTGTTGAGTATAAAGTATTCAACTTAGGTCAGATCGATCAACTGGCTGAAAAATATGGTTTTACCGAGATTTCTCTCGAAAACCTGTACATCAATGGTCTTATCAGCAGAACCGATAAAGTAAAACTGCTGGCAACAGGTGAACTGAAAGCCAAACTTTCATTCAAAATAAACGCTGCCAGTGAGAAAGCTAAAAGCATTATTGAAGCAGCAGGCGGTACAGTTGAAATTATCAAATGATTTTAACGTAATTTGCCAGACGCATTTAACCATGCGTCTTTTTGATTTTTGAGTATTAACGCTTTCAACTGCATTTAAGTGAAAAAATTAGTTCAGACATTAAAGAATATTTGGACCATCGAGGAACTGCGGAACAAGATTGTTGTTACGCTGGCTTTGGTGTTTACCTACAGGCTGGGTAATCACTTTGTATTACCCGGACTGGATCCCAATAAAATTGAAATTGCACAACGCAGCGCGCAAAGCAATGGCCTTTTGGGCATCTTTGATATGTTTGCCGGCGGTGGCTTTTCACAGGCTTCTATCCTGGCATTGGGTATCATGCCCTATATCTCCGCCTCTATCTTTATGCAGCTGATGACCATCCTGGTTCCGCAATTGCAAAAAGTACAGAAAGAAGGAGATAGCGGACGTAAGAAGATTAACCAATGGACCCGTTATCTTACCGTGATCGTTACCATTTTCCAGGCGGGTGCTTATGTGGCTTATCTGAACAGCCCTGGCTATGCAGAAGCCATCCTCCCGGGCTACAAAGCGTATTTTGGATTTTCTACCGTTGTTACCCTGACAGCAGGAACCCTGTTTGTAATGTGGCTGGCCGAAAAAATCCAGGATAAAGGATTAGGTAATGGTACCTCTATCATCATTATGGTAGGTATCCTCTCCAGGTTGCCGATTTCCATTATTCAGGAGTTTGGTGCCAAGGGAGAAAAAGGCGGCGGTGGTATGCTGATATTCCTGATAGAAATTGCCATCCTGGTGTCTATTATCATGGGATTAATCATACTGGTACAGGGCGTTCGCAAAATACCTGTTAACTATGCCAAGCAGATCATTGGTAGCCGCCAATTTGGTGGCGCACGCCAGTTCCTCCCTATCAAGGTGAACAGCGCCGGTGTAATGCCCATCATCTTTGCGCAGGCTATCATGTTCCTGCCAACACTGGTGTCTTTTACCAATATTGATTCTGCCCAGGGTATTGTAAAAATATTCAACGATCATAGTAATGTGTGGTATATGATCATCTACTCAGTAATGGTGATCGGGTTTACCTTTCTTTATACTGCATTGATCTTCAACCCAAAACAAATTTCAGAAGACCTGAAACGAAATAATGGGTTCATTCCTGGTGTTAAACCAGGTCAGCCAACAGCCGATTATATCGGATCCATCATGGATAAGATTACACTGCCGGGAGCTATTTTCCTTGCATTCGTGGGTATCCTGCCTGGATTTGCACAACGCCTGGGTGTAACACAAGGGTTCAGCTCATTTTTTGGAGGAACTTCCCTGCTGATTATGGTAGGTGTGATACTGGATACACTGCAGCAAATTGAAACCTACCTGCTGATGCGCCAGTACGATGGCTTGATGAAGAGCGGCCGGATACAGGGACGACAAACCGTTTCTACTACCACTATTTAATTGCAATATTTAACGAACTTTGAAACCTGTCGCCCTTACCGGTTGACAGGTTTCTTTTTATCATGACACGACGGAGTAATATGATGATCCATAAAACAGAAGCAGAAGTTGCTTTAATGAAAGAAGCAGCCACCCTGGTAAGCAGAACACTGACCGAGGTAGCTAAAGTGTTGGCACCGGGTATCACTACCCTTCAGATCGACAAGTTATGCGACAGTTTTGTAAAAGATCATAAAGCGATCCCTTCGTTTTATAACTACCGCGGTTATCCCTATACCATCTGCGCCTCAGTGAACGATGTTGTGGTACACGGGTTTCCAAACGATCAGCCTTTAAAGAACGGGGATATCGTTTCCATTGATATGGGAGTCATTTTAAACGGATGGCACGGTGATCACGCCTATACTTTTATACTGGGAGAAGTGCCGGAAGATGTGCTGCAACTGGTACGGGTAACAAAGGAATCGTTATACAAGGGTATTGAGAAAGCAACTATTAATAATCGTATTGGTGATATTTCTTATGCTATCCAGTACCATACCGAGGTAAAGCATGGCTATGGCGTTGTGAGGGAACTGGTAGGTCATGGACTGGGAAGGAGCCTGCACGAAGACCCGCAGGTGCCAAATTATGGCAAGCGAGGCACCGGACCCAAGATGAAAGAGAACCTGGTACTGGCAATTGAGCCGATGATTAATCTTGGATCAAAGGATGTGTATACAGATGATGATGGCTGGACAGTGAGAACGCAAGATGGAAAGCCTTCGGTTCATTTTGAACATGATGTTTGTATTAAAAGAAACGAAGCATTGATATTATCTGACTATAGCATTATTGAGGCTGCGGAGAAAGCCAACACTAACCTGAATTCATCTTATTATTAGCACGGGAAGTTTCCAGCCGTTACTTTTTGAATCTATGCAAGCAAAGAAATTGATAGTGGTAGGAGGGGGAGCGGCGGGTTTTTTCTGTGCGGTGAACGCAGCCCGGATGGATCCTTCGTTACAGGTAGTGCTGCTGGAAAAATCGAATAAGCTTCTGTCAAAAGTAAGGGTCAGTGGCGGCGGCCGTTGCAATACTACCCATGCCTGTTTTGAAATACCTGAGCTGGTAAAAAAATATCCACGTGGCCAGAATTTTCTGAAGAAAGCTTTCCACTGGTTCAATACAAATGATACCATTGCCTGGTTTGCTGAACGGGGTGTGCCACTGAAAACCGAAGCGGATGGAAGAATGTTTCCCACTACAGACGACTCGCAAACGATCATTAACTGTCTATTGAAAGAAGCGGATAAGTATGGAATTGAGATAATCATGCAATCCGAAGTAACGGGTATTGCTGTTGAGGATGGACAATTTCTGGTTCAAACCGCCAACTCCTCATCCTTGCCGGCGGTACGGCAAACAGGTAAACCCCAAACCGCCTCATCTGTCTGTATCGCCTGCGGTGGGTATCCTAAATCCGCCATGTTCCAGTGGCTCCAAGAACTGGGGCATACCATTGAAACGCCTGTACCATCACTTTTTACTTTCAATATGCCCGGTAATCCTGTTACACAGTTGATGGGAGTAAGTGTAGAGAAAGCAGGTATTAAGGTAATGGGTACTAAGCTGGCTGAAGAAGGGCCATTGCTGATAACCCATTGGGGTATGAGCGGACCCGCAGTTCTCCGGTTATCTGCCTGGGGGGCAAGAGAACTGGCCGATAGGGACTACCATTTTACTGCCCTTATAAACTGGGTGCCGGCTTACAGGGAGGTTGATATCCGTAGCGACTGGCAATCTTTCAGGGAGGAGTATGCCGCACAGAAAACGGGAAGCCGGAACCCTTTTGGCCTTCCGGGTCGTTTATGGTTGTTTTTACTGTCCAGCAGCGGTATTCATCCCGACCTGCGATGGGCAGATATGCCCGCTAAGGAACAGAACAAACTGATTAAAAATCTGACCGCGCAGGAGTTTCCGGTTAAAAGGGAAAACCACTTTTAAAGAGGAATTTGTTACCTGTGGCGGTATCCGTTTAAACGAGATTGACCCCAACACCATGCAAAGCAGGAAATTACCCGGCCTTTTCTTTGCAGGGGAAGTAATGGATATCGACGGGCTAACAGGAGGTTTTAACTTTCAAAACGCCTGGACCAGTGCCTGGATCGCCGCCAGATCTGTTACGACTCCCGTATAATGCCCCCATCAACAAGCCCCATCAACACGGCCCATCTACCCCCCACCAACTACAAACTACAAACCCCAAACCACAAACTGCCCCAATATTGCCATTCACACAAACAGCAAGGGTTTTTTACCGGAAAAGCAGTATTTTGATAGCCTAAAACACTGCTATGAATAAACAGATAATTGCTGTAATGGCCAGTACCATGCTGGTGGCATCGTTAAGGGCTCAACAGCCGCCGGTAGCTACGGCCGCTCCAAAGCCTGATACGGCAAAAGCCGCACCCGCGGCCCCCAAAAAACCTACCGTTGCAGAGAAGACGAAGGGTAACAAGAAAAATGAAGGTCTTTTCGCATTGTACCAGGATACTGCAACCGGCAGTGTACAGATGTATGTTCGGAAAGACCAGCTGGAAAAGGAATTCATCTACCAGAGCTTTTCTATCAGCGGGCCCACTACATTGTTCCTGAATCAGAGCATGCACAGGGCTACTTTTGTATTTAAAATCAAAAGGGCTTTTGATAAGCTGGAATTTTCCATAGTAAACACAGCTCTTTACTACGATAAAAACAACCCGGTAAGCAAAACGGCGGATGTTGATAAGCCCGAAGCGGTGTTTTTCTCTGATAAGTTTTCGCTGGAAGATTCACTCGGCTACCTCGTAAGTGTAGACGGATTGTTCCTGAGTGAGAAACTGGATCCGGTTTAAACCTATTATGGCTTCCAAGTCCATTCGCCGCACAGATATTCAATCTTGGTGGACTGAATCCAACCAAATCGAAGTATGCCAACCTGCGATCATTTCCTGATAATACCGACGTGGTAGTGGACCTTTCCTATGATAATCCCATGACCATGGCGGATGGTGGCCCGGATGTAGTAGATCCTCGGTATGTACGCGTTCGGATGCAACACAGTCTCATTGCAATGCCAAAGAATGGTTTTACACCACGGAAAGACGATCCGCGTGTTGGCTATTTTATGCAGGAGGTGAATAACCAGACCAGTGTTAGCCCGGTGCCTTATAAAGACATGATCAACCGCTGGAACCTTAAGAAAAAAGATCCTTCGGCTGCATTGAGCGAGCCTGTTGAACCGCTGGTTTACTGGATAGAGAATACCACGCCACTGGAGTATCGACAGACGATATATGAAGCAGGCATGAAATGGAATGAAGCGTTCGAAAAAGCGGGATTTAAAAACGCTTTACAGATGAAAATTATGCCCGACGACGCTACCTGGGACCCTGCGGATATTCATTACAATGTGATTCGTTGGGTAGCTTCCTCGCAACCCTCTTATGGAGCCATCGGGCCAAGTTTTGTAAACCCCAGAACCGGTCAGATACTGGGAGCGGATATCACCGTAGAATGGTTTTCAGGCAGTGCTACTGCTATCTTCAATGAGCTCTACAACGGTTCTGAAGCAAACAGTATACAGCCAACGCCAGGTTTACAAATGCCAGGCTTTAATGTAAACCGCTATGACAATTGTACTTTGGCGTCTGAATTAAAATCTCAGTATGTTACCGGCTTAAGTACACTGGAAATGAGGGGTGCTACTGCCGCCGAAGTATCTGAGATGCACAAGCAGTTCCTTACTTATCTGATCATGCACGAGATGGGACATACATTAGGCTTGAACCACAATATGAAAGCCAGCCAGATGTTATCTCCCGCTGAAATCAATAATACCAGCATCACCCATAAAATCGGCTTGATCGGATCGGTAATGGATTATCCTTCTATTAACGTTGCACTGGATAAAAGCAAACAAGGGGATTATTACACCACCAAAGCCGGCCCTTATGATCTTTGGGCGATAGAATACGGATACCGCGAATTCGCGCCTTCGGAAGAAGAAGCAGGCCTCAATACGATACTGTCAAGAAGTACAGAACCTTACCTGGCTTTTGGTAATGATGGTGATGATATGCGCTCTCCCGGAAAAGCCATGGACCCAAGGGTGAATGTGAACGACCTAACCAACGATGCGATTGCCTATGCGGAGGACCGCTTTAAACTGGTGAATAGCCTGATACCCAAACTCATTACCAAGTATTCCAAAACAGGGCAATCTTATGCAGAGCTGCGTGCACGGTATGGTGTATTGAATAACCAGCGCCGGGATATGATCAATGCGGTTAGCCGTTATATCGGTGGGGTATATGTTGACAGGAGCTTTCCTGAGCAGCATTCAGCTAATAAACCCTATACGCCGGTGCCCCTGGCAGTTCAGAAAAGAGCGATAGACGTATTGAATAAATATGTTTTTGCGCCAAATGTATTTGATGCGGATGCCCAGGTATTCCCGTACCTGCAAATACAACGTCGTGGCTTTAACCAACCTAATAATGGGGAAGATTATAAGATCACCGGCGTGCTTACCAGCTTACAGGTTAGTGGATCGCTGGCACATATTCTCAGCCCGGCCACCTTACAACGTATCACTAACTCAAGGTTGTATGGTAACCAATACAGCGCCGCTGATGTAATGAATGACCTGGTAAAGGGAATTTTCGACGCGGATATCACTGGCAATGTAAATGTTTACAGGCAATACCTGCAAACAGCGTTTGTTAGAGGAGCGGCCAATTTAACGGCGGATAATTCACCGCTTGATAACGTATCTAAAGCGGCTGCATTATATACCCTTAAGAAGCTCAGAACGAAATTAGCGGGTGCTGTTTCCGGTAACGAAGAAACCAAAGCGCACAGAGCTAATATGCTGTTTATTATTGACAAGGCGTTAAAAGTGAGTTAGACAGTAAAACCATAACAGTTAGTTATATTGTAAAAGGCCTCCCGGTTCCGGGAGGCCTTTTTTGGGTATGATGGAACCAACAGCGTCTTACAAAAGAGCCCTCCTGGGAACAGGGGGGCGTGTGTGTGGCCTACCGAACTCAAAACCCAGTTACCATAGGGGAACACATGAAGAATCGTAACAGGCTTTTATAACACATAGAATGCTTTTTTGGGCTGTACAGTATTTTCTAAGATGGAATGATCATTGATCATTTGCTTGAGATCTTTTTCAATGCTAAAACAGATGGCTGTCATGGGTGTATCTGTGGGTTTATTTTCAAAAGGGTCCTGCAGGTGAACGGCCATTTTTTCAACCAGGAAGAATGCGGCTGCAATGGTTACCATGGCGGGCACCGTGAGATAACTGATGAACTCCGTCATAGCAAAAGGAATAAGCATAAAAAATACGATCAGCGAAAAGTGTATGTATACACTGTAGGTTACGGGGAACACGGTATTCTTGATACGTTCGCATTTTCCCATCGCATCACAAAGCCGCGACAGTGTTCTCTCCAATTCTACCTGCTGGTGTTGATTAATCCATCCATTTTGATAAGCCTGCTGAAGATCATATCCCTGTAGTTCGAGAATGGCCATTGGGATATTATTATAATTTTTGAGGTGGATGTTATCCTTTCTGTTCATGTGCTTTTCAAGATAATCCCTGGCATCCTGCCCGCGTAGCCGCCTGTTAAGGGCATAGCACCAGGCTATTTGTCTTTTAATAAGTTTCTCCCGGAAGAAGTAAATTTCTTTATCGGGAACTTCATTGTTCCTGAACTGATCTACCATAAACGTTGTTACCTGGCGCGCAAACGTCCGGCTATCATTAACAATAGCTCCCCAGATATTCCTGGCTTCCCACCAGCGATCGTAAGCCTGGTTGGATTTGAAGGCCAAAAGCAAGGAAATGACAGTACCCATGATCATAGGAATAGACAGAGGTACTGACCAGTTAAGAATATTGTATTTGTGATACACAAATGTTACCGCACCCGCATATATTGTTACCAGTAGCAGCTCTACCTTAATCTTGCCTACGATATAACTGATAGGAATATTTTTTTTGAGTAGCATAGAATTTTTTTTACAACCGTGATTAATGAGCCATGGCCAGGGAAAGCTTCACTTCTTTTTCGGGAACTGCTTGCGTTTCAGTATCGCTATGATTTAAAAAGATCGATAGTATCTGGAATTCCGAGAATATGCCGTCGTTAAACTGTATATACGCTACCGGTGTTTTTATCTTCTTCAGGAAAGGAGTGAAGTTTACAGATTTGGCCGATTGGAAACGATAGCTGTATTTGTCAAGCAGGTATACCTGGGTAATTTCCCGCCCCTGTATGTAATTGCGCATGATTTTATAGGAGTTTCCGTAAACGATATCGAATTTGATAGATACCGCTGAACGTCCATACTTATTTTTTAATACGCAGAGCGCATCATTAAATGACGCCGGGAGCGCAATATTGTTCTTATTCCTGCCCAGGAACATCAGATCGTGTATACTGTTCGGGATTTCTATCATATGGATCACATGAATGGTTAATGGTTCATCATTGCCGTTTGAGCGAATGATTTCATTAATAGGCCATAATGATTGTACAGACAGATCGGTGGGGAGTAAAACATTTTTCATGGTTACTTATTTTACTGCAAAATGTAACCACGAAGTCAGAAGCGGGTAAGAACCAGGGCAAAACCAGGTAAAAATCAAGTAAAAATCCGGTAAGAAAGCCCGGCTGGGGGCTATTTCTTCACAAAAGGGATCTTAACGGTTACCTCGGTTCCCTCATTTTCTTTGGAACTGATGGCGATAGTACCATTGTGAATCTTAAGGATATTGCGGGTTAATGGCAGACCGATACCGTAGCCATGGGTTCCTTTAACATTCGATGCCCGGAAAAAGGGGTCAAAAATATGGGTTATATCCTGTACCGGTATGCCGATTCCGTTGTCCTTTACGATGATCACAACCTCTTTTGCGGAGGCCGCCAGGGCGATAATCACCAGTTTATGGGTAGAATATTTGCAGGAATTGAGTACAACATTCGAGATAGCCAGCTCAAGCAGATGGGCATTGGCGTAAACCGTTAGTTTATCAGTGTCATCTGGGTACAGTGAATAATCAACATTGATTTGTTTGTGTGGATATACCTGGCTGGCTATTTTTTGCACATTGTAAATGATTTCATCAATCCTTACACTTTCCATCGAAAGATTCTCACCAATATACGACCTGGCCAGCTCCAGCAGCCCTTTTGTAATATCTCTCAGCTTTTCCGACTGTTCCAGTATTGCAGCTAGCGATTGCTGGTACTGCTGTTCCGTCATCGGCCTTGACAAGGCATAGTCCGCTTCACCAATAATAGAAGTAAGCGGTGTATTCAGTTCATGTGAAGCATTGCTAACAAAGTTATGTTGGGTTTCGAAGGCCATTTCGAGCCTGCTGATCATTTCGTTAAAGGTTTGTACAAGATCGGTAATCTCATCTTTCCCTTCTTTTTCCGGTAACCGGTTATGGAGTGATGTGGCATTGATGTTCTTTACCGTTCGGGTTATATTCCTGATGGGCATGAGTATCTTTTGCGCAAACAGCAGGCTTACCGAAAAAACAACAATGATACATACCAGGGACCCTATGATAATGATATTCCTTAGGGTAGTAATGAACGTTTTTGCATAGGTATTTTCAGCGGATACAATAATAAAATAACGATTGTTTCTTGTCCTGAACTGAATACCCTGGTAAAAATGAAAATTCTTTCTGAAAGCTGCTTTTCGGTTTACTTTCAACTCATCAAAGAACGAAACCGGGAGGTCTTCAATCGTTCCATTCGCAAGGAAGCGTTGCAAAGTATCTGTATTGATAATATACTCTTTTTCATCTGGTAAGACCTGGAGGTGTTCTTTTCTTATTCTTTCATAGGCTTCAGTCGTTTCCTTACCGGTATTGAAGTTTGCACTTGCAGCAATATTAGCCCTGAGTTCCAGGCGGGTGAAAAAGTCGTGAAACGCCTCTTCATTGGCAAAGAAATAAATGGCAATTCCCAACAGTATTATTATCGTGGCGCAAACCGTTGTAAAAACCAATGATATTTTTACCTGTATCTTCATGCGTCCTCTCGTAATATATACCCCATTCCAACCACCGTCTGAATTAGTTTACTGCTCCCGGCACCTTCCAGTTTTTTTCGTAAGTAGTTTACATATACGTCTACCACTTTTGTATTCATGGTAAAATCATACCCCCATACGTTTTCCAGGATATCCACGCGTGACACAACCCTTCTGGGGTTTTTCAGAAAGTATTCAAGTAGCCTGAATTCAGTTACGGTGAGGTCAATTCGTATTTCGTTTCTTTTAACCGTTTTTTCATCCAGGTCCATTACAACATCCGAATAGCGTAAGGTATTTGTACCCGTCTTTGCTTCTTCAGGTATCGAAATGCCCCGTCTCAGCAGCGACCTGATCCTCGCCAGCAGCTCCGCAATTTTAAAAGGCTTCGCCAGGTAATCATCCGCGCCGCTGTCAAGCCCATGTATAATATTATCGGTTGTGCTCAGGGCCGTGAGCATCAATATAGGAGTCGTGAGTTTATTGGATTTACAATGGATGCAAAGGTCAATACCATTGATACCCGGCAACATGATATCAAAAATGAAAAGGTTATAAGTAAACCTGTTGAGATAATCCAGCGCGGAGTGTCCGTCCAGCGCAACTGTAACTTCATACCCCTCATCGTTGAGCGTTTTATGCACAAGTGCGGCAACCGTAGGATCATCTTCTACCAGCAGGATCTTCATAAGAGTAAAAATAGAGAAAAAACCGCTCTTCTATTTCCCCATCTTAACAACTTCCCAGTACGCCTTCTTGGGTTGAAGGTTTTTATCGAATAACAATGGATAATCTTTTCTTCCCCTTACCGGGAAATTATCCAGCCAGCTGTCCTTATCTGAAATGTTCCAGAATGTAATACCTGTTACGTCTTTCCTGAACTTTTTAAATACTTTAAAACAGCGTTTGCACATCTCAATCTGCGCCTCTTCTTTTTCCGGCGTGAAAGCAGTATTGGCATCTTCGGGTCTGCGTTGTCGCGCCTGATGCTCTTTTGGATACACAGAGATATCAAGTTCAGTTACCTGTATTTTCAGTCCCAAACCAGCAAACTTTTTGATAGTGGCGGTAAGTTCTTCCTCCGACGGCTCATTCACCGCCCAATGTCCCTGTAGTCCTATTCCATGGATAGGTACACCGGCATCTTTAAGGCTTTTTACCAGCCGGTACATTTTTTCCCGCTTAACGGGGTTAATCTCATTGTAGTCGTTATAGAATAACTGCGCATCCGGATCGGCTGCGTGTGCGTATTCAAATGCCCTGGCAATGAACTCTTCCCCGCAGATTCTGAGCCAGGGCGAATTGCGCAGGTATTCATCGGGGTTGTCTGATATAGCTTCGTTTACTACATCCCACGCATAGATACTGCCTTTGTATCGGGTTACAACGGTGGTAATATGTTCTTTGAGCCTTTGTAACAGTACTTCTTTACTCACCGTATCTCCTGTAGCATTGGTAAAGATCCAGCGCGGTGCCTGGTTATGCCAGCATAAATTATGGCCTCGTATCTTCAGGTGGTTGGCTTTGGCAAATGCTACGATAGAATCGGCATCGCGCCAGAAATATTCATTTTCACGGGGATGAATAGGTCCCATTTTCATGGCATTCTCAGGAGTGATACTTTCGAAATTTTTAACAATCAGCCCGGCTTCTTCTGTTTTTAAAGACCTGGGCGAAACGGCCACACCCATTATGAAACGACCGGAAAAATAGTCTTTCAGTCCTTTACTGCTATCTGCCGGATGATAACCGCTAATGCCGGTAGGGCTGATAGAAGTGGCAGATAAAAATACAGCAGCGGTGAGGCATGCTAACAAGGTGGATATCCGGGCCTTCATATGGTGAGATTAAGGGATGAATAAATGAAGTATCAACACACCTGCAAGTCCAATAATGGATATTACGGTTTCCATTATTGTCCAGGAAAGAAATGTCTGCTTTAGTGATAGTTTAAAAAATTCCTTGAACATCCAGAAACCGGAATCGTTGATATGTGAGCCAAAAACGCTTCCGGAGCCTACGGCCAGTACCATCAGTTCCGGAGAAATGGTACCGGTTGCTACCAGCGGTGCGGCAATTCCCGCTGCGGTTAAGCCCGCTACGGTTGCTGAACCCAGTGTTACCCTCAACAGGGCTGTAAGTATCCAGGCAAACAGTAACGGGGGCATACTTAGTTTGCCGCTGAAAGATGCGATATAGGATCCCGCCCCGCTGTCTATTAATACCTGTTTAAATACCCCGCCCGCCGTAATGATCAGTAGTATCATAGCAATTCCGGAGATAGCCTGGTTTACCCATCCCATGATCTCAGGCATGGTTTGCTTTTCCCTTATACCGAAATAATATATAGCAGCCAATACCGCCAGCAATAAAGCAATATTTGAATCACCGGTAAAAGCAAGAATTTTTCGCAGCAAATTTTCTTTATCCAGCACGGCATTCCCTATCACCGCCAGCGTGATAAGAAAAACCGGCAGCAGCGCGATACAGAAACTGGGAACTGCAGCCGGTAGTTTTGTATCTGCCGTTGCTCTCCCGGATCCAAACAGATCGGGTATACTAACGTCCATGCGTTTGAGTATCCTGCCCAGGAAAGGACCTGCTATTACCACGGCGGGAATGGCAATAATAATACCATAGATCAGCGTCTGCCCCATGTTGGCATGAAATGCGTTTACCAATACAACCGGACCCGGATGCGGTGGAAGAAAACAGTGAGTAGTAGACAACGCAGCTGCCATGGGAATGGCGATATACAGTAAAGGAAGCCCGGTTCTTTTTGCGATAGAGAAAACCAGGGGTACCAGTATCACAAAACCTGCATTGTAGTAAATAGGAATACCGATCAGGAAACCGGTGAGTAGAACCGCCCATTGCACATTTTTTTCACCAAATCCCCTGATCAGCGTAGCGGATACCTGTTCAGCCGCACCGCTTATCTCCAGTATCTTTCCCAGCACGGCACCCAGGCATAAAATCAGTGCCAGGCCACCCAATGTACTACCTACTCCTTTCTCAAGCGAAGCAATCAAAGCGGCGGGTTGCATTCCCAACAATAATCCACTGATAATCGCTACTATCAACAACGACAAAAAAGGACTCATCTTTTTTACCGTCAGAAAGACCTGGAGTGCAATCGCAAAAATGAGTATCAGGAAGGTCATAGCTTTTTTTTATAGGTTAGACCAGTTCGGTCACCTAACGAACCGTGTTGGTTAGCGTGCCGATATTGTCAATCGTAATACTGATCTCGTCGCCCGAAGCCAGTGTAAAATCATTACCCGGTACAATTCCCGTCCCGGTCATAATATAACACCCGGTTGGGAAAGAGCACTCGCGATATGCATAAGCTACCAGTTCAGTATGCGTTCGTTTCATTTGATCAAGTGTTACATTTCCTTCAAAAACTATTATATTATTCCTGCTGATCGACAGGTGGATATTAGTGGACGGTTCAATCGGATGTTCGGGTACATATACGCATGGACCCAGGGCAGCACAGGCATCATAGGTTTTTGCCTGTGGCAGGTATAATGGGTTTTCGCCTTCGATGCTCCGGCTGCTCATATCGTTGCCAATAGTATAACCGACAATCTTTCCCGAGCTGGTAACTACCAGTGTCAGTTCAGGTTCGGGCACATCCCAGGTAGAGTCTTTACGGATATTGACCTTGCTGCCATGACCTACAATTCGGTGAGGTGTGGATTTAAAAAATACTTCGGGTCGCTCCGCCTCATACACTTTTGCATAAAAGTCGCCGCCTCCCGATGCCTTCGATTCTTCCTGGCGGCCCACTTTGCTTCGAAGGTAAGTTACTCCGCATGCCCAGAGCTCCTGGGTGCCGATAGGCGTTAGTATTTCCTTATCTTCTACCGGATCACTTGTAGAAGGCAGGGTGTTGACGATCTTATTGAGCTTGTCGAACAGGTTGTCATCATTGATGTAAGTATCCCAGTCGGTATCTTTCAGCAGAAAGTACCGGTTCTCTTTTTCTATGGTAATACCGTTAGATGTTTTAAATAATCTCATAGGGTAATGTTGTTTATTAAGGTCTTAGCCGTAACCTGAGAATGTTCATATCATTGGTTATATAAAGGGTTTTCTCATCGGCTGATAAAGAACAATTTGAGGTTGCTTCGGGCAGGAGTACTTTCCCGGCCAATTGGCCTTGTTTGTTAAATATCCATATCCCCCCGGGTCCGGCTGTGAAGAGGTTACCGGTCCGGTCGCATTTCATGCCATCCGGTAAACCTTTTAATTTCCTGTCGTATCCTGCAGCACTATGAAAAATCCTCGGGTTGCTGAGTCTATCTCCCTTAATATCAAACGCATACCAGTTGGGCTTGGCCGGGTCTGAGTTGGCTACCAACAGTGTTTTTTCACCCGGTAACAACACAATGCCATTCGGGCGGGTAAGTGTATCTGTGAGTAATATCACTTCACCATTCTTTTTTACTTTATAAACACCCTGGTAGGGAATTTCTTTCAGGGGATCACTCATGTATTTTTCCAGGCCGTAAGGTGGGTCTGTAAAAAAAATCTCACCCTGACTGTTTACGATAACATCATTGGGACTATTGAATTTTTTACCGTTGTAATGGGTGGCAATGGGCACAAAAAGGGGTTGTGGCTTGTCCAGTGGTGCATCCATCAAAGCAATCTGCCGGTTACCACATTGCGTGAGTACCAGCCTACCTGCCTTATTCAGGGTTAAACCATTGGAACCTGTTTCTCCGCCGCGTTGTAAGGTACTGGTATAACCTGAAGGACTTAGGTATACTTCTTTTCCCCCGGCTTCAGTCCATTTATAAATGGTATTGGCCGGAACATCGGAAAACAACAACATTTTTTCTTTCTCAATCCATAGCGGGCCCTCGCTCCAGTCACACCCATCGGCAATAATTTCAGGCAGCATGCCGGGCGATAAAATACCGTCCAGCGAGGGGTCTAGCTTTTCTATGCGACCAATCGTTTTGTATACCGGCGACTGTTGACAAACAGGCAGCATAACGAACAGTAGCAGGTGTAAAAAGACTTTCATAAGTAAGTGATTAATGCAGGTCTCTTGTTACAACGGAACCGGAGCCACCTTGCAGTATGTCAAGATCTACGCCCAGGTGAGCCTGTTGTACATGGTCGATATAGAATTTTACATATCCTCTTGTTGCCATTGGTTCCGGAGCCACCCATGCCGCTTTTCTTTTCTGAATTTCTTCATTACTGATATCAAGATGAAGCCTTCTGTTTTCTACATCCAGTTCTATTATATCACCGTTTTGTACAATGGCCAATGTTCCACCTACAGAAGATTCGGGTGAAACATGAAGTATTACCGTTCCATAAGCGGTTCCACTCATGCGTCCATCGGAAATGCGAATGATATCTTTAACACCTTTGCGGATCAGTTTCTCGGGCAGGTCAACATTGCCTACCTCCGGCATGCCAGGGTATCCTACCGGGCCAACGCCTTTTAATACGATCACGGAGTTTTCATCAATTACAAGGTTGGGATCATCGATACGGGCATGGTAGTCTTCCATTGTTTCGAACACAACGGCAGGCCCACGGTGTTTCATCAGTTCCTTTGTTGCGGCGGAAGGTTTAATGATTGCTCCATCCTCGCAAAGATTTCCTTTCAGCACGTTAATGCCGGCGTTTTCCTGAAAGGGCTTGTCTATTGTAGCTATTACTTCCGTATTATAACACACCGGGGTGGCATTGTTTTCTCCCAGCGTTTTACCATTTACCGTAATTACTTCGTTATGCAGGTATTTTTTCAACTCTTTAATTACCACCGGCAACCCCCCGGCGTAATAAAAATCTTCCATCAGGAAAGTACCGGAGGGCTTCAGGTTGGCCAGCAGCGGAATATGGCTGCCGAGCTTATCAAAGTCTTCCAGCTTCAGTTCAACACCTATTCTTCCGGCGATAGCCAGTAAATGAAGAATAAGATTGGTGGAGCCACCAACACCGGCATTAACGATGATAGAATTCTCAAATGCTTCCCGGGTTAATATCCTGGATAATTTGAGATCTTCTTTTACCATCTCTACGATCCTTCTTCCCGACATTTGCGCCATTACTTTTTTTCTTGCATCAACCGCCGGTATGGCAGCGGCACCGGGCAGGGTCAATCCAAGTGCTTCAACCATACAAGCCATGGTTGAAGCCGTTCCCATGCTCATACAATGTCCCTGGCTGCGTGCGGCACCTACCTCCGCTTCATGGATATCTTCAGCTGTATAGTTTTCAACCAGTTGTTTTTCTTTCACCATCCAGTTGAAAGAGCCCGACCCGATGCACTGTCCTTTAAATCTTCCGTTCAGCATAGGGCCACCCGGAACCACGATCGTGGGAAGATCAACGCTACAGGCACCCATTAAGGTTGAGGGCGTAGTCTTGTCGCACCCGGTTAACAATACAACACCATCCAGTGGGTTGGCACGAATGCTTTCTTCCGTATCCATACTCGCCAGGTTCCTGAACAACATGGTGGTAGGCCGCATGATGGTTTCGCCCAATGAAGTTACCGGGAACTCCAATGGGAACCCACCCGCATCAATCACGCCACGTTTTACAATTTCAGCAAAATCCCGTAAATGACCGTTACAGGGCGTTAATTCACTCCAGGTATTGCAGATTCCAATTACAGGGCGCCCGGTAAAATAATCATCGGGGTATCCCTGGTTGCGTAACCAGGAGCGGTGAACAAATCCCATCTTATCCGACTTGCCAAACCATTCGTGACTTCTTAGCTTTTGACTCATGAGCTTCTCTTTACAATAACAATATCTTTTTTGATAACGCCTGAACTGGTTTTAATTTTTGTTTCAGGCTGGCCTCCACCGATGCTTACGGTAGATTTTCCGGTTAGCAATACGGGCCGCCCATTTACATCATTGCTAGAAAAATCCTGCGATGACAAGGTGAACTGCACGGTTTTGGATTCACCGGCTTTCAGGAAAATCCTTTTAAAGCCCTTTAAGGAACGGACCAACTGCTGGTCTTTAGCAGTTGGCGAAACATACAACTGAACCACTTCTTCACCGTCTTTCTTACCCGTATTGGATAGAGTGGCTGACACTTTTATGCTTTTTCCGTTACCGAAGGTTGCTGGAACCTGCAGGTCTTTGTAGCTGAAGCTGGTATAGCTTAAACCATATCCAAAAGGATATAAAACATCGCCCTTAAAGTAGCGGTAGGTGCGGTTATTCATGGAATAGTCATTAAAATCCGGGAGATCACTGTCACCTTTATAGAAAGTAACTGGCAACCTGCCTGCAGGATTGTAGTCGCCGAATAAAAACATCGGCGATAGCTGTACCGGCAGACTGTCCACCGTACCAGGCGTTAAGAATGCCCGGGATGCCGGCGGCTTCTTCAGGGATGGCAATGGCACTTCCTGTCATCATAACGAAGATCACAGGTTTACCCGTACTCCTGAGTGCTTTCATGGCCGTTGTTTGAACAGAGGGGAGCAGTATGGAAGTGCGGTCTCCACCATCAAAGCCAGGTTGATATACCCGCATTTCTTCACCTTCCAGTTGTGGCGAGATGCCACCTGCAAAAAGGATAACATCGGCATCTTTTACGCGGTCGGCCAGGGCGGTCATATTTGTTTTTTCAAAATTACCGGCGCGTAGTTTTACAGTACCCGACATTTCTCCCTTATAGTATTCCAGCACAATCTGGTAGGTTTTATTCTTTTCAGTTTTCAGTTTGTAAGTTCTCGCACCCCAACGATTTCTGAGCCAGGCATTGATTTCCTCTTTGCCGTCAACCAAAAAACGATAGCCTTCTGTTCCTTCCACTTCAAAAGTGATATCACCATCCGTTGCCGCCGTGAATTGTGGGTATACCGTGCTGAAAAATTGGTAGCGGGAATGCTTCCTAACAGGGCTTCGCCTTCCTGCCAGTAATGTTCTATCTTATCCTCGGTGCGAACAAAGGCTGGACTACCTTTTAATTCTTTATTGGTAAAATACTCAGCCTGGAAGCCCTTGTTGCCCGCCAAATGAAAATTGATTTTTAATATCCTTGTAAACCAGTAAAGTATCATTGGCAAAGTTTACTCCTTTCTCATACACTACTTCAACATCTTTTCCCAGTTTGTCTTTAATACCCTGGAGCAGGGTAACTACGGCCGATGGCGTTCCGTTGTAATTACCTAATACAGAAATAGGATTATCCGCGTTGGGTCCTACAACCGCTATCTTCCTTAGTTTTTTGCTGAGTGGTAAAACATTGTTTTCATTTTTAAGCAGTACGATCGATTGCCTCGCCATTTTCAAAGCGTGGGCTTTGTGTTCCGGGCTTTCCAGTACGTTGGGCGAAACCTGCGCAAATTTTACCATGGATGCCGGATCAAACATTCCCAGGCGAAACCGGATCATAAACAACCTTTTAACGGAAACATCAATTTGTTTTTCGGTTATTTTTCCCTGTTTTACGGCTTCGGTCAATGCTTTATAGGCTTCATTACCGCAGTCAATATCTGTTCCAATGCAATACCGCATCCGCCGATGCGCTTACTGCATCCGGGTGTGTTTTATGCCGCCTGTAAAAATCGTCGATGGCACCACAATCAGAAGTTACATAGCCTGTAAATTGCCAGCGGTTACGCAATATGTCCGTCATTAACAGGTCACTGCCACAGCAAGGTTGCTTTTGAAATGCATTATAGGCACACATAACACCCGCAACGTTTGCATTGGTTACCAATTCCTTAAACGCGGGTAAATAAGTATTCCATAGATCGTAGTCACTGGTTACCGCGTTGAATACGTGCCGGCTGGGTTCGGGTCCGCTGTGTACGGCATAGTGTTTGGCGCAGGCGGCTGCTTTCAGGTATTTTGGATCGTCTCCCTGCAGTCCATGTACAAAGGCTTTTCCCAGCATGGCGGTGAGGAACGGGTCTTCTCCATAAGTTTCCTGGCCTCTTCCCCAACGAGGATCGCGGAATATGTTGATATTGGGTGTCCAGTAGGTAAGACCCAGGTAGCGTTCCTTTTCGCGTCCCAACTGGATGGCTTTATTGTGAATAGCGCGGCCTTCCATCGCGGAATAATCTGCCATGGTAGCCAACGCTGTTGTATCAAAGCCCGCCGCCATTGCTATGGCCTGGGGATATACGGTAACTTTAAACGGTGTTCTGGCCACGCCATGTAATACTTCATTCCACCAGTCATAGGCAGGCACGCCCAACCTTGGAATGGCCGGGGCAGCGTTTAACATCTGCGCCACTTTTTCTTCCAGGGTCATACGGCCTACAAGGTCCTCCACGCGTTTTTCAAAAGACAGCTTTGTGTTTGAGAACTGGCAGTTGGGATATGTCTGTCTGGGCCCGGCTAACACCGCCCATTCCCAGCATACAAACGAAAAGTATTTTTTTCATAAGAGTAAATTATTTTAGTTCCAGTACCACTACTGAGAATGGCGGCATTTTTACTGTTAAAGAAGATGCGTTCATAACAGCACCATTGAATGCAGCCGGTTTGATCTTATCAGGGTTGTCGAAGCTATTATAGTTGTTTACTTTATCTGAAGCCAATATGCGGCCTGTTAACGAGCTATATGCTGCACCATTGACATTAATCGTAACTTCCTGCTCATTCCGGTAATCGATGTTCACCAGGGAAATATGCGTTACGCCATTTTTATCTTTGGATGCGGACGCGGAAATAGCTTTCAGTTTCTGATCGCCGAACTTGTAATCGTTGCCCTTAACAGTCAGCGGAAGCATGGTAGCATCCTGGTGTACATTGTACATTTCCATTACATGATAGGTGGGGGTGAGAATCATCTTCTCTTCATTGGTTAGGATCACAGACTGCAATACATTTATCGCCTGCGCCAGGTTGGCGATCTTTACACGATCGCAGTGGTTGTTAAATATATTCAGGGGTGGCACCCGCTATCATGGCATCACGCATGGTATTTTGCTGGAAAAGAAACGCACTGTTGGTTCCAGGTTCCACATCATACCACCCACCCCATTCATCCACTACCAATGCTATTTTCTTGTTGGGATCGTATTTATCCATTACCGCACTGTGTTTCTCCACCAATTCGTCCATTTGCAGCGCATGTTTCATAATGGTAAAATACTGCTCTTCACTAAAGGCGGTGGCTGAACCTTTTTTGTTCCAGTCAATTACTGAATAATGGTGCATGGCAACCGCATCCAGCATCTTGTGTGGTATTTCTTTCATCAGCGTTTCAGTCCAGGCATAGTCATCATCACTGGCACCGGAGGCGATGCGGTAAATTTTGTCGCTGTTGTTCCAGTCAGTCATGAATGTAGCGTATTGCCGGTACACATTGGCATAATAATCCGCCTTCATATTGCCGCCGCAACCCCATGCTTCATTTCCGATACCCCAGTATTTAACGCGCCATGGATTGGGGCGGCCATTTTTCTGACGCAGGTCTGTCATCGGGCTGCTGCCATTGGGATGCCCTGTATATTTTACCCAGTCTGCCAGTTCCTGCGGTGTACCACTTCCAACATTGCCGCTCAGGTATGGCTCCGCGCCAAGTATTTCGCACATATTTAAAAACTCATTGGTGCCGAAACTATTATCCTCTTTTACATTACCCCACCAGACATTCAGCATGGATGGTCGCTGATTTTTGGGGCCAACTCCGTCTTTCCAGTGATAGGTATCCGCAAAACAGCCACCTGGCCAGCGCAGAAGCGGGATCTTCAGTTTCTTTAACGCGGCAATTACATCTAACCGGACACCATTTTTATTAGGTATCTTTTTATTGTTGTCGCCTACATAAAATCCGCCATAAATACAATGGCCCAGGTGTTCTGCAAAATGGCCGTAGATGTTCCTGCTGATTGTTTCTTTTCCCTTATCAGCCTGGAGCGAAACGGTATTTTGCGCAGATACAACAGA
Organism: Sediminibacterium sp.; assembly: GCA_965229175.1. Taxonomy (GTDB): domain Bacteria; phylum Bacteroidota; class Bacteroidia; order Chitinophagales; family Chitinophagaceae; genus Sediminibacterium. The sequence continues at coordinate 58,524 of CBDDIT010000054.1, read as the reverse complement.
CAACCCATGAACAAGGCAGCCAGAAGAACTATATTTCTCATATAATGGTTTTGTATGGATAAATTATTGATATGCGTCAATGGTTTGAATACTTCCATCCGCATTGTATTTCAGTTCCGTCACTTTTACGTTTCTCAAGTGTGTTTTTCCTGAGATCTGTACATCATGGTAAAAAAGATACCATTATACCTTTGAACTCGATGATAGAGTGGTGATTGGTCCAGCCTTCCACAGGTTTTAAAATAATGCCTTTATAAGTAAACGGTCCTGTTGGACTATCGCCTACCGCGTAGCAGATATTATGGGTATCTCCGGTTGAATAGGAGAAGTAGTATTTGCCTTTGTATTTGTGCATCCAGGACGCTTCAAAAAAGCGTTTGTCGTTGTTCGATTCCCGGAACGTTTTTCCATTGGCATCAACGATCCGCACATGCTTAACTTCGCCGGCAAAACTTTTCATATCCGGGCTCAGTTTGGCTACCCGTGGCGCACAGGCTTCATCGTTTCCTGATGGGATTTTGGCATTCGGATCGTACTTACCGGTTGACCAACGCTGGAGCTGGCCACCCCAGATACCACCGAAGTACATATAGTAGCTGCCATCTGTATCTTTAAAAACGCAGGGGTCAATACTAAAGCTTCCCTTGATAGGCTCTTTTTCTGCCGTAAAGGGCCCAACCGGGCTTTTACTGGTGGCTACTCCAATGCGAAAAATATCCTGTTTGTCTTTCAGTGGAAAATACAGATAGTAGGTGCCATTGTTGTATGCGGCATCCGGGGCCCAGAGTTGCCGTCCTGCCCAGGGAATATTTTTTTTATCCAGCGCAACCCCATGGTCGGTTACTTTGCCACCGATTGCGTCCATGGAAAGAATATGGTAATCGCGCATGTCAAAATGATCACCGTTGTCATTTTCTTTTATGCCGGCTTCAATATCATGTGAGGGATAGATGTAAATCCTGCCGTTGAACACATGGGCAGAAGGGTCGGCGGTAAAGATATTTCTTACCAGCGGCTGTGAGATAGGTTTTCTTTTTAAAGTTCCTTTGTCCTGCGCGGTGGCGCACAAAGCAGCTGCGGTAAGGGCTACAGCCAAAATGAATTTACATGACATAGCGATCGTTTTAATGATGGAAAAGCGTATTTTATTTTTTGTTGATAATTGTTTCGGGCGGTCCCAGGTAACTGGCTTTCAGCTCACCAAGATCTCCCACTATCTTTTGAAGAACTACGGCCGGGCTTACCATCCAGTATTTTATCGTGTGCTTACCCGGTGTTGAAATAGTATGCCGGGTTGTTTTGATAATAATATTGTTGCGCATCCATTCATCCCAGCTTCTTGGGTTGCTGTCATCCGCGTTGATAGAAACCGTTTGAGGCTCTTCATTGTCAATTGACACAGCATATTGTAATCCTCCATTATTGTGAAAATTCAGTGTAGGTGAAAAATACAATTGCAGTTTAACTACACCTGTATCGTAAGTATACACTTCGAATGCAAGATGCGGTGATTGTCCGCCGGGGAGTTTGAGAAGATGCCGTAACAGGCATGGTGGTAATAGCTGAGCCGGTTCTCCCATGGTCGGGTAATACCTGCCAGTGAACGGAGGGTGAATGAATGGCCCTGCTATAATTATTGGCAGCTATTGAAAAGTAGCCGTTCTGCTCATAAAAAACAGGGTACTTATTATCAGCAGGGATTAGAGATTGCGCTGACAAGGGTTTTACCGTTATCAAAGTGGGTAGTTCCTGGGCGGAATCCTTCGCAATATAGGTAAGCCTGGGCATCCTGTTAAAGGGTGGATCTGACCACGACATATATCCTATATGCGTTTGGTCCATCATATGGTTCCATTTGCCGCCGGCAATAGCGTTATATTCTTTGGATAACAGTGAATCCCTGATAAAATATTGCTTCGCGCTATCCGCATATTTGTTGGCTGCGATTGATTTTTGCGAGGCGAACCATTTATTGTTCGCTACTGCAGTATAGAGGTTCTGCAAGTTGGAACAGGCCGCTACAGGGTGCAGTACCAACTGGAAATAGGCGTCTTTGTATTCGTCCGGCAAAGCGTTGCCAATGCGGGTGGCTTTTTCAAACAAAGTGTTGTAGTCAGCGGTTGCGGTAGCCAGCTCATTGTAATTAGCAATGGAATAAGTATTGGCATCCAGCAATTCGGGCTTCCTTCGTCCATTGTATTTCGCGTACTTTGCCACGATATCAGCTATTTCCGCCGCATATCTTTCTCCAAACTGATCAGCCGCCCATTTTTCAGTGTATTTTTTTATATCGGTTGGCCCGATTCGGTTGGGGTTCCAGGCATAGTCGAGAAAGAATGCGATCGGCAACTCCATGGGTTTAATATCCCCCACATTCACTACCCAGATATCCCGTACGTTGTATTCATACGCCAGGTGCATTTGTTCCCAAACCCGCGGTAATGGATTCGTATTGAGCCATTTGTAACTGCGCGGGCCGCCTACATAGTCGAAATTGATAGTAAATACCATACCCCCCCCTTCGGGGTGCATCGGTGATCTTGGGAAGCTTCCGCAGATTACCCCAGTTATCATCACACAGCAGGAAGCGTAACATCATCCGGAACCCGCATGCCCTTGTCATAATAATCCTGCACCTCTTTATACAGGGCCCAGGACTGTGGCGTTGCTGCCGCAGGTTTGCCGGTCACTTCTTCAATTATTTTACGCTGGTCGTTTACAATTCGTTCCAGCAAAGCGATATTGCTTCCCTGTGTCATGGGCATATCACCATCTCCGCGCATCCCAATGCTTATCACGCTTTCATGAGTACCCATGTTCTCAATTCCTTTTCTCCAGAATGCCCTCAGCACAGTGTCATTGGTTTGATAATTCCACTGGCCTTTGCCATACCGTTTCCATTCCGCCTGGGCCCGCAGCATGGGTTCGTGGTGAGAATTGCTGATTACAATACCATACTGATCGGCTAGTACCGGGCTTAGCGTGTCGTCATCCGCAAATGACCTTCCCCACATGGCCGGCCACAGGTAATTGGCTTTATTGCGTAGCAGTAACTCAAATACTTTTTCATAGGCAAGATGGTTGGCACCACCGAACTTCTCTTTGGTCCATCCTGAAAATGCCGGTGCTTCATCATTGATGAATATGCCCCGGTATTTTACCAGCGGGCGGTCGCGCACCAATATGTTCCCGGGAACATAGATTGCTGTTTTCTTCTTTACAGGAACATCAGCCCACCAATACCAGGGCGAAACACCTATCTGTTTTGAAATTTCGAGTACACCAAAAGCGGCGCCTCTTTTGTCGCTTCCTGTGATTACCAAAGCATTATCCACGCCGGGAAAGGGGTTACGTACAACTTGCACCTGGTAAGCTTCCCACTTATTACGGATGCTGTCTGCATTGATCTTTTTACGGGTAATTAAATCCGTGATCAACCGTGATTGGGTAAGTGAACCGATAATGATGATATTCTTTTCCCCGGAAGAAGTTGTGTGCAGCACAACAGGCTTTCTGCCGGTAACTTTTTCCAAATCTTCCTGCAGCAATGAAGCGGCTTTGTTAACCAGCCAATAGTCGTTTTCGTCTGTTACGATAGGGGACAACCTTGTATCGGCAACTGCAAAAGATCCTGCTGTTCTGGTAGCGGAAATGATAGGCTGGGCTTCTGTCTTCACAAGCCAGAGCAGAATAACAGGAAGGAGTATCCATTTATTTTTCATATAGCGTAAATAAGTCAGTACTGATTCCCTTCTGTATATCCTAAGGCTGAACTTTATTTCTTTTTCAGGGATGATGCACGCACGATCAGTTCTGATTTAATGATAATTGTATTGGTAAGATTGATGTTTGAATTTCCCCGCAGGTGATTGATCAGGTTCCTGGCCAGTATCTTCACCGATTTCCACACCCGGATAGTTAATCGTGGTAAGCTTCGGCTCAACAATCTTGCTGATCACGTCATTGTTGAACCCTACCACGGCAATATCTTCCGGGATGCGAATACCCGCTTCTTTAAGGGTTTGCATACAAACGGCAGCGCAAAAATCATTGGTAATAAATATTCCATCGGGCATGGGCCGCATAGCCGCTATCTTTTTGGCAGAATTGCAGCTGGCCTCCTCGCTGAGGTCGTTCACAAACACCATCTTGTCACTGAATTTCAGCCCGCTTTCCACCAACGCCTCCTGGTATCCACGCAGCCGTTCAGGAATACACATTTCTTTTCAGGCTGGCTGTAACATGCGCAATACGGGTACATCCCTGTTCGATAAGGTGCTTGGTGGCATCGTAGCCGGCTTTAAAATTGTTGATTACCACCTTGGCACCATCACCATTCTCAAACACCCTGTCGAAGAATATCACGGGAATTCCTTTTTTTTCAAAGGGCTCAAAATGAGCGAGGTTTTCGGTGTCAAATGACAAGGACGCGATTACACCATCTACCCGTTTATGGAAAAAGTTAAGCGCATTCGCCGCTTCTTTAGCATAGGTTTCCGACGAGTGCCCGATGATCAGGTCATAATTGGCTTCGGTCGTTACTTTCTCAATACCAGACAGCACAGAGGTAATGAACTGGCTTTTTAGCTCGTGTACCATTACGCCAATCGTATTTGTGCGTTGTGTCCTGAGGTTGCTGGCAAAATTATTGGAACGGTAACCCAGTTTTGCCGCCAGGTCGGTAATCTTCTTTTTAGTGTGCTTATTGATGGCGGGATGGTCTTTTAAGGCCACGTGCTAACGGTTGCAGCCGAGAGATCAAGCTGCCTGGCAATATCGTAAATCGTTATTTCTTTTTCGCGGCTCATAAATTACAATCGGTTGCAATATAGGCGTAAAATGAAAAAAAGGATCAGCTTTCGAAATTCTTTTTCAGCAGGAATCGGTATAATCAGCCTCCGTACGGGAGTACACTACCGACCCTGCCTTTAATGGCATAAAATAGTAAATTAAAAAAAATATAATGCAATCGGTTGCAGTTTATTAACTTGCGTTTCGAGTAAAGGATGACAGGATAATTGGCTGGTACTCCAGTCATTATTCATCTGTTACGCGGCACATAAAAATAGGACATGTTATTATTAGGTATAGACCTTGGTACTTCCTCTATAAAAGTTTCGATTGTAGATGCCCACACGCAGGAATGCGTGGTGTCGGCGCAATATCCGGAAGTTGAAACCGGTATTACTTCGCTCCAACCCGGTTGGACAGAGCAATCGCCTGAAATGTGGTGGCTGCATGTTCAGGAAGCCATCCTCAAAGCACATAGCACTAAAGCATACGATCCGAAAGATATCGGGGCGATTGGCATTGGTTACCAGATGCACGGCCTGGTATTGGTGGATAAAGAACAGAAGGTATTGCGGGATAGTATTATCTGGTGTGATAGCCGGGCGGTAGACATCGGCAACAAAGCGTTTGAAGCGATAGGGGAACTGAAATGCCTGTCCTCCCTGTTAAATTCTCCCGGTAATTTTACCGCGTCCAAACTTGCGTGGGTAAAGGAAAATGAGGCGGACATATATGGACAGATTGATAAGATAATGCTGCCGGGAGATTTTGTGGGGATGAAACTGACCGGAGAAATTACCACAACTATTTCCGCACTGTCTGAAGGAATTTTCTGGGATTTTCAAAAGCATCAGTTATCGAGCGACATTTTATCCTATTATGGGTTTGATGCGTCGGTTATACCTGTTATCAGGAATGTATTTGATAACCATGGCTCACTCAGGCCCGAAGTGGCTTCCGTTCTCTCGTTGAATGCCGGTATACCGGTTTCCTATAAGGCGGGAGACCAGCTCAACAATGCCTTATCACTGAATGTATTACAACCTGGCGAAATAGCCGCAACAGCGGGTACTTCGGGTGTGGTGTATAGCGTGAGTGATACGCTTGCCTATGACCCTGAATCAAGGGTAAATACCTTTGCCCATGTAAACCATACCCGGGAGCAGCCCCGTTTGGGCGTATTGTTATGTATTAACGGAACGGGAATACTGAACAACTGGACCCGTAATATCACTGGCGGGCATCTAACTTACCGGCAAATGAATGAGATGGCTGCTGAAATAGAACCCGGTAGCGCAGGATTATCGGTATTACCCTTTGGAAACGGGGCAGAAAGAGTGTTGAATAATAGAACGATACAGGCACATTTTCATAATATTGACCTGAATAAACATTCTCAGGCGCATCTATTCAGAGCCGTTCAGGAAGGGATAGCGTTTTCGTTCCGGGTATGGGCTCGACATCATGCGTGATAACGGATTGCAGCCCAAAGTAATACGCGCGGGCAGCGCGAACCTTTTTCTGAGTGATGTTTTTGCACGGGCTTTTGTAAACAGCACGCACGTGCCGGTTGAACTGTATGCCTGCGATGGAAGTGTGGGAGCCGCCATCGGAGCCGGACTGGGTTCAGGTATTTATAAGAATGAAAAAGAGGCTTTTGTGAACATGAAATGCCTGCAGAAGATAGAACCCGATAAAGCAGCTCTTTACGATGAACTTTACCTGGGATGGAAAGAATTATTGGTACAACGATTAAGAGAAGTATAATTTTAAGAACATAAAACGATCCAACATGAAAGTCATAACAGGTGACAAGGTTTTTTTTAATGAAGTAAGCCAGGTAAAATTTGAAGGTACAGGCAGTGATAATCCATTGGCTTTCCGCTGGTACGATGAGAACAGGGATAGTGGCGGGTAAGCCGATGAAAGAGTGGTTACGGTTTGCGTGTGCGTACTGGCATTCATTTGTAGGCAATGGAGGAGATCCGTTTGGCGGGCCTACCCACGAATATGCCTGGGATGAAAAAACCGATGCTGTTGCCAGGGCAAAGGATAAAATGGACGCCGCATTTGAGTTTATTACAAAAATGAATATTCCTTACTATTGTTTTCATGATGTAGATGTGGTAGATTATACCAATGATGTGTTGGAGAATGAAAGAAGACTCCAGGCACTGGTTGATTACGCTAAGCAGAAGCAAGGCCGATAGCGGCGTAAAATTATTGTGGGGTACGGCTAACCTTTTCAGTAACAAGCGTTATATGAATGGCGCTGCTACCAATCCTGATTTTAATGTGCTGGCGCATGGTGGCGCGCAGGTAAAAGCCGCGCTGGATGCCACGATTGCATTAGGAGGAGAAAACTATGTATTCTGGGGTGGACGCGAAGGGTATATGAGTCTGCTCAATACCAATATGCAGCGTGAAAAAAGAACACCTGGCCCGCTTCCTGCATACGGCTAAAGATTATGCAAGAAAGAATGGCTTCAAAGGTAATTTCTTTATAGAACCCAAGCCTTGTGAACCCAGCAAGCATCAATATGATTATGATTGTGAAAACCGTGATCGGATTCCTTCGGCAATATGATTTGTTGAACGATTTCAAGATCAATATAGAAGTAAACCACGCCACGCTGGCCGGGCATACCATGCAGCATGAATTACAGGTAGCCGCAGATGCCGGTGTACTGGGAAGCATGGATGCCAACCGTGGCGACTACCAGAACGGATGGGATACGGACCAGTTTCCGAATAATATCAATGAGCTGGCGGAAACCATGCTGGTTGTATTGGAAGCCGGCGGGTTTAGTGGCGGCGGAATTAATTTCGACGCGAAACGCAGGAGGAATTCAACAGATCCGCTTGACCTGTTCTATGCGCATATAGGCGGGATGGACGTTTTTGCACGCGCGCTGATTGTGGCGGATGATGTGTTGCAAAAGTCTGATTACAAGAAAATCCGTAAAGACAGGTACGCTAGTTTTGACAGTGGTAAGGGAAAGGAATTTGAAGAAGGAAAATTAACGCTGGAAGACTTACGAAACCTGGCAGTGGCAAACGGAGAACCCGCAACCGCCAGTGGTAAACAGGAGTACCTGGAGAATTTAATTAACAGATATATTTAAGTAAGTTGGCAGCTTTTTTATTCGACATGAATGGAACCATGATTGATGATATGGATTATCATATCCGAGCATGGCATACGATACTGAATGGCCTGGGAGCGGGTTTGGATATTGAGGAAGTGAAGAAAGAGTGTTATGGAAAGAATGATGAATTGCTGGAGAGGATATTCCCGGGGCGGTTTAGCCAGGAGGAGATAGAACGAATGAGTATTGAAAAGGAATCGGCGTACCAGGAAGCTTTCAGGCCTCATCTTAGATTGATTCCGGGGCTGGATTCTTTTTTGGCAAAAGCGGAGCAATCGGGTATTCCGATGGCGATAGGCTCGGCGGCTATCTTGTTTAACGTAGATTTTGTATTGGATGGCTTGCCGATCAGGTCGTATTTTAAAGCCATTGTAAGTGCGGAGAATGTGAAGATAAGTAAGCCCCACCCGGAAACCTTCCTACTGTGCGCGGATGCGCTGGGAGTGGCTTATAAGGATTGCATTGTGTTTGAGGATGCCCCCAAGGGCGTGGAGGCGGCGAAGAATGCCGGGATGCAGTGCGTGGTGATAACAACTTTGCATACGGAAGAAGAATTCAGTGGGTATGACAATATCATTTGCTTTGTAAAAGACTATACCGATCCCCGATTGGATCAACTGATACATTAATGTAAGAACAATGGAGTACAAAGAAATACGGGAAGCGGCTTACAGGGCCAATATGCAGTTACCCAAGCTGAACCTGGTTCTGTTTACCTTCGGCAACGTTAGTGTTGCAGATCGCGCCGCCCGGGTATTTGCCATTAAGCCAAGTGGGGTTCCTTATGAAGAGCTTTCACCCGAGAAAATGGTAATCGTAGATTTCGACGGCAAAACGGTACAGGGAACCTTACGGCCATCATCAGACACCCTCACGCATGCCGTGTTATACAAGCACTGGGAAGATATTGGGAGTATTGTTCATACACATTCCACTTATGCCACCGCCTGGGCGCAAACCCAGCGGGATATACCGGTCTACGGCACCACGCATGCGGACCATACCACGGCTGATATTCCCTGCGCGGCACCTATGAGTGATGATATGATTAAAGGAAATTATGAATACGAAACCGGTATCCAGATCATTCAATGCCTGGAGGAAAAGAAACTTGACTACCGCGAGGTAGAGATGTTGCTGGTAGGGAACCATGCCCCCTTTACCTGGGGAAAAACACCGGAGAAAGCTGTATACAACAGTGCCGTACTGGAAAGCATAGCGCAGATGGCTTATCTTACCGAGCAGGTAAGACCGGATTCACCCAGGCTGAAAGACGCATTGATCAAAAAACATTTTGAAAGAAAGCATGGCCCCGATAGCTATTACGGCCAAAGCTGATAAACAACCATAAACACGCCATATGAAAAAACAAAGTCTTCTGTTGCTTGCTGCCTTCGTAGCAATTTTTGCCGCATGCAACAGTAATCCCGAAACCGAAGCTTCAAAGGCAATTCCCACCATCCAGGAAAAACCTTTTGGTGAATTTGAAGGCCAGCCCATTACGCAGTATACACTTACCAATGCAGCCGGTATGCAGGTGAGTATTATTAATTATGGGGGAACGGTAACGGGTATTGTTACACCCGACAGGGACAAGAAAATGGGAGATGTTATACTGGGTTTTGATTCGCTCGCGGGCTATCTCCAGGTAAAAAACCCTTATTTCGGGTGCCTGGTAGGACGGTACGGCAACCGTATCGCAAAAGGGAAATTTACCCTGGATGGCAAAACCTATCAGTTGCCGCTCAATAATAATGGCAATACCTTACACGGTGGTTTAAAAGGGTTTGACAAAGTTGTATGGCAGGCGAGCAAACCCGCAGGAGACAGCAGCCTGGAATTAACCTATACCAGCAAAGATGGTGAGCAGGGATTTCCCGGTAACCTGAAAGTAACCGTTGTATATACACTTACTGCGGATAACGGTTTGCTGATAGCTTATAGTGCCGTTACAGATAAAGCCACACCGGTAAATTTAACCAACCACGCATATTTTAATCTTTCCGCCGGCAAGGAACCCACCATACTGGATCATGAGGTAGTGATTAACGCTGATAAATATACAGCGGTGGATACCTTGCTGATCCCAACCGGCAAGCTGCCGGATGTAAAGGGAACACCAATGGATTTCACCAGTGCCAAAAAAATAGGAAAGGAAATTGATGCCGTGAAGGGGGGCTATGATCATAACTGGGTATTGAACAGGAAGGGAACGGACCTGGAATCGGTGGCTACCGTATATGATTCGCTGAGTGGCAGACTGCTGGAAGTATTCACCACCGAACCCGGCCTTCAATTCTATACAGGCAATTTCCTGGATGGGGCGTTACGGGGTAAGAATGGCCAGGTGTATGTACAACATGCGGCACTTTGCCTCGAAACCCAGCATTTTCCTGATGGACCTAATCAGCCGTCCTTTCCAAACACTATTCTAAAACCGGGTGAAACCTATCATCACGTTACAAAATACAAGTTCTCTGTTAAATAGTCGAGAACCGTAACTTTCCTATTGATGATGAACTTAATGAACAGAAAAAGAACAACATGACAGACCTGAAGAAAAAAGAAATATGGTTCGTAACGGGTAGCCAGCACCTCTATGGAGAAGAAACCCTGGCACAGGTAGCTGAACACTCAAAAACAATTGCCGCCTACTTAAACAACAGCCCGCAGATACCGGTAAGTGTAGTATATAAGCCAACAGTAAAGTCTGCTGAAGAGATATATGCCGTATGTATGGAAGCCAATAGCAGTAAGGATTGTATAGGGATCGTTGCCTGGATGCATACTTTTTCGCCGGCAAAAATGTGGATCAGCGGACTGAAAATACTGAACAGGCCTTTGCTGCATTTTCATACGCAGTTTAACCGGGATATACCCTGGTCTACCATTGATATGGATTTCATGAATCTGAACCAGTCAGCGCATGGCGACCGTGAATTTGGTTTTATCATGAGCCGTATGCGCCTGAAGAGAAAAGTAGTGGTAGGCCATTGGCAGGATCCTGAATCATTGGACAAGATCAATGCCTGGTCCAGGGCTGCAGCCGCCTGGAATGATTGGCAGTCGGCCAAATTCGCGCGTTTCGGAGATAATATGAGAAATGTAGCGGTAACAGAAGGGGATAAGGTGGAAGCGGAGATCAAATTCGGTTACAGTGTAAATACCTATGGTATTGGCGACCTGGTAGCGGTGATCCAGGAGATTTCGGACAAACAGGTTAGCCAATTGGTAGATGAATATGCTGATTCCTACACATTGTCGGAAAGCCTTTTGAAGAATGGCGCGCAGCATTCATCGCTTAGGGAAGCTGCCAGGATAGAACTGGGCATACAGACTTTCCTGGAAGCGGGCAATTTTAAAGGGTTTACAGACACATTCGAAGACCTGCATGGAATGGTGCAGTTGCCGGGTATTGCTGCCCAGCGCTTAATGGGTAAGGGGTACGGGTTTGCAGGAGAGGGAGACTGGAAAACATCGGCCCTGGTACGCGCGATGAAAGTGATGGGAGCCGGGTTGAAAGGCGGTAACAGTTTTATGGAAGACTATACCTATCATTTTAATCCAGATAACAGGTTGGTATTGGGAAGCCATATGCTGGAAATCTGCGAGAGCATTGCGGAAAGCAAGCCATCCTGCGAAATACATCCACTGGGTATCGGTGGAAAGGCCGATCCTGTTCGGCTGGTGTTTAATTCAGCACCGGGCCCGGCTTTGAATGCGTCGATCGTAGACATGGGAAATCGTTTCCGTTTACTGGTAAATGAAGTAATAGCAGTAGCTCCGATGCAAAGTATGCCGAAGCTACCGGTAGCGAGGGTTTTATGGAAGCCCTATCCCAATATGCACACCGGCTGTGCGGCATGGATCCTTGCAGGTGGCGCGCATCATACCTGTTACAGCCAAAACCTCAGCAGCGAACACCTCACCGATTTTGCCGAAATGGCGGATATTGAAATGGTGTTGATTGATAAGGATACCAAGATCAGGGATTTTAAGAATGAACTGAGATGGAATGAAATGGGATACCGGAATTAGCATATTAAATACGCGCCTATATGAAATCATTGCAGACGGCAGATTACATTGTATTCCTGTTTTATTTTGTGATCGTTGCCAGTTATGGATACTGGGTGTACCGAAAGAAAAAGAAAGCGAGCACATCGGCGTCGCATGACTACTTCCTCGCCGAAGGCTCATTAACCTGGTGGGCGATCGGTGCTTCGCTGATCGCGTCGAATATTTCCGCCGAGCAGATGATCGGAATGAGCGGTAACGGGTTCAAGATGGGCCTTGCCATTTCTACCTATGAGTGGATGGCCGCCGCAACATTAATGATCGTGGCTATCTTCTTTATTCCCGTATACCTTAAGAATAAGATATATACCATGCCACAGTTCCTGCACCAGCGGTATAACAGTACCGTGGCAATGATCATGGCTGTATTCTGGCTATTGCTGTATGTTGTGGTGAACCTCACTTCTATATTATACCTCGGCGCATTGGCTATCCATGCTATTTCCGGGCTCCCCATTTTCCTGTGTATGCTCTTCCTGGCGGTATTCGCGCTGATCATTACATTGGGCGGGATGAAAGTAATAGGTTATACAGATGTAATCCAGGTATTCTTCCTGATTGTTGGTGGATTGGCAACTACTTACCTGGCATTGTCCCTGGTATCTGACCAGTTTGGCGGTCATGGCGTGCTGGATGGCATGAAGTTGCTGACCACAAAAGCCAATGACCATTTTCATATGATATTAAAGCAGGATAACCCCAACTATATCAGCCTCCCGGGATTAACGGTTCTGGTAGGTGGTATGTGGATCGTAAACCTGAACTACTGGGGATGTAATCAATACATTACCCAACGCGCGCTGGGCGCAGATCTCAAAACAGCCCGCAGCGGTATATTATTCGCCGCCTTTTAAAACTGCTGATGCCTGTAATTGTTGTACTACCCGGTATCGCCGCTTATGTGCTGTACCAGAATGGCGGCTTTCACAATGAAATGATGGTGAATGGAGAAATTGTTCAGGATAACGCTTATCCCGTTATGCTAAACCTGCTCGGACCCGGGCTGAAAGGACTTGCCTTTGCCGCGTTAACAGCCGCTGTGGTTGCTTCGCTGGCAGGTAAGGCCAATAGTATAGCAACTATCTTCAGCCTCGACATTTATAAAAAGATCAGCCCGGCGGCCAGCGAAAAAAAGATAGTAACCGTGGGTAAGATAACCGTACTTGTTTCGCTGATCATTGCCGTTGGAATCGCTCCTTTCCTCGGTATCGACAAAAAAGGAGGCTTTGAGTTTATCCAGGAATACACAGGCTTTGTATCACCCGGTATCTTTGCCATGTTTATCCTTGGATTTTTCTGGAAAAGAACAACCTCGGCAGCCGCACTTTTTGCAACAGTGGGTGGCTTTATATTTTCAATCGTATTCAAGTTCCTGCCAAAAGTAATGGACCTCGCATTCCTGCAGCCCTATGGATTTGCGGCGAAAAATGGAGACGTGTATGAAATCCCTTTCCTCGACAGGATGGGCTTTGTGTTTATCCTTTGTATCATAGGAATGGTAATACTCAGCCTGCTCGATAAAAGCGGAACTTCCAAAGGATTGGAGATCGATAAGAAAATGTTTAAACTCAGCCCCGGCTTTTCGGTCGGCGTACTGATCGTTTGCGGTGTACTGGTGGCGTTATACACGTTATTCTGGTAGTGAGTTGTGAGTCGTAAGTCGTAAGTTGTAAGTCGTAAGTCGTAAGTCGTAAGTCGTAAGTCGTAAGTTGTAAGTCGTAGGTACCAGGTCGTTCGGATGACTTACAACTTACGACTAATTACTTTTTCATATTACACATGAATACACGAAATTCGCGGCCAAGAAGTTTTAGTATTGAGGGAGCGTGGTGATCCGCGTATTCCGCGATTAAATCAGTGAAATCAGCGATATGGAACACACAATGAGATGGTATGGGCCGGATGACCCGGTTAGTTTATGGGATATACGGCAATCGGGCTGTACCGGTGTGGTAAGTGCACTCCACCAGATACCGGTGGGTGAAGTATGGACGGTGGAAGCCATTAATGAAAGGAAAGCCTTGATTGAAGCTGCCGGTATGACCTGGACCGTGATTGAAAGTTTACCTGTGCATGAAGACATCAAACGCCAGTACGGAAATTTCCAGGAATGGATTGAGAAGTATAAAGTGAGTTTACAGAATGTGGCGAAATGCGGCTTAAAAGTGATTACCTATAATTTCATGCCCATATTGGATTGGGTGCGGACGGATATATCTTATGAGATGCCCGACAGAAGCCGTGCATTGCGTTTCGAAAAGGCCGCTTTTATTGCGTTTGATTTATATCTCCTGAAACGCCCGGGTGCGGAGAAGGACTATACGCCCGAAGAGATTGAACGGGGAAAGCAGAAGTTCGATTCGATGACGCAGGAGGAGAAGGACCTGATCTGCAAAAACACTTTATTGGGTCTTCCCGGCAGCCGCGAGCAGTTTACCCCTGAACAGATATTTGACGCGTTAAAAAAATACGAAGGGATAGACCGTGCCAAACTAAAGCAGCACCTGTTTTATTTTTTGCGTGAGGTGGTTCCGGTAGCGGAATCTTTAGGCCTGGTAATGGCCATACATCCCGATGATCCCCCGTATTCGGTTTTAGGATTACCCAGGATCATGAGTACGGAAGAAGATGCCAATGATTTACGCGCGGCCGTGGCATCACCGGCCAATGGGTTTTGTTTTTGTACCGGGTCATTTGGTGTGCGCCCTGACAATGATTTGGCGGGCATGGTAAAACGACTCGGCGATTATATCCATTTCATTCATCTCCGCAGCACCCGCCGCGATAGTGAGGGTAATTTCTTTGAGGCCGACCACCTGGATGGAGATGTTGATATGTATGCCGTGGTTAAGGAGATTGTACTGGTGCAAAGGCGCCGCGGTATTTCCATCCCGATGCGCCCGGATCATGGGCACCAGATGCTGGATGATCTGAATAAAGTTACGTACCCGGGGTATAGTGCGATTGGCAGGCTTCGTGGATTAGCAGAGCTCAGGGGGCTGGAACTGGGAATAGCCAGGAGCTTAGATGTATAAAAACGCTACAAACGATCCATGAGAATGCCTTTTTTTTATTTGTCGAATTAAAATTTACTTAAAGCGATAAATGTAAGGGGTTTTCCAACGCCTGATGATTCCCGATTGATATATTTGTACTACAGCAAAATTAATTTTATATGCCGTGTCAAATGCGCCGTCCTGTTTTTTTCTGCCTGTTATTGTTGATTTTGATTGCAGCCGGTAGTTGCTTCACGCCCAGAAAAGTAGACAAATATATTGCCGATAAATACGTATCCACGCCACCGTCTAATAAAAGAAAAATAGAAGGGATTACTGTCAACAGCTTGCTATCACCGTTAGGAGATACTTTATCCAGCTCCTATGGTGACCGGCGTAAGTTTCTGCCGCTGATTTTTTATTATAACGAAGAAAAAACAATACACTCTTCCCTTAATCCGCAGGTACCCGTTAATAATTTTATCAACACCATTATCACTTATTCCAATAAGGCACTGAAACCAAAGCTGAATGGCAAGCGTATTGAACTCACAATAGAAAAAGTGCCTAGTCACTTTGCTACAACTATCCGTAGCCAAACGATATGGCTGATCTATTCGTACACATGGGTGAATGCGGGCATCTTACCGGAGGATAATGAATTAAGGGTATCTTATAAATTATACGAAAATAATTCGCTGGCTAAATCCTCTGTGGTAAGTGCCAACCTGACCACGCAAGGTGTGAATTTTGGTTTGTATGCCTCTATCAGGAAAAAAATTGGAGAGTACCTCAATAAGTATGATGAGAATATCACTGAAATGAGTAAATCTATCGTTGATAAGATAGCTGCTGAATTGTAGCCAAAAATTATCGGGTTGACTGTACGGCGCGGGTGGGCTTGCGGGTTTGGATGGGTTGGATTTGGGGATTGAACGGATCCGGAATGCGGGATTTTGGAAAAAATGCTGAATATCGGTTTGAACCCTGAAGTGTGCGACGCAAGAGACGATGCCTGAAGATCTGATTGACAGGCCCATAAAATTTCATAAATAACTGATAATCAACCCTCATTCTCTAAAGTGCACTTCGACATTCTGTATTCGGGGTTCAATATTCGATATTTAGGTCGATCGGCATCCCAGGCACCAAAATCCTTTCATATTTCACACTCTTTCCGTACCTTTGCTGCCCCGAAATAAAACCCTCGGGTATTGTATGAATTTAATTAACAAACAACTAAACGCAGATGCACAGGATAACGCTGGCGCCCAGGAGGCACCGGAAGTTACTACTGCGACAACAAATGCACCTGTTGCTGAGGCCACCGTTGCCCCGGCCGCGCCTGTTATTGAAACAGCGCATGATGATTTCGACTGGAGCATCGACAAACGTAATGTTAGTCACTATGCCGAAACCGAAAGAGTTAAGTACGATAAAGTGTACGATGAAACCTTTGTTCAGATTGAAGATGGTGAGATCGTTCGTGGTTCA
Source organism: Sediminibacterium sp. (assembly GCA_965229175.1). Classification (GTDB taxonomy): domain Bacteria; phylum Bacteroidota; class Bacteroidia; order Chitinophagales; family Chitinophagaceae; genus Sediminibacterium. The sequence goes on along the minus strand of CBDDIT010000054.1, from coordinate 42,017 downwards.
GTAGTGGCTTTAACTAAAACGGATGTGGTAGTAAACATTGGTTTTAAAAGCGACGGACTGGTTTCACTGAATGAGTTCCGCGATGTTCAGGGTCTGAAGATTGGCGATGATGTGGAAGTAATGGTAGTGGAGAAAGAGGACAGGGATGGCAATCTACACCTGAGCCGTAAATCTGCCCGTATCTACCGTGCATGGGAAAGGATTGTTGAGGTTCATAAAACCGGTGAGGTTATTACCGGTACCGTTACCAGCAAAACAAAAGGTGGGTTGATCGTTGACGTATTTGGTATGGAAACCTTCCTGCCAGGTTCGCAGATCGATGTTAAACCGGTTACGGATTACGACCAGTTTGTTGGAAAAACCATGGAATTCAAGGTGGTTAAGATCAATGAAGCCATTAAGAACGCCGTTGTATCACACAAAGCGCTGATCGAAAGTGATATCGAAGCACAGCGTGCCGAGATCATGAGCAAACTCGAGAAAGGCCAGGTACTGGAAGGCGTGGTGAAGAACATCACAGATTTCGGTGCGTTTATGGACCTGGGTGGTTTGGACGGTCTGTTATACATTACCGATATTTCATGGGGCCGTATCTCTCACCCGAGCGAAGTGGTGAAGATGGACCAGAAATTACAGGTAGTGGTACTGGATTTCGACGACGACAAAAAACGTATCAGCTTAGGCCTGAAACAACTGACTCCGCATCCATGGGATGTGCTGCCTGAAGGACTGGCAGAAGGTTCTGTTGTGAAAGGTAAAGTGGTAAATATCGAAGACTACGGTGCGTTCCTGGAAATTCAGCCGGGTGTTGAAGGACTGGTACACGTTTCCGAGATCACATGGGCCAATACCCCGATCAATGCGAAGGAATTCTTCAAACTGGGTGATGAGTACGAAGCGAAAGTGGTAACCCTGGATAAGGATTCACGCAAAATGAGTCTGAGCATCAAGCAAATGAGCCAGGATCCCTGGAACACAATCGAAACCAAATTCCCTGAAAACAGCAAGCACAAAGGACTGGTGAAGAACATCACTCCTTATGGAGTATTTGTTGAACTGGAACCAGGTATCGGTGGTATGATCCATATCAGCGACTTAAGCTGGCTGAAACGTTTCAATCACCCCACAGACTACACCAAAGTGGGCGAAACAATCGATGTTATTATCCTGAGCATTGATAAAGAAAACCGCAAACTGCAATTAGGACATAAACAACTGGAGGAAGATCCCTGGAATGCCCTGGAAGATACATTTGCTGTTGGAACCATACATGAAGGTACCGTTACCCGCAAGGATGACAAAGGCGCCCTGGTTCAGCTCCAATATGGTCTGGAAGGGTTTGCACCTAACCGTCACCTGAACAAGGAAGATGGCAAACAGGTACAGGCTGATGAAACAGCCCAGTTCATGGTAATTGAGTTTGACCGTAACGAAAAACGCATCGTTCTGAGCCATGCCCGTATCTGGGAGCAGCAGGAGATCGAAGTGAAGGAAGCGGCCAAAAAAGAAGCCAAAGCCGAGAACGATAACACCAAAAAAGCGGTGAAAAATATCCAGGCCAAGGTAGAAAAAGCCACCCTGGGCGACCTGGGCGCACTGGCTGAGATCAAAGCCAAATTACAGGAAGGAGAAGGGGAATAATCCACCTGCCCTGATGTAGCAATAGATAGGAAAGGCTGCTTTACCCGGTAAAGTAGCCTTTCCAATTTTGAATGTCCAATTTCAAAATTGGACATTCAAAATCTGTTTTTTGGGTATTTGTTAACTATCTGAACGGTAATTTGCCCGCAATTAACTAATTTTGTACCCTTGTATGAATAGGATCGTAGTGTTTTTGTTGTCGGTTTCGATTCTTGCTTCTTCCTGCTCCGGTAAGTTCGGCAAGATTTTGAAGAGTAAGGATTATGAGTACAAATACAAGATGGCGGAACAGTATTATGCCAATAAGGATTACTTACACGCCCAGCAGCTCTATGAAGATATCTTTGCTTTCGTAAAGGGAACTACCCGCTACGAGGACATGTATTTTAAGTTCGCGTATTCTTATTACTATCAGAAAGATTACCTGAATGCGGAAAACCTTTTCAAAACCTTTGTAGAGAATTTTCCTACCAGTACGCGAACCGAGGAATGTGATTATATGCGCGCGTATTGTTATTACAAGCAGTCGCCAAAGGTGGAGCTGGACCAGACGAACACCAATAAGACGATGCAGTTGATGCAGGCATTCCTGAACACGCATCCGAATTCAACAAGAACAAAAGAAGCTTCTGATATCATAGAGATATGCCGGGCCAAACTGGAACTGAAGGAATTTAAAAGCGCGGAGTTATACTATAACCTGGGTTACTATAAAGCGGCAGCCATTGCATTTGCTAATGTGTCGGATAATTTTCCCGATTCAAAGAAAGCGGATGAGTATAAGATGCTGGTGATAAAAGCATATTATAAATATGCTGAATTAAGTTACGAGGAAAAACAAAAGGAACGATACGAAAAAGTAATATCAGAGATCAATGACTTTACAGAACGTTTCCCCGATAGCAAGCACCTGGATGAAGTGGCGAAAGTAAAAACACAAACTAATAATTTTTTAAAAACCCTGAAAAAATGAGCAAACTAAGAAGGCAAATGAGCGCTAATACCGCTAGTGTGGTAGAAACCAAAAGCCTGATCGAAATTAAAGGCAAGACAGGGAACCTGTACGAGTCCATCGCGATCATTGCCAGAAGGGCCAACCAGATCAATATCTCCCTCCGGGAAGAGCTGCATAACAAACTGGAAGAGTTCGCCAGCCATACAGACAGTCTGGAAGAAATTCATGAAAACAAAGAGCAGATAGAAATATCAAGGGCCTACGAAAAAATGCCCAACCCTGCTATCCTGGCTACACAGGAATTCATGGAGAACAAGGTGTACTACCGCAGGAACAATGATACTGACCTGTTCAGGTAAGCTAAATTTTCCTCAAATAATTAAAAACGACAGTGATGAGCTGTCGTTTTTTGTTACCTTGAAGTAAGGAAAAAATCAAAAGTCAAAATTCAAAATTCAAAAGTCAAAAGTCAAAAGTCGAATGGACGGTTTTTTTTACTTTTTACTTTTGACTTTTGAATTTTTACTTTAGCCTTTTGAAACTATCATCCATGCTTCATCAAAAGAAAATACTGATCGGCATCACTGGCAGCATCGCTGCGTATAAGTCTATACTGCTGGTGAGATTACTGGTGAAAGCAGGGGCGGAGGTAAAGGTGGTAATGACACCGGCCGCCAGGGAATTTGTTTCGCCGCTGGTGCTTTCCACCCTTTCCAATAATAAGGTGCTGGTTGACTTAGTGGCCGCGGATGAATGGGCGAACCATGTAATGCTCGGCAGATGGGCGGATGTTTTTGTGATAGCCCCGTTAAGCTGTAATACGATGGCAAAAATGGCTCATGGGCTTTGTGACAATCTATTACTGGCCGTTTATCTATCTGCAACCTGCCCTGTTATAGTGGCCCCCGCAATGGATGAAGATATGTGGCATCATCCTACCACGCAAAAAAATATGGCCGCGCTGCTGTCATTCGGCCATCATGTAATACCTGTGGATAAAGGTGAATTGGCCAGTGGACTTTTTGGCGATGGCAGGATGGCGGAACCCGAAGCGATCCTGTATTACCTGGTATCGAATTTTTTCCGCGGTAACGAACTGGCCGGAAAAAAAGCGATCGTTACAGCCGGACCCACCTACGAGGCGATCGACCCGGTACGGTTTATCGGTAATCACTCTTCCGGGAAAATGGGATTTGCCCTTGCTGAAGCATTGTACCTGGCTGGTGCAGAAGTGCTGCTGATTACCGGACCCACACATGAAACAACACCGTATAATGGAATTACGATCAAGCCGGTTATTTCCGCTGAAGAAATGTTTATGGCGGCAGACCAGCATTGGCCTGCTGCTGATATCGCCATAATGTCCGCGGCGGTGGCTGATTTCAGGCCGGAAACAGTAGCGGGAGAGAAAATAAAAAAGACAAATGATGTGCCTGTGCTTACACTCGTAACCACAAAAGATATACTCAAACACCTGGGCGAAAATAAAAGGCCGGCACAATACCTGGTGGGGTTTGCCCTGGAAACCCAAAACGAAAAAGCGAACGCTGTTGGGAAGTTAAAAAGCAAGCATGCCAATTGTATCGTTCTTAATTCATTAAGGGATAAGGAGGCAGGCTTTGGATGGGATACCAACCAGGTAACAATTATCAGGAATGATGAAGCAGAACTATCTTTAGGCCCTGATACCAAAAAGAACATTGCAAAAGATATTGTCTCATTTATTGCAACCGAGATCAATGCGTAAGCGGCGGGTCATATGGATTGGACTTGTACTGGTTGCCTGCTTGGGGGCCGGGCGGGTTAGCGCGCAGGAGCTGCAGGCAAAAGTAACGGTGCTGGCCAACCGCATTACCTCCACAGTTGATAAAAGGATCTTCGCTACCCTGCAAACACAATTGAACAACCTGATGAACAACCGCAGGTGGACGAACGATCCGTTTCAGCAAAACGAAAAGATCGAATGTAGTTTTATACTCAACCTGGAAAGTATTGTAGAACCCAACGTATACAAAGCTACACTAACGGTTCAGACTGCCAGACCTGTATATAACTCCGCCTACCAGTCGGCCCTGGTAAATTACCTGGATGGAGATGTAACTTTTAAGTACCTGGAGTTTCAGCCGATAGAGTTCAATGAAAGCAGGGTGCAGGGAACGGATGCACAGGTGGCTAACCTGCCTGCACTCTTTGCGTATTATGCTTACATGATCATCGGGCTGGATTATGATTCATTTTCACCCAAAGGCGGCGACGCCTATTTCCGCAAGGCGCAGAACATTATTAATAATGCACCCGAGGGCAAAAGTATTACCGGCTGGCGGGTGTTTGATGGATTGCGCAACCGTTACTGGCTGAATGAAAACCTGATCAGCAGCCGTTTTAATATTATACACGATATCATCTATTCCTACTATCGCCAGGGCCTGGATAAGTTCTATGAGAATGAAGCAGAAGCCCGGAAGAATATGCTGCAGACTTTAACGCAATTGCAGGCCTTCAATAAAGAGAATTCCAACACTATGATACAGCAGTTTTTCATGCAGGGTAAGTCGCAGGAACTGATCGGCATCTTTAAAAAAGGAACAGGGGAAGAGAGGTTACGCGCTGTAGAGTTGCTGAATGAGCTGGATATTGTAAACGGTCCGACTTATAAACAGGAACTGCGATGAGAGGGATGATATGTTTGATAATGGTAAGCCTGCTGTTCGCCGCCTGCGCAGCCTCATCCGAAAAGCCGCTGCCTATACCGGTGATGAAGACCGTTATGTGGGATATGATGAAGGTGGATGAATGGTACACCACCATCAGCCTGAAAGATTCAGTGGGGAAGTTTAAGAATGATAATTTCCGTATGTATGAAAAGGTGTTTTCTATCCACGGTATTACCCGGGAAAAATTTTATAACAGTTACAGGTTTTATGAAGCGCATCCTGCTCAGATGAGAATACTGATAGATTCAATCGACCTGTTTTCGGTAAGGGAAAGGGCACGATTGTTTGAACAGAATCATGGACAGGGGAAGAAGCAGTAGTTAGCTGTTAGTTGTTAGTATTGGGAAGGGTGAGATATTGAAATCGTATCAGTAAACTGTAAGGCATGAACAAAATTTACACCAGTGCCGATTCGGCCATCCATGATATCAGCAATGGTAATACACTAATGCTGGGCGGCTTCGGATTGAATGGAATTCCGGAGAACAGTATTGCGGCACTGGTAAGAAAAGGTGTTAGCGGGCTCACCTGTATTTCCAACAATGCGGGGGTGGATGATTTTGGGTTGGGGTTATTGCTCAAGACAAAGCAGATAAAGAAAATGATCAGCAGCTACGTAGGAGAGAATGCTGAATTTGAAAGGCAGTTATTGAATGGAGAGCTGGAGGTAGACCTGGTACCACAGGGAACCCTGGCAACCCGGATCCAGATGGCCGGCATGGGTATCCCCGCATTTTTTACACCTGCCGGTTATGGAACGGAGATAGCGGCGGGAAAGGAAATAAGGGAGTTTAATGGAAAGATGTACCTTATGGAACACGCTTTACACGCCCAATTTGCCATCGTAAAAGCCTGGAAGGGAGATACGATGGGTAACCTTGTTTTCAGGCGAACCACGCGCAATTTTTCAACGTCCATGGCCAAGGCCGGAGATATTACCATTGCCGAGGTAGAACACCTGGTACAACCCGGTGAACTCGACCCCGAAGAAATACATGTGGCGGGAGTATATGTGCACAGGATATTTGAAGGCTCCGGCTATGAGAAGCGCATAGAAAGAAGAACCGTGAAGCTGCGTGAGGCGTGAGACGTGAGACGTGAGACGTGAGACGTGAGACGTGAGACGTGAGACGTGAGACGTGAGACGTGAGACGTGGGAGATGCAAGTTACAAAAAGCATTCTTTATTCACGATTGACGATTCACGATTGACGATTCACGATTGACGTCTCACGTCTCACGCCTCACGCCTCACGCCTCACGCCTCACGAAGAAACAATTGTTCAAAGCTAAACCATACAAATGCCCTTAGACAAATTCGGTATTGCAAAACGCATCGCACAGGAAATGAGAGACGGTATGTATGTGAACCTGGGGATTGGGATACCTACCCTGGTGTCTAACTATATTCCGGAAGGGATGACGGTAATATTTCAGAGTGAGAATGGGATATTGGGAATGGGGCCTTACCCGGAGGAGGAGGAGGTTGACGCGGATTTGATCAACGCGGGAAAGGAAACCGTTACATTGGTTCCTGGTGGTGCTTTTTTCGACAGTGCCGAAAGCTTTGGAATGATCCGGGCCGGCAAAATAGATCTTACGGTATTGGGCGCAATGGAAGTGAGCGAGAAAGGTGATATTGCAAACTGGAAAATACCGGGTAAGATGGTTAAAGGAATGGGAGGAGCGATGGACTTAGTAGCCAGTGCGAGAAATATTATCGTAGCCATGATGCATACCAATCCGAAAGGAGAGAGTAAATTGCTTCCCTCCTGCAGCCTGCCGCTAACGGGAATAGGATGTGTTAAGAAAGTGGTTACCGAACTGGCGGTACTGGATATTACTGCCTCGGGATTTGTTCTGAGGGAAAGAGCACCCGGGGTAACCATAGAAGAAATTGTAGCCAAAACCGCAGGTAAGCTGCTGGTGGAAGGAGAGGTTCCGGAAATGAAAGTATAATAATTCTCTACCATAAAAAATCAATCATGAGCAAACAGACAGGTGAAAAAATTCCGGCAGTAACTTTATTTGATACAGATAAAAATCCTGTATCACTGGCAGACACAAAAGGAAAGAATGTAGTGATCCTTTTCTTCCCCCTCGCGTTTACAGGAACCTGCACAGCGGAACTGTGTAATGTGCGCGATAATATCGCCAGCTATAATAATACCAATGCCCAGGTATATGGTATTTCGGTTGACTCATTGTTCTCCCTCGGTAAGTTCAAAGAAGAGCAGAACCTGAACTTCCCCTTATTAAGCGATTTCAACAAAGAGGCAGCCAAGGCATTCGGCGTTCTCTATGATACCTTCCCGGCGTTTGAGATGCAGGGCGTAAGCAAAAGAGCAGCTTTTGTAATCGACAAAGAAGGTACCATCCAATACGCCGAGGTCTGCCCCACACCCGGAGATCTCCCCGATTTCGCCGCGATCCAAAAGACACTGGCAGGGCTGGAATCGTGAATCGTGAGGGAGGATACGAGATATAAAGGTAGTGACGATTCACGATTGACGATTCACGATTCACGCCCACCCCGGGGCCAAAATTTGTTAAAATTGGGCCTGAATTGTACTAACCCACGATTCTTCGTACTTTTAGCTCCGAATAATGCCCATGAGCAAAGGTTACTTAACCCTTCTATTGCCCTTATACTTCGTTGTCAATAGTCACAGTACTATTGAACCGGATCCGTTTGCGGTATTGTCGGATAGTAGCAAGGTTGCCCATTTTTATCCTAACCCTGCCACTCATTTTATCAACTTTAGTTTTGATAAAACGGTTGACAGATCGTATACCCTGCAGGTGTACAGCTTTATGGGAAAGAAAATGAATGAGTCACGTATTTCAGATACCAAGCTTACCATCACATTCGACGATTCCTATTACCGTGGCATCTATATCTATCAACTCCGCGATCAAAGCGGAAGGATTGTGGAGTCCGGCAAGTTCCAGGTGGTGAGATAGGGGTAAGTCATGAGTCGTAAGTCGTAAGTCATAGGTCGTAGGTCGTAAGTCGTAAGTCGTAAGTCCTTTGCGTTTTTCCTTTTTGTTGACTTACGACCTACGACTTACGACTTACGACTTATGACTTACGACCTACGACTTACGACTTACGACTTACGACTTATGACTTACGACCTACGACTTACGACTACCTCACTTCTACAATCAAAAATTTCAAATAATTAGTATTCTCCATTCCCGGCACGATGGGGTGGTCGCTGGACTGTTGCTGGTAGGTTACCTGGCGTATTTTTTTATGGGCATCTTTGGCCGCCATTTCGATGGTTTGCAGAAACTGGGTGGGCGATACGAGGTTGGTGCAACTGGATGTTACCAGGAAGCCGCCACTGCGAAGTAGTTTCATGCCACGCAGGTTGATTTCCTTATAACCGGTTAGCGCCTTGCTGATATTCTCCCTGCTCTTGGTGAATGCCGGTGGATCAAGCATCACCACATCAAATTGTTTTCCTTCTTTCCCCCACTGCTTCAGCACGTCAAAAGCATTCATCGCTTCGAAGCGGCAGCTAGCTTCCAGTCCATTCAACTGCGCATTTTTATTTGCCTGGGCTACCGCATTTTCTGAAATATCAAGCCCCAGCACTGATTTCGCGCCGTAGTGGGCGGCATGAATTTCAAAGGTGCCCGTGTACGTAAATACACCCAGTACTTCCGCATCCTTAACAATATGCTGAATAGCGCGGCGGTTGGCCTGCTGATCGAGGAAATAGCCCGTTTTTTGACCATTCTCTATATCCACATAAAATTGAAGTCCATTTTCATGAATCGTGATAGTGGTATCAAAAGGTGCCGATAAGAACCCCTTCTGCTGGGGCAATCCTTCCAGCTCCCTCACGGGAACATCATTTCTCTCATATATTCCTTTCGGAGAGAAAATAGTCTCCAGTGCTTTTACAATGGCCGGCTTCCATTTGTCGATGCCCAATGATAAAGTCTGTATTACAAAATAGTCATTAAACTTGTCGATAATCAGTGCGGGCAGCTGATCGGCCTCACCAAACACCAGGCGGCAGTTCTCCGTATAGCCTATTTTCCGGCGGTACTGCCAGGCCGCTGCAATCCTGTTAAGAAAGAAAGTATCGTCAATGACTTCCCGTTTGCGCGTTAATAACCGCACCAGGATCTGCGATTTGGGATTGATATATCCGATACCCGCAAACTTATCTTCCCCATAATACACTTCTACGATATCACCCCCTGCCACGTCCCCGGTTATATGATCCACTTCATTTCCATACACCCAGGGATGCCCGTTTGCAACCCTAGGCGCGATCTTTTTTCTCAGATATACTTTCGTCATGCGGCAAAGATACCTGTAGGAACCCGTGAACCCGATAATGTATATAATATATTTGTAATATAAAAAGCAAAACCCTGACTAAAAACGCAAAAACAACGGTACATACTGAATAATAGGCTTCAAAGCTTCCGTGCACCTGTCAATTTTTCCCGTTTCTTTGCCCCGGCAAAATTTTTGACTATATATATTTCACAATGGAAAAAACTATGGAAGCGAACGAAACACAACAAAATGCGGAAGCGATGGAGAATTTTGAGTTGAACACTGACGAAAATGCAGCCGGAACCTCGCATTTGAATGAAGCGGTAGCGGATGGGGACGAGATGGATACATTGGTGGCCGAACTACAGGAACAGAAAGATAAATACCTGCGTTTGATGGCTGAATTTGATAATTTCAGGCGCAGGACGGCCAAAGAGAGGTTGGAACTGATTCAGACGGCAGGCAAGGATGTGATAGTGTCTTTACTGGATGTGCTGGATGATTGTGATCGTGCGGAAAAGCAGTTACAGTCGAACACTGATATTGCCGTGCAGAAGGAGGGTATACAGCTGGTGTTTAATAAGCTTCGTTCCACCCTTCAGCACAAGGGTGTAAAAGTGATGGAAAGCATTAATACAGATTTTGATGTAGAGAAGCATGAGGCCATTACGGAAATCCCGGCACCCACAGAAGAAATGAAAGGAAAGGTGTTGGATGAGGTGGTGAAAGGCTACTACATGAATGATAAACTGATCCGCTTTGCAAAGTGGTGTAGGTAAATAATCAAAACTTAAACAACTGTGGACCCTGGTTCATGGGTAATGGAGAAACAATGGCGACTAAGAGAGACTTTTATGAAATACTGGGTGTAAGCAAATCAGCCTCAGCCGATGAGATAAAAAAAGCTTACCGTAAAGTGGCCATGCAATACCACCCCGACCGGAATCCAGGAGATAAGGAAGCTGAGGAGAAGTTTAAGGAGGCGGCTGAGGCTTACGAAGTACTGAGTGATGCTGACAAGAAAGCGAAATATGACCGTTTTGGGCATGCGGCTTTCGGACCCGGAACCGGTGGTGGCGGGTATGGTGGTAATATGAATACCGAGGATATCTTTAGCCAGTTTGGTGATATTTTCGGGGACGATGTTTTTGGAAATTTCTTTGGTGGCGGCGGACGACGCGGCGGAGGCGGAAGGGCGGCCAGGGGCCAGCGGGGAAGTAACCTGCGTATTAAGATGAGGCTTACCTACGAGGAGATTGCCAAAGGGGTGGTAAAGAATGTGAAAGTAAAAAAGCATGTAGTTTGTACTACCTGCGGAGGCAACGGAGCAAAAGATAAAAACAGCTTACAAACTGTGGCACCTGCAGTGGCAGCGGCCAGGTTCGTAAAGTGACCAATACATTCCTGGGGCAGATGCAAACTGTTACCACTTGTCCTACCTGTAACGGCGAAGGAACAACGGTTACCGCTAAATGTACCGCTTGCAAAGGAGAGGGCCGTGTATATGGCGAAGAAACCATCAGCATTGAAATACCGGCCGGTGTACAGGAGGGTATGCAACTGAGTATGGGTGGCAAAGGCAATGCGGGAGAAAGGGGTGGCGCGCCAGGTGATCTCATCATACAGATAGAAGAGGAACCACACCCGGAATTACACCGGGATGGCCTGAATGTGGCCTATGATCTCCATATATCCTTTCCGGATGCCGCTTTCGGAACACAGGTAGAGGTTCCTACGATTGACGGGCGCGCAAAAATAAAGATACCGCCGGGTACCCAAAGCGGTAAGATATTCCGCCTGAAAGGGAAGGGTTTTCCTGAAGTGCAAGGATATGGCAAAGGGGATCAGCTGATACAGGTAAATATCTGGACGCCGCAGCACCTGAGCGCAGAGGAAAAAGACCTGCTTGAAAAAATGAACAAAAGCGAGAACTTCAAACCTAATCCTAATAAAGGTGACAAGAGTTTCTTCGACCGGGTGAGAGAAGCCTTCAACTAGCAGGGTTACTTCTTTTTTCCTTTTACGGGTTTATAGATCCTGATGGCTCTGTCAATGAGGCCGAGAAACTCGTTTTCGTGGATATCATTGCTGTTCACGGCCGTTTTAGCCAGCTCCATCACGTCTTCCAGCTTGTAAGCGGCGATATACTTGGATTGTTTGAGCACCAGCCCGAACATGGCGATAGAGGCCGCGAGGCGGTAAGCTGAATCTGCTTTTTCTATTGTTACCAGCTCATAAGGTGCCATAAATTGTTCTTGTGATGCCAGCCCTGTGTTTGGGGTTTTGTATTGCAGCAGTATGTTAGCCATATTCCCCGGGCTAAAAGCGGAATCTTTTTTAGCGGGAACAATTTCAAAAATAGCCATCATGGCGTGCCCGCTTCCTATCTCACCGCCTTCCAGTTCGCTGGTGCTGTCTTCAATGGCGTTTCTTTTGTTGTCGAAGCCAATCAGCCGGTAATCTTTAACCGCCCTGGAATCGAAACTTATTTTCAGATAGGCATTATCGGCAACAGAATAGAGCGTTTGCGTAAATTCGGTTACGAGCACTTTTTGTGCCTCCGCAAGATTGTCGAGATAGGCAAAATTGCCGTTCCCCTTTTTGGCCAGTGTTTCCAGTTTGCTGTCTTTGTAGTTGCCCATGCCAACACCCAGGCAGGTTAGATAAATACCCGTGTTACGGAACCCGACGATCATATCTTCAAGGTCTTTTTCCGAGGTTGGACCGATATTGAAATCTCCGTCTGTGGCCAGTATCACTCGATTATTTCCGGAGGGGATAAAGCTTCTTTTTGCCATATCATAGGCAATGCGAACGGCATTTTCTCCGGGTGTATCACCACTGGCGGCCAATGAATCAATAGCATCTTTTATTTTCTGTTTCTGATCTCCGGAGGTGGGGGCAAGGGCAATGGAAACACCGCCGCCATAGGTTACTACAGAAACCGTATCCCGGGCGCGCATATTATCCACCAGCATTTTAAAAGCGGATTGTAAAAGCGGCAGCCGGTTAGGTTTGTCCATCGATCCGGAAATATCAATCAGGAACACGAGGTTGGAGGGCGGTATGCTGTCGAGATCCAGCCTGGGCGCGGTAATATGAACAAACAGCAACCTGTTATTCGCTTCCCATGGGCAGGTGGTTAGTTTTGTTCGGCAACTGAAATGATGCGGGTCCGTTTTTCCTTTCAGCAGTGAAAAGTAGTTCAGCATTTCTTCCAACCGTACAGCGTCCTGCGGAACCTTCATATCGTTATTGATAAAACGCCTGGTATTGCTGTAAGAAGCTTTGTCAACATTAAGCGCAAATCCGGTTTCGGGGTACAAAGAGGCGTCGACAAAACTATTTTCAACCAGGCTGCTGTAACTTTCGCCCATCACCGAAAGCAGCCCGTTCGCATTGGCCCTGAAATTGGTAGTGGCGGAAGATAATTTTCTTTTGTAAAGTTGGGCCGTAGAAGGCAGCATTTTTAACAGGTACGACTGAAACCTTCGAACATCCACTGCCTGTTTATGTACCGGCTCATATCCATCCATGAGGATGGTGATCGTATCTGTGAGAACCGAAACCGGTATGCCGAAACTGCCCCCATTGCCGCTTGCGAAGGGAAAGCTTCCTTTGGAAGCCAGCAGGATGCGGGCTCCTTCCAGCTTATGGCCTCTGTCGTCCTTTACCTCACCGCGCAGATAATACTGGCTATTCGCCTGCGCGAAAATGATACAAAGCAGCAGAAGGCAAGCAACCTTTTTCATCAGCTAAACAGGTGTTTGCAACAAGGTAAAAACAAAAAAAGGATAATCCGACTCTGGGCGAGTTTATTAGCAGAATATTAAGCTTCTTCCTGCAGCTGGTAGATCTCACGGAGGTTGCGCCCCAATCCGTCATAATCAAGGCCGTAACCCAGTACGAATTTATTGGGTATGGAAAAACAGCAGTAATCTATATTAACCGGAAAGATACCGGCATCGGGCTTGTGCAGCAGTACGGCCACTTTTAATGAGGCAGGATGCTGGTTATATAACTGCGGCAGGAACTCATTCATGGTTTTGCCGGTATCGATAATATCTTCCAGGATGATCACATGCCTGTTGGTAATATCCGTATCCAGGCCAATAGCCGTTATAACATGGCCGGTAGATTTGGTTCCTTTATAAGAAGCCAGTTTAATAAAACATATTTCCGCTTCTATACTCACTTCTTTAAAAAGGTCGGCCGCAAACATAAACGAACCATTCAGTACAGCGATAAACAGCGGACGCTTGTCTGCATAATCCGCATTCAGTTGCTGTGCCAGCTCCCTGATCTTTTCAAGAATAAGTGCTTCGGGCAGGTAGGGAATGAATGTTTTATCAAACACTTTTACAGTGGTCATGGTAAGCTGGCTTTAAGGCGATAAGATAGGTAATAATTGGCAAACACTAACGGGTGGAAAGCGTATTGGGTGCCTTCAGGTAGATCTTTGTGCCCGCGGATAATAGCGTCCCTTGTTTCAGGTTATTATATTCCAGCAGGCTTTCCAGGCGAATACCTTCCAGCTGACTTATATCATGAAGCGTTTCTCCTTCCGCTACTATATGAAAATCGCCGGCACCTTTTTTTAGTTTCTTTTCCAGGAAGATAAGCCGGTTATTATCCAATACTTCCATCGGTGGCAGCTCATTAAAATCCAGTAACCTGGCCAGTGGCACATCGTATTGACTTGCCAGCGATAACAGTGAAGTGCCGGCTGTAGCATAGATTACTTTGGAATGATTAATCGTAAAGATGCCTTCGGGAAAAATAGTTGTCTTGGTTGCCACAATATCCCGCATCCCATTGTTTTGGGGCAAGGTATTGAGCACCACAGGGGCCGGTGCGGTTTGTATGCCGGTTTTTAGCCTTACCAATGCTTCTTTGCTGTACTGCTGAAGGTTGTAATCCTCAATTACTTTCATCAATTGCTGCGGGTATTTGGGATTAGTGGCATACCCGGCTTTCTTTAAACCTTTGGCCCAGCCTTCGTGGTCTGCGGGGTCGAGTTTAAAAAGCGAGGTATAAAAAGGGCGGTTCTTTAAAAAATCGGAATGATCGCGGTAAGATTCTTCTACGGTAGTATACACCCTGAAGCATTCACCTTTCAGGTCATCATCATGGTACATCCTGGCACCGGTCCACTCGGGTTTGCATTTGATACCAAAATGATTGTTGGAACCTTTGGCAAGATCGCTTTGGCCGGATTGAGATTCCAGCACTCCCTGCGCCAGCGTAATGGCAGCGGGTACGCCGGTGCGTATCATTTCGGCAATAGCCAGCTCTTTATAAGTGTTGATATATGCCTCCGTTTTGTCGCGCTGGGCCCGCACGGAAATGGCTGATAGTAAAAGGAAAAAAAAGGCCAGTTTCTTCATGCTATTTTTTTTTAATCATCAGTACCCCATCCCTGATGGAAACAAGAACCTGTTCTGTCCTGGGGTCCTTCCTTACATGCTCATTAAACGCCTGTATAGCTTTCCCGTTTTTTCCGCTCACTGCTTCCTGTAATACTTCGCCATGGAAAAACACATTATCGGCCAGTATCACACCACCCGCCCTGAGCCTGGGAACTACCAGTTCATAATAATCAATATAGGAGGTCTTGTCTGCATCCAGGAAAACAAGATCCCAGGTAAGATCCAGCCCCGGAATGATATCTTTTGCGTTTCCTGTGTGCAAATGTATCTGCTTATTTCTTTCGCTTTTGCTAAAATTGGCCTGTGAAGTAGCGGCGTCTTCTTCCCTTAGTTCAATCGTATGAAGTTGTCCGTTAACACCAAGCCCTTCCGCCAGGCAAAGCGCGCTATATCCTGTAAACGTACCTATCTCCAGTATATTTTCCGGTTTCATCAACCCGCTGATGAACGCCAGGAACCGGCCCTGCACATGACCGCTAAGCATATGCGCATGGGCGTGGGCCCTCAGGGTTTCTTCATTCACCTGCCGTAATAATTCATTCT
This sequence comes from Sediminibacterium sp., assembly GCA_965229175.1. GTDB lineage: Bacteria > Bacteroidota > Bacteroidia > Chitinophagales > Chitinophagaceae > Sediminibacterium. The sequence goes on along the minus strand of CBDDIT010000054.1, from coordinate 26,433 downwards.
CGGGAGAACTGAATTTTGCGGCATAGGCTTCCGCTAATGGGTGTATCAGGTCCATTGGACAAATATCGTTAAAAAGCCCCGATGGGACGGCGTTAGTCTGTTATAATCTTTTCTTCCCGGGCTGAGATCAGCCATAACCCGAGGAACGTGAGCAGGCCGTTAATGATCAGTAATTCGATCCCTATCTGGTAGTTATTGAACCAGTGCTTTGCGTTGGTGCTGATAATATACGAGATCACCGGTGCCACCAGACAAACCGCCGTTACCGCCCAGGTATCTGGCAACTTTCTCCTGGTGAATATGCCAAAGGAGAAGAGTCCCAGTAAAGGCCCATACGTGTAGCCTGCCAGGTCCAGGATGATATCAATGATGCTGTTATCATTCAGTTTAAAAAAGACCATGATACATAAGAGGAATACAACGGCAAAGGAAAGATGTACGGTGAGCCGTAAACGTTTCTTTTGTTTCTCATCCAGATCGGCTCTTTCGCGTAGTCCGATAATATCTATGCAGAATGACGAGGTAAGTGCAGTTAATGCACCATCGGCACTGGGAAACAAAGCGGAGATCAGGGCAATGATGAATATGATACCTACAGCAGGGGGCAAATAATTAAGTACAACCGAAGGGAAAGCCTTGTCACCGATAATGTTTACATTATTCAGTATGAGCTGGTGTGTCATTTTTCCATTAACCATGATGTCTTCGTAATGAGCACCCTGTGAGCTGGCAAACAGGTATAAAAGGCCGCCCAGTAAGAGGAACAGGGCCAGTACTGCTACAAGGATAATGGCCATGGTGATCACATTCTTCTGCGAATCGCCAAGTCGTTTTACGCTGATGTTCTTCTGCATCATTTCCTGGTCGAGCCCCGTCATAGCAATGGTAATGAATGCGCCGCCGATAATTTGTTTCAAGAAAAATCCTTTGCTGTTCACATCCGTATTGAAAACGTTGAGATAACCTACGTTCCGCATCTGATCGAGCGCGCCGCCAACCGATAAGTGAAGATTGTTGAGGATATAAACAACGCAGATGATAAGACCCGCGATCATCAATGTGGTCTGAAGGGTATCTGTATAAACAATGGTTTTAACGCCACCTTCAAAAGTGTACAGCAGTATCATTAACAGGATAGCCGCTGCGGTAACAACAAACGGTACGCCCATTTTATCAAGAATAAAAAACTGTATTACGTTGATTACAAGATAGAGCCTGGCTGTAGCCCCCAGCGTGCGGCTGATGATAAAGAACAGGGCACCTGTTTTATAGGCAACCCTGCCAAATCGCTGGAGCAGGTAATTATAAATGGATGTAAGGTTAAGACGGTAATAGAGCGGGAGCAATACAAAGGCAATAACGGCATACCCAAACAGGTAGCCGATCGCCACCTGCATATAGGCAAATCCCTTGAATCCGTTGGCCCCAAAATCGCCCACGCCACCCGGAACACTTACAAAAGTAACCCCGCTCAAGGAGGTACCGATCATTCCGAATGCCACCAGCATCCAGTTACTGTTCTTATTACCGATAAAGAACGACTCGTTATTACTATTGCGTCCCGTATACCAGGCAACACCCAGCAGGATAACAAAATAGGCGATCACAAACGAAAAAAGCAGGATGGGCGACATATATCAGGGGTTGTACCGTTAAAAACTATTTTGAAAAGTAGTAAAAATAATTGACCTATTTTGCTCCGGCAAAAACAGGTATATGGAATGCAAAACAATTGCGGTCTTCTGTGGGTCTAAACCGGGTGGCAACCCTATTTATATGCAGCATGCGCGTGAACTGGGGGAACTGATGGGCCAGCGCGGAATAACGTTGGTGTACGGGGGCGGAAAAGCGGGCCTGATGGGAGCGGTTGCAGATGCGGTAATGGAGAATGGGGGAGAAGTGATAGGGGTGATCCCCGAATTACTGGTGAATTGGGAACACCAGCATGAAGGCATTACCGATTTACGGGTTGTACTGGATATGCATATCAGGAAGAAAATGATGTATGAATTATGTGACGCCGCTGTTATACTTCCGGGAGGAAATGGTACGCTGGACGAACTGTTTGAAATGCTGACCTGGAATACTTTGAAGTTGCACGACAGGAAAGTAATACTGCTTAATTCAGGCGGCTACTACGAACACCTGGTGGCACATATCAATAAAATGGCGGAAGAAAAATTCCTGTACGACAACTGGGAAGACAAGCTGATCATTTGCTCCACCCCGGAGGCCGCTGTTAACGCGCTGATGATCTGAGATAAAAGCCAAAGCCTGCCCTGAATACGGGAAGCGGGTCGCTGTATGCATCACGATAGGGCGAATTCCTGTCCTGCAGAACATCCAGCATCAGGCTGAAATAGGAATAATGACTGCCCAGTATTTTGGTACCGTAGCCAATACCCACCAAGAGACTGCCCGAGTTGGTATTGTATTTTTCGGTGTTCCCGAGCAATACATCTTTTCTGGAACCTGCGGTCCAGTTAAGTTCAGGCTGAACCTGCACATAGAGAAAATTTATGGGCCATAATCTCAGGAAGGGGCCGGCGCCATAATTGAAATTCCTTGTCCTGTATTGGTAATAATCAGATGCGTTCTGCGAAAAATAGTTAAAATTGAAAGCTAAACCCGCATCCAGCCAGCGGGTTACGCTATATCCTACTTCGGGATTAAGACCAACATTAAATGAGCTGTTGGCAAATCCGAGGTTCAGGCCGGTTCCCAGAAAAATATTATCCTTCCTGAATTTTCCACGCGGGGAAGGGTCGGCGTCATCAATCTGTTGAGAAAATGAAGGAACGGCGGCAAAAGCCAGGAAAAATAAGACCAGGTATAAGCAGTACTTGTTGCGCATAGATTGCAAACCTAATTATTAAGTAAGATGATGCGGGGGAGTAGATATACAAAAAAATGTTATCTATTTTGAAGGCACAATTTCGGTGTTAGAATGGCTGCCGCAACATACCGTAAAAATTTTACAATTCTTTTAAGAATAGCTGTTTTTTTGAGAGCCATTAATTTTATCAGGACTGTTTGTTAGAAATTTTCTAAGCGATACGCACCGGTACAATGAAATCAGTCAGCTCAGGGGTGCAACTTACAATGCCAATTTACATGGGAAATGTTTAAATTTGTAAACTAACTAACGATTGTTTGTATATGATTTTTACTCCTTCTCAACCGGCCGTTACCAAAATGAGTATTGAATTATTTGATACCGCTGTAAACATTCACTATCAATTATCACCCGCTGACCTGGTACACCAGGCACTGGCGCGTAACCAGGGCTGTGTAAGTGATACAGGTGCGCTTTGTATTCAAACCGGCAAGTTTACCGGCCGAAGCCCGAAAGACAAGTTTATTGTGAAGGATAGGATCACGGCAGATTCCGTTAACTGGAATGAGTTTAACCATCCTGTTGAAACAACGGTTTTCAATAATCTCAAAGCGAAATTACTGGCTTACCTGGGTGCAAAGGAAGAAGTATGGGTAAGAGACGCCTATGCCTGTGCGCATCCGCTATACCGTTTAAATATCCGTGTGATCAATGAGAACCCATGGAGCAATTTGTTTGCCTATAATATGTTTCTCCGTCCAACGGAAAGCGAGTTAAAGGGGTTTGTTCCGGATTGGCAGATCATTCAGGCACCCGGGTTCCTGGCGGATCCCGGGAGTGATGGAGTTCCCGCTGAAAATTTCGCCATTATTTCGTTTACGGAGAAAACCATACTGATAGGTGGTACGGGTTATACGGGTGAAATAAAGAAAGGGATATTCAGCGTACTCAATTTTCTCTTACCGCATGAGCATGATGTATTAAGTATGCACTGCAGTGCCAATATGGGAAAGAACAAGGATGTTGCTGTTTTCTTTGGATTGAGCGGAACCGGGAAAACCACGCTGAGCGCGGATCCTGAGCGGATCTTGATAGGGGACGACGAACACGGGTGGACGGATACTTCTGTATTTAATTTTGAAGGTGGATGTTACGCTAAGACCATTGACCTGTCAGAAGAAAAGGAACCGGAAATATTTCATGCCATTCGCGCAGGCGCATTGGTAGAGAATACCGTTTTCTATCCCGGTACCAACCGGATTGATTACTCCAATAGCAGTATAACGGAAAATACCAGGGTGAGCTACCCGATCGATTATATCAGCAATGCCCATCTCCCGGGTATTGGAGGCATGCCTGAAAACATATTTTTCCTTACCTGCGACGCCTACGGGGTATTGCCTCCTATCAGTAAACTGAGTGCCGGCCAGGCCATGTACCAGTTTATGAGTGGGTATACGGCTAAAGTGGCGGGAACGGAAGAAGGGGTAACAGAACCCAAAGCCACTTTCAGTGCCTGCTTTGGAGCACCTTTTATGCCTCTTCACCCGTCGAAATATGCTGCGATGCTGGGTCATAAAATGGAGGAACAGAATGTAAATGTCTGGCTTATCAATACCGGCTGGATCGGAGGGGCTTATGGTACCGGCAAGCGTATCAAACTTGCCTATACCCGGGCGATGATCACAGCAGCCCTCGGCGGCCAGCTTAACCATGTGATGTATAATACCCACCCGGTGTTTGGCATGCAGGTACCTAAAACCTGTCCGGGTGTACCCGAAGAAATTTTACAGCCACGCAGCACTTGGGCCGATCCGGTTGCCTATGACCAGAGTTTGCGCGAACTGGCCGGCCGTTTCATAAAGAATTTTGAGAAATATGCGGAAGTAGCGAAAGAGATGGTAAAGGCCGGGCCGCAGTTGGATTAACCTGTTTTGTCGATTGCCTGCTTATAAGTGAAATGCCTCCGTTGGGAGGCATTTCTGTTTTTAAAACAACCCGAACAGGGTTCCATCGATCTTCGAAATAATATCCCCAAAATTCTCCTCGTTTTCCGCAAACTTGTTTTTATCACAGTCAATAATCAGCAAGGGTCCTTCCTTGTATCCGTCAATCCACTTGTTATAATATTCATTCAGGCGTTTCAGGTAGTCCAGGCGGATATTTTCTTCATACTCCCTGCCCCTTTTTTGTATCTGCGCCACCAGTGTGGGCACCGACGCTTTCAGGTAAATCAGCATATCAGGAGGCTGTACCATTGTTTTTAACGTCTGGAAGAACTGGTAGTAGTTATCAAAATCCCTTTTACTCATCAACCCCATTTCATGCAGGTTGGGAGCAAAAATATTCGCATCCTCGTAAATAGTCCTGTCCTGAATCACCGTTTCAGTTCCATGATGTATTTCCAGTAGCTGGTTCAGCCGGCTGTTCAGGAAAAAGATCTGCAGGTTAAAACTCCATCTCGGCATATCCTCATAAAAATCCATGAGGTAAGGGTTATGGTCTACATCTTCAAATTGTGGTATCCAGCGATAGTGCTTACTCAGCATTTCAGTTAAGGTGGTCTTTCCCGCGCCGATATTGCCGGCCACCGCTATATGTTTTGGTTTCTTTGCTTTTGCCATAGGAGTTGAAAGTACGGAAAAAAACTTTCGGTTTGTTGTTTGTACCGGGTGGTTTGTGGTAAGGTTAGTAGTTCATATTGATAGCAGCTCTGACCAACTGCAATGTCTGGTCGGCACTGGCCCGGGCTTTATCAGCACCCTGGCGTATAATGCGGCCCAGTAGTTCCTTATTGTTTTGAATATCAGCCGCTTTTTCCCGTACGGGTTTAATAAACTGTACCATATCCTCGGCCAGTTGTTTTTTCAAATCCCCATAACGGATAACACAATTACCCGCACTGCTGGCAGCAAAATCATCATCGAATTTTTTTACCGTATCCGGCGAGCTTACCAGGTTCATGAGTGTAAACAGGTTTTCAATATAGTCGGGTTTTACAGCTCCTGGTTCCGCAGGCCCCTGGTCGGTTTTTGCTTTCATGATCTTTTTTCGGATGCTCTCATCCTCATCCGCCAGGTATAAGGTAGCCAGCTGGTTTTCGCTTTTACTCATTTTGCCGGTTCCATCCAGGCTCATGATCTTTACCAGTTCCCCGCCATAATTAAAGGCGTAAGGCAGGGGCAATACCTCGCCATAGCGGTAATTAAAGCGCTCCGCAAAATTCCTGGCCATCTCAAGGTGCTGCTCCTGATCTTTTCCTACCGGCACTTTAACCGCGCGGTGAATCAGGATATCGGCCGCCTGCAGAACAGGGTAAGTAAGTAAACCGGCATTCACATTGTCAGGCTGCGCACGCACTTTCTCTTTAAAGGTTACCGTTTTTTCCAGTTCGCCTTTATAGGCCAGCATATTCAGGTACAGGTACAATTCCGCAATTTCAGGAACATCGCTCTGGATATATAAAGCCACTTTATCGGGGTCCAATCCGCAGGCGATATTCTCAGCTATCACCCGGTGAACACTGGTTTGTAATTCTTTGGTATCCGGATGCGTGGTAAGGCTATGCCAGTTGGCCACAAAAAAATAACAGTTATAATCATCCTGCATGCGCACATAATTACGCATCGCCCCAAAATAATTGCCTAAATGCAGGTACCCCGTTGGCCGGATACCACTAAGAACAACCTCTTTTTCCATAAGGGGCGAAGATAATAGTTTTGAGGAGGAAATAGGGGGACTAGGAACTAGGAACTAGGAATTAGGATTTAGGAATTAGGTGTTAGGAGTTAGGAATTGGGAATGGGGGGAGGTGCTTATACGTTAGGGGATTAAGTAGGTGCCGTAATGGTTAAGTTAGAGATAGTAAGTAATATTGCACAGACACATACAGCTAAATACATCTTTAACCCCCCCAGACTCTATTCCCTAACCCCTAATTCCTAACTCCTAATTCCTAGTTCCTAACTCCTAATCCCCACTCCCCTGCCCCCCAACGCTTCCATATTATCTTCTCCTATCGAATACCTGAAAGGTGTGGGGCCGTTGCGTGCGGATATGCTGAAGAAGGAACTGAATATTTATACTTTCCAGGACCTGCTGGAGCATTATCCCAACCGGCATATTGATAAGACCAGGGTGAGCCGAATCAGAGATATCAGCCCGCAAACAGATTTTATACAGGTGGCCGGAACGGTTACCCATTTTGAAGTGATAGGTGCCGGTAGGGCCAAACGGCTGGTGGCCCAGTTAAAAGATTCCACCGGGGTGTTAGAGCTGGCATGGTTCCAGGGCATCAACTGGGTGCTGAAAAGCCTGTATGTGGGCTCTGACTACCTTGTTTTTGGAAAGCCGGGATTTTTTAATGGGAAACCGCAGATCGTGCATCCGGAAATTGAAGTGTATGTGCCAGCCAAAGCCAATGGCAAGGAGTTCCTGGAGCCGGTATATCCCAGTACCGAAAAACTTAAAGCCAGGGGATTTAATGGAAGGCAGATCGGCAAACTTACCTATACCCTGTTCTCTCAGCTCCAGCCCGCCGATCTACCCGAGAACCTGCCCCCGGACCTGCTACAAAAACTTAACCTGCTGGAAAGGCATACTGCATTCAGGAACATTCATTTTCCCGTTTCACAGGAACTCTATAAAAAAGCGGTTGAAAGGATCAAGTTCGAAGAACTGTTTATCGCGCAGGTTAGGCTTAACCTGGTTCGGTTGCAGCGGCATAGTGTTAGCAAGGGTGTGGTATTTGAGAAAGTGGGCGATTACTTCAATACCCTGTATTCGCGTTACCTGCCCTTTGAACTTACAGGAGCCCAAAAAAGGGTTCTTAAAGAAATCAGGACCGATACCGGTCGCGGTCACCAAATGAATCGCCTCTTGCAGGGCGATGTGGGTAGTGGAAAAACCATTGTAGCCTTATTAAGTATGCTGCTCGCGGCGGATAACGGATTCCAGAGTTGTTTTATGGCACCCACGGAAATACTGGCCCAGCAGCATTATAACAGCCTTTCCAAATTACTAAAGGAAATGCCGGTTGAACTGGCCTTGCTTACAGGCAGTACAAAAAAGAAAGAACGTAAAAGAATACTGGAAGGACTGCTGAACGATACGATACATTTTGTGGTAGGCACCCATGCCGTTATTGAAGATATTGTTCAGTTCCGCAACCTGGGCCTCGTAATTGTTGATGAACAGCACCGTTTTGGGGTGGCGCAAAGGGCCAAACTCTGGGAGAAAGCGGCTATTCCGCCACATATCCTGGTAATGACGGCCACCCCGATTCCGCGAACGCTTGCCATGACAGCCTATGGCGACCTGGATTACAGCGTAATGGACGAATTGCCACCCGGAAGGCAGCCCATTACAACAGTTCACCGTTACGAAACCGCCAGGGCCAAAGTAATGGATTTTGTACGGACGGAGATCGATAAAGGCCGCCAGGCATATTTTATATACCCCCTGATAGAGGAGAGTGAGAAAATGAGTTATGAAGACCTGATGCAGGGCTACGAGCAGGTAAAAAGTTTTTTCCCGGAACCGAAATTCAGGATCAGCATGGTGCATGGCCGGCAGCCGGTAGAGCAGAAAGACACGAATATGCAACGTTTTGTTTCAGGCGACACCCAGATTATGGTAAGTACCACCGTGATTGAAGTAGGCGTAGATGTGCCTAACGCATCAGTCATGGTGATTGAAAGTGCTGAAAAATTTGGCCTTTCTCAGCTTCACCAGCTGAGGGGAAGGGTGGGAAGGGGTTCTGAAAAAAGCTTTTGCATATTATTAACGGGTGCAAAAGCCAGCAAAGAAGCCCGGGAACGTATCTCTGTTATGTGTGCTACCAATGACGGGTTTAAAATAGCCGAGAAAGACCTGGAAATCAGGGGGCCCGGCGACATTGAAGGGACCCGGCAAAGCGGGGCACTGAACTTCAAAATCGCAAGCATAGTGAATGATAAGGACCTGTTGGAAAAAGCAAGATCTGAGGCTGAAAAAAGGGTGGAAGAAGACAATATGTTAAATATGGCAAAGAATTTGCCGTTAAAACAGTACTTACAGTTACAAAAAGGCAAAAATGGGTGGAGTAAGATATCCTGACCGAACTTTTAGGATAGACCGAGCGTATATAATTCGTAACTTTTAAAAAAATAGATTGATAAGTCGCAAAAAGATAGGATACCTGCTTGCCTTTATTCTTTTCTGCACGGGAACATTTGCCCAGGATTATCTCCAGTTCATCGAAAACAAGGGTCAGTGGGATCCACAAATTAAGTTTAAAGGTGATATGGCCGGCGGAGCTTTTGTGCTTCAGTCAACCGGGTACAGGGTACTGATGCACAATAATGCGGATGTGAATGCGCTGGGCAGGTCTATGCATGCGCCAAAAGCTCCGGTGCTTTCGCAACAGCCGGGAGAGGAGGGAGTGGTAAAGCAGGATACGGTTCGATCCCTTCCGGATGAGCCGAATAATAGCGGCGTTACTTTGCGTTCCCATATCTATGAAATGCGGTTCCTTAACGGCAACCCTAATCCCCGCATCATTCCCGACAAGGCACTCCCCACGTATTCCAATTATTTTATAGGCAATGATTCCACACGCTGGGCCACCCACTGCAAAACCTACCAGGCCGTAACCTATAAAGATGTGTATCCCAATATAGATGTCAGGTATTATACAGCAGGTGGGATTTTAAAATATGATTTTATCATTCATCCTGGTGGCAACCCTGATAATATCGCTATGTATTTTGATGGTGCCGAAAGTCTGAAGATCAGGGATGGCGCGTTAATAGTAAAGACTTCGGTGGATGAAGTAAAAGAAATGCCGCCCTATACCTACCAGTTGGTAGATGATAAGCGCACAGAGATCTCCTGTAGCTATGTACTAAAAGGTAATATCGTTCGGTTCAGGCTGGAAGGAGTATATTCCAGGACTGCCACCCTGGTAATAGACCCTTCATTGGTATTCTCCACGTTTACCGGGAGTACGGCAGATAACTGGGGATATACGGCAACTTATGACGGGAAGGGTAATTTTTATGCCGGAGGTATCGTATTTAACGCAACCGGCTCAAGATTTCCGGTAAGCAACGGTGCTTTTCAAACAGTATATGCCGGCGGAAGTTCCGGTACAGGCGAGCGAAATGGTTTTGATATGGCCATTATCAAGTTTAACGCTTCCGGAACCAACCGTGAATACGCTACGTACCTGGGCGGCTCGGGAAACGAGCAACCGCACAGTATGGTGGTGGATGCGGCCGGTAACCTGATCATAGCCGGTAGAAGTACTTCCACTGATTATCCCACCGCGGGTGCCTTACAGAAATATGGTTCGTTAACAGGCAGTTCCTGGCATATCGTGGTGTCCAAGCTGAATGCAACCGGCTCCGCCATGATCGGTTCTGTTCGCATCGGGGGAAGAGGTATGGATGGCGTAAACATCAATCATAAATACCAGATGACAGCCGCCGAATCCATTAACCGGAACTACGGCGATGACGCACGTAGTGAAGTGATAGTGGATAATGCCGGTAATATATATTTTGCCTCCTGTACACAATCCACTGATTTCCCGGTAACGGCTGTTTCCGCCCAAACCACCCTGGGCGGTGCCAATGCGAAAGGCCGCTCACAGGACGCCGTGGTACTAAAACTGACACCGGATCTGTCATCCGTTGTTTTTAGCGTTATTGTCGGAGGAAGCGATGATGATGCCGCTTTTGTAATTGCCATCAATCCTTCCAACAATAATTTATTTGTGGCGGGTGCTACGGCCAGCACGAATTTCCCCGGCAACAAAACCGGTGTTAAGTTTCCCGCTTACCAGGGAGGGGTTGCCGATGGATTTGTAATGGAACTTACGAACAGCGGTGCTTTGGTACGGTCTTCGTATTTTGGAACAGCAGGTAATGACCTGATCTATGGGATTCAATTCGACAAATTCGCCATTCCCTATATTGCCGGTACCACCAGCGGAACCTGGCCCATTATCAATTCGAATTTCAAACAGGTGGGTAAGCAGTTCATTTGCAAATTGCAACCCGATCTGTCCGACTTTATCTATTCCACCACATTTGGTAATAACTCACTTAACCCCAATCTTTCTCCCACGGCATTCCTGGTAGATCGCTGCGAGAATGTTTATTTTTCGGGTTGGGGTGGGGCCGCTAATATTGAAGATGGCTACCCGAACAGCGGAACCAATGGCCTTTCTGTAACATCTGACGCTTTTCAGAAAACCACGGACAACAGTGATTTTTATTTCTTCGTACTGGAGAAGAACGCCAATTCACAGCTGTATGGTACTTTTTTTGGCCAGACCGGTGGTTTTGGCGAACATGTGGATGGAGGCACCAGCCGCTTCGACAGGAATGGAGTGATTTACCAGTCGATGTGCGCCAACTGCAGCGCCCCCAAGCCCAGGTTTCCTACCACACCGGGCGTATGGGCACCCAATAATGGTTCTACCGGCTGTAACCTGGCAGCGGTTAAAATAGCCTTCAACCTGGCGGGAGTGGGCGCAGGGATACAGGCATCGGTAAACGGTATCGTGCATGATACATCGGGGTGCGTTCCGCTGGCGGTTGTATTTAGTGATACGCTGGCGCAGGGTAAACAATACGTTTGGGACTTTAATGATGGTTCCAGCCCGGTAACCACTACACAGCCTACCGTATCCCATACCTTCAACACGAACGGATTGTTCAGGGTGAAACTGATATCTATTGATTCCAGTTCCTGCAATATAGCTGATACCGCCTATGTTACCATGCGGGTAAGAGACGACCAGGCCACGCTTGCGTTTGATGCGGTGAAGCTGGCACCCTGCAGTTCGCTGGCGTATGAGTTCACCAATAATACCACAGCGATCAAACCATTTAAGAGTAACAGTTTCAGATGGGATTTTGGAGATGGTACCTCCCAGCTGGCGGGCACCGGAAAGGTAGTGCACACCTATGCTACCGCGGGTACTTACGATGTAAAGCTTACCCTGATAGACACTAACTACTGTAATGAGCCCGACAGCCTTATCAAGCAAATAAGAATAGCCACCAATGTGAAGGCGCAGTTTGTAACACCGGCGTTTGGTTGTGTGCCGTATAACGCGGCGTTTGATAACACATCCCTGGCCGGGCAAAGCTTTACCTGGGATTTCGGCGACGGTAGCCCGGTTTCTACGCAAACCAATCCCAGCCACCTGTATCCGAATACAGGCACCTATACCATCCGTTTAACTGCGGTAGATAGTGGAACCTGCAATAAAATTGACAGTGCGAAGTATACTATAACTGTTAATGCCAATCCTTCCTCTTCATTTTTGTATACTCCCAACCCGACACTGCCAAACGAACCTGTGGTATTCCAAAACACAAGCAGTGGCGGTAGCCGGTATAAATGGATATATGGCGACGGGGATACACTAAATACCATCGCGCACGATACAACTGTGAGGCATCTTTACAATGCAACCGGCACGTATAACGTATGCCTTGTTAGTTATAATGCCTCGGGTTGCTCAGATACGGCCTGCCAGGATGTTTCTGTGGTGATCGTACCGGGTGTAGAGGTACCCAACGCTTTCTCGCCCAATGGAGATGGCCTGAACGATATGCTGTATGTGAGGGGAAATGGTGTAAGTAAGATGACGTGGCGCATCTATAACCGCTGGGGGGCCGTTGTGTACCTTGGAACGGATATTGCAGAAGGATGGGACGGACGGTACAAAGGCAAGTTGCAGGCACAGGATGTTTATCATTATACACTCGATGTAGAATTCTCGAGCCACGAAAAAGTTTCAAAAAAAGGCGACATAACACTATTAAGATAGGCAATGAGGAGAAAGAAACTACATATCACCTGGATATTGCTGCTAGGGCTGGCAGCAACGGGGTTGCGTGCGCAGGATCTTCACTTTTCGCAGTATTTCAATACACCGATGCTGGTAAACCCGGCCAATACCGGATTTAATCCCGACTACGACTATCGGGTGGGTGGAAACTACCGGAACCAGTGGGCGAATGTAGGAAACCCCTACAAGACCATGAGTTTATGGGGTGATGCCAAGCTTTTTACCGATCGTTTTGAGAATGGATGGGTAGGAGTAGGAGGTTCTATTTTGAAAGACGTAGCCGGCTCGGGCAGCCTGAGTTCAACCAGTGGTTTTGCTTCTATCGCCTATCACCAGATGGTAGGATATAACAGCCTGCTCAGCGGAGGATTTAGTGTGGGATTAACCAATAAACGAATTGATCTTTCCAAACTCTATTTCGATAACCAGTGGAACGGAAGGTTCTTCGATTCCAACATACCTTCCAATGAGCCATTTGCAGCCAATAATATTTCCTTCCTCGACCTGCAGGTGGGGCTGAATTACGCTTATTTCGCTTCTGAAAATATGTACATCAATGCGGGCCTGAGCCTGATGCACCTGAATATGCCCCGTGAAAGCTTTTTCGATGCCAGTGTATCAGACAGCCGGGTGCCTATCAGGTACACGGGTTTTGTGAACGCCAGCATCAAGATACAGGACATGTGGATTGTAAATCCGAATATTTATGTAAGCAAAATGGGTGATGCCTGGGAAACGGTAGCGGGTTTTAATGCCAACCGCGACCTGGGTGATAACGGGGCCAAACAACTCATCGTTGGCCTGTATTACCGGAACAAGGACGCGGTAATACCCATGTTCGGCTACCAGGTAAACGACCTGAGAATGACCATCAACTACGATGCAACCATTTCTACCCTCAGCAACCTCAATGGCACCCGGGGCGCATACGAACTCTCCATAGTTAAAACCGGCATTTTCCCTTCCAGTGCAGGGCGGTCTATCCGGTGCCCAACGGTTAGATTCTAGCAATCAGGAGCCACCCCTTTCCGGGCTGCAAAAAAATACGCACAAGGGCACGGAGGCACGGTTTAAGTTTTATCTTGCGGGGCAAAGCCCCTGGTTTAAAATTGAATCGTATGAAGTATTTGCCACTGGATCCCTCCATTTTTATCCATAACCGGAACCGGTTTGTAAAAAGCATGCTGCCGAACAGCATTGCCGTTTTTGTAAGCAATGATGAATGGCCCTCCAATGGAGACGCGCTGCACCCCTTTAAGCAGAACAGTGATATTGTGTGGTTGAGCGGTATCACACAGGAGGATACGATGGTGATCTTATTTCCCGATTGCCCCGATCCCAAATACCGGGAAGTACTGGTCCTGGTACGTCCGAATGAGCTAAAGGAGAAATGGGATGGCAAGCGTCTCAGGGCCAGTGAAGCAAGGGCCCTGTCCGGAATCGAGACTATCGTGTGGCTGGATAGTATCGAATCACTGTTGCAGACCTGGATACACCTGGCCGACCATATTTATCTCGACACGAATGAGAATGACAGGAAGGCATCACCCATACGCAGCCGTCAGTACCGCTACGCAGATGAAATGAAAGCCGCCTATCCGTTGCATTCGTTTCAAAGAACGGCCAGGCTGATGAAGCAGCTGCGGGCGATCAAGACCCAAGAAGAAATTGCAGTAGTACAAAAGGCAATTGATATTACGGAAAGCACATTCCGCCAGCTGCTGCAGTTTATCAGGCCGGGGGTATTTGAATATGAGATTGAAGCGGAGATCTACCATCATTTTTTAAGGCAACGCGCAACCGGTCCGGCTTATCACAGCATCATTGCCAGCGGCGACAATGCCCGCACCCTTCATTATGTTTCCAATAATGCCGAATGCAGGGACGGGGACCTGATATTGATGGATTTCGGAGCTGAATATGGCAATTACTGCGCCGACCTTACCCGTACAGTACCCGTTAATGGAAAGTTTACCCGCCGGCAGAAAACAGTTTACAATGCCTGCCTTCACCTGCACAATTATGCAAAGAGCATTCTTAAACCCGGCATAAGTATAGTGGATTATACTGAAAAGGTAGGAGAAGAAGCCACGCAGCAGTTTTTAAAAATCGGCCTGCTCACAAAGTCGGCCGTAAAGAATGAGGACCAGGAGAACCGCGCTTATCGTAAATATTTATACCATGGCATTTCGCACCACCTCGGCCTCGACGTACACGACCTGGGCACCCGCACCGAACCCATAAAAGCCGGCATGCTGTTCACCATCGAGCCCGGCATCTACATTGAGGAAGAAGGAATGGGAATACGCATTGAAAATAATTTCTGGATAACCCGAAATGGAAATATCGACCTGATGAAGAATATACCCATCACCCCGGAAGAGATAGAAGCTCTCATGAAGAGATCAAAATAACCCACCAAAAAGCCAGAAGCCAAAAACCAAAAACTACAACCCCAAACCACAAACCGCCCCTCAATGCGCCAGATTCCCAACATAGTAACCCTGTTTAACCTGTTTTTCGGTTGCCTGGCGATTATCTGCATACTGCAGCCAGGGCTGACGCTGGTAACAAATTCAGCGGGTGAAAACCTGGTGGTGCTGCCTGAGAAAATATGGATGGCCAGTTTATTTATACTGATAGCGGCTGTTGTGGACTTTTTGGATGGATTTGTGGCCAGGCTGTTGAAAGTTCCCTCTGAGATGGGCAAGCAATTGGACTCACTGGCTGATGTGGTGAGCTTTGGAGTGGCTCCCGGTTTAATCGCTTACCAGTTTCTGCGCTTGAGTTTTGCGCAGCAGCCGGATGGACTTGATATCCCGCAGGTTTGGCTGGTACCCGCATTACTGGTACCCTGCGCGGGGGCTTATCGTTTGGCCAGGTTTAATATTGATACTACCCAGCAGTATGGGTTTAAGGGCGTTCCCATCCCTGCGATCGGGTTGCTGTTTGCATCATTTCCCCTTATATACTGGTATGCTTCCCATGCCTGGGTGGTAGACCTTTTACGCAACAAATGGTTCTGGTACGCGGTGATCTTTGGTGCCAGTTACCTGATGGTTTCCACATGGCCCATGCTGGCACTGAAGTTCCAGGGGGTGAGCGTAAAAAAGCTGCTCCCTTTCATCGTGCTGGCAGTTATTGCCGCTGTTACCGCGGTATTTTTTGGCTGGCTGGCGGTACCGGTTACCTTTATTGCCTACGTAATTATATCTTTGAATACTAAACAATCAGCATCATGACCTACCAAGTACAGATAAAAGTAATGCCTCTCAAAGAATTACTGGATCCCCAGGGAAAAGCCGTGCTCGGCGGCCTGCAGAACCTGGGCCTGGGTAATGTTTCAGATGTGAGGGTAGGCAAACACATCACGCTGGCCGTTGAAGCCGATTCTGAAGCGGCTGCCAAAGCGATTGCTGATGAAGCCAGCCAGAAATTACTGGCCAATGCGGTAATGGAGTTCTACGAAATTGAAGTGTTATCATAGGTGCTCTATCTCATCCCAACCCCACTCGGTAACTTAAAAGACATCACGCTCCGTGCATTGGAAGTGCTGAAGGAGGTGGATGTTATTCTTTGTGAGGATACCCGCACTTCCTCGAAGTTGCTGAATCATTACGGGATCCAGAAGCCCTTATCACCTTACCACCAGCACAACGAACACAAGATTGCTGCTCATATTGCCGACCAGTTGCGGGCGGGTAAAACCATGGCATTGATTACCGATGCGGGAACACCCGGCATTTCAGACCCGGCTTTTTTACTGGTAAGGGAATGTATCAGGCAGGATGTGAAAGTGGAATGCCTGCCCGGCGCGGCAGCTTTTGTTCCGGCACTGGTAAATAGCGGGATTCCCACCAACCGTTTTGTTTTTGAAGGTTTCCTGCCGCTGAAAAAAGGCCGCCAGACCCTGCTGAAGCAACTGGCAAACGAGGAAAGAACCATGATCTTTTATGAAAGCCCTATGCGCCTCGTAAAAACATTGGAAGAGTTTGCCATCTACTTCAGCCCCGGGCGGCTTTGCTCCGTAAGCCGCGAACTGACAAAGATGTTTGAGGAAAATAAACGCGGCACCCTGGCTGAAGTGGCAGCACATTTCAAAGCCAAAACAGTAAAAGGAGAGATTGTTATCGTAGTCGCGGGCAAAGAATAGTACATGCTAAACATTTTTTCCTGAAATTTAACCGCCAGAAAATTCCCAGAATATGCGAAAATTGAAAATCGGACTCTTACTCTCCACTGTTATCTGTTATCATTCTTCTATCCAGGCCCAGCCCGACCGATGGCAGCAACGTGTTAAATACAATATCAACGTGGCGATGGATGTTCAGTCGAACCGTTTTAACGGAACGGAAAAGCTAGAATACACCAATAATTCACCCGATACATTAACGCGTGTATTTTTCCATTTATACTGGAATGCTTTTCAGCCGGGCAGTAGTATGGATGTGAGAAGCCTTGAGCTGGGAAAGACAAGGATCAATGAGCCAACCAGGGTTAGCGATGGGCTGGATTGGGATGCGCGGGTGAAAGACCGGATCAGTAAACTTACCCCGGACGAGATAGGGTACCAGCGGGTAAACAGCGTGAAGATCAATGGACTTGTTCAGAAGATAAAAGAACACGAAACGATACTGGAAGTAATATTGAGCAAGCCCGTTCTTCCTAAAACAAAAGTGGTGATGGATGTTGATTTCCAGGCGCAGGTTCCGGTACAGATCAGGCGGAGCGGCAGGGATAATAAAGAGAATGTACGGTATAGTATGAGTCAATGGTATCCCAAACTGGTAGAATACGATTACCAGGGATGGAATGCCAATCCGTATATCGCGCGGGAGTTCTATGGGGTATGGGGAGATTTTGACGTGAACATTACGATCGATAAAAATTATATGGTAACGGCGGGTGGTGATCTGCAGAACCCCAATGAAGTGGGGTTTGGCTACGAAGCCGCGGGTACCGTGGTGAAGCCCGCAACAGGATCTACCAAAACCTGGAAATGGCAGGCGTACAATGTGCATGATTTCATGTGGGCCGCTGATCCCGAGTATAAAATGATTACCCGGCAGCCGGTTGGTGGTGGTCCGTTATTAAGATTTGTATATAAAAAAGTGGACTCGATTGAAGCACGTTGGAATGTGGTAGCCGATACCTGCGCACTGGCATATCCCATTATCGCCCGCACCTTTGGAGCCTATCCCTACAAGACCTACACATTTGTAATGGGTGGGGATGGCGGTATGGAATACCCGATGGCGACCCTGATCAGGAATGCAGGCGTTGGCGTGGCTATTCATGAATGGATGCACAGCTGGTACCAGATGCTGATGGGTACCAATGAGTCTTTGTATCCCTGGATGGATGAAGGTTTTACCGATTATTCCAGCACCCGGGTGATAGCTGAAGTAAGAGGTAGTAAGACCTTCCCTTTTACCGGTTCGTACCGTGGTTATTTTAACCTGGCCAAAAGCGGGCTCGAAGAACCGGCAAGTACTCACTCAGATCATTATAATACCAATTATGCTTACAGCAATGCCGCTTACAGTAAAGGTGCCGTATTCATAGCACAGCTGGGGTATATCGTAAGCGATAGTATCCGCGATAAAATTCTTTTATCCTATTATAATCAATGGCGCTTTAAACACCCGAATCCGAACGACTTTATCCGTGTTGCAGAGAGGCTGAGTGGTATGGAACTGGACTGGTATAAAGAATACTGGATCAACAGTACCAAAACGATCGACTATTCGGTAGGGGATATCAATGTGAAAGATGGAAAAACGCTGATTACCCTTCGGCGGATCGGTAGAATGCCCATGCCCATTGATGTGTTGCTCACCTTCAAAGATGGCAGCCAGGAAATGCACTATATCCCGCTGAATCTGATGTACGGAGAAAAGCCCGCCGAAAGTTCCATACCCAGAACCGTTCATGGCGAGTGGCGTTGGACACACCCGGAGTACGCATTTGAAACGAAGAGAAGCATCAGGGATATTAAATCCATAGAGATCGACCCCAGCATGCGATTGGCAGATGTTAACCGCACCAATAATAAGCTGGTAATTCCGGATTAAGAATTGCGGATTGCGGATTGCGAATTACGAATTGCAGATTGTAGTTAGGGTGTTTTTGCAACATCGCTATTCAACTAATCCCTAATTCGCAATCCGTAATCCGCAATCCGCAATCTACTTCGTCACATGAATCACGAATTTCTCTTCAAAGTAGGGTTCGGGGAAGATTTTGAACACCGGCATCATTTTCGGTCTTAGTCCGCTTTCAAATATTTCCTGTGCCAGGTCACCACCTTTCAGGCAGATCAACCCGTTGGGGATGGTAGTGGGATTGTCACCGGGTTGGCGTTTGCGGATGAGTGGGGCACTCCATTTCCACAATTCTTTTAAGGGAGCCACCGCGCGGGAAACAGCGAAATCGAATTTCCTGTTTTTAATGTCTTCAGCGCGGGTATGCTGAATGGTTATATTCCTGATATCAGCACCTTCACACACAGCTTCTACTACCTTCAGCTTTTTAGCGATGCTGTCGACCATATGAAATTTTACTTCCGGGAAAAAAATGGCCAGCGGCACCCCTGGAAAACCACCACCACAGCCAATATCAATCACCGTTGTACCTGGCTGAAAATCGGCAATGGCAGCAATGCTAAGCGAATGCAGAACATGGTGCAGGTAAATGCTGTCGATATCTTTTCGCGAGATCACATTGATTTTTGCGTTCCATTCCCTGTACAATTCATCCAGGGCGGTAAACTGCTCCACCTGCTTTTCCGTAAAGTCATCAAAATAACTACGGATCAGTTCCAGTTTTTGCGGGGCGCTTTCCATATGGCAGGCAGGGTAAAAATGTAGTAAAAAAAGATCCAGATATCAAAGAAAAGGAACCATGCCCATAGATCGCTTTCGTTCAGCTTTTTCATGGCTTTGTAGAATACAACGGCCTGCACAATAAAACGTACGCCAAACACTACCAATGGGATCCACCAGTTATAAAAGATCATGGAAAGGGCCAGCATGGGGTAGATAAGGAAAAGGCTGAGCGAGTATAGTCCTAATAAAACTTTATCCCGTTTTTTGTAATAGCGGCTGGTAGTATAATGCCGGTACTTCTGCGTCATCCACTCGCTCCATGTCCGCTTCGGTTCACTCAGGGTATGGGTGTCATGGTCGATCATGATAGCTGTGTTGGTGGCAGTGGATACCTTGTTAATGAACAGGTCATCATCACCACTCGGAATCTGGTTGATGGAGGAAAAACCTTTATTGCGAAGGAAAACATCTTTTTTATAACTCAGGTTCCTTCCCACACCCATATAAGGCTTACCGGCCAGGGCATAAGACAGATACTGGAGGGCGGTATGAAACGTTTCAAAACGGATCAGTTTGTTGAGCAGGCCGGGCTTTTTATGATAGGCACCATATCCCAATACAATCTCCGTTGTATCACCATAAGCTCCCTGCATCTTCTGCATCCAGAATTCTGATGCAGGTATACAGTCGGCATCGGTAAGCAGAACGATCTCGTGTTTGGCACTCTTGATGCCGATTGACAACGGAAATTTTTTCCCGCTGATACCTTTGGCTTCCTGGGTAAGCTGAATATGATTGATGTTCTTGAACGACTGCATGAATTCCTCTATCACATACCTGCCCTCATCCATCGAATTGTCGTTCACTACAACCACCTCATGCGTGGTTTTGTAATCCTGTACCAGGATGCCAGGCAGGTTCCTGGCCAGGTTATCGGCCTCATCACGGGCGCAAATGATTACGGAAACAGGGTGCTCAGAACTGGTGCCTTTTTCGGCAGGAATATACGCAGCCAGTCGGCTGAAAAAATAGAGATAATAAAAGAGTTGCACAGCAATTACAGCGCAAAAAACATAAAAAAGGGAATCCCACAAGAGCAGTAACGACGTTTGGGTCATGCGGCAAAAATAAGGAACCTGTGCGTACCGCGCTCCGCTTTCCTTACTTTTGCGGCATGTCGGCACTGGAATTTCAACTGGAAGCAACGGCCAGCGGGTCAAATGCAAGGGCAGGTAAGATCACTACAGATCATGGTGAGATAAGGACGCCCATATTTATGCCCGTGGGCACGGTAGGCAGCGTGAAAGCCGTTAACCAGCAGCAGCTCGAACGGGATATCCAGGCGCAGATCATACTTGGTAATACCTATCACCTGTACCTGCGGCCCGGTACCGGTATCCTGGAAGCTGCAGGCGGATTGCATAAATTCATGGGTTGGAACCGGCCGATACTTACAGACAGTGGCGGTTACCAGGTATTTTCCCTGGCGGCCAACCGCAAAATAAAAGAAGAGGGGGTTATGTTCCAGTCGCATATTGATGGCAGCCGGCACCTCTTCAGTCCCGAATCGGTAATGGACATACAGCGTAGCATAGGAGCGGATATTATTATGGCTTTTGATGAGTGCCCGCCTTACCCCAGCGATTATGTATATGCAAAAAAAAGTATGGAGCTCACCCATCGCTGGCTCGACCGTTGTTTTGCACGTTTGGCCGAAACACCGGATAAATATGGCTATACACAAAACCTGTTTCCCATTGTACAGGGAAGTACCTACCAGGACCTTCGAAAAGCCTCCTGCGAGTATATAGCTTCAAAAGGTGCCGCCGGTAACGCAATAGGAGGGCTGAGTGTGGGGGAACCCGAGGAGATGATGTATGACTTTACAGCGCAATGCTGCGAGATACTGCCGATAGATAAGCCCCGGTACCTGATGGGCGTTGGAACACCCTGGAACCTGCTGGAAGGAATTGAACGCGGCATAGACATGTTCGACTGCGTGATGCCTACCCGAAACGGTCGTAATGGAATGCTGTTCACCACACAGGGCGTTATTAATATCAAAAATAAAAAATGGGCCACGGATTTTTCACCTATTGATCCGGGTCTTCCCTGCGAAATGAGCCAGTATTACAGCAAAGCCTACCTGCGGCATCTGTTTGCGGCTGATGAATTGCTGGGACTGGAACTGGCCAGCATTCAAAACCTGGCTTTTTACCTTTGGCTGGTAAGCCAGGCCCGTGAACAGATACTGTCCGGTAATTTTTCCACCTGGAAGCCGCAAATGCTGGAAGTAGTAAAGCAAAGATTGTAGGCCATCTGATGATCACCGGACCCCAACAATTCGTTAATCCTGGTATCCTGTTGCCTGCCGGCTGTGGGCTATCACCTATTCCCTCTATATTTGTTATAGCATGAAAAAGATCGACTGGTACATACTCAAAAAGTTCCTGACCACTTTCTTCTTCGCCATTTTCCTCTTTGCTATCATAGCCGTGGTGGTGGATATCAGCGAAAAGACCGATGATTTTGTGAAATCGAGATTGGGTGTTACCCGTATTATTACGGATTATTATGCTGGCTTTGTACCCCATATCATTGCGCTTTTGTTTCCCCTGTTTGTTTTTATCGCGGTTATTTTCTTTACCTCAAAAATGGCCGGCAAAAGCGAGATCATAGCGATACTGGCCAGTGGAACCAGTTATACGCGCTGGTTAAGGCCCTATTTTGTGGGAGGGGCCATTTTAGCCGTAATCCTCTTTTTTGCCAACCAGTATGTAGTGCCCAAAGCCAACCAGATCAGGGGAAGTTTCGAAGCGAAGTATATTGATGGCAATAGTTCTTATAATGCCCTGGTAGGTACCAATAGTAATATATACCTGCGTATCGATTCTTTTACTTATGCGGGTATTCTCTCGTATGACACGCTTACCAAGCGCGGTGGCCCTATCTTCATGTACAAGCTGGTGAACAATAAAGTAGTGCAGAATACCCGTGCCGAAGGAATTGTCTGGGATACCGCCGCCCGCAAGTGGAGGCTGGAAGCGATGATTGAGAGAACCGTATCGGGACTGAAAGAAACCGTAGTAATGGAGCCGTTAAAAATGATGAATTTCAATTTCAGCCCCTATGATCTTAGCCGCGATAAATACACCAAGGATAAGCTCACAAGTCCCCAACTGGCGCATTTTATCCAGCTGGAGGAATTGAGGGGCTCTGAGGGTTTAAACGACCTGAAGGTGGAGCAATACCGCAGGGTGGCAACCTGCGTAACGGTGTTCCTGCTAACGTTGATTGGTGCGGTAGTGGCTGGCCGTAAGGTGCGGGGGGGAAGCGGGGTGCATTTGGCGGTTGGTTTTATGACAGCCGCCCTTTTCATCATTACCGACAGGTTTTCTACCATTTTTTCAACCAAGGGCAACCTGCCGCCCATCATAGCCGCATGGATACCCAACCTGATCTTTCTTTTTGTATTCGCCTACCTGTACCGGAAAGCCCCGAAATAGCTCATAATACCCACTTTTCTTTTGCTCTGCATGGCAACTTGTTTTACCTTTAGGGCTTAACAAGACCTTTATAACAAAATGGCTGCAAAGCTGTTATAAAGCCGATATAAATCAAGATCAGTCATGGGAGTCATCAAAGAAAGGTTCAAAGCAAAAGCGGATGCGGCAAACATCGAGATCAAGGATCTGCTGAAAGAGCATGGTACAAAGAAAATAGGTGAGGTAACCCTGGCACAGGTTTACCAGGGTATGCGTGGGATAACCGGCCTGGTAACGGAAACCAGTTTGCTGGACGCGCAGGAAGGAATCCGTTTCCGTGGTTATTCTATTCCCGAGTTACAGGAAAAATTGCCCAAAGCACCCGGCGGGGGAGAGCCCTTACCGGAAGGTCTTTTTTACCTCATGCTGGTAGGCGAACTGCCCACAGAAGAAGATGCCAACCATATTACCAGCGTATGGCAGCGCCGGAGCCATGTTCCCAATTATGTATTTGCTACCATCGACGCCCTGCCGGTAAACGCCCACCCCATGACCATGTTTGTTACCGGTGTAATGGCACTGCAGACCGAAAGCAATTTTGCCAAGGAGTACAGCAAGGGCATCAACAAAAAAGATTACTGGGGGCCTGTGTACGATGACGCGATGGACCTGATAGCCCGGCTTCCCCGTATTGCCGCCTATATCTATCGCAGGAAATACAAGAATAATGAACATATTCAGCCGAATGGGTTGTTAGACTGGGCAGGCAACCTGGCCCATATGATGGGATATGAGGATGAGAGCTTTAAGGAATTGATGCGGCTCTACATGACCATCCATGCCGACCATGAAGGCGGTAATGTTTCCGCGCACACTACCCACCTGGTAGGTTCTGCACTGAGCGACCCGTTTTTAAGTTATGCCGCGGGTATGAACGGACTGGCCGGCCCTCTGCACGGACTTGCCAACCAGGAAGTGATCAAGTGGATTTTTGAAATGCAGGAACAACTGGGAACAGACGATCCTTCGAAGGAACAGATCGCAGAATATGTTCAGAAAACACTTTCTTCCGGTAAAGTGGTACCAGGGTATGGCCATGCCGTATTGCGGAAAACCGACCCTCGCTTTACCGCGCAAATGGAGTTTGGCAAAAAACACATGCCGGATGATAAACTGGTAAATACCGTTTGGAAAATATACGATACCGTGCCTCCCATTCTTCAATCCCTCGGCAAGATTAAAAATCCATGGCCGAATGTAGACGCACACAGCGGTGCCTTGCTGGTGCATTTCGGGCTGGTGGAATATGAGTTCTATACAGTATTATTCGCGGTAAGCCGCGCCCTGGGGGTATTATCCAGCCTCTGCTGGGACAGGGCACTCGGTTTCGCGCTCGAACGTCCGAAATCTGTTACCACCGAATCTGTAAAATTGTGGCTGGACGGAAAAGCAGAGATTTGGGAATAGAAAGTTCTAAATTTTTTCTTATGGCGAAAGCATTGGCTCCCAAAAAAGGATTGGCTCCCAAAAAGGCGGCAGCAAAGAAAGCGGCAAAAAAAGCTGCACCCAAAAAAGCCTGCCGTTACGTCAACCGCTTCTTCCGGGGCGAAGAAAGAGCCTACCCTTAAGTACGCTGATAAGTCGGCCGGGCAGCCTGAACTGGTAACTGTTTTCGAGGAGATCAAAAAGAAGATACTCGCCTATGAAAATAAGCGCTCGCTGAAAGTGCTGGCAAAAACATACGGGCAGATCAATCTTATCAGCCACAAGCCAGTAGAGATTGAGGGCCGTAAAAGAAACGAGTTGTGGTTTGTTTCGGCATTGATTCAAAAAGGCTATGTTGGCTTTTATTATATGCCGATCTATATGCACGATGAAATGAAGAAGCATTTCAGTGCTGAATTTATCAAATGCCTGAAGGGGAAAGCCTGTTTCCATATTAAAAATACAGACCCGGTCATCATGAAGGATATCGACAAAGCCATCAAGGTCGGCTATGAAGAATATGTTAAGCGCGGCTGGCTATAAAAAAACTGCGCCCTCGAGAGATAATTTTCGCACTAACCATTCCCCCTCCTTCTCTTCCACCACTTATGTATTTCAATCCATGTTACAGACAAGAACCCGATAACCAGGCATATCCCTGCCTGCGCGGGATTCAGCGGTTCAAAGGAAAAGAAGCTGGATAGTGGTGGGATATACAATAACATAGCCGTAACAACCAGCGTAATGCCAATAATCAGCAATACCAGGTTGTTCTTATATCCCAGGGTAGTAAGAATAGAGTAATAGAAAGACCGGTTGGCCAGGGTAAGGAATATATTCGCCGTTACCAGCACTGTAAAAACCATGGTACGCGTGATCATTTCACTATAGCCGCAATGAACCGCAAGTTGATACACCGATAAGGTTCCGGCTGTTATCGCGAGGCCCTGTACAATGCTCTTCACCAGTTCCCTGCGGTTAAAGAAACGGGTAGATGCGGCACGCGGCAATTGCAGCATGGCATTCTTTTCTATCGGTTCATTCTCGTAAATGATAGAACAGGTAGGCCCCATGATCAGCTCAAGGAAAATAATATGAACCGGCGAAAAAATATTAGGATAAATCCATCCCAGCACCAGCGGCAGGAATACCGTTAGTATGATAGGGATATGGATGGAAATAATGTATTGTATCGCTTTTTTCAGGTTGGAATAAATCCTTCTTCCCATTGCGATCGCATCTACCATTTTTGACAGATCATCTTCCAGTAAAACCAGGGACGCCGCCTGCTTGGCTATTTCCGTACCCTTTTTACCCATGGCGATACCGATATGCGAAGCTTTTAGTGCAGGCCCGTCATTAACCCCATCACCCGTCATGGCCACGATTTCACGGGCCGATTTCAGCGCATTGATGATGCGGAGTTTTGCCTCGGGAAACATCCGGGTATAAAGGCATAGCTCTTTTACCCTGGCTATCAGTGACACATCATCCAATTGCATTAACTCATCGCCCGTAATGCTTTTTTCATATCCACGAAACCCTATTTCCCTGGCGATGGAAGTGGTGGTAGCCGAGTTATCGCCAGTGATGATCTTAACATCAATCCCTGCGGCATAAAAATCGTTCAGTACTTTGGTAATGTTTTTCTTGGGAGGGTCGTAAAATGCAATTACACCTTTGAACTGGAATTGTATTTCCTGTTGGGTAGCGGGATAGGCGTTGCCCGTAAGGAAGGCTTCCGCAACGGCAAGGATACGATACCCTTCTTTTGCCAGTGAATGAATAACCGCTTCTGTTTTCCGCTTTTGTTCTTCATTCAGCCCGCTAACCAGCATAATGGCTTCCGGTGCGCCTTTGGCGGCAATGATCCGCTTCTTTTCCGCATTCTCAAATACATGCGTCATCATAGGTGGTTTACCGCTTAACGGGTATTCATGTACCATCTGGTAC
>CBDDIT010000053.1:0-185284 GCA_965229175.1 Sediminibacterium sp. | reverse complement strand
AAATCGGTTCATCGGCTCAAAAATAGCGAGATAGCGGGGATGTACAAAGAAATAAGGCCGATGAAGGGGTGACCGATGACCGGGAGGTAATATCAACCTTGTTTCGGGATTATGGTTTATTTTTAATCACAGCAAACTCATTTTATGTTATACCCGCTGCTTCAAAAGATAAAGCGCTGGGGATCCAGTATTGCCAATATTGGCATTACACCTGCTGTTGATTTCCCGGAACGGAATAAGATAAGGATGTTGAACATTGCCGTGGCCGCCAGCATTCCGGGCTACTGCTATTTTATAACCCTTAATTTTTTGCAAAACCGGACCGTACTTGCGGGCATCAATATTTTACTGCTTTGCGGCTCAGGCTTGATACTGTATATCAACAGCCTCAGAAAATTTATGACCGGTCGCCTGATTCTTAGCATGCTGGGCAGCTTTCTTTTTTTTACGAGTGCCATTTTTTTCAGGAACGGGGCAGAACATACTCTCCTGGCAGCTATTATTATTGTCATCATTTTTTTTAACGAGAAAAAATGGGTAATAGGGCTTACTATACTGAATTGCCTGCTTTTCCTGGTTATCAAAGTCATCCTGTGGCAGCCGGTGATATATGACTCGGTACCCAATAGCCGCGTACTGTTTAATACTGCCTGGGCACTGGGCATTATGGTACTCTCGCTGCTATATATCAAACGGGAACAGGATGCGTACCAAAAACAAATTGAAAAGAACAACTGGGAATTGGAGAATATGAACAGTACCAAGGAAAAACTATTTTCCATAATAGCGCATGATCTCCGTTCACCGATTGGTCAGCTAAAGACATTATTGGACCTGGTGAATGATAAGTTCATCAGCCCTGATAAGTTCAGGGAGTTAACCGCCACCATTGCCGGTGAGGTTGAACAATTGCATGGTACGATGGACAGTTTACTAAGGTGGAGCTCAAGCCAGTCGGTGGGGATACACGCGGTACCCGAGAAAATAGCTCTTTCAGCGTTGGTAGAGGAGTGTATACTTTTTTTTAAACAGAAAGCAGAACAAAAAAATATAAGGATTATTAATGATGAGGCAGGGCTAACAGTATGGGCCGATAGAAATCATTTGCAGATTGTACTCAGAAATTTGCTGTCCAATGCCTGCAAGTATAGTTATCCCGGCGGCATTATTCTTATTCGAAGTTTCGCAAAGAAGCAGATGGTTACCCTGCAGGTAATTGACCAGGGTACAGGTGTTCCGGAGGATCTTCGGGAAGTTCTTTTTAGCCGTGAACATATTGAATCTCACCGGGGCACTGCCAATGAACCCGGAACCGGGCTGGGCTTACAGCTCTGCTGGGAATTTGTAGAAGCTAACGAGGGAAAGATCCGGGTGGAAAGTGAAATAAATAAAGGAAGCACTTTTTCCGTTGAATTACCTGCCGGGTAAAGTCAGGATAATAAAAAAACCCGGTACAAAGTACCGGGCCTGTAATATTGATTCCACACGTTATTATTTCTTCTTCTCGTCTTTGGCGGCACCTGCTGCGCCTGCTGTTGCTTCTTCCTGCTTTAACTGGCGGGTAAGAACAACGGAAGCTATCGGGATACGCGGAGAGTTAAGAATTTCCATTCCCTGAACTTTTACATCCTCTACGCGGATATTACCATTCAGATCCAGGTCCGTGATATCAACTGTAATATTCTCCGACAGGTCTTTTGGCAGGGCTTTTACTTTTAATGAGTTCAGCTTAACGATCAGCTTACCTCCACCTTTAACACCCACAGATGTACCGGTGAACTTGATAGGAATAGTAGCTACTACTTTCTTATCACCTACCAGTTCCAACAGATCCACGTGAATCAGAGAATCCTGAACTTTGTCGAACTGCAGATCCTTCAAAATACATTTGTAGGTTTTGCCGTCAACAGTAACTTCGGCCAATTGGAACTCACCAGTGTACACTAAAGACTTGAAAGCCTTTGCAGAAGCGTAAAAATTTACCTCCTGAGCACCCCCGTAAATTACACCTGGCACATTGTCCTGAGAGCGAATCTGGCGGGCGGCTTTTTTGCCATGCTCGGTCCTCAGGTGACCTTCGATTGTAATTGTTTTCATGATATTATTTTTTGGACGGCAAAGGTAGGGAAAGGAATTTGAAAATGAGGCAATTTGAAAACTTGAAAATTCGTAGAGAGCTTGGCACTAACTGATTGATAACAAATCAGTTATGAATATTCGACTAACACAGCCTTAATTTTCAAATTCTCAAATTTTCAAATTGCCACATTATTTACTTGTCTCGGCTCCTCAGCTGAGAATGGATAAAGAGGCTGGTAATGCTCTTGTTTTCGTAGGCATTACGTATGGCGATGGCGAAAAGGTCGGCCACGGAGATCACTTTTATTTTTTTGCTTTCCTGCTTGAGAGGTATGGTATCGCATACGATCAGTTCTTCAAGAACACTGTTTTCGATGTTTTCGTAGGCTTTTCCGCTCAGCACAGGATGTGTAATGAGGGCCCTGACGCTGCGGGCTCCTTTTTCTTTTAAGAGACCGGCTGCCTTGGCCAGGGTTCCGCCTGTATCGCAGATATCATCTACCAGCACTACATCGCGGTCTTTAACATCGCCAATCACCACCATACTGGCAATTTCGTTGGCGCGTTTGCGGTGTTTATCGCAGATCACCATTTCGGCGTTGAAATAGCTGGCTATTTCCCTTACCCTGTTGGTACTGCCCACATCAGGCGCGGCGAAAGACAGGTTGGCCAGTTTGAGTTGTTCGATATAGGGAATAAAAATGGCAGAACTGTCGAGGTGATCTACCGGCACATCAAAAAATCCCTGTATCTGTGCGGCATGCAGGTCCATAGTAATGATCCTGTCGGCACCTGCGGCTTCCAGTAAAGTTGCAATCAGCTTTGCGCCGATGGCAACGCGGGGTTTGTCTTTCCTGTCCTGCCTGGCAAAACCATAATAAGGTATAACCGCAATGATCTTATGCGCACTGGCCCTTTTGGCTGCGTCTATCATCAGCAAAAGCTCCATCAGGTTTTCTGTTGGTGCATAGGTACTTTGAACCAGGAAAACATAATCGCCGCGGATACTTTCCAGGAAGATGGGCTGGAACTCACCGTCGCTGAATTTCTGAATATTGATCTTGCCGATCGGGGCACCAAAACGCTGGGCAATTTTTTCTGCCAGCTTCTGGGAACCGGTGCCCGAGAAAATCTTAACGGATGGGTTCATAATTGGGGAAGAATATGCAGCGAAGATATAGATAACGTTAAGAAATTGTATTTTGATTTTGTAACAATTTTTACGATGCGAAAGATTTCTATTAAAGATTGGGCGGAAGATGACCAGCCAAGAAAAAAATTACTCAGTAAGGGGGCTACCAGCCTGAGCAACGCAGAATTACTGGCTATCCTGATCAACAATGGAAGCCGCCACCAGTCTGCACTTGACCTGGCCAGGAGTCTTTTGCAGGAATCTGGTAATGACCTGAAGAAGCTGGCCGACCAGAGTGTAAAGGATATGTTGCGGAAAAAGATCAAGGGTTTGGGGGAAGCCAAGGCCATCAGCATTGCGGCTGCACTCGAACTCGGAATCCGCAGGAGTGCTTCTGACAGTCGTAAAAACCTTATTACCAAGAGTGATGATATTGCCAATTACCTCCGCGCAACATTGGAATACCGGAAACAGGAAGTATTTGCGGTGGTATTCCTCAACAGCGGTAACCGCATTACCCATCTTGAAATTATCAGCGAGGGTGGAATGACCGCCACGATCGCCGACCCCCGGGTTATTTTAAAGAAAGCCCTTGAACACGAGGCCACTGCTATCATCCTCTGCCATAATCACCCCGGCGGCACCTTGCGCCCCAGCCGTGCCGATGAATTGATTACCCATAAAATCAAACAGGCGGCAGCCTATCTCGATATTTCCATTATGGATCATATCATCGTGAGTAATGAAGGGTATTATAGTTTTGCAGATCATGGAATGCTCTAAGAGGGTTGAAGATTCTGCCGTTAAGCTTGCGCCGTTGGTCCTCCAAAGTTCATGGGTATCTCAATCTGCTCAAGGTCCTTTATAGTGCCATTGGCGGCTTCATAGCGGCTGATATTATCTTCCAGTGCTTTCATAAACCGCTTGGCGTGCATGGGCGTAAAAATGATGCGTGATTTCACTTTGCTTTTGGGGGTACCGGGCATAACATTCACAAAGTCGATCACGAATTCGGCGTTGCTATGCGTAATGATCGCCAGGTTGGCATAACTGCCTTCGGCTACCTCTTCTGCGATCTCGATATTTAACTGGGCTGCGGGTTGCTGGTCCATACGTTATAGATTGAAGGGCAAATGTAAAGAATTATGGATTGCGGATGGCGGATTACGGATGAGACTATTATTTACAAAAAAGGACCGGCAATCATGCCGGTCCTTGTCGTATTGTAATACCTGTTTTTTATTAGTCGATATCCCAGAAGATCCTTGTTGTAAACGGATCGATAGTTCCCTGGAGATCTACGTTCGCGCCGTTTGAACCCTTTTCTGTAGCAGGGTAGAACAAACGTAACGGCCTTTTATTAGGATCAGCAACGGTGGCTGCCTGCGGCGTAACAGGAAGATTGGTTTTCCTGTACTCAGTCCATGCTTCCAGGCCATTGAAATTACATAGAGCAAGCCATTTTTGAATAGCGATCGCACGCAGTTTATCGGTGGAAGCAGTCCAGTCAGCATCGGCTTTTCCGCCATTGATTACTTCTACTACACGGGCAGAAGGAGCACCCAGTGCGCGGAATGACTGACGGATACCTTCTTCATAGTAGGTCTGTGCAGTTCCGGGCAGTGTACTGGCCGGGAAGCGTTGTTTGGCTTCTGCCAGGTTCAACTGGATCTCGGCAGCTGTCATGATAATATAAGGATTGTTGAACTGCCCTTTTACGATCAGGCTTGGCCCGATATAAGATGTAGAAGGTGCTGTGTATCCTGAACCGATTCCGAAAGGAACGCCTACATAGTTGCTCACCAGTTCAGCATTTGTACTTATACCAGGTGTGCTGGCTTTTTCCCCGCCTTTCGCATAAGCAATCCTTTTCAGCCTGAAGGTATCGTTTGTTGAAACCAACTGGTCAACCAGGAATTTGGTAGGACGTGGGAAACGACCCAGGGCGATAACCGCACCGGCTGCGTTATAACCCCATTTACCGTAAACCGGGTTTTGTTTACCGTCGGAAGCGACATAGAAAGAAGCTCCACCAACCGCAACATCAGCTCCTGTAATAAACCCGGAACCTTCTGTAACAATTTTGTTCAACTCAGGAACAATATATGCATCGCGACCAGAAATACGTGCCTGGTGCATAAGGATACGCAGTTTCAGGGAGTTCGCAAATTTTACCCAGTTGGTAGTGTTACCTCCAAAAATGATATCATAGCTTGTTCCGAGATAAGCACTGGTAAACGCGTTGGCTTTCAGGTCTACAATCGCTTCATCCAGTAATTTGATAAGCGTTTCGTAAACATCTTTCTGTGCGTCGAACTTAGGTGCCAGTATAGCCAGTCCTTTTAAGGCGTCTGTATAAGGAACGTTGCCATATAGGTCAACCAGTTGCTGGAAAACATAGGCTTTCATTACTTTCGCAGGTCCTTTAAAGAACTTCTGGTTGTTTGCGTCAGCCGTGTTGATTACATAGGTGTAATCTTCAAGGTTGTCGTACAAACCATCCCAATAGTTAAAATCTCCATTGGTAAAGTTGTAGGCAAATGTAGTCGTACTCAGGATGTACGAGCTGGACTGGGTCCACTGGCCTGACCAGTAGGAACCGGTTTCATTGATATTCACCTGGTTAGAGGCGGTAGTGTTCAGTGCATTGGTAAGCACGTAGGCTGGAGTAGCTGAAGTAACCGTATTAGGGTTTGTGTTCACATCCAGGAAGTCCTTTTTACATCCTGAAAGTATCACCAATGCAGCTACCGCTAACGTATAAAATGATTTAAATTTCATAATTCGATTTTTTATATTAGTGTGCTGTATTAGAATGTCAAGTTAATGTTGAAACCGTATTGACGAACCGGCGGAGTCTGGTTGGTATTATTCACACCCACACCGTTACCAGTTGTAAAGCTGAACTCGGGATCCGTATAGTAATTGGTTTTGTCAACAATGGTAAACAGGTTTCTTCCGTATAAAGCGATGCTGGCTCCGGAGAAGATTTTAGATTTCCTTACAAAGCTGTTAGGAATATTGTAAGAAAGATTTATATCTCTCAGTTTGATAAACCAGGCTGGAGTAACAAAGTTCTCAGAAATCAAACGGTAGTTATCAACCCAAAGACCATACTCAGATTCACGAGCCTGCACAGTTGTGTTGGCTACTTCTTTACCGGAAGCATCTGTATACGCTGAGTTTTCAAATACATGCGGAGTCCTGTTTGAAGTCCATGCACCAGAACCTGTGAATGTCATCTGACGTCCCAGATCACTATACATTACGTTACCACCGCGATACTCAAAGTTGAAGGTGAATCCGAAATCACCATAAGCCAGTCTCGATCCCAATCCAACGATATTACGTGGAAGCGTACCGCCGCGTTGAGTAAGACCCGCATCACGCAGTGGGTAACCTGTTGTAGCGTCAACCATTCTTGCTCCGGGGATTGTTTTTGCATACACATATCCATCAGACTTCATCATTGGGAAACGAACCCCTTTGATAACGTTTGTGCTGGCATAAGAATATCCGCTTAACAGGAACTCATCCACACCAGGATACAGATCAACCACTTTGTTATCATTATAAGAATAACGAAGGCTCATATCCCATTTCAATTTGCTGGCACGCAGTATCTGTACTTTCAGGTCTGCTTCATAACCCCAGTTTTTCGCTTCACCCACATTGATCAGGAGGTTCGGGAAACCGGTTGAGTTAGGAACTTTTACAGTGATCACCTGTCCTTTTGAAGTTTGCGTATAAGCTGTAAGGTCGAGGTTAACCCTGTTGTTAAACAACTGCAATTCCATACCCGCTTCGTAAGAAGTTACGAACTCAGGTTTCAGGTTAGCATCGGGTAAGGTGTTGTTAACAGTAAGACCTATGATGTTTCCATAAGGGAAACCACCACCGTTCGGATAAGTCAGGTCCAAACCATAAATAGGTACGTTATCATTACCGTTCCTGTTCACATTCAACCGCACTTTAGCGTAGTTAAAGTTTTTGCTTTTCAGGGAAGGTATCGCGTCGGTTGCGATGAATGACAAGGCCACACCATAGTAAGGATATGAATACATGTTAGCTGGTCTTGTTGATGTAAAGAACCTCGAAGTGGCATCATACCGGAAAGTACCGTTCAATGTCAGGTAATCCAGGAAAGTTGAGGTAAGATCCGCATAATAACCATATTTGCGTTCGATCGTGTTAGACTCACTTCCTTTAAGCTCACCTTGCCTGTTTGAGACATTATATAAATCAGCAACCACTACAGAAGAAGAACCCACTTCTAACTCTTTGGTTTTACGCTGGTACAAACTGTAACCGAGGATCAGTTTATTTGAAAACTTACCAAAGTCTTTTTTCATTTGAAACTGGAACTCATTGTTGATTACGTTCTCAGATTTGGTATAATCCGTTACAGCACCCAGGATATCTGTGTTGGCTCGGTCAATACCGTCATAGTCATTGGCGTAATCCCATGGAGCAGGAACAAACGCCTTTGTTTTTGCCCAGTCAGTATACAGGAATTTGCCGGTAGTACTTTTCTGGGTACGGGAGTTATTCATCGCACCTAAACGGTTATAAATCGTTAACCAGGGAGTGGCACGGTAAGTAACGTCAAAGTTACCCTGCACGTTAGCATCCAGGTACTTGGTGCGGTTGTTATCCTTATTGAAATAAGGGTTATTATAATAATCGTTGTAATAACCGTTCGGGTTAGCAAATTTATTGTTCTTCCAGTCGCGCATTTCTGTAAGTGGAATGTGAGCCGCCTGGTTAATCAGATCATTATAGAAATCAGCGGTTGTTCTGTCATAAGAGGCCTGTGTATAGGAAACGTTGAATCCAACGCTTAATTTACCATATTCCCTTGTAGCAGCCAGCCTGAGACCGGTACGATCGCTTTTATCAAAAGGAACGATACCTGCAATGCGCTGGTTTTCCGCAGACATATAGTAAGTGCTGCTTTCATCACCACCGGAGAAGTTAACCTGGTTGTTGGTAGAAACGCCGATATCAAACGCTTTTCTGCGGCCGTTTGCAACAGGAGCGTAATTGATAATGTTCTTGCTACCATCTTCTGTTACACGGCCGATGATACGTGGCTGGTTATCAAAAGGATCTCCGTACTGCTGGTTTTCAAAAGGACGCCAGTTGTCTTTCATCCTCGCCAGGTAATCGGTTTTGTATCCCGCACTTCCGAAAGAAGTGGCATAGTGTGAACCTGAACCATATTGGTCCTGGAACTTAGGAAGGAAACTGATCTGCTCAAAGTTGGTTGCATTTGAATACCTAACCTGCAGCTTGCCTTTTTGTCCCTTTTTGGTTGTAATAACAATCGCTCCATTGATACCCGCAGAACCGTACAGGGTTGCTGCCTGTCCACCTTTCAGGATAGATACACTTTCGATATCATTAGGATTGATGAGTGCCAGGACAGTAGATGTTGTTTGCATACCATCCAGTACCACGAGAGCTTCGTTATTACCGGTAAGAGAACGGTAACCGCGAAGAACCACTTTAACAGCCGGGTCAACACTGTTGTTAACATTGTAAATAGCAAGACCGGAAACTTTACCGGATAATGCCTGGGCTAATTGAGGAGAGTGACCTACCGTAACCTCTTCATTTGTTACCCTTGCGTAAGAGTAACCGATTTCTTTTGCTTTTTTCTTGATGCCCTGTGCTGTTACCACCACAGACTCAAGTTCGGTAACCCTTTTGCTTAATGCGATTCTGATGTTGGGAGATTTACCAACTTTCTGTTCAACGTCGTTAAATCCAACGGCACTGATAACAAGAACAGAACCTTCGGATGCGCTGATCCGGAAGTTTCCTTTCTCATCGCCTACCACGGCTGTGGTGGCACCTTTAACTTTTACCGAGACACTGGGAACGCCTGCTCCCTGCTCATCTGTAACGGTACCCGTGATCACGCGTACCTGTGCGGTAGCTGCCAGTGTAAAGCACAGCATAGCTACCAACAGTGTTGATACAATTTTCTTCATGTGTTTTGAGTTTTGGGTAAAGCTTTGAAGGACGAATATAGGGGATTGAAATCAAATGTTAAAGAAAAACTAAAGCCCTCCTTTTAAAACCTGAAATGACTCCCCTTCTCCAGGAAAAAGACCACTATCAGTAAAAAATGGCTGCATAAAAAGCAAAAGAAAAGTTAATTAAAAAATTTAAAATATATATTCTATTGAATAATAGATAATATTAATTATATTATTATGTTGTTAGTCATAAATCCAAATCGCCATATTAATAATTTTGTTATTTGAAAAATGGTAATAAAATGTTGATTTCCTGCCCCTTTTTCAGAAAAAACAGCCCGTCTTCCTTATTTCAGATATTTTTGCGGCATGATCGTATTAGACGGAAAATTGGTTTCCTCGGCCGTAAAAGAGGAGCTAAAGCAAGAAACACTTCAACTGGTAGCATCGGGCAGGCGCCCCCCCCACCTGGCAGCCATCCTGGTAGGTAACAGCGGTGCCAGTGAAACCTATGTTGCCAGCAAAGTAAAAAATTGCGAAGAGATTGGTTTTCAATCCACACTAATACGATTTGAAGATACAGTTGAAGAATCGGTACTGCTGACAGCCATTGCAAAACTTAACGCCGACCCCGCTGTTGACGGAATCCTGGTTCAGTTACCATTACCGAAACAGATCAGTGAACAGAAAGTTATTCAGGCCATCGATCCTTTAAAAGACGTTGACGGGTTTCATCCTGTAAGCGCAGGCAAACTGGTTCAGGGATTACCCACATTCATTCCAGCCACGCCTTATGGCATCATGCTGATGCTCGATTATTTTTCCATCGACACCAAAGGCAGGCACGCAGTAGTAATTGGCAGAAGTAATATTGTTGGTCGCCCCATGAGTATACTACTAAGCAGTAACCTCAAAAGAGGCAACTGCACCGTAACACTCTGCCATTCGCATACCCCTAATCTTACGGAACTCTGCTTACAAGCCGATATCATTGTTGCCGCTTTAGGTAAACCCGAGTTTGTAAAAGCAGATATGGTAAAAGAAGGTGCTGTTGTAATTGATGTGGGTATCACCCGCGTTGAAGACCCCAGTACCAAAAAAGGTTTCCGCATCAAAGGAGATGTAGCATATGCGGAGGTATCTGCCAAAGCATCGGCCATTACACCCGTACCGGGTGGCGTAGGACTTATGACGATCGCGGGATTGCTGAAGAACACACTGCAAGCTTATAAAAATAGTTTATAGTTGTCTGGTGAGGGTGAGTCTAGGGTTTGCTGTCTATAGTTGTTAATAATTTTTGTGAAAGTTATTTTGAAACCTTAACACAACATTAGACCCATACTTCCAACAACCATAAACAGTAAACCATAGACTCACCGCAAACAAAAAACTACTAACAACCATTGCAATCAACAATCGCAGATACTACTACTCTTCCTGTTATGGAGTCTTTCTATACGCTTCAGGGTGAAGGCT
The DNA here is from genome assembly GCA_965229175.1 of Sediminibacterium sp. Taxonomy (GTDB): domain Bacteria; phylum Bacteroidota; class Bacteroidia; order Chitinophagales; family Chitinophagaceae; genus Sediminibacterium. The sequence continues at coordinate 174,613 of CBDDIT010000053.1, read as the reverse complement.
TTCACCAGGGACGCGCGGCTTATTTTATCAGGCTGGGGGGATGTGATGTAGGATGCGTATGGTGCGATGTGAAAGATAGTTGGGATGCGGCTAAGCATCCCCGGTTCGACAGTGCTTCCATTATAAACAATGCCCTGCAGCACCCGGGGCGGCTGGCGGTAATTACCGGTGGTGAGCCTTTATTGCATGATCTTACAGAACTAACAGAAGGCTTGCAGCAAGCGGGCTTTGAAACCAATATTGAAACATCAGGCTCATCACCCTTAAGCGGATCCTGGAACTGGATCTGCCTGTCTCCCAAAAAATTCAAAGCACCTGTTCCGGAAATCGTTCCTTTAGCCAACGAACTGAAAGTTGTGGTATTTAACAGGCATGATTTCGAATGGGCTGAAACCTATGCCGCGCAGGTGCATAAGGATTGCAAACTTTACCTGCAGCCCGAATGGGATAAAGCAGCTATTATTACCCCTTTGATCATCGACTATATTAAAGATCACCCCCGGTGGACGCTTAGCCTTCAAGTACATAAGTACATTCATGTACCCTGAGTCCACAGCTAAAATTTAACAGTTTCGCCATCTTCCTTTTTACGAACTTGGTTGTGCACTATGAAACAATTCTTCTTCCTTTTATTCATCACCTGTACCGCTGTTGCCCGGGCGCAGGTTTACTATCCCGAAAAAGTAAGCCCTAAAACCGTGGCGGTGTATGAGAAAGCACTGGATCTGTTGAAAGATGGCGAAATAAAGGAGGCCATGCCCTTACTGGCGCAGTGTATTAAAGAAGACAGCAATTTTGTAGACGCTTACCTTTCCCTGGCGGGGGCTTTAGGCCAGGTAAAAAAATACCAGCAGTCTGTTGCCCTGTATGAGAAAGCCAGGAGCAAAGACAGTTCCTACTTTGTATTATATAATCTCCCCTATTCCATTAACCTGGCGGGCCTGGGAAAGTTTGAAGAAGCACTGAAAGCGGTTCAGTCCTTTCTTACTTACCCCAAGCTGAATGAACGGAGTATCAAAAGTGCCCAGTACAGGATCCGTTGTTATGAGTTTGCCATTGCTTATGCCCGGAAGCACCCTGCCGGTGATTACGCCTTCCTGCCGGTGAACCTGGGGGACAGTATCAATACACCCCAGGAAGAATATTATCCTTCCGTTACTGTTACCGATAGCCTGCTTGTTTTTACGCGCCGGGATGCAAGGCAAAGGGAAGATTTTGTGGAAAGTGCCATCACCAAAAATGGTTTCCGCAGCTCGAAATTAATTAATGGCGATATTAATATAGAGCCCAGGAAAGGCGCGATCTCGGTTTCGCAGGATGGTGAATGGCTTTTGTTTGCCGGCATGCTGATGGACCAGCAGTACAGGAGTTTTGACATTTATATTTCCTACAATACTCCTAACGGATGGAGCGAACCCCAGAACATGGGGCCGAATATCAACACCGCGGATTTCTGGGAAAGTGCCCCTACATTAAGTCCTGATAAAAACGCCTTATACTTCAGCAGCAGCCGCCCGGGCGGCTATGGTGGCAAGGATCTGTATGTAAGTTACCGACAGCCCAATGGCAAATGGGCACCCGCGCAGAATATGGGACCCAAGGTGAACTCTGCTGGCGATGACCAGGCCCCTTTTATCCATGCGGATAATCAAACCCTTTTTTATACCTCCGATGGGCTTCCGGGTTATGGAGGATCAGATCTTTTTGTGATCCGTAAAAATAAGGATGGAGAATGGGGTGCACCGGAAAACCTGGGTTACCCGATCAATACTATTGAGAATGAGGGAAGCCTGGCCGTATCGGCAGACGGGCTGACCGCTTATTATGCCAGCGACCGGAGTGATTCCCGCGGCGGGCTTGATATTTACAAGTTCAATATGCGTCCCGACATACGGCCTTACCGTACGTTGTATGTAAAGGGTAAAGTGATGGATAAAAAAACAGGCAGGAGCCTTCCTTCTTACGTTGAGCTTACCGACAATAGCAATAACAAGGCATTGATGAAAATACAGACCGATGAGTTGGGCGACTATTTCATTACCCTGCCAACCGGCAGCGACTACACTTTTACGGTAAACAGAAAGGGCTACCTGTTTTACAGTGAGCTGATGGAATTGAATACAAAGGAAGCCGACAGTGTCTATAAAAAAGATATCTACCTGCAGCCTGTAGAAATGAACGCCAGCATTACTTTCCGTAATATACAGTTTGCCAATAACGCTTACCAGCTTCCGGCCGCGGGTATCATAGAACTGGAAAAACTGGTACAGGTATTAACAGAAAATCCCTCACTCAAAGTAGAGATCGGCGGGCATACAGATAATATTGGCAAGCAGGAAGACAATATCCTGTTATCCACCAACCGCGCCAAAGCAATAGTAGATTACCTGGTAAGCAGGAAAATAGATGCGGGGCGGTTAAGCTACCGCGGCTACGGGTCTTCTAAACCCATAGCAGATAATACCACCGAACAGGGAAGAGCCCTGAACAGGAGAACAGCGTTTACTATCGTGGGTATGTAAGGCTAAAAACAGGTATAAATACGCTACTCCGCCATTCATTTTCTACAGACATTGTGCCTATGCACGATGAATTATTTTACCGGGTTGCGATCACCATGATACCTGATCTCGGGCCGGTTCGGGTAAAGGCTCTGATTGACTACTTTGGCGACGCCACCAGCATCTTCAAAGCCAAAAAGAAAGACCTGGTACACTGTGCCGGTATACACTGTGCAGATCAGATAAAAAGCTGGAAACAGGGCAGTGAGGTGGATGAAGAAATCCTTTTCCTCGAAGAAAATAAGATCGCTGCTTTATTCCTTACTGATAATAATTATCCCCGAAGGCTTCTTCACTGTTATGATCCTCCCTCATTATTGTATTATCGGGGCAACGCTGATCTTAACCAGTCACGGATCATCAGTATCATTGGCACCCGGAACCACTCAGCATATGGAAAACAAGTCACAGAAACACTGATACACCATCTGGAGCACGAAAACATACTGATCCTCAGCGGGCTGGCATTTGGTATTGATGCAATAGCCCACAAAGCTGCATTGGCGTATCACCTGCCTACAGTGGGTGTACTCGGCCATGGAATGGATACTATCTATCCCTCACAAAACAAGACCCTGGCAAAGGAAATGCTGTTGCTGGGAGGCCTGCTTACAGAGTTCAGGAAAGGAACGCTGCCAGATAAACATAATTTTCCCAAGCGCAACCGCATTGTGGCGGGCATGGCAGACGCAACCGTAGTAGTTGAAACCGCCGTAAAAGGCGGAAGCATGATCACTGCCAGGCTGGCCCATGAATATAACCGCGACTTGTTTGCTGTGCCAGGAAGACTTACCGATCCTTGCAGCGGCGGATGCCTGGAACTGGTTCGTGAAAACAAGGCCATGGTATTTACCGGGACTAACGATCTGTTGGAAGCCATGGGATGGAAGGATAAGAAACGCGATATAAAAAAACAAAAGGAGCTGTTTGCGGAATTAACAGACGATGAAAAGAAAGTAGTTGCCATACTGGCTGAAAAGGAGCTCACTCCTGTTGATGACCTGTATCTTAAAAGCGGGATGAGTAACAGCCGGATGGCAGGGGTTATTCTACAGCTGGAACTGCGGAATATAATAAAATCATTGCCCGGTAAAATGTACTCACTCACCTGAATACAGGAGTTTGCTTTTTTGCTTTCTCCATACCATCAACAATACCATCGCAATAACAGCAAGAGCTGCGGGCAGCATAAAAGCATAGACAAAATTTTCCACCCGGTTGTTGTACATCCATGCTGAAAATATGGCCCCGCTGCCAATTCCGATTTCCAGGGCAATGTAAACGGAAGCAACCGCTTTACCCCGGTTTTCAATAGTACACAGGTCAACGGTCCATGCAGTTAATGTAGGAGAGTTCATTCCCAGGCTTAACCCGAAAAACGCAGCACCCAGGATTACCATAAAAGGTGTGTGCGCGAAAGATAGCATTACCATGGATGTTGCCAGTACAAGCGAAGAGAATACCATAACAATAACCCGACCATACCTGTCAGACGATTTCCCTGCCACAAAGCGTATCAGTAGGGATGTGATGGTATAACAGGTATAAAAGAAGCCCTTGTTATGCATACCCACCGACCCGCTGAGATCAGGTGCAAGTGTAAGTACGGCACCTAGCGGAAATGATAGTAATAACATGATCAATGCCGGCTTTACCGATGTTCTTTCAAATATCTCCGATCGTTTGATGCGGATGATATTCCATTTAAATTTTTGGGGATCAGCGAGCGTTTCGCGGATATTATATAAAATAGCCACCGACCCGAGTGCGAATATCGCAGATACAATAAACATTACGTTATAAGAATAATGCATTACGCAAAAACTTCCTACTACAGGACCGATGGATGAGCCTGCCGTATAGCCGATAGCCAATGCGCCCAATGCTTCTCCCCTTCTTGATTCATGTACCACATCGGCACCATAAGCAGAAGTTGCTGTTGGCTTGAAGCCGGTAGAGAAACCATGAAAAAAACGAAGCAACAGAAACCCTGTTACACTCGTTAACACGGGATATAACAGGCTGCATACCACACAGACCAGCGACCCGAAGATCATTACGGGCACCCGTCCGATGGTGTCTGTTAGCTTGCCGCTGAACGGTCTTGAAATACCTGCCATTAAAGTAAACAAAGCGATAATCAATCCTTTGTACTCAGCCCCGCCCAGCTGCGTTAGATACGCAGGTAACTCAGGTATCATCATATTAAAACTGGCCGAAAACAAAAAATTGCTAACGCACAGCAGGCCGAACTGGAGAGTAAAGTAAGCCGTTTTTGCCGATGGGGAAGACGATAACATTGGTGCAAAACTACGGCTCAGGGCTCACGGCTAAAAACTTTTTGGATGAATTTAGCCATCACGCTATCTTTGCACATGGCAACAAGAAATAACTCTTCCCGTACCAGGACTCCTCAATCAAGATTATTCGGTGATGGCCTCACTTATGATGATGTTCTGCTGATGCCGGCGTACAGCCAGGTACTTCCCCGCGAAGTTGATATCCGCTCTCATCTTACCAAAGAGATAATACTCAATATTCCTATGCTCTCAGCGGCAATGGATACGGTTACAGAAGCCAGCCTGGCGATTGCATTGGCCAGGGAGGGCGGCCTGGGTATCCTGCATAAAAACATGAGCATTGAACGGCAGGCCGACCAGGTTAGAAAGGTGAAGCGAAGTGAAAGCGGAATGATTATAGACCCTATCACCCTGCTGGTAGACGCCACCATCGGGGATGCCCTTAAACTGATGAAGGATAACCGAATTGGCGGTATCCCTATCATCGACAAAGATCAAAAGCTGGTAGGCATATTAACCAACCGGGATCTTCGTTTTGAACATGACAAAACGATAAAGGTGAAGGAAGTGATGACAAAGACCAACCTGATCATTGCACCGGAGGGAACCGACCTAAAAAAAGCCGAAAAAATACTACGTCAGTATAAAATTGAAAAGTTACCCGTAGTGAATAAACAGGGTAAGCTGATAGGGCTGATTACGTACCGTGATATCCTGCAGTTACGCAATTACCCCAATGCGGTAAAAGATGGCCTGGGAAGGCTGCTGGTGGGTGCCGCTTTGGGTATTACCAAGGACCTGATGGACCGTGCCGCCGCATTGCAGCAGGTGGGTGTGGATGTAGTTACGCTGGATAGTGCACACGGACACAGCAAAGGAGTGATAGAGGCCCTGAAAGCCCTGCGCAGGAATTTTAAAAAGTTACAGATCATCGCCGGCAATGTGGGTACCGCTGCCGGTGCCAAAGCTTTGGCCGACGCGGGAGCGGATTGCATAAAAGTGGGTATCGGCCCCGGTTCTATTTGTACAACACGAATCGTTGCCGGTGCCGGTGTTCCGCAACTTACCGCCATTATGGAAGCCAGCCATGCCGTTAAATCGAGAGGTATTCCTGTTATTGCCGATGGCGGTATCCGTTATACAGGCGATATGGTGAAAGCATTGGCCGCTGGTGCCAATGTGGTAATGATGGGTGGCGTTTTTGCCGGTGTGGAAGAAAGCCCGGGCGATACTATTATTTATGAAGGAAGAAAATTCAAGGAATACCGGGGCATGGGTAGCATGGGTGCCATGAGCCAGGGCAGTGGCGACCGCTACTTCCAGGATGTGGAAGACGATATCAAAAAATATGTACCGGAAGGAATTGAAGGGCGTGTGGCTTACAAAGGCAACCTGAGTGAGATCGTGTACCAGTATGTAGGTGGATTGCGCGCCGGAATGGGATACTGCGGGGCAAAAGATATCAAAGCACTGCAGCAGGCTACCTTCATCAAAATAAGCAATGCAGGGATGAAAGAAAGTCATGCGCATGATATTGATATTACGAAAGAGTCGCCGAACTATAGCCGTAAATAGGATCGCGGATGTTGTTCCCATAGCAATGGCAACATTGAATGGCGCGGATAGTTTGATATAATTGTCAAGGGTTACAGCCGGTTTTCCTTTCGCTAAAAACTTTTTTTTGAAAAGATCACAACTTGTTTTCCTTAGTATCCTTAGCGGGGCGTTGCTGTTTGCGGCCTGGCCGGTAATGCCGCTTACACCCCTGATCTTTGTTGCGTGGATACCTTTATTACGGGTGGCCGATGCCGTAAAGAAGAAGCATACTTTTTTTGGCCATGCTTTTCTTGCCAGCCTTTTATGGAACGCCACTACCACCTGGTGGATGTGGAACTCTACCGAAATAGGAGCCATCGCCGCCATTGTTGCTGAAAGCCTTTTTATGAGTTTCCCCTGGTGGGGCTATCATATTTTTCATAAACGTTACGGAAAGCGCGTGGGATATGTTGCGCTGATCGTGTTCTGGATGCTTTATGAGTATATCAATCTTAACTGCCAGCTTAGCTGGCCCTGGCTTACCCTGGGTAATGTATTTGCCTCTCACCCGGATTGGGTTCAGTGGTATGAGTTTACCGGCGTAAGTGGCGGAACCTTGCTGATACTGGCTGGTAATGTCGTTTTGTACGAACTTTACCTCGGGTTCAGAAACAAAGTAAACAGGCAAAGAAAAATAGTACTGCTGGGGATCGCTATTGCAGTACCCCTTCTATCTATTGCCTTCACTGTTTTTCATTACGCCAACAGGATACAAAAGAAAAAGGGGCCAGCCGGCAATGTTGTCATCGTTCAACCCAATATAGACCCCTACCAAAAATTTAATCCTGCTTCTATGCAGCAGGACATACATAACCTGGTTCGTTTATCAGAGGAACATATTGACAGTTCCACCCAACTGATTATATGGCCCGAAACGGCCATGAGTATACGCGACTGGCAAAATACAGTCGCTTCGAACGGATATTATAACAGTGTTTTTGCCATGAGCAGCCGACACACCCGGGCCACCTTACTATCGGGCATAGAGTGTATGAAGTTCTATGGCAAAGAAAAAGCCACGGTTACGGCCAACAAAACCAGCCAGGGGGATTATGTGGATGATTTCAATTCGGCCATCACCATTCATTACGGTGAGCCTTTGCGGTTTTATAATAAAAGCCGCCTGGTGCCGGGTGTTGAATCCATGCCTACATTTTTATCGTTCATGGCACCGGTCTTCGAGCAGTTTGGTGGTACCACGGGGGGATATGGCAGGGATGAAACTTCAAGCGTATTCCCCATTAGCGGCAGCAGCTATGTAGCCGCCCCTATTATTTGCTACGAAAGTATTTATGGCGAGTATGTTGGAACCTACGTGAAGAAAGGCGCGACGCTGTTAACCATCATTACCAATGACGGCTGGTGGGGCAACACTTCCGGTCATAAGCAACACCTGGAATACGCAAGATTAAGAGCTATTGAAACCAGGAGATGGGTAGCCAGGAGTGCCAATACAGGCATATCAGCGGTAATTGACGATAACGGGCAGGTACTGGAAACCAGAGGCTGGGATACAAAAGCAGTGATCAAATACAATATCCCGGCATTAAATGGCGAGACCTTTTATGTCAGGCATGGCGACTACCTTTTCAGATTCGCATCTGTTCTGGCTTTATTATTGCTGCTTGTGCATGTAATAACTTATATCCGGAAACGAGCCACCCGTGCATAATACTCTACTATGTTACAGTCATTTACTTACAGGTCATCTTCTATCAGCTATTCCCTAACGGGCCAGGGAAAACCGATTGTGCTGCTGCATGGCTTTGGAGAGGATTCAAAAGTGTGGAATGAGCAGGTTGCATTCCTGCAGCAACAATTCACTGTTATTGTACCGGATCTGCCGGGTACCGGCCTTTCGGGTGTACTTTCCGGCGAAAATATTACAATTGAGGACTATGCGGATTGCCTACACGCCCTATTGGAAGACGCGGGGATACATACCTGCATTATGTTGGGTCATAGTATGGGCGGGTATATTACTCTGGCTTTCGCTGAAAAATACAGTACCTACCTGGTTGGGTTCGGGCTCGTTCATTCCACAGCCTTTGCGGATAGTGATGAAAAAAAGAAAACCCGCGAAAAAGGGATTGCCTTTATGGAACAACAGGGTGCTTATGCGTTCCTGAAAACCAGCATACCGGGGCTGTTCGGTGAAGCCTTCAAAGAAAGACACCCGGAAAAAATAGAGGCGCATATCGCTGCAGCGAAACATTTTAGGAAGGAATCCCTTCAACAATACTACCATGCCATGATGCGAAGGCGCGACAGAACCGCTGTTTTACAAAGCAGCACGGTTCCTGTTTTGTTTATCCTGGGAACAGAGGATATAGCGGCACCGCTTTCCGAAGTCCTTCAGCAGGTTCATCTGCCCGGTATATCATCTATTCATATCCTGCAGGGTGCCGGACACATGGGTATTTGGGAAGAATCCGCCCAGGTAAACCATTTTATCCAGGAATTCGCGGAAATGGTATACCGGTAAGTGACATGATCGAGGAGTTTTTGGTTGCGCACCGGTTTTAACCGATATTTCACGTCAATGCAGCAATCTGTCTGGTTTTCTTATCTTATTGTTGTTACCCGGTAATCCGTATTAGGCAGGCCTGTTATGAAGTCATGTATTCTCTTTTTGATATTATTGCTTGTTACAGGTTCGGCCTATGCCAATCACTTAAAGGGTGGATGGATACAGTATGAATATGTGGGGCCGGGTTCTACGGCTAATTCATCCCTGTATAATATTACCGTAAGGCAGTACCTTGATTGCAGTTCCACTGCCGGTCAACGGGATGCCCAGGTGTATGTTGGCATTTATGATGCGGGAACCAACAGACTGGAAAGACAGCTCACACTAACCCTGTCGGGATCTGACAGACCCAATAAAACCAGCTACAGCCCCTGCATCAGCTCGCCGCCGGTGGTCTGTTATTTTATAGATCGTTACACCACACCGGCTCCCATAGAGCTTCCCGACAATATCGGCGGATATGTTATCTCTGTGCAAAGATGTTGCAGGATAGCGGGTATTGCAAACGTAAGCGGGAATTCAAGCAGTATCGGGGTTACCTATAGCAATAAAATTCCGGGTAAGATAGGAGGTGTGGATTACGCAAAAAACAGCAGCCCGGTTTTTGCGCAGAAAGATACAGCCATTGTTTGTTACAATTCTCCTTTCACCTTTGATTTCAGTGCTACCGATGCGGATGGCGACGATCTCGTGTATTATTTCTGCGCCGGGTCTGTAGGTGGCGACCCCAGTGGCACCGGCTCGCAACCCAATCCTCCCGCACCTCCACCTTATACCGATGTTGCCTATTCACCTGCCTTTGCCGGCAGCTCGCCGATGGGAGTAGGGGTAACCATTGATCCGCAAACAGGTATTATATCCGGTATTGCGCCTTCTATTACCGGCGATTATATTGTGGCGGTTTGTGCCTACGAGTACAGGAATGGTGTAAACATTGGGATCACAAAAAAAGAAATTCATATCAGGGTAGCCAACTGTTCTATTTCAGCGGCAGCATTAAAGCCAACCTATATCTCCTGCAACGGAACTACCTTAACTTTCCAGAACGAATCTCCTAATTCATCTATCAGTTCCTATTTATGGGATTTTGGGGTTCCCGGTATTACTACGGATGTATCAACCAGTCCTACCCCAACCTACGATTATCTCCAAAGCGGTAAGGATAGCGGCACTTTCACCGTTAAACTGGTGGTGGCATCAACATCAGGTTGCAGGGACTCTGCCACTTCCGTAGTGAAAGTGTATCCGGGGTTTGTTCCGGACTTCAAAGTAACCGGAAGTTGCTTTTTAAACAGTTACCAGTTCCTGGATGCAACCACTACAAAATATGGTTCATTGATAAACTGGAAATGGAATTTTGGCGATAGTACCACGCTCGCCGATACATCCCGCGCAAAGGATTCAGCCTGGAAATATGCCAGCCCCTTAAGTACTACCATCAAACTCGTGGTATCCAATACCAAGGGCTGTACCGATTCCATTACAAAGCCCCTGGTGGTAATAGACCGGCCTGCTTTACAACTGGCTTTCAAAGACACGCTTATCTGCAGCAATGACACCCTGGCTTTAAAAGCTAATATCGGCGCAGGGCTAATTACATGGGCGGCATCCACCGGGCCTAACCAGTCGCGGATACTAAATACCAGTACCACTTCTCCATTGGTATATCCCCGGGATACGACTCGTTATTATGTATCTGTCAGTGATAATGGTTGTAATAACTATGACACGGTTACCGTTAATGTGCTGCAGTACATCAATGTATATGCGGGAAAAGATACTGCGTCATGTGCTGCGGATGCTTTTCCGCTGGCCACTATTAGTGATGCGCTAAGCTATGTCTGGACCAGCTCTTCTGGTGAGATATTACAAAACACAAAATACCCGGTTGTTCAGCCTGTTACCAATACCTCCTACTATGTGCTTGCGAATCTGGGCAAGTGCCAGGCCAGGGACACGGTATTTGTAAAGGTATCACCCTATCCACGCGCTGTGCTGGGCAGCGATACCACTATCTGCTTTGGAAGCCGTGTTCAGTTGCAGGCAGATTTTAGAGGCACCGCATTCAAATGGACTCCTTCCAACACCCTTAGCAGTGATAATACCCTTTCACCGATAGCGGGACCTTCTAAAACAACGGCTTATATTTTTGTTGCTACTGATACTTCCGGCTGCCCCAAACCAGCCACTGATACGATTACGGTAACAGTGGTTCCTCCTGTCCTGGCCAATGCCGGCAGGGATACTACCATTCTACCGGAGATGCCCGTTCAATTAAATGCAGCGGGGGGTAACTCCTATTTCTGGAGTCCTGCCACCGGCTTAAGCGCGGTAGATATTCCTAACCCTGTTGTAAAACTCGGTGGAGACGTGGATTCGGTGATATATACGGTAAGCGTTGCCAGCTTCGGCTGTGTGGCCCAGGATCAAATGGTGGTGCGCATCTATAAAAAAGGGCCTGACATACTTGTGCCATCTGCCTTTACTCCCAATGGCGATGGCAAAAACGATCTGGCCCGGCCGGTTACAATAGGCATCAGCAAGCTTAATTACTTCACGATCTACAACCGCTGGGGTGAACCTGTTTTCAGCACCAACGAAGTTGGCAAGGGATGGGATGGGATATTTAAAGGCAGTCCGCAACAAAGCGGCACCTATGTTTACAAAACGGAAGGGGTGGATTACCTTGGGCAGGTTGTTTTCAGAAGAGGCACAGTGGTGCTGATCAGATGATCGTGAGGCGTGAGGCGTGAGGCGTGAGGCGTGAGGCGTGAGACGTGAGACGTGAGACGTGAAACGTGAATCGTCAATCGTGAATAAAACTTTTGTAACTTGCACTTCCAGAAATTAACCGGTTCACGGTTCACGGTTCACGGTTCACGGTTCACGGTTCACGGTTCACGGTTCACGGTTCACATAAAATCACCCATGAATAAAATCATCTTGATCACCGGCGCCACCTCAGGTTTTGGACGTGCCATAGCTGAAACTTTTGCCGCCGCAGGATGGAACTGCATTATTACCGGAAGAAGGTCGGAACGATTAACTGAAATTGCCGGAAACCTTAAGAAAGCAGGTAATATACAAGTGCTGCCTTTACAGTTTGACGTACAGGACAGGGTTGCTGTTTTTGCGGCGATTGATAGCTTGCCGGAAGAATGGAAAGCTATTGATATTGTCGTAAACAATGCAGGGCTTGCCCTGGGAAGGGATAGTTTTGAAAATGCCAGTATCGACGACTGGGATACCATGATCGACACCAATGTGAAGGGGCTTTGGTATGTAACAAAAGCGGTACTCCCCCTTTTAACCGCTCGTAAAAGAGGCCATATCATTAATATAGGATCTACCGCAGGCAAAGAAGTGTATAAAGATGGCAACGCTTATTGCGCCAGTAAACATGCCGTAGACGCCATCAGTAAGGCGATGCGTATTGACCTGCTGCCTTACAGTATAAAAGTAACAGCGGTGCACCCGGGAGCTGCCGAAACAGAATTTTCCAAAGTCCGTTTCAAAGGCGATGAACAGAAAGCGGGACTTGTTTATGAAGGTTATAAAGCATTACAGCCTCAGGATATTGCCGGTATCGTTTACTATGCTGCCACCCTGCCCGAACATGTTTGTATCAACGACCTTGTAGTTACCTGTTTATCGCAAGCCAACTCGTTTTACCTGCACAAATAAAAAAATTATACATGTTTACCTCCATTGAAAATTTTAAAATTGTCTGGCAACAGGAAACCGCGTCTACGATCGCGTGCTTTGATAAACTGACAGATGAAAGCCTGTTTAAGGAATTAGTACACGACTACCGTACAATTGGGAGACTGGCCAACCATATAACCGACTGTGCCATTAGTATCCCGCATGAAGCTTCACTGCCTGTAGTATACAAAAAAGAGAATTATGCAAGCCAGCAGGCTCTATTGACTGCATATAAAATAGCAACCGAAAAAGTTAGGGAGGCCATTGCTACCTGGACAGATGCGACTTTGCAGGAAGACGTAACCATGTATGGAGAAACCTGGAAAAAAGGATTTGCGTTATGGGTAACTGTTGTTCACCAGGTACATCATCGCGGCCAGTTAACCGTATTAATGCGGATGGCGGGACTACCGGTTCCGGGTGTGTATGGACCCTGCAAGGAAGAATGGGAAGCCATGGCTTTCTTACCGCCGGCTGACTAGTTAGTTTGAAAACGCGGCGATGGTCTGAGTATACTCGCTCCAAATCTCGTGCAATACCTCAGCAGCCGGTTGGATATTTTTTACCAGGGCACTTACCTGCCCTATTTCCAGTTCACCTTCCGTTAGATCGCCTTCGAACATTCCTTTTTTTGCGCGGGCACGGCCCAGCAGGGCTTTGAGTTGTTCTTCACCCGCTCCATTCAGTTCTGCTTTGTGTATGGCTTCAAAAAAATCATTCTTTAGTAAACGAACGGGTACCAGTTTTTTCATCGCCAGCAGGGTATCGCCTTCTTCCGCTTTCACAACGGCTTCTTTAAAGGCAGGATGAGAAGATGCCTCAGGGGTGCAAACAAAACGGCTGCCTACCTGTACACCATCCGCTCCGAGTACCATCGCGGCCAGCATCTGTCTGCCTGTGGCAATGCCTCCAGCAGCGATCACCGGTATCGACACTGTTTTTTTCACCAGTGGTACCAGCACCATGGTGGTGGTTTCTTCCCGGCCGTTATGACCACCCGCTTCAAACCCTTCAGCTACCACGGCGTCGCAGCCCGCTTCCTGGGCCTTTAGGGCAAACTTACTGCTGCTTACTACATGTACTACCGTAATGCCTTTGTCTTTCAGGTATGAGGTCCAGGTTTTGGGGTTGCCGGCACTGGTAAAGACAATGGGTACTTTTTCTTCCACTATAATTTCTATCAGCTTTTCAATGCCCGGGTATAAGAGGGGAATATTAACACCAAAAGGCTTTGTGGTTGCCGCCTTACATTTTTGTATATGTTCCTGAAGTACATCAGGATACATGCTGCCCGCACCCAGTAGTCCGAGACCGCCCGCGTTGCTAACCGCGCTGGCCAGCCGCCAGCCGCTGGCCCATACCATACCAGCCTGGATGATGGGGTATTGAATACCAAAAAGTTGGGTAATACGGGTGGACTGGCTCATATTACTAAGGTATAGAAAATGGGCGCACGAAGGCACAAAGGCAGGAGGAAGGCGCACCGGAAACTTATCTGTTAGCCGAAATCGATCTCGGTGTTGTCGCCGATATTGAGGCTCCGGCTCAGGCCTTTTACCGAGGCGTCGCTACCAATGAGCGAATTATCCAGCACTACTTCATACAGGTTGGTGTAAGAGCCGATGATACTATCCCGTACGATGGAATGTTTGATCGAAGTATTGGCCCCAATGGCTACATGCGGGCCAATGATAGCATTGGATATATCACAACCGGGGGCGATGCTTACCGGTGGAATGATGATGGTATCTTTATAGCCATGCTGCTCGCCGGTATTGCCGCCGAATTTTTTTAACAGGGTGGCATTGCTTTCCAGCAGGGTTTCCTTTTTCCCGCAGTCGAACCAGTTCTTTACTTTAAAAGCCTGGAATTTTGCCCCGCGTTTAATCATACAATCCAGTGCGTCGGTAAGGTTATACTCACCAAATGTTTTTATATCCTGGGCAAAGAGGTGGTGAAGGCATTCGAACAGGAAATGTGTTTCCTTGATTTTGTACAAACCCACCAGTGCCATATTGCTTTTCGGAATGGCCGGCTTCTCTACCACCTGTTCTATAAAACCATCTTCACCAACGGATGCAACACCAAAGTTGCGGGGGTCATCTACTTTCTTAATGCCGAGCATACTGTAAGGGCTGTTCACCACTTCTTTTACATCATACTCACAAATCGTATCCCCCAGCGCAACAAACACCTCATCCTGACCAACAATGGTTCGTGTAAGCTCAATTGCGTGCCCTGTTCCCTGGCGCTCATTCTGAAAAACAAAATGGGTAATGAGGTGGGGATAAGACTGTTTAACATAGTCCTGTATCTTTTCTCCGAGATACCCTACAATAAATATGAATTCATTAATACCCGCTTCATGCAACTGGTCGACAATAAAACTGAGAATGGTTTTGCCCGCAATAGGTATCAGGGCTTTCGGTTGCGTATAGGTATGGGGCCTTAACTTGGTTCCGGCACCGGCAACTGGGATAATTGCTTTCATTGGGGGTTGTTTATTTTGAAACAGTTTTGACCTTGCTACACATACATCCATCTTCGCTGCAAACGGCTTCTCAACAGGCCGAAAATAGTAAAATCTGCCAACTACACAAGGTTTGTGGATATCCTGCGCTTATCAGGCCTCATTATCAGCCTGTTATCCCCGTTCCGGGTAAAATATTCAACGGATGGCGGGTAACCAATGCGTCTACTTATCTTTGCGCCAAATAACTGACTAATGCAAAGGGATACTTTGGTTTTTGACCTTATTAAACAGGAACTGGAAAGACAAAGGCACGGCATCGAACTGATTGCTTCTGAGAACTTTACCAGCTTGCAGGTAATGCAGGCGATGGGTAATGTGATGACCAATAAATACGCCGAAGGCTACCCTGGCCGTCGTTATTATGCGGGTTGTGAAATAGTAGACCAGACAGAGCAACTGGCAATTGACAGGCTCAAAGAAATTTTCGGAATAGAATATGCCAACGTGCAGCCCCATAGCGGTGCACAGGCAAATGCTGCTGTGGCATTGGCCGTTTTACAACCCGGCGATCCCATTTTAGGACTCGACCTCAGCATGGGCGGACACCTTAGCCATGGCTCTGCGGTTAACTATAGCGGTAAGTTGTACCAGCCCCATTTTTATGGCGTAACGAGAGAAGAAGGCCTGGTGGATTATGAAATGCTGGAAGCAAAAGCCAGGGAAATAAAACCTAAGTTGCTTATCTGCGGAGCCAGTGCGTATAGCCGCGACTGGGATTATGCGCGTATCCGTAAAGTGGCCGATGAGGTTGGGGCTTTGGTGATGGCCGATATCGCGCACCCTGCAGGGCTGATCGCCAAAAAATTACTGAATGATCCGTTTGACCATTGTCATTTTGTTACTTCCACTACACACAAAACCTTGAGAGGCCCCCGTGGCGGTATAATCATGATGCGCAAGGATTTTGAGAACCCGTTTGGCCTGAAAGATGTAAAAGGAAATATCCGCATGATGAGCAACCTGCTCGATATGGCTGTTTTCCCGGGTATCCAGGGTGGGCCGCTTGAACATGTTATTGCTGCCAAGGCGATTGCGTTTGGTGAGATATTGAGTGATGAGTTTACCGGCTATGCCAACCAGGTAATTAAAAATGCGCAGGCCCTGTCGAAAGCATTAGTGGAAAAAGAATACAAGATCATCAGCGGCGGAACAGACAACCACCTGGTGCTGATAGACCTGCGCAATAAGAATATCAGTGGTAAAAAAGCGGAACAGGCATTGGTGGTGGCTGATATTACCGCCAATAAAAATATGGTACCTTACGATGACAAGAGTGCCTTTGTAACTTCAGGTGTAAGGCTGGGTGTTCCTGCTATTACTACGCGGGGGATGAAGGAAGAGCATATGCAATTTGTAGTGGATTCTATTGACAAGGTACTGATGAATGCGGATGATCAACTGGTATTAGCTGCGGTAAAGAAAGAAGTGAACTCGTTTATGGAGCAGTTTGTACTTTATCCGGAGATGGGGTGAGGGGAGGATTGCGAATTGTGGATTACGGATTGGGGATTGGGGATGCGTTAAAATTATTTTTATGATACAGAGAATTCAGACGATTTGGTTATTGCTGGCATCGGCTTGTGGGTTTGCGAGTTTGAAATTTCCTTTTTATATCGGAAGCATCGGTACAGCTCCGGCAGCCGACCTTACTGCCATGAGCAATACCCTGCTGATGATACTAACGGTTGCCGCTGCAATTGTTGCACTGGTAACTATTTTCCTGTACAACAATCGTAAGCTGCAAATAAAGATAGGAGCTGCCGGACTGTCGGCTTCCCTGCTTGCTATTGTGCTGTATTTTGTTGAGATAAAAAATTACGCTTCCGGCGGCATCGCACTTTTCTGCGTGTTCGCTTTTGCTGTGCCTGTTTTTTATATTATGGCCTTACGTGGCATTTATAAAGATGAAAAGCTGGTAAAAAGTTCCGACCGCCTGCGCTAACGCTTATCGACCTTGCGTCCTTGCGAGAAAAATAACTCGCAAGGTGCTTAGAGGAATTTGGCGGTGTAGCTTTCTTTTACTTTTTTGATGCCGGAGGGTATGCCCTGGTACACTACCGTTCCACCACCGTCTCCGGCCTCGGGGCCCATGTCAATGAGCCAGTCTGCCGAACGTATCACATCTGTATTGTGTTCAATTACCAGTAAGGAATGGCCCTGCTCTATCAATGCGTTGAATGAAGCGAGTAATTTCTTTATGTCATGAAAATGAAGACCGGTAGTGGGTTCATCAAAAATGAAAAGCACATGGCCAATGCCTTTACCTTTTCCCAGGAAGCTTGCCAGCTTTACCCGCTGCGCCTCCCCGCCACTAAGCGTATCACTGCTTTGTCCTAGTTTAATATAACCCAAACCTACATCCTGCAATGGTTGAATGGCTGTCCTGATGGGCTTTTCATCTGTAAAGAAATCAATGGCCTCATCAACACTCATTTCCAGCACATCATGAATACTTTTTCCTTTGTACTGCACTTCCAGTACCTCTTCTTTAAATCGTTTGCCACCGCAGGATTCGCAGGTAAGGTGCACGTCGGCCAGGAACTGCATTTCAACAACCTGTTCACCTTCTCCCTTGCAGGTATCGCAGCGTCCGCCATCTACATTGAAAGAAAAATGCTTGGGTTGAAAGCCGCGGGTTTTCGACATGGGTTGTTTGGCATAGAGATCGCGTATATGGTCATAAGCCTTTATATACGTAATGGGGTTGCTGCGTGATGATTTGCCAATAGGATTCTGGTCTATCATTTCTATCTGGGAGATATAGTCCACATCTCCTGAAAGGTTTTTGAATAACCCGACTTTCTCGGTGAATTCGCCTTTCAACTTGCGCAACGCAGGTACCAGCACCTGTTTTACCAGTGTTGTTTTTCCGCTTCCGCTTACCCCGCTAACTACACATAATGTATGCAACGGAAATTCAACTGTGATATCCTGCAGGTTATTCTGCCGCGCATTTTCAACCGTAATACTGCGGTTCCATTTTCGCACCTGCCTAGGCGGCTCAATTTTTAATTTCCCGGTGAGATATTTGCCCGTAAGGCTTTCGGGGTTGGCCGTTATCTGGTCGTAGTTTCCAACGGCTACAACTTCCCCACCCAGGTGAGAAGCTAATGGCCCCATATCAATGATAAAATCAGCCTCCCGCATCATCATCTCATCATGTTCAACCACCACAACGGTATTGCCCAGATCCCGAAGAGACTTCAGTACGCCAATTAATCGCTCTGTATCCCTCGAATGAAGCCCGATAGAGGGTTCGTCGAGGATATACAAAGAATTGGTAAGGTTACTTCCCAGGCTCCTGGTTAGCTGTATCCGCTGACTTTCGCCCCCGCTCAGTGTATTGGCCAGGCGGTTAATTGTAAGGTAGCCCAGTCCAACGTCCAGCAGGGTTTGCAGTCGCTGGTGCATTTCCACCAATATCCTTTTCGCTACTTCCTTATCATGTGCAGACAGCTTTAGTTCATCGAACCACACTTTGAGATCTTTTACAGGCCATTCGCATAGTTCCCCGATGTGCTTTCCGCCGATTCTGACATACAGCGCCTCTTTTCGCAGGCGATAACCGTGGCAATCAGGACAAAGGGTACGTCCCCGATACCTGCTTAGCAACACACGATATTGCACCTTATATAAATTCTGTTCAACCTCCTTAAAGAAATCATTGATACCCTGCACTGTTCCACTGCCTTCCCATAACTGGTTGTACTGGTCTTTGGTAAGGTCGATAATTGCTTTGTGAATAGGAAAGCCAATCTTACCGGCTCCTTTGATAAACTGCTCCTTCCACCATCCCAGCTTCTCTCCTTTCCAGGGAGCCACCGCACCCTCATACACACTTAATCTTTTATCCGGAATCACCAGGTCGGCATCAATACCCAGCACCTGGCTGAATCCCTCGCAGGTTGGGCAGGCACCATAGGGATTATTAAAAGAAAAAAGATTGGGTACCGGCTCTTCAAATTGAATGCCATCCAGTTCAAACTTATTACTGAAATGTTTCAATTCTTGTCCATTCACTTCTATAAACATTTCTCCCTCACCCTCATAAAATGCAGTGCCAATAGAATCCGACAGGCGATGGATATCATCTTCATCAAATTCCTTGGTTACAATACGGTCAATCAGTACATAAGTCGTAAGTCGTAAGTCGTAAGTCAACTTTTTTTTGAGCTCCTTGTCGCCCAGCTCCAGCAGATCCTCAATCCGTATCAGCTCTCCCGCCGCAGGTAATTCTTCTGTCGGCTTGCGACTTCCTGTTCCCTGCGACTTGCCCAGGTACATTCTCGAAAAACCTTTCTGCATTAAAATATTCAGTTCTTCTTTTGTTTGTCTGTTGGCGTGTTGTTTAAAGGGAACAATGATCACCACGCGGGTTCCATCTTTCAGCCTGCGGATCGCTTCCAATACATCAGCAACATCGTCTTTGGTGACCTGCTTTCCGCTTACGGGCGATATTGTTTTACCGGCACGCGCAAAAAGCAGGCGCATGTAATCGTAAATCTCGGTCATACTGCCCACTGTACTCCGGGGCGTCCTGGTAATAACTTTCTGCTCTATGGCTATGGCGGGGCAGAGTCCTTTTATATAATCAACATCCGGCTTTTCCATTCTTGCCATGAACTGGCGGGCATAGGCACTCAGGCTTTCCGCGTACCGTCGCTGGCCTTCGGCAAAAAGGGTATCAATGGTAAGTGATGATTTACCACTACCCGAAACCCCGGTAACAACGATCAGCTTATTACGCGGAAAACTAACTGTAACATTTTTAAGATTATGAACACGCGCCCCTTTTACGAGAATATCATCGTTATTGTCGGTTGTTTTTTCTATTACCGGGGATTTGGTTTTTGTAGCCATAAGGATGCACAAATTAAACAGAAATTGCGGATTACGGATTGCGGATTACGGATTACGGATTACGGATTGTGAATTGTGAATTGGGGATTAGGGATTGGGGATTGGGGGGAATTCGCAATCCGCAATCCGTAATCCGTAATCCGCATTCCGTAATTCAAAATGTGAATAACCTCCGCCCCTGAAACTCATCTTTCCACAAACGGCCGGAGATATGAAAAGATGTATAATTTGTTGTTGAAATAGAAGGAGTTAGTGAGGAACACTCAAGTAAAATCATACACAGATCGTGATTTTGATACTAAAACTGGCTCAAACCCCAATGTTATGAGAACATTAGACCATGTGTCTGATACTGAATTAATAAGATCGTTCCAGGATGGCGACACCGGGGCTTTTGAGGCATTGACACTCAGGTATAAAGACAAAGTATTTTCCTCGATACTATTCTTTGTGAAAGACAGCTACCTGGCCGAGGATCTTTTCCAGGATGTTTTTATTAAAATAATCGACACTTTACAGAACAAGCGTTATACGGAGGAAGGCAAGTTTCTTCCCTGGGCGCTTCGCATTGCACATAACCTTTGTGTGGACTATTTCAGGAAGGTAAAACGCACACCTACCATCAAGACCAGCGATAACAAAGATATTTTCGAGATCATTCAACTGTCGGAAGAGGGTCCGGATGCTAAACTGATGCAGGGCCAGAGCCACGACAGGGTTCGGCTGATGCTGGATCTTCTCCCGGAAGAGCAGCGTGAAATCATTGTATTGCGGCACTATGCCAACATGAGTTTTAAGGAGATAGCACAAATCACCAATTGCAGTATCAACACAGCTCTGGGTCGTATGCGGTATGGGCTGATCAACTTACGCAAGATGACGATGGAGAAGCAGATTGCCTTATAACTTATTGCCGCCTCATAAATTCCGCTTTTACTGCTTCGAGGTGCGCGATAAACTTCTGAATATCCGGATCGTAACTATACTTTACGTCGCTGAGAGAATTTCCGTTCAGGTCAAGAAACTTGTATAAGGGTTGTGCATTAAACCCGAACTTGCTGATCTCATATTCCAGGTTCTTTCCGCCTACTGTTGTTATCAGTTCCCCCCTGCTATCACGCACCTGTTCTTCTACCGGCAGTTCTTCAGATTCGTCTACATATAAACTTACCAGTACAAAATCTTCCTTGATCCGTTTCAGCACCCCGGGATCTTTCCATACCTGTTCTTCCATTTTACGGCAGTTCGGACAGCTATGTCCTGTAAAATCAAGCATTACCGGTTTGTTCAGGGCTTTGGCGGCCGCCATTCCTTCTGCCAGATCAAAGTAGGCGGTTAGTCCAAATGGTACATGCAGCTTGTCAATATATTTTACCGGTGGCTTTGCCGCGCTGGCACCCGCCGCCGGTGTTACCGCGTCATTGGCTTTGAGATTGTCTAACTTATACTTCAGTTCTTCCAGGTTAAACTCCTGTGTACTTGCGGGGGGAATAAACCCGCTGAGCAGTTTTAAAGGCGCGCCCCATAATCCGGGTATCATATACACCGTAAAACAAAATGCGGCTATAGCGAAAAATAATCTCGGTACACTGATATAGGGGAGATCACTATCGTGTGAGAACTTCAATTTACCGAGCAGGTAAAAACCCATCAGCCCGAATATCACGATCCATATCACCAGGAAAACATCCCTGTCGAGCAGGTGCCAGTGATAGGCAAGATCTATATTGGAAAGAAATTTCATGGCGAGGGCCAGTTCTATAAAACCGAATACCACTTTTACTGAATTAAGCCATCCGCCACTTTTAGGCAGCGATTGCAGCATGGCGGGGAAGAAAGCGAACAGTGAAAACGGTAATGCCAAACCCGTTCCAAAACCCAGCATGCCGATAACGGGTGCAATGCTTACTCCTTTGGTACTGGTTTGCCCCAGGAGGGTTCCCACCAGCGGGCCGGTACAGGAAAAAGAAACGATGACCAGGGTAAGGGCCATAAAAAAGATCCCTAACAAGCCGCCCTTACCCGCCTGTTCATCCGCTTTATTAGCCCAGCTATTGGGTAGCTCAATTTCAAAAGCTCCAAAAAACGAAATGGCGAAAACGGTGAAAATCACAAAGAAAAGAATATTGGATATGGCACTGGTAGAAATATGGTAAAGTATCTTATCACCAAAAATAAGTGTAAGTACCAGGGTAGGTATGGTATAAATGAGAATAATGGAAAGCGAATACCATGTGGCATTGCGTAAACCTTCCAGCCTTGTTTTGCTGCGCTTTAAGAAGAAACTAACCGTTACAGGTATCAGCGGAAATACGCAGGGGGTTATGATGGCTATCAACCCTGTAAGAAAACAGATGAGGAATGTCTTCCACAGGGAAGTTTCTTCTTTGGCTTCCACGATAGCCGCATCCCTAAGGGTAGGGATCTTTATGGAAAAATTCTCTGTATTACTCGGGAACTGGTCGCCCGCTTTTGCCAGCCAGGTAAAAGACCCTGTGATTTTTCCTTTACTGGCGGCGGGTATATGCAGCGGGAAGATAAAAGTTACGGTATCGCTGTACAAATGATACCATGCTGTTCCATTGTCTTCTTTTACCAATTGCAGTTTTCCGGTTTCAGTGGCGGTATCTCCGGTATGCTGGTACTGGGCACTGTCAACCGCCAGTGCACTTACAAAAGCGTCATCAGGATTTGCTTTCTTCACGGAAAAAAGAGATACTCCTTTTTTGATCTTGGCCTTTACAGAAAGCTGAACAATACTGTCGTTGGAGCGTGCAGCTGAAAATGAAAACTGCACAGGTTTTGAATCCTGTGCAGTTGCCGTTTGAAAAATCGTAATAGCAACAAAAAAAACAGAGAAAAATTTCTTCATTACTGCAGCTTAAGATCAAATGATTTTCTGGTGGGCGGTAAACACCTGTTATCGTTACAAACCATATACTCTACGGTACCCGCAATATTTGTTTTCACTTTTCCTTTCACTGTTACTGTTTGAACAAACTGTACTTTATCGCTGAAGGAAGCTACCATTACGCCAAAATTCTCATCCTTCATTTTCTCCAGCTTGCCTATTTCCTTAGGTTTACCAGCACTTACGGCTACCAATGGATTGGGTTTGAATTTGATCTGGGTGGGTATAGGCCCTCCCTTGTCGGTATTTTGTGAATACAAGTGCCAGGGGTGTTCTATTACGGCAGTGATGGTGATCTCGTAAGTATTCTCCGTTTTCTTTTTGGCATTGTACGACCAGCTTACAGGGTCTTCTATCTGGCAAAAAGCGACTGCGGCAATAAACGTAAGCGCAAATGTGATGGCTATTTTTCTCATGGAATACTCTTTTGTGTTATTTGACGAAGCAAAGTCTTTTCCTTACAAAGCCCTGTGATCAGTTAAGGCCCAGCAATTCAAACACTTTTCTTCCATCCAGGTTGTTCAGTGCGGTAGAAGATGCCCTTTCGGGGTGTGGCATCATGCCGAATACATTTTTCTGCTGATTGCTGATGCCGGCGATATTACGGATGGCACCGTTGGGATTATCCGCAGGGGTAATATTACCATTCGGGTCGCAATACCTGAATATCACCTGCCCGTTTTTTTCCAGCTCGTTTAAAGTACTATCATCTGCATGATACCTTCCTTCGCCATGGGCAATGGGAATCTTCAGGGCTTCGCCTTCCCCATTCCTGATATATACATTTTTAGCGATAAATTGCTGGTTGGCATTTTGCAATAATACACCCGGCAGCAGCCCGCTTTCGCAAAGTATCTGGAATCCATTGCAAACGCCAAGTACCTTACCGCCTTTATTGGCAAATTCAATTACACTTTGCATCATGGGGCTAAACCGCGCGATGGCACCGCAACGCAGGTAATCACCATAGGAAAAGCCACCGGGAAGAACGATACAATCATCCGTACTGAACATGCTCAGATCGGTATCCTTGTGCCAAAGCATAATTACTTCTTTACCCAGGTCGTATCGCAGGGCATCCTGCATATCCCTGTCGCAATTCGATCCCGGAAAAACAACAACGCCAAACTTCATAGCTACTTATTAATAAGATTAGGGTTAGAACAAAGGTAATAAACCCCTGCGTTAAGGACGGGCTAAAGTTAGGGATTAGGTATAAATACGGTATAACTGACAGCCTGCTGACAGCGTATCCCCTATCATCTCACTATAAAAATCCAGTTATTGTACACAATTACCCCGATAGACAGCCAAAAAAGGATATTGGGCAATGTCATACTCCTGGGGTTGGAGAAAGCATTGGCAGCAAACGCGGCTATCGGTACCATGGCCATCAGGCCGGATTCAGGGCCGGCATGCAGAAAAATAAAGGGTATGATCAGCAGGATCAGCAGTGACATCAGCATCAATGCCCAGTTTTTCCGGATCTGAATCACCATCCTTTTATTTGTCAGCTGCCAATAATACAGTCCGAACAAGAGCAACACCCAAACAACAGAGAGGCTTATTACCAGGCCGGTTGTCCAGGACGATGCCGGCAAAGTCCATTCCGGGATCGGAATAAATGATCGAAAGTTCTGCATACTATCCGTAAGAAAAAACCAGGAAGCCAGGAAATAATAAGGCAGAACGGTTCCCATAAGCAATACCACCCATTCGGCAATATCAAATGGCCTGATCTCAATCAGCGCAAAAAGAACCACGATAATCAGAACGGCGGTGGGATGATACAATACAACGGAAAGCCCTACTATCAAGCCTGTATTAAAAAGTAGTGTTTTGGGTGATGGATTATTGAACAAACGGCATAACCGGGCAAACAGCCAGATCAGTAAAAAATTGGCCAGTAGAGCGGGCGTAATACTGCACCATTCCGGCAATATCCCAGACAGCAATACATAACTCATGGCGGCTATATAGGAATTGAGCTGAAACATCCGAAAATCGTTGAGTATCATATTCAGCCGGATAGCCTGCACCAGGATCAACGCGTGATATAACATGAACAGGGCTGGCTGTGGCAGCGGCTTTATATAACTATCCAGTATCCACGAAAATATACCATCCCCCGTGTGGGTAATAACCAATGGCGCACTTACAAAAAAGTGAATATGAATGCCGATACTTAGTATGGCCAGGAAAAAAATATTGATGACAGATTTGTCGCGGAATAGGAAGACCACAGCTAAATATTAAAATTCAATTTTGGCAAAACAGGTGAACCCCCGGTACTGGCAAGGTACTATTGCCTGCCTGGCACTGATTTGCTTGGCGTGCCGGGGCATAAAATCGTATCCTTTATCCATATTCTTAAAAGTAGGGTTCCGGCCCAGTTGCCCGATGGGCGAAATAGTCTGGTCAGACAAAATCATGCTTCTCTTCTCCTGCGTATTAAAAACAAAATGCAGCTGGTCGCCGGTATTCAGCAATCCGTAACCAATAAAGTTATCGGTATTATCATCATACTGTGTCTTACGGATAATATTACTCCATTCCATTTTGCCATTGGGTTCAAAGGATATAACGGCTACATTATCGGCAAAGTAGCGGGTAAGGTTATTATTGGCACTGTTTAAGCTTCCATAGTTCCAGGGATTACTTCCCATCGGACTTCTCCAGGTATAATAGTCGGCCGGACTCCAGTAAGGTGAACCATACAGGTAATCCCAGCGGCTCATATTATTTCCCCTCGAGCTGGTATAAGCGGATTCGGCCACCACAATAAAACCGCCGTCTTTCCTAAGAATGATATTTTTAAGAAAGAAGTCGTTAAAAGCGGCCTTTACCGATCCCTCGCTCTTGGCATCCGACCGGAGTTCGTCTGAAAAAAGTGTTGTTGCATTCAGTATTTCCCGGTTCAGTACCTTATCCCAAAGCGTATAGTATATTCCTTCAATATTGCCCCTGCGTATTTTGCTTACAAAAGAGGTAATGAGATAGTGCTTGTTGATATTATCCGCCTTGATCCGTATATCATCCAGGAAAATACCTGTCAGCTTCAGATCATTGATGGTAAACGCGTCATACAATGCCGGTTTGGTAATAAGCGATACCTTATTGATGTTATCATTGGCCGAGGTACCCGAAGCCCGGATACATACCAGGTCTCCATCATTATCCAGGGTGAATTCCGAAAGGAAATCGTTCTTCTGCGGCATATTAATGCCGATGCGTGATTTTTTTTCCAGCTTCAATTCCTTGTTAAACAGGCAGGTGGTGAGGATATGTACCCTGTCGTTCTTGGAATTGATCTTGAAAACCATCATTTTCTGCTTATCCTCGCTGATAAGCACAGAATATATCTTATTGGCCGAGGCGAAATTGATATTCTCCGTTGAATCCAGTTCTATCGGCTGGCCCACCTGTGTTCCGTTATTATCCAGTTTTACAGCCATGCAGTACAACGCGTTTTTCTTCTGAAACTGGTAGAACATATAGGCAAAGTCAGCGTATACCACAAAATCGGTGCTTAGTACTCTGGCATTGGTGAGGTCGAGCTTATTCTTGGCCTCCATTTTCATGTCGGAATCGTATACAGAGATAAAATGCTGGTCGCGGTAGTTCTTATACACCATTACCTTGCCGTTTATTTTACCAACGATTTCAAAATTGAGGGTCCGGGGGTCGTCCCGGTCGGGTTCGGAATAGGTAATCCTTTGGGAATTGGCCTGGAAACAGGCAAAGAGCAGACATGCGATAAACAGTTGAACTTGCTTTTTCATTTCCGGGTTCAAATTTTATTGCTTCAAATGTACGGTTTAACCCCCTTAAGAGATACTTAAATTAAACGGAAAAGGAACTGATTTTACCTCTACCTTTGGTTATTATTTCCAGATAAAGTAATAATCCTCTTTGTGTGAGCAAGAATTTTAACAGGGTAACTACTGCAGGACTCATCATTGCACTAGGTATTATCTACGGTGACATTGGTACTTCCCCTCTCTATGTTTTAAATGAAATCATTACCGGCCGGGCCATTACCGAAAAGCTGATCCTGGGTTCGCTTTCCTGTATTATCTGGACCCTGACCCTGCAAACCACGGTAAAGTATGTAATTCTTACGCTAAAGGCGGATAACAAGGGCGAAGGTGGTATTTTCAGCCTGTACGCCCTGGTACGCCGGCGTCGGAAATGGCTGGTAATTCCGGCCATGCTGGGGGGGGCTGCCTTGCTGGCAGATGGTATTATCACACCTCCTATTACGGTTACCTCGGCTATTGAAGGACTCCGCCAGCTGGAACCTTTGAAAAACATACAACAGGTTACCATTATCGAGATCGTGATCGGCATCATCACCCTTCTTTTCTTTCTTCAGCAGTTTGGAACTGCTTCTATCGGCAAACTTTTCGGTCCTATTATGGGTGTTTGGTTTGCCATGCTGGCCGTGCTGGGTAGTGTTCACCTGGTAGATGATATCAGTATTTTCAAGTCGCTGAACCCTTATTATGCAGTGGATCTGCTTACCACCTACCCCAAAGGGTTCTGGCTGCTGGGAGCTGTTTTCCTTTGTACCACCGGGGCAGAAGCCCTTTACAGTGATCTGGGCCATTGTGGAAAAGGAAATATCCGTATCTCCTGGATCTTTGTGAAGACCTGCCTGATATTGAACTACCTGGGGCAGGGAGCCTGGCTGCTGGCGCATTATAAGGGGCAGACGATCGCGCCGGCCATCATGGCCGATGGGTTCAATCCCTTTATCGGCATCATGCCTCAATGGTTTAAACTGGTCGGCATTATGATTTCTACCGTGGCGGCCGTTATCGCGAGCCAGGCCCTGATATCCGGATCCTTTACCCTGATCAGTGAAGCTATGAGGTTGAATTTATGGCCGAAAATGAAGATCAACTACCCAACAGAGGAAAAAGGACAGCTTTATATTCCTGGCATAAGCCTGCTTTTGTATATCGGTTGTGTGGGTATTGTATTATACTTTCAAAAATCGGCCAATATGGGCGCGGCTTACGGACTTGCTATCACGATGTGCATGATCAGCACCTCCATACTGTTTGCCAATTTCCTGGTTAGCCGACGCGTGGAATCGGCCTGGATCTATTTATACCTGGTGGTTTACCTGGCCATCGAAATTTCGTTCCTGATTGCCAACCTGGAGAAATTCCTGCATGGCGGTTATGTAACCCTGATTGTGGGCGGTGGATTATTTGCCGTGATGTATGTATGGTTCAGGAGCCGGAAGATCAAGAACCGGTATGTAGAGTTTGTACGGATGGAGCATTATATCCCGATGATACAGGAACTGAGCAATGACAGGACCATTGCCAAATACGCAACCCACCTGGTGTACATGACCAGTGCCAATAATCCCAAAGAAATTGAGCATAAGATCATTTATTCCATCCTGAATAAAAAGCCAAAACGGGCGGATATCTATTGGTTTGTGCACGTAGATGTGCTGGATGACCCTTATACCTGTGAATATTCGGTGGAACATATTATTCCCAATGATATCATCCGGGTTGAATTCAGGGTAGGATTCAGGGTAGAGCAGCGCATACAGCTGATGTTCCGTAAAGTGGTGGAAGACCTGGTAAGCAATAAAGAAGTAAATATTACCAGCCGGTATGAGAGCCTGGAAAAGAACAATGTGGTGGGGGATTTCCAGTTTATTGTACTTGAAAAATACCTGAGCCAGGACAATGAGCTGCCATTCTTTGAGCGCATTATTATGAAGCTTTATTTCTGGCTGAAGGAGATCAGCCTGGGCGAGGAAAGAGGTTTTGGCCTTGATTCGAGCTTTGTTACGATAGAGAAATTCCCGCTGATTGTAGCTCCTGTTGCCAGGCTTAACCTGAAACGGGTGTATCATGAGGATACTGAAGAGTGAGTTTAGTGGTTAGATGCGGTTGACAGATCTAAGTTGTTAGGAAATGGTAAAAAAGCCGGAACTTAGGTTAAAAGTGACGCTTGTCTACTACCCTCGTTATATATATCGTTGCCGGGTACCTGGCACTGGCTTTGCTGGTGTATTTTGTGCAGGAAGGTTTTATTTTCAAGCCTGAAAAGCTTTCACAGGATTTCGCCTATAAGTACGATGTTCCGTTTGAGGAACTTTTTTTTAATGTGGCGGAAGGAGTAAGCATTAATGGACTACATTTTTACTGCCGCGAGCCGCTGGGGCTTATATTATATTTTCACGGCAATTCAAGAAGCATAAAAGGGTGGGCCAAACACGCCAAAGATTTCTCCAGGTACCGGTACGATGTTGTGCTGGTAGACTACCGGGGTTTTGGAAAAAGCACAGGTAAGAGAAGCGAAAAGGAAATGCTGAATGATATGCAGTTTGTATATGAAAAACTGCTGGAGAAATATGAGGAGCAGCATATCCTGGTATATGGCAGGAGCCTGGGTAGCGGGTTCGCGGCCAAAATTGCCGCCGACAACTCACCCCGGTACCTGATACTGGATGCGCCCTATTTTAGTTTTATAAAAGTGGTGGAACGTTTTGCGCCCTTTCTGCCGCATCGCTGGTTGCTTCGTTATCACCTGCACACAGATCAATGGATCAGAAAAGTACAGTGCCACACGTATATCCTGCATGGAACAAAAGACAGGCTGATCCCCATCAGGCAAAGCGAGAACTTACAGAAAATCAATCCCACTAAAATAACCCTTATACGAATCCATGGCGGCGGGCATAATAACCTTCCTTCGTTCCCGGAATATCATAATTTCATCCGGGATATTTTAAAGGAGTAAGTTGGTTTATTGGTTTGTTGGTTTATTGGTTTGTTGGTTTATTGGTTTGTTGGTTTATTAGTTTATGGGTAGTGGTTTAGTGAGGGGAAGATTTCTTCAAACTGAGACACTCCCAAAAAATAAACCAATAAACTAATAAACCAGTAAACCAACCAACCTATCTTTATAAGGTGAAGAAAAAAAGAACCTGGAAAACCTGGGCCAAGATTGTTATCATTGTTTATTGTTTGATCGGGATTGCTTTTTTTTACCTGCAGGAAAAAGCTTTTTTTCATCCTGTGGCACTTGCGGCAGATAGTGTTTACCATTTTACACAGCCTTTTGTTGAAACCAAACTGGCACTGGATAGTAAAACTACTATCAGCATCGTTCAGTTTACGGTACCTGATACGGTGAGAAAAGGAATTGTTTTGTATTTCCACGGGAACAGAGAGAATATTAACCGGTATGCCAGGTTTGCGCCCAATTTTACGCGCAACGGCTATGAAGTCTGGATGCCGGATTACCCTGGGTATGGAAGGTCTACCGGCCAGTTGTCGGAAGCCCTTTTATACGAAGAGGCACTGCAGGTGTATAAACTGGCAAGGACAAAATACCCGGCAGACAGCATAATCATTTACGGAAAATCTATTGGTACCGGTATTGCCGCGCAACTGGCTTCTGTGCGGGATTGCAGGAAACTGATTTTAGAAACACCCTACTATAGCCTCATTTCACTGATCCGCCGGGTTGCCTGGATGTACCCGTTGGATATGCTGATGCACTATAAAATTCCGGCTTATGCTTACCTGGAAAAAGTAACGGCGCCGGTCAGTATTTTCCATGGCACAGAAGATGGGGTGATTCCTTACAGTCATGCCGAAAAGCTTAGGAGTGTTTTAAAGAAAGGGGATGAGTTTATAACGATTGATGGCGGAGCGCATACCAACCTGTACACTTTTCCGCTGTTCCACCATAAGCTCGACAGCCTTCTTCGGTAGAGAAATATTATGTAATGGGCAGAATATACCTGCTGGCATTCATCTTTACTTTATCGGGAACAGCCTCAAGTATTTCTTTGCGCAAAATCTCGATCAGACTTTTTTTTACAAAATCCCGATGTACAACAATACTAACTTCCCGCATGGGGGCGGGGCGTTTAAAATATCTTATCAATGATAACTGTTTATTGGTCATTCCGAATGTAGCCAGCTCAGGTAAAATAGTAATCCCATCATTCATATCAACCATACGGCGCAGGGTTTCGATGCTGCCGGCCTCATAGTCTACATGACTGGCTTCCCTGCTGGCCTTTTTTAATTCACAGAGGTTCATGATCTGGCTGCGGAAACAATGGCCTTCTTCCAGCAACCACAATTTGTTCGGATCAATATCCTGGGGCAGCATATAGGTTTTCTTATACGCCGCATTTTTCTTAGAAACATAGGCCATCAACTCTTCATAGAACAGCGGGTATTCCTTAATGCCCTGCTCCTGCAACGGCGTTACCAATATCCCCATATCTATCCTGCCGGCGCGGAGGTGCGAGAGGATAATGTCGGTGGTAAGCTCATTCACCACCAGTTTCACCTGCGGGTATTTGGCGGTAAACCGCTGTATAAACAAGGGCAGCAGGTAAGGCGCCAATGTGGGAATAATAGCAATTTTCAGTTCCCCTGCTATGATTCCCTTTTTCATGTTTACCATCTCATCCAGCACCGCTTTCTCCGCCATGATCTTCCGGGCCTGCTCAATCAGCTCCATGCCCATCTCTGTGGGTATCACCGGCTGCGCACTCCTGTCGAATATCTTAACCCCCAGTTCCTCTTCAGCTTTCTGCACCTGCATACTCAGCGTTGGCTGCGAAACAAAGCAATGCTGCGCAGCCGTTGCGAAATGGCGGAACGTATCGAGAGCGATGATGTACTGGAGTTGGGTGAAGGTCATTTTTTGGTTTATTGGTGTGTTGGTTTATTGGTTATTGGCAACGGTCCTTATACTTCTTTCAGACGAACTCTTTTGGGGGTAACCTGCAATGTGTGGGTTACACCCAGTTTCAGCGCGTAATTATTTACTTCGTGACTTACCGGAAAATTGAAACATACGGGATATGAGTATTCTTTTATGTGGGAGTGGATGGTGGTATACACATCTGTACCAAAGGGGATGGTGGTATCTTTCATTTCACTGAAGCCACCCATTATCAATCCGGCCAAACCTTTCAGCATACCGCTTCTTTTTAACTGCAGCATCATCCGGTCAACATTATAAATATATTCTCCCACATCCTCGAGAAAGAGAATGCGTCCTTTTGTTTGAAAGGCGGAGTTAGTGCCGATCAAATGGGCTACAATGGAGAGGTTACCACCTATGAGTTCAGCCGTAGCCTGACCTGGTCGGTTAAATGGATGCGGTGGACACTTATAGTCGGCTGTTACACCCTTTATCGCTTTGCGAAGCGACTGTACAAATTCATTTTGATAGCCTCCGTCGTTAAACGCGGCAGCCATAGGGGCATGAAGGGTGGCTGTTTTTAGTTGCTGGTATACATGTGCATGCAATACCGTAATATCACTGAAGCCGATCAACCACTTGGGGTGCTTTTTAAAGCCTGAAAAATTCAGGCGGTCAATTATACGACTAATGCCATATCCCCCGCGGCCGAAGAGAATCGCATGAATACCCGGGTCATCCAGCATCTGCTGGAGATCGGCGAGGCGTTCTTCATCGGTGCCGGAAAAATAGTGGAACTGGTTGCCAAGCGTTTTTCCGGTAACCACTTTGTATCCCCAGGTTTGCAGCACTTGTATACAGGTGGCGGCTTTTTCAACGGGCATGTAGCCGGATGGGCAAACAAGGCCGATGGTGTTGCCTTTTTTCAGATAGGGAGGGGTTTTGATCATAGTTTTACTTTTTGGCACACAAGGGC
The DNA here is from genome assembly GCA_965229175.1 of Sediminibacterium sp. Classification (GTDB taxonomy): domain Bacteria; phylum Bacteroidota; class Bacteroidia; order Chitinophagales; family Chitinophagaceae; genus Sediminibacterium. Next base: position 141,935 of record CBDDIT010000053.1, on the reverse strand, counting down.
ACTAGGACACAAGGTAAGGAACTGATATTTAGGTTTCCCGGAGGATAACGCCTGATTCAGTAACCGTTAGGCTGTGCCTGACACCACATTTCAGGGCGAAATTATTTCTTTGGTGGCCCACCGGGAAATCGAAACATACCGGATAATTGTATTCTTTTACTTTCTCCCAAACGATATCATACACCGTTCTTCCGAAGGTTTCATCGGGTGGGTCTGTTTTGATACTTGTAAAACCGCCTACTATTAATCCCTGTAAACCCGATAGCTTGCCGGTGCGTTTAAGGTGACAAAACATCCTGTCGATATTATACAATGCTTCCCCTACATCTTCTACGAACAGGATCTTCCCGGTGGTTGAAATATCCGAAGGGGTACCTGCCAGGGTTTCCAGCATTTTCAGGTTACCTCCCACCAGCAGTCCTTCGGCTATACCGGTTCTGTTCTTATCATTGGCGGGCGATGGGTACTGCATTTTTTCGCCCTGCAATATTTTCTTCAGGGAGAGGATGGTTTCAACCTGTATCGGTTCGGCTTTGCTCCAGTCGGCCGGAAAGCTGTTGCACATCTTGGAGTGGATGGTTGCCACGCCTACGGTGCTGTGAAGATGATTATGAAATACGGTAATATCACTAAACCCGATCACCCATTTGGGTTTCTTTTTAAAAGAAGAAAAATCGATCGCGTCGATAATTCGTACAACACCATAGCCGCCTCTTGCGCAAAGTATGGCTTTTATCTCCGGGTTATCCACCATATCCTGGAAATCGCGGGTTCGTTCTTCGTCGGTGCCGCCAAAAGTAAAATCACGCCTGCCCACGGTAGTACCCAATACCGTTTTAAATCCCCAGGATTGCAGTTGCGCAATCGCGGGTTGCGTGTCTTCCGCCATGATATATCCCGACGGGCAGGTAATGCCGATGGTATCTCCGGGTTGGAGGTAGGGGGGCAGTTGTATTCGCTTCCGTGCGGAGGCCGGGGGCTTGCCGGCCCTTGAAATGCCTGGCAATAGTAATACAGGCGAAGTAGCCAGCGCGGCAAGGAATTTTTTTCGGTTCATGTCTTAAAAGTAAACAAATGAGTCATTCGTACCAATTGAAGCGAGCGGCATTATGGAGCTTAGCGGGCGATTGCTTACTTTTGCGATGTTATTGAGCTGCGGGCTGTGAGCCACGGGCTTCGAGCGGTTATTTAGTGTTTTTGTACTGATTCAATAATTTCTCGAAGATCACCACTCACCGTTTACAGCTAAAACATTTGAAATGACGAACCCCAAACGATACCTCATCACCTCCGCCCTGCCCTATGCGAATGGATTAAAGCATATCGGTCACCTGGCGGGTGCTTATTTACCGGCTGATATTTATGTACGTTACCTGAAAGCGCAGAAACGGGATGTTGTTTTTGTCTGCGGCAGTGATGAACATGGAACCGCTATCCCTATACAGGCCACTAAGGAAGGAACCACTGCGCAGGCCATTATTGATAAGTATCACCCGATTATGGCGCAGAATTTTAAGGACCTGGGTATTGATTTTGATATCTATCATCGAACCAGCGATCCTTTGCACCATGCCACTGCGCAGGAGTTTTTTACCCGGCTGAATAATAATGGTGACCTTGAAATAAAAGAAACGGAACAGTATTTTGATGAAGAAGCCAACAGTTTCCTGGCCGACCGTTATATAAAAGGAACCTGCCCCAATTGCGGGTATGAGAATGCGTACGGCGACCAGTGCGAGCGATGTGGTAAGAGCCTTAGCCCGGATGAGTTGATTAACCCGGTTAGTACCCTTAGCGGGAAAGCACCGGTAAAAAAACCAACCAAACACTGGTACCTGCCGCTCGACCGCCACGAGGCTTTCCTTCGTAACTGGATACTGAAAGAGCATGCCGAAGACTGGCGCAGTTCGGTAGTGGGGCAATGCAAAAGCTGGATTGATGGCGGCTTGCAGGCCCGCGCCGTTACGCGGGATCTCGACTGGGGAGTTTCACTGCCCCACTCGGTGGAAGGTGGCAAGGGTAAGGTATTGTATGTTTGGTTTGATGCCCCTATTGGCTATATAAGTGCTACCCAACAATGGGCACTGGATCATGGGAAAGACTGGAAGCCTTACTGGCAGGATAAAGAAACCAAGCTGGTGCATTTTATTGGCAAGGACAATATTGTATTTCACTGCATCATCTTCCCGGTGATGCTGAAACTGCATGGTGATATTTTGCCGGATAATGTTCCCGCCAATGAGTTCCTCAACCTGGAGGGTGACAAGATGAGTACCAGTCGTAACTGGAAGCTGGAAATGCAGGACTATATTGATGATTTCATCCATAAAGAAAATGGCGGAACACAGATGGCAGATGTTTTACGCTATTACCTCACGCAAATTGCGCCGGAAACCAAGGACAGCGAATTCACCTGGAAAGGTTTCCAGGATGCCAATAACAGTGAACTGGTAAGCATATTCGGCAACTTTGTAAACCGGGCACTGGTGCTGATGCACAAGCTTTGTAAAGGCAAGGTTCCCCCTTTGCATGTAGAAAGCTTAACTGATCTCGACAATGCCACCATCCGGGAACTGCCGTTGGTAAAAGAAAAAGTAGAATCGCTGCTGGAGCAATATAAATTCAGGGATGCATTGTTTGAAGTGATTAATCTTGCCAGAACCGGTAACCAGTACATGCAGAAGAAAGAGCCCTGGATTGTGGTTAAACAGGTTGCGGAAGATGGCCAGCCAACTGCTGAAGCGCAGGCGTCGATTGACAACACACTGCATATCTGCCTGCAGCTTTGCGCTAACCTCGCGGTACTGGTTCATCCATTTCTGCCCTTCACAGCAAAGAAGATCTGCTACCTGTTAAAAGTGGTTGACAAGATGCTGGAATGGGAAAATGCGGGTAAGCTGAAATTGCTGAGCGTTGGTTATTCACTCCGCGCACCCGAACTGTTGTTCCGCAAAATAGAAGATACTGAAATCAGCTACCAGCTGGAAAAACTACATGCCGCATCGGCCAACCGTGAGTCGCAGGCCGCGAACAAAGAAGAAAACATGGAAGAAATTAAAATGGAAACCGCGCCAGTAAAACCCGAAATCGTATTTGATGATTTTGCAAAGATAGATTTGCGTGTGGGCAAAATAGTGAGTGCCGAGAAAGTAGAGAAAGCAGACAAATTGCTCAAACTAAGTGTGGACCTTGGTTTTGAAACCCGCACCATCGTTTCCGGCATCGCACTGCATTTTTCGCCCGAAGATATCATTGGAAAACAGGTAACGGTAGTAGTAAACCTTGCCCCCCGCAAGATGCGGGGAATTGAAAGTAATGGAATGATTCTAATGGCCGAAGACAATACAGGCAAGCTCCACTTCATCAACCCCGAAGATCCCATCGCTCCAGGTGCCACCGTGAGCTAGCGTGAGGCGTCAGACGTGAGACGTGAGACGTGAGACCTGAATCGTGAATTTGGAATACCTTTATCATTCATACCTATCGATTGACGATTGACGATTGACGATTGACGATTGACGATTGACGATTCACGATTCACGTCTCACGCCTCACGATTCACGATCATAGCTGATACAATCCTTCAGGTCTTTCTCTGTATAGGCATACCCGTATTGTTTCAATACATCATCCGGTACGCCGTTCCATTGGTTGGGCGTATTTCCTTTGTAGCCCAGGTCTTTTACGCCTATTTCTGATGTGAAAAATCCCGTGGTGACCAAATCGCGGAACAGGGAGAAAAAAGCAACGCCCTGCTGCATCCCCGGTTTTGCTTTTTTAGGATAGGCTATCTGGTCAACCATTGCAATCCGTTGGGTGCTGTCACAGTCAACAAAAGCTTTATTAAACTGCCGCAGGCATTGCATATCCAGCCAGCGAAGGCCCCCGCGCATGGGTGTTTGATGGCCGGGCATATCCTTTACGATAAATTCCAGGAATTCGGGCACTTTGGCGTCAGAAGCACTGCCGCTTACTTCGTCTTTCGGAATGACAATATCACCCAACACTGTGATGGTTGTCATCTCATGCTCGGTAAAAAATTTATCCCCCGCATTCAGCTTTTTCAGGTAGTCCTTTTCCTCCTGCATCCTGTCGGCATCCAGCGCAACATCTGCGGAGGCGGCAACAGCTTTCTTATCACTGTTCTTACAGGCCTCCACCAAAACACCGGCACCAACGGTACCGATAAACAAGGTTTTGATTGACTTTCTTCTGTCCATAGATCGCGGATTAATATGATTTAGGGTATGATTTCGCAGATCACAGATTTTTTCGATTTCGCAGAAATTAATTTCTTCCTTTCGTAATCATATTTAAATCCGTGAAATCCGCGATCACAGGTTTTGTTTCTTCATTTCATCAATAATATATTCAGACGCCCTCATGGATAATGCGAGGATCGTCCAGGTAATATTCTTATCGGCTTGTGAGGTAAACTGGCTTCCATCTACACAAAACAGTGTTTTACAGTCATGCGCCTGGCTCCATTTATTGAGCGCGGACGTTCTTTTATCCGCTCCCATCCGAACCGTACCTGCTTCATGAATAATATTGCCGGGGTTGTTCAACCCGTAATTATTCTTCTCGTTGTCATCGCCACCCCATGTAATAATGGCTCCCATGTTATGAAGAATCTCTTTAAAGGTTTCCTTCATGTGCTTGGCCTGTTTGATTTCGTATTCAGAATGGTTGGTATGGAAACGCAGCACAGGAATGCCGTATTTATCAACCACTTTCGGATCGATCTCGCAATAATTCCTGATATCAGCTACTGCTTCACCTCTTCCTGCCATCCCTACCCCGGCACCATAAAAGAAACGTACGTCTTCTTTCAGCGAAGCACCATATCCACCCGCCTCCTTGGTTTTGCCATTTACCTGGTACTGGCCGTTTTGTCCTTCAATACCGAAACCAAAACCATAGGATGGCTGGCTCATCCCGCCCCAATACTCGATATGGTAACCACGCGGAAAATCAAGTTTTTTATTGTCAAGCCACCACGGCGTATAAACGTGCATCCCACCAACACCGTCCTCATTGTATCGTTTGCGGCCAAACAGTTGCGGCAATACGCCTCCCACGGCCGCGCCGGTTGAATCATGAAGGTATTTACCTACCACATTACTTTCGTTCGCCAGGCCGTTGGGGTGACGGGTAGATTTTGAATTAAGTAATAACCTGGCTGTTTCACAGGCACTGGCCGCCAGTATTACGGTACGCCCGCTAACCTGGTATTCCATGTTATCCAGTTTGTCAATATAAGAAATACCTGTTGCCAGCCCATCCGCATTGGTAATTACTTCGCGGGCCATGGCATTGGTAATTACGTCTACATTACCGGTAGCAACCGCGGGCTTGATCAGTACCGAGGACGATGAGAAATCAGCATAGGCCTTGCAACTGCGCCCGCATTGTGCGCAGTAGAAGCAACCACCTCTGTCTTTATTAATGGGTTTGGTTAAGATGGATAAACGTGAGGGTATCACAGGTATACCCAATCCTGTTGCTGATTTACGGATCATCAGCTCATGAAGCCGGGGTTTGGGTGCCGGCAAAAAGATGCCATCCGGATCATTGGGCAGCCCCTCATTGGAACCGAATACACCTATCAGCCTGTCGATCTTATCGTAATAAGGTTTTACATCTTCATAACCAATGGGCCAGTCATCGCCCAGCCCGTCAATACTTCTGCGCTTAAAATCTTTCGGCCCGAAACGGAGTGAAATCCGTCCCCAGTGATTGGTTCTTCCACCGATCATACGGGCGCGCCACCAATCCCATTTGGCGCTGCCTTCAGCCATGGTATAGGGTTCCCCGTCTATTTCCCATCCCCAGTAGCAACCATCGAAATCACCGAAAGGCCGATACTTGGTACTGGCCCCTCTTCGTGGCGAATCCCAGGGATTCTTCATCTGTGAAGAGTGAATGGCCGGATCATAATCGGGGCCGGCTTCTATCAGGCAAACTTTTAAACCCGCGTTGGCCAATACATACGCAGCCATACCGCCACCGGCTCCGGAACCTACAATGACAGCATCGTATTTCTTCGCCTGTTTCTTGATCTGGAGATCTCCCATAAAGCAATTTTAAGGTATCATCGTTGAGAGGATGAAAGTATGATTTTTATGTAGTTTTTACACGAAACAGATAAAAAAATTGCTGTAAATGGATAAAGTTTTACATTCAATAAAAATCAAAAGATGCGCCTCTTAGTTGAGTACGTTTGTCTTTCGTTGTTTTTCATCATTTTTTCCCAGTCTTTACCGGCACAACCGGTATCGCCTGCGGACAGTGCTATCCTTTCTGCGGCCGTGCGCAGCAGCGGCCTTCAATACCAGCAGTTTATTGGAAAATCTGCCCCACTCTATTCAGGCCTTCAGTATGTTGAGTATGTTTCGCGTATAAATGAAGGACACCCTTTTCTGTTACAGCCCGATTTTGTTAAGGGTACAGTTATGTACGATAATATCCTGTATGAGAATGTTGACCTGATGTTTGATCTGCTGCGCAACAGGGTGGTAGTAAAAGATGCTTCGGGGCTTTTCAGGCTCACGCCGGATCCTGAGAAAATAAGTCGCTTTACCCTGGGTGATCACCTTTTTGTTAAACCTGAAGCGGATAACGAGCTGTTGTCCAAGTCGAATTTTTATGAAGTACTATATACCAGCAACCGCCTTACACTACTGAAAAAGGAAAATAAAAAGCTGGATGAAGCCATGAATCCGCCGGGGGTTCCCGGGTTAAAAAGGACGGTTTTAAGTTCAACTGATTTTTATATAAAGAAGCACGGAGTGTATTACCGGCTGAACAGGAGCAGGCAGATACTTGCCGTTTTCAAAGACAGGAAAACTGAAATCCGCCAGTTGATGCGGCAAAAGGACTTCCGTTTGAAAACCGATCCTGATGCTGCGTTGGTGAGGTTGGTGGTCTACTATGACAGCTTACAATGAATATGAATATCGCTATAATACCTGTTACGTGTTCATGAACCGTACATACCTATACAGCCTGTTAGTGGCCATGTGCCTGTTATTTTACTGCGGTGACATCAGTGCACAGGCAGACACCAGTGGTCCGCGGGTAACCGGAACCTTCAACAACCTGCGCATGGAAGCCTTCCTGCAGGACCTGGGGCAGCGCACAGGCTATCGTTTTTATTTTGACCACACAGATATCGACAGCGTTATAGTATCCGAGCTGGTGGTAACCAATGAGCCATTGAAAAAAGTGCTGACACTTGCTTTTGCCAATACAGGGCTTGTTTTCTCGATCGATGATGACCATCACATTTTTGTAAGCAGGAAAGTAGCGGTACATACAACGCTGGCGGAAGATTTATTTGACGACGCGGTAAAAAAGAATCATACGCTTACGCGGGATCAACCGGCCGTTGATACGCTACCCACGAAAGATAAAATGGAAGCCGCCACTTTAGAGAACAAGTTATATACAATTGGAGAGAAACAAAAAGACGGTGTTACAACTGGCAGAGCAAGGATCGCTGGCTACCTGCGTGACGTGAAAACCGGCGAACCTGTAATTGGTGCTTCGGTAATGATAGATGGTTCAAAAACAGGAGTAGTGTCTGATCAGTTCGGTTACTATTCGCTTACGGTAAACAGGGGTCGCAATGTGCTGATCATACAAAGCATGGGCATACGGGATACCAGGCGTCAATTAATGGTATATAGCGACGGAAGGATGAATATTGATCTGCAGCCGCAGGTAATCTCACTGAAGAACGTAACTGTTTCGGCTGAAAGGACCAGCCTGATACGGGGTATGCAAATGGGCGTGCAGAAAATTGATATAAAAGCCATTAAACAGGTGCCGGTTGTTTTTGGTGAAGCGGATGTATTACGGGTAGTGATGACGATGCCGGGTGTAAAAACAGTTGGGGAAGCCAGCACAGGGCTGAATGTAAGGGGTGGCGCATCTGATCAGAACCTGATATTGTTTAATGATGCCACGATATTCAATCCCTCACATTTCTTCGGTTTGTTTTCTGCATTCAACCCCGAAGTGGTAAAAGATATCCAGTTGTATAAAAGTGGGATCCCGGCAAAATATGGTGGCCGCCTTTCTTCGGTTCTGGAAGTGAACAGCCGGGAAGGCAATAAAAAAAATGTTACGGGATCTGCGGGTATAGGTTTACTGACCAGCAGGGTGAATATAGAAGGTCCACTGGCAAAAGACAAAAGTTCTTTTATTTTCGGCGCGCGAACCACTTATGCCAACTGGATGCTGAAACTACTACCGGCTGAATATAAAAACAGCACAGCCGGATTTAGTGATATTAACCTGAATATCTCTCACGAGATCAACAAAAAGAACAACCTATATTTTACCGGTTATTTCAGCCAGGACAGGTTCAACCTTAATAATGATACCAGTTATCAATACGGCAACAGGAATGTTTCCATAAAATGGAAACATGTTTTTAATAATAAATGGTATTCACTTGTGGCCGGGGGATATGACAGTTATAACTACAGCATTACCAGTGAGCGGAATCCTGTAACCGCTTACTCACTCAGGTTCGACCTGGCACAGTTATACCTGAAAGCGCATGTGAATTATTTTGCCAGTGCCAAACATACACTTGAGTTTGGTATTAATACCCAACGCTACCAACTGCACCCGGGTACTTATACGCCATTGGGCAGTAAGTCGCTGGTAAAGCCCGACCTGATGCAGGCCGAGCAGGCATTGGAAAGCGCGGTGTACCTCAGTGATAAGTTTACAATAACCCCTGAGCTTTCGCTCGAAGGAGCCCTGAGGTATTCCCTGTTTAATTACCTCGGTGCTCAAACGGTTAATAACTATCCTGAGGGCGTTCCAAAATCCGAGAGTTCCATGCTGGGCAGTACCCGTTATGGCGCGGGTAAGAATATAAAAACATATGGTGGCCCTGAATTCAGGGCCACGGCCAGGTATGTTATCAATCCTACCCTTTCCCTAAAAGCGGGTTACAATATACAAAGACAATATATCCATGTATTGTCCAATACAACCGCTATCGCGCCAACTGATATATGGAAGCTGAGTGATCCGAATATCAAACCTCAATACGGCGACCAGCTTTCCCTGGGCCTGTATAAAAATTTCAAGTCCAATACCATTGAAACATCGCTTGAAGTGTATTACAAGCATATCAGTGACTACCTGGATTATAAAAGCGGCGCGAACCTCGTGCTGAATCACCATATTGAAACAGATGTGCTGGCAACGAAAGGCAAGGCTTATGGTCTTGAACTCCTGGTAAAAAAGGCAACCGGTAAAATGAACGGGTGGATCAGTTATACGTATTCGCGTACCTTACTAAAAATGGATGATATTACACAGGGTACTCCTATCAATAAAGGAGCTTATTATCCGGCCAACTATGATAAGCCTCATGACATCACTTTTGTGGGCAATTTCCGGATTTCACACAGGTTTAGCATTTCTTTCAATACTACCTACAGTACAGGCCGGCCTATTACCCTGCCCATTGGCAGGTTCTATTATGCCAACACACAACGCACGCTGTATGCCGACCGGAACGCTTACCGCATCCCGGATTATTTCAGATCAGATTTCTCTATGAATATCGAGGGCAATCATAAGATTCACCAGCTTTTTCATAACTCGTTCACGATTGGGATATATAATATTACCGGGAGAAAAAATCCTTACTCTGTTTATTATGTAAGTGAGAATAATATAATCAACGGGTACAAGCTTTCCATCTTTGGCAGCATGATACCTTTTATTAATTATAACATACGATTCTAAGATGAGGAGCCTGAAGAAAATGATGGTAGTGAGCCTGTTTATACTGGCCACGGCTTGCAGGGAAAAATATGTTCCCACCTACAACCAGCCGGTAACTGGTTTCCTGGTAGTGGAGGGTTTTATCAATAGCGGTCCGGGACCTACTACCATCAGTCTGTCTCGATCTACCAGGTTATCCGATACCGCCACCATCGTCAGGGAAACAAAAGCAACAGTAACGGTAGAGGGGAAAACCAATACCACCCCGTTCGTATTGGCAGAGTCAACACCGGGTGTATATACCCATCCACAATTGACCCTGGTTCCGGGTGACCAATACCGCGTAAAGATCGTTACCTCAAAAGGGGCACAATATGCTTCTGATTATTCGGAGGTGCGTACAACAGTGGATATTGATAGCATTGCCTGGCGAAGAGAGAACGGTGGCGTACAATTGTATGCGAATGCACATGACCCCCAGAATAAGACAAGGTATTACCTGTATAGATTTGACGAAACATGGGAATTTCACTCCACCTTCACCAGCTCTCTTAAAGTGGTGATCGATTCGAGAGGCCGGGCCTCCATCGCTACCCGCTTCCCCAGCGGGATGATTGACACAGCCATTATCAAATGCTGGCAGAATTTTACATCCTATAATATCCTGGTGGCTTCCACTGAAAAGCTTACCCAGGATGCGGTGTCTATGTTTCCTGTTCATTTTATTGAACCCTATTCCTGGAAGCTGGGCGTATTATACAGTATTAACCTGAAGCAATACGCGCTTAGCCAGCGTGCCTTCCAGTTCTACGAACTACTGCGGAAGAATACACAGCAGCTGGGTTCTATATTTGATGCCCAGCCATCGGAAAATTCGGGAAATATCCGCCCGCTAAACAGTGCTAATGCGGATGAAACTGTACTTGGCTTTGTGGAAGTAACCCAGGAAAGACAAAAAAGGATTTTTATCAGCAATGCGCAGGTTCCGGATTGGGGATATAAAACAGGCTGCGAAGATTGGGAAGTGCCGAATATGTCAGACAGCTTATTAGCGCAGGCGGGCGCGCTTCCAACATCCGTGGGGCGCAGGATGGGGTATATCTTTTTCGCCCCCCAGGCATGCGTGGATTGCACTCTCAGAGGGAAAAACACTAAACCCAGCTTTTGGCCGTGATAGCAAAATTAATCTGCAGACCTTTTCATTTTCTATTTGTCAAAAGACAGATCGGGCTACTTTTTGTGCTGTTTACCTGTACCACTGTAAACGCGCAGTTCAGTGTGGCCAAACTGGAAGAACAGTTTAATGGCTACCACAAAAAAGTACTGCAGGAAAAATTATATATGCATGTTGACAGGAATTTTTACCTGGCTGGAGATATCGTCTGGTTCAAGATGTACCTGGTAGACGCCTGGCTGCACAAGCCACTGGGTATGAGTAAAGTTGCCTATGCAGAATTACTTGATGCGAACAATGTGCCGGTACTGCAGGCTAAAGTTGCCATGGAAAACGGATCGGGAAACGGATCGGTCTCTTTACCGGTTACGATCGCTTCCGGCCACTATACTATCCGTGCCTATACCAACTGGATGAAGAACGCAGGTGCCGACTATTTCTTCCAGGAGGAAATCACCATTGTTAATACCCAAAAGAACCGCGACCTGCCGGCATCTCCGGCTGCAAAATACGCCGAACCCGATATCCGTTTCTTTCCCGAAGGTGGCGACCTGGTAGCTGGCATCCCTTCAAAAATTGCCTGTAAGGTTCAGGGAACCGATGGTAAAGGCTTGGCTTTCAGGGGTGGTATCATCAATGAAAACAGTGATACCCTGGTTCGCTTCCAGGCACTGCAGTTTGGTATGGGCAGCTTTCACTTTACTCCCCTGGTGGGGCATCGTTATAAAGCGGTGGTTACTATTAATAACAAAACATTTATAAAGGAGCTTCCCGAAATACACGGGCAGGGATATGTGATGCGGCTCAGGCCAGCTGATAACAAATCACTTACCATAACCGTACAAACCAACCTTAAGGACGCGTCACAGGTGTCGCTGCTGGTACATACACGCCGGTCGGTTAAGCTGGCATTGCAGGGAAAGATAGAAAATGGCGAGGCGGAATTCAGGGTAGAAAAAGACAAACTGGGCGACGGCATTTCACATTTCACCGTATTTAACAGCGATGGCAAACCTGTTTGTGAACGTCTCTACTTTGTTTTCCCGAGGCAACAGTTAGATCTCCGTTTGAGCGGCGTGCAAGCGGCTTATGACACGCGTTCTAATATTGATATTGCCGTTCAGCCGGACGATCATACCGGTAAAAAAGCTGAAGCGGATATGTCTGTATCCGTTTACCGCCTGGATGAATTGCAGGAGGCTAAGAATACCGACATACGCGGCTTTTTATTGTTAAGTTCTGATCTGCAGGGGCGGGTAGAATCGCCGGATTATTATTTTGGGCCGGATACTGCCACCATCGTTCCCGCAATTGACAACCTCATGCTAACCCAGGGCTGGCGCAGGTTCCGATGGGATGATGTGTTACAGGACAAGACGCCGCTGTTAACCTATGTACCGGAGGTAAACGGACATATTGTTACGGGCAAAGTAGTGAGCACTGTTACCGGCAAGCCCGTACAAGATGTGGAGGCGTATCTTTCCGTTCCCGGTCTTAATACCCATATGCTTGCCAGCATCAGTGATGCGGAAGGAAAGATAAAATTTGATTCAAAAAGAATGAAGGGCTCGCAGGAGATCATCCTGCAAACCAACCCAAATGCCGATACACTTGTTCGTGTGGAACTGTCAAATCCTTTTCATGAAGCTTATTCTTCTCACACAGTATCGCCGCTGTTCCTTTCCGCTAAATCCCGTAACAGTTTACTCGACCTGAGCATTGGCGTACAGGTTCAGAACGTGTATGCAGGAAGTAAACTGAAGCAGCTTACCCAGTATATCGACACGGTTTCTCTTTTTGGGAAACCGGATGCGGTGTATTACCTGGATGATTTTGTTCGTTTTTCCACCATAGAAGAAGTTTTAAGAGAGTATGTAGGCATGATGAATGTTCAGAAAAGAAGGGATGGATTCAGTTTCCAGTTAGTGGAACTTTTCAGTGTTCCGATTCCTGATGTAGCCAATAAGCAACTCTTCACCGCTAACCCGCAGATGATGATAGACGGCGTACCGGTATTCGACCCCAACCGCCTGGTTACTATTGACCCGCTTAAGCTGCGTAAGCTGGAGGTATATAACAGGAGATACTTCCAGGGAGGATCCTTTTTTTCCGGCCTGTTGAATTTTACTACCTACAAAGGTAATCTCGCTAATATTGAACTCGATCCCCGCGCACTCTCCATCGATTACGAAGGATTGCAGCTGCAACGCGAATTTTATTCCCCGGTGTATGATACCCCTGAAAAAATAGCATCCCATCTGCCTGACTACAGAACCCTGCTGTATTGGTCGCCCACACTACCCCCGGATGCCAAAGGCGAAAGGCATATCCGGTTTTTCAGCTCAGATAAGAAAGGGGATTATATCGTAGTGGTACAGGGATTGTCTGTAAACGGGCAATGCGGAACTGCGGTTGCGCGGTTTGAGGTGAAATAAGACATGCCTTCGTGCTTTACAGCGGAAGTTTTGGCCTGCAAGAAAAATGGCCCCGGTTTCCCGGAGCCATCAGCTGTTCATTTTGGTTGTGTGTTCTACTGCTAGCTGCAACCCATACTGTTGCCGCAGTTCAGGCATTTATAACAGGTACCGCTTCTGATTGTGATGTGACCGCAGGTATTACAGGCGGGGGCATCGCTCTGCATATTTTTTGCGGCGGCGTTTACGGCATCCATCCCCGATTCTGCACGGGCTGTATTGCTGGTGGCAGCTCTTTGCAGTTTCTGTGGCTGAACAGAGGGGGCCGCATTGGCCGATGGGGCCGTTACGCGTAGGCTGCTCAGTTCGGGTCCGATAAAACTGTTGTCGCCATCTCCTTCCCCGGTATTCCCTATTACCGGCTTATCCAGTACATGCACCAGGTCGGTACGACCCAGGTACTCGAAGGCAAGGGCGCGGAAAACGAAATCAACCAGTGAAGTTGTTGTTTTAATATTCGGGTGGTCCACCATGCCGGCGGGTTCGAATTTGGTGAACACAAATTTCTCTACAAATTCTTCCAGCGGCACTCCATACTGCAAGCCTACCGAAATAGCGATGGCAAAACAGTTCATAAAGCTGCGGAGCGTAGATCCTTCTTTGGCCAGGTCGATAAATATTTCTCCCAATGTACCGTCTCCGTACTCGCCGGTACGGAGGAAGATCACCTGTCCGCCTATTTTTGCTTTCTGTGTGAAGCCCCTCCGTTTGGATGGCAGTGATTTTTTCTCTACGATACCCGATAACGCGCGTTTGAATTTCGTATCGGTAGATGCATGCATGCGTTTCTGCACTTCTTCCAGCAATTCATCCACTGTCAGCTTGCTTAGATCAACAATATGCGATACAGGTTCAACCGCAGTGCCTTCTGTAGCTGCAGCGTCTTCTGTTTCTCCCGCTTTCTTTTTCTTATCCGATTTATTACTTAAAGGCTGGCTCAGTTTAGAACCATCCCGATACAGGGCATTGGCTTTTAACCCCAGTTTCCAGCTCAGCAAATAACAGTCTGCAATCTCTTCCACCGTTGCCTCATGCGGCAGGTTGATCGTTTTGGAAATGGCCCCGCTTAGGAATGGCTGGCAGGCGGCCATCATACGGATATGCCCGTACGCATGTATATATCTTTCTCCTTTCTTACCGCATTTATTGGCGCAATCGAATACCTGTAAATGAGCTTCTTTCAGGTAAGGCGCTCCTTCCACTGTCATTGTTCCACATACATAATCATTGGCGGCGTCTATCTGTTCTTCGGTAAATCCGAGTGCTTCCAGCAGGTTAAAGCTCCAGTCGCTGTATTCCGCTTCTTTAAAACCAAGGCGCTCCATGCATTCATCCCCCAGTGTAAACCGGTTGAAAATAAAACCGATTTCAAAAGCCGACCGGGCCGCTCCGTTCAGCTTTTCAATTTCTTTCGCGGTAAATCCTTTGTCGGCCAGTGTTGCGGAATTAATAAAAGGCGCATTATCAAAACTGGCAGATCCCACCGCGTATTTTTCTATCGCTTCGGCTTCCCGGGCATCATAGCCCAGGTTCCTGAGTGCCTGCGGTACAGATTGGTTAATGATCTTGAAGTATCCGCCGCCACTTAATTTTTTAAACTTAACCAGGGCAAAATCCGGTTCCACGCCGGTAGTATCGCAATCCATTACCAAACCTATGGTGCCTGTTGGCGCGATAACGGTGGTTTGTGCGTTGCGATAACCATTCTTCTCACCCAGCTGTACAGCTTCATCCCAGGCCCGTGTAGCCGCTTTCAGGATATAGTCGGGGCAGTGTTGTGCTTTGATACCCTGCGGTTTGATCTCCAGGCCAACATAAGCTTCTTCCGCGTCATAGGCTGCCGCACGGTGGTTGCGCATTACGCGCAGCATATCTTCCTTGTTTTCCTCATACCTGTCGAAAGCACCCAGGAAGCCGGCCATTTCCGCAGATGTTTTATAGGCAACGCCTGTCATGATAGCTGAAATAGCCCCTGCAATACCGCGGGCTTCCTCGCTATCATAAGGAATACCACTTACCATCAGCATAGAGCCGAGGTTGGCAAAACCAAGACCCAGGGTACGGTAATCGTACGATAACTGCGCCACTTCTTTGGAAGGGAACTGCGCCATTAATACGGATATTTCCAGTACGGTGGTCCATAACCGGGTGGTATACTCAAAGCCTTCCACATCAAATACATTATTCTCCTCGGTATGGAACTTACGAAGGTTGATGGATGCCAGGTTACAAGCCGTGTTATCCAGGAACATATACTCCGAACAGGGGTTGGACGCATTGATGCGTCCGCCTTTGGGACAAGTATGCCATTCATTGATGGTAGTATCATACTGCGTTCCGGGGTCGGCACAGCGCCATGCCGCTTCGGCAATTTTATCCCAAACCTCCCGGGCGGGAATTTTACTCATTACACGGCCATCGGTTCTGGCTTTCAGTTCCCAATCGGTATCCTCTTCCAGTGCCTTAAAAAAGGAGTTGGGAATCCTTACCGAGTTATTTGAATTCTGACCGGATACTGTGGCATAAGCTTCTCCTTCATAACTATTATCATAACCTGCCGCTACCAGTGCGGCTACTTTTTTCTCCTCGCCCACTTTCC
Organism: Sediminibacterium sp.; assembly: GCA_965229175.1. Classification (GTDB taxonomy): domain Bacteria; phylum Bacteroidota; class Bacteroidia; order Chitinophagales; family Chitinophagaceae; genus Sediminibacterium. Next base: position 125,932 of record CBDDIT010000053.1, on the reverse strand, counting down.
AGTTAATAAAGTCCATGATCTCGGGATGGTCGAGATCGAGGCAAACCATTTTAGCGGCACGCCGGGTGGTTCCGCCGCTTTTGATGGCACCAGCCGCGCGGTCGCCAATTTTAAGGAAGCTCATCAGCCCGCTGGAGGTTCCGCCACCGCTCAGTTTTTCATTTGCGCCGCGGATCTGTGAAAAGTTGGTACCTACACCCGACCCATACTTAAAAATCCGGGCTTCGCGTGTCCAGAGATCCATGATCCCGCCTTCGTTCACCAGGTCATCGTTCACACTTAATATAAAACAGGCATGCGGCTGCGGACGTTCGTAAGCGTTGGTTGATTTTTTAAGTTTGCCATCTTTCGGATCAACGAAATAGTGGCCCTGTGGCTTGCCGGTAATGCCATAGCTTTCATGCAGGCCGGTGTTAAACCATTGCGGTGAGTTGGGAACGCAGGCCTGGTTAATGATACTGTACACCAGTTCATCATAAAAGATAGAAGCGTCTTTTTCAGAAGCGAAATAATGATACCGCTCGCCCCATACGCGCCAGCAGTTGGCCATACGGTGGGCAACCTGTTTAACGCTGGTTTCTCTTCCGAGTGAGCCATCGGGTTGCGGCACACCCGCTTTACGAAAATATTTTTGTGCGAGGATATCGGTTGCTATCTGGCTCCATTGTTTGGGAACCTCCACATTATTCATCTCGAATACTTTCTCACCATTCGGGTTTTTGATCACGCTGTCGCGGTAATCATATTCAAACATATCAAATGGGCTAACGCCTTCTTGGGTGAAGCGGCGGCCGAACTGCAGGCCTTTCATTGAGCGCGGGTTAGACATAATGCTGGTACTTTAATCAGTTTTATAATGGGGTAGCCCGCAGTGAGGTCGTAAGCGGTTGACGAAAATATCTTTCCGTTGCCGAAATTCAAGGCCTGAAATATCAACAAACTGTGGATAAGGATTGGGGATTATTCGCGACGCCAAATCCCTATTGGCTTTCCCGCAATGTTAACAGGTGTAGAAAATAATTTAACCGAGAAATCATCATAAATCAGGTTATTTTTCGTAAAACAGGAAGGCAACGGCATGATATTTTTAATGTATCATTAAGCCTGTTGCCGCCCGCTAGGGAGTAAGTAAATAATACCTTATCTTTCGGTTAAATAGAGAAACTGCGGGCCAATAAGCATTAAACGAAAAGTTTTTCGCATTTTTGCAGCTATACCATATATCCATTACCTAGATGAAGCAGGCATTATATAACCAGTTTGTTGAGAAGAAAAAGGCGGGCAAAAAATCTTTTGCCGTGCTGATAGACCCCGACAAGGTTGATAATGAGAAGATTGAACAATTGGTATCACTGGCAACCGGTGCTAAGGTTGACTATTTCTTTGTGGGTGGCAGCCTGGTTATATCCAGCCACCTGGATGAGTGTATACGACAGATCAAGGCCACCTGCGACATACCGGTATTGCTGTTTCCGGGTTCCCCTTCCCAGGTAAGCAAGTATGCGGACGCGCTCCTATACCTGTCTCTTATTTCCGGAAGGAACCCTGAATTACTGATTGGCCAGCATGTGATCAGTGCTCCTTTTGTAAAAAAGAGCGGGCTGGAGATCATGCCTACCGGTTACATGGTAATCGACGGAGGGGCCCCTACCACGGTATCCTATATCTCCAACGCAACACCTATCCCTGCCGATAAAAATGAAATTGCGATGTGTACCGCAATGGCGGGCGAAATGCTGGGTATGAAGCTGATATACATGGATGCCGGCAGCGGTGCTAAAAAAGCGATCCCGGAACAAATGATAGAGAAAGTAGCCAAACACATAGAGATTCCACTCATTATCGGTGGCGGTATCACTGAACCCGAAAAAGCATACCGCAACTGCAAAGCCGGTGCCGATGTAATTGTTGTAGGCAATGCCATTGAAAAAGACCCCAACCTCATCAAAGAGATCAGCGCAGCGGTACATAGTGTGGCGGTGAATGTTTAGCAGACGCAGAAAATTCAAAAGGCAAAATTAAAAATTAAAAAGCCGAAATGGCTGGCCTATTTTTTGCCTTTTGCCTTTTGACTTTTACCTTTTGACTTTTACCTTTTGAATTATTAATACCCCATCCTTCTATCTCGTTAAACTCGAAGTATCTACCCTCGAGGGGGTTTCTTTTCCGCTGATGATTCCTTTGGAGCTAAGGGCGATGGCTTTGATGATACGGGCCATATTTTCCATATCTAGTGTTCCTATTTCATCGCTCACTTTGTGGTAATTGGGTTCACTGTCCATTTTAGAGGTTGAAATGGTATGCGCCGGTACTCCCAGTCTTGCGAGGGTCGCATTGTCGGAACGATAGAATAAATTTTCTTTGGTATAGGGATCGGGATAAAAAGTAAAACCGGTTCCTTCGAGGTTTCCCTGCAGTATTTTGCCCATATCGGTTTTCTCATAGCCGGTGATATAAGCCGAATTAGTTCCCCATTTACTTTCGGTACCTATCATTTCTATATTAAACATGGCTATTACTTCTTCGGGCTTGAACTGGCGTGAAAAGTACCGGGCACCAAATCCGCCTATTTCCTCCGCGGTAAATGCGCAGAAGATGAGGGTACGTTCATTGTTTTTAAGTTGGCTGAAATACTTAGCCAGCATAATTACAGCGGTAGTGCCGGCAGCATCATCGTTCGCACCATTAAAAATAGAATCTGTTACCGGGCTGCCGGGGCGGGTGGGCATGATACCGAGGTGATCGTAGTGCCCTGAGAAAATTACATATTCGTTGGGCCTGCTTTTACCGGGTATTACTCCCATTACATTCTGCAGGGTAAGTGCGGGAAAACTTGCAGTTACAGAATAGGTTGCAGGATCGCTGGTGGTAAGCACCAATATCACCGCAGTTTCGGAAGGCTGTGTGGGCCTGTTACCCGCCTGTAACCTGCCGATATTGGAAGCGAAAGAAGTATCTACCAGCACAAAGTACTTTTTACCCGCGCTCATGTATTTTCTCAGTTCAACATTAAAGTTGGCACCTTTTGCTATCGTAGCTTTTTCATATCCCGAGTTTTCATCTACCTGCAAATTCTGTTTCCCCGACAAGACAACTATATTTTTCGCATCCACAGCAATACCATCCAGTTTGGCAGACAAGCTTACCGGCTTTGATCCTACCAGGGCGGGAATCTGCTGTATATAGGTTCCACTGTTATTCCAGGTTTTCAGCCCTGCTTTTTTAAACTCATCCGCTATAAAAGCCGCAGCCTTATCATTACCTGGCGTAAAGGTTGCGCGTCCCTGCATTTCATCAGAAGAAAGTGTTCTTTCTATTCTTTCTACTTCTTTGGCATTCAGTATTTTGTCGATATTCTGTGCAAAAGAAAGACATGCCAGGGATGACAATACCAGTACGAGCGAAACTTTTTTCATGGGGGAATATAAAATTGTAAAGTAATAATGAGTAAGCACACACAATAAACACTAAACCTTCAACCATACACTGCTAAAGGCTCATCATCTCTTTGAACTTAACGGTTTGCCTCCTGCTTACTTCAATTTTTTCGCCACCTTTCAGGTCAACCAGCAGGCCGCCATTAAAATATGGTTCAATTTTTTCTATCCAGCGAAGGTTGATAATGTGTTTACGATTGGCACGGAAGAACATTCTTTCGTCGAGCCTTTCTTCCAGCGCGTTCAACGATTTAAGGATAAGGGGTTTATGGGTGCCGAAGAATACTTTGGCATAGTTGCCCACACTTTCAAACAGCCGGATCTCACCCAGCTTTACAAACCAGCAGCGTTCGCCATCTTTCACAAATACCTGGTCGTATTCTGTAAGGGGTCCGCGGTTAAGGCCACCCAAACCAATGTTTTCCTTAAAAATCTCAGCCTGCAATTTCTGGATGGCATCCGCCAGTCTTTTCGGTTCTATGGGTTTCAGCAGGTAGTCCAGGGCGTTTACCTCAAAAGCCTTGATGGCATATTCATCATAAGCTGTGGTAAATATCACTTTAGGGGCTTTCTCTACCTCGGCCAGCAGGTCGAACCCGGTCTTGCCCGGCATTTGTATATCCAGGAAGATCAGATCGGGGTTGAGTGTTTCGATCTTTTCAATACCATCATCCACATTCGCGGCTTCTTCTATCACTTCAATATCCGAATGATCCTGCAGCAGCTTTTTTAATTCGTTCCGCGCCAGTCTTTCATCATCAATAATGATCGCTTTGATTGCCATATGTCGAAATTTATAGAGAGTATATAGTTTAGTTTACAATACCACCCTGTACAGGCATTTTTACAATGGCTTCCACCATATCGCTGTCGGTATCCCTGATATCAAAGGTAGCTTTTCCGTTAAATAAAAGCTTCAACCGGTTGCGGGTACTCTGGATGCCAAATCCGTCACTGCCGGTGGCAGAAGTATAATTGAGCTGGCCCGAGTTCTGAACAATCAACTCGTGGTGGTGATCTTTATAATCTGAAACCACTCTTACCAGCCCCCCTGTTTTCCTTTTGCCAATTCCGTGCTTGATGGCGTTCTCCACCAGGGTTTGCAGCATCATAGGCGGTACGGGCTGATCCAGGGTATCTTCATCAATATCATACTCTATCTGCAGGCGGTCTTCAAACCGGATATGTTCCAAAGCAAGATAATCTTTTACAATATTCAATTCCCTCTCCAGTGGTACCGTTTCCATTTTCTCAGCCTGCATGCTGCTTCTCAGGATATTGCTCAGCTCCGTAATAGCGGTACGGGCCCTCTCCGGGTTCTCATCTACCAGGGCACGGATACTGTTAAGGGCATTGAAAATAAAATGCGGATTGATATGAGCTTTGATGGTTTTCAGCTCCAGCTCTTTTACCAGGCTCTCCAGACGGATCTTCTGAATCTCATTTTTTGAACCCAGTTCAACATAATGCCATACATAATAAATTGATACCCAAATTAATATTAGCGGAGAGGCAAGGATAAGGTTTCCCAGGAATCTTTTTTCGATGGGAGCTTTGTATTTCTCGTTGTACGCATGAAGCCATTCGGCGGTAATACTGTCAACAATATCAAATATCAGGATAATGGCCAGTACCATCACTATCAGGAGCCACCATTTCCGGATGGGAAAAGGGGGTTTCAGTTCGAGACGGATGATCAGGAGGCGTAAGAGGTGGGTGAAGGCGATGCCGAAGAAGATAGTGATTCCAAGCCGTTGGTAGAGGATGCTGTTGCTGCTGCTGTTTCCATCCCCTATGGCGAATACAAAAAACACCCACACCAGTCCATAAAACAACCAGCCGCCAAGCTGGCAATACCAATATAGTAAGGTTCTGCTTCTCATGTTCTACAAATATATAGGGAAACCCTGCCCTAAACGCTCCAATTTTGATTAAAGGCAAAATGGGGGTCTGTTTGGCATAAAACCCCTGTTTCTACCGCCGGATGCCTGTTTGGGAACGACGGATGGGCAATGCCTGATGACGGAAACATTTGAACTTTTTCCTTCCGGGGCCGTTTATCTGTCATCTGTTATCACCCCTAAATGCTTATTTTTACAATATAAACCCGTTTTAATGCAGATCACGCCCGGATCTTTACTACAGTCCATTAATAACCCTGATGATTTAAAAAAGCTCAACCGCGACCAGTTGCACCAGGTTTGTGATGAGCTGCGCCAATACATTGTTGATGTTGTGAGCGTTCATGGTGGCCATTTTGCGGCCAGCCTGGGGGTGGTTGAGCTGAGTGTTGCCCTGCATTATGTGTACAACACGCCATATGACCAGTTGGTATGGGATGTGGGACACCAGGCATACGGGCACAAAATATTAACCGGCCGGCGGGACCAGTTTGTAACCAACCGCAAGTACAAGGGTCTGAGTGGTTTTCCCAAGCGATCCGAAAGTGAGTATGATACGTTTGGGGTGGGGCATTCCTCTACTTCTATTTCTGCTGCATTGGGTATGGCGATGGCCGCGAAATACAAGGGTGAGAACCGGAAATCCGTGGCGGTTATCGGCGATGGATCAATGACGGCCGGGATGGCTTTTGAAGCGATGAATCATGCGGGGGTAGCCGACAGCGATGTACTGATTATCCTGAATGATAATTGCATGAGTATTGATCCGAATGTAGGAGCATTAAAAGAATATCTAACGGATATCAGTACCTCACCTACCTATAACAAGGTGAGGGACGAGGTTTGGAACCTGATGGGTAAGCTACCGGTGGGCAAAACCTTCAGCAAGGCGATGGCCAGTAAACTGGAAGCCGGGCTGAAAGGCATGGTAAGCAATAGCAGTAACTTGTTTGAAGCTTTGAAGCTTCGTTATTTTGGTCCGATCGATGGGCATAATATTACCAAGCTGGTAGACACTTTAAAGGACCTGAAAGAGATACCCGGACCTAAACTCCTGCATATTCTAACTGTAAAAGGAAAAGGATATTCACTGGCCGAGAAAGATCAGACCAAATGGCATGCGCCAGGTTTGTTTGATAAGGTAACCGGTGAGATCTACAAGAAAAAAACAGATAAGGCACAGCCACCCAAATACCAGGATGTATTTGGCCATACGATGATAGAGCTGGCGGAAAAAAATGCTTCCATTATGGGTGTTACACCCGCTATGCCAAGTGGTTCCTCCCTGAAATTCATGATGGAAAAAATGCCGCACCGCGCTTTTGATGTTGGCATTTGCGAACAGCATGCAGTTACATTAAGTGCCGGCCTGGCCACGCAGGGTATGCGTGTGTTCTGCAATATCTATTCTTCGTTTATACAAAGGGGGTACGACCAGGTAGTACACGACGTAGCTATCCAGAAGCTGCCCGTTGTTTTCTGTTTAGACAGGGCTGGCTTAGTGGGAGAAGACGGGCCAACACATCATGGGTGTTACGATATTCCGTTTATGCGCTGTATCCCGAATCTTGTTATCAGCGCGCCCATGAATGAGCAGGAATTGCGAAACCTGATGTATACCGCGCAGTTGCCGTCCAACCAGGTTCCTTTTGTCATCCGTTACCCCCGCGGCGAGGGTGTTATGACGGATTGGCAAACGCCCTTTGAAGAGCTGCCCATTGGTAAAGGCAGAAAGCTGAAGGATGGAGAAGAAGTAGTAATTCTCAGTTTCGGGCACCCCGGCAATTTTGTCCAGGCGGCTATCCGCGAATTAAGAACCCAGGGTATAAACCCTGCCCATTACGATATCCGTTTTGTAAAACCGATTGATGAAGATCTGCTGCACGAGGTATTCGGCAAATTCAGCAAGATAGTAACTGTTGAAGACGGTACAATCAAAGGCGGATTTGGCTCGGCCGTTCTTGAATTCATGAGTGAAAATAATTACCAGGCGCAGGTAAAAATATTGGGTATCCCCGACAGATTAGTGGAACATGGCACGTTAAAGGAGCTTCACCGGGAATGTGCGTACGACGCGCAGGGCATTGCCGATGCGGTGAGGGAGTTGATGAGGGAGAAGGTGGCTTTTACTATTCTTGAAGGATAATTGAACTTAATTGTGAGAATTTGAAAATGTGGCAATTTGAAAATTTGAAAATGGAAGTGTTTTTATACACTTAAGTCTGTTCTTATTATCAATAGTTGCCATTCCCAATTTTCAAATTGCCACATTTTCAAATTTTCAAATTATTTCAGTTTCATCCGGAGCTGAGCCAGTCTCATCACCCGAAAACAACTCATTCAAATCAATCGCATCTTCCGCTATTTCTTCGTCGCGCTTTTCGTTCCATTCGATGATAAAATTATTCATTCCCTGGCCTACCATGAGTTTCATGTACTTGGCCTGTGACAGCTCGAGAATAGAGAGGAAGAGGAAGAGGGCGTGAATACGGTCGTTACACACCTCAAATACTTTTTCGAAGGAAACGGTCTTTTCTTTCTGCACAAAGCCGAGCATGTAATCACGGCTTCCTTCCATGGTATAGTTATACCGCACCACGGTATGAACCGGTTTATTCTGCCGGTCGTGAACCCTCTGCATTACCTTTTCAAAAGCTTTCATGAGCTTGAACATGGTAATGTTTTGTATTTCGGTGCCTTCCGATGCTTCTTCTCCAATTTGTACGATCTCACGGTGCAGGTTACCCCGTTTAATCATCAGCATACGCTGGGCTTCCATTTCCGCCATTTTAGCGGCCGCTTCCTTGAATCGTTTGTACTCCAGTATTTTGTCGATCAGTTCCTGTCTCGGATCTATCTCATTGCCGGCCGCATCAATCTCCTTGCGTGGCAGTAATAACCTTGCTTTGATGCGCATAAGGGTAGATACAAACAGGATAAACTCACTGCTGAGCTCGATGTTGAGCTTCTCTCCCTGGTGGATATAATCGAGAAAATCGGTGATGATCTTGTTGATGGGGATATTATATATATCCAGTTCATCTCTTTCAATAAAGAATAAAAGCAGGTCGAAGGGGCCTTCGAACTGATCTAGTTTGATCTGGTAACTCACATTATTCACTGTTCTAACGCTTTAGGTGCAAAGAAAGCCGAATCGGCCCGAAAACAAATAAGGCTTTTGGAATAGTTATCCACTTATAGTATCCTTAGCCCTGGGCTTGCCGCTTAATCCTCGGCTTTTTTAAGGGCATCCCGGATTTCGGTCAGCAATTTATCCGCATTGGAGGGCTCGGGACCGGCGGCGGGGGCTGAGGTCCTTTTCATCCGGTTAATGGCCTGTATTACGATAAAAACTGAAAAAGAAACCACGATAAAATCAAAAACATTGGTGATAAACGCCCCATATCTAACAGCTACCTGCGATACTGCCGGTATCACAACCTTGCCTGCAGGGTCTTTGATTCCCGGCACGCCTTCTTTCAAAATCCATACTTTATCGCTGAAATCAACACCGCCGGTAATCATCCCGATCAATGGCATTACAATCCCATCTACAAAAGAGGTAACGATCTTGCCAAAAGAGGCTCCCATTACAAAGGCAACGGCAATATCAACCAGGTTGCCGCGCATGGCAAATTCCCTGAATTCTTTCATCATACTCATAAGGAAAAGATTATCATTCTACAAACTAAAGCCGGATGAAAGTAGCAATTTAGACACAGATATTTTCATTATTTTTTGATACCCGGGTACTGCATCCTTAGTCCTTTTAGCAGCTGGTATAAAGCGTTGGCTACCAGGTATTCTTTGTACCAGTTCTGATCAGCGGGTATAATGGTCCAGGGTACTTTGTTACAATGGGTAAAGCAGTCCTGGTACATCTTCATATACAATTTCCAGAGTTTGGCTTCCTGGAAATCATTCTCGTTGTATTTCCATTGCTTTTGCGGATCAACAATCCTTTCTTTCAGCCGCAGTTGCTGTTCTTCGGGGGAGATATGAAGATAGAATTTCAGGATATGGGTCCTGTTATGTGTTACCAGCAGTTTCTCAAAATCGTTGATAGCCTTCATGCGGGCTGTTGCCTGGGCATCATTGCACCATTTGTGTACCCGCGTTACCAGGATATCTTCGTAATGGGAACGGTTAAATACCTGAATTAGTCCGCGTGCCGGCACCTGCGCATGGATACGCCATAAAAAATCGTGCGCCAGTTCCTCTTCCGTAGGTGCCTTAAAGGAATGAACCATAACGCCCTGCGGATTGAGCCTGCCAAAAACATCGCGTACCAGGCCATCTTTGCCGCTTGCGTCCATCTCCTGTATAATTACCAATACAGAATGCCTGGATTCCGCAAACAGTAAATTCTGTAAGTCATCCAGCTTTTCCAGTATCGCCGCCGTTTTCTCTTTTGTTTTTTCTTTGTCGAAGTGCCCTGGGGCCCTGGTACTTATTTTGTTGAGGAGCATGGAATGGGGTATTGGGTGTTAGTTATTAGGTATTAGTTGTTAGCTGCTGGTTGTTAGATATTAGAAAGATAACTAAACAACCAACACCTGACAACTAATACCTAATAACTAACACCTAACATCCGTCATCTTCTTACCTTTACAAAAACCAACTGCTTGAGAGATAAAGTAATCAACTGGGCGCTGTTTGTTGCGCTTTGTTTAATATGGGGAAGTTCTTTTATCCTGATGAAGGCGGGCATGACCCGGTTAACGGCTTACCAGGTAGCTACTGTACGGATACTGAGTGCAGGTATTGTGCTGATACCTTTTGCCTGGAAGGGCTTTACATCCATCCCGAAAAACAAACTTTTTATTGTGATCGTTTCGGGCCTGGTGGGTAGTTTTATACCGGCCTACCTGTTTTGTATTGCCGAAACAAAGATTGACAGTTCCATGGCGGGTATTCTGAATGCATTAACGCCGCTTTTTACGATTCTTATTGGTATCAGTTTTTTCCAGCTTACAGCAAAGCCCATCAAAATCCTGGGTGTATTGGTTGGGTTTATTGGTTTGTGCCTGTTGATGGCCAATACGGGTAAAGTGAGGTTTGAAAACTTTTCCTATTCTTCGCTGGCACTCATCGCCACCTTTATGTATGGCGTGAATGTGAACCTGGTGGGGAGGCATATGCAGGGCATTGCTTCCATGAACATAGCATCGGTGGCATTTGTATTCCTGATCCTCCCATGTGTTGGTATTCTGTATGCTACCGGCTATTTTCAGCTGCCGCTTTCGGCAACCCCGTTTCTTCTCGCCACAGCAGCTTCTTCTCTCCTGGGTATTATGGGTACGGCGGTTGCTTCCGTTATCTTTTATATGCTGGTTAAAAGGGCCGGGGCCCTGTTCGCGTCCATGGTTACCTATGGCCTGCCGGTAGTAGCCATACTCTGGGGCGTTTGGAGCGGAGAAACTATTACCCCCGTACAAATCGGTTGCCTGGCCGTTATTTTAGCGGGGGTGTGGCTGGTGAATAAGCGAACCAGGGAATAATCGGGGAATTTGAAATTAAACTGACATCATTTCTTTCTCCTTAGCCGCAAGGTGTTTATCTACCAATACAATAAAACGGTCGGTCAGCTCCTGTATTCCTTTTTCCGCGTCTTTGGCGGCGTCTTCGCTGAGGCCGTCTTTTTGCAGCTTTTTCACCTGCTCAATAGCGTCCCGGCGGATATTTCGGATGGCTATTTTACTATGCTCCCCCTCCCCGCTGGCTTTCTTAAAGAGTTCCTTTCTTCTCTCTTCCGTTAGTGGTGGCATAAACAGGCGGATCTGGTTACCATCACTTTGTGGTGTGATCCCTATATTGGCCTGCATAATGGAGCGTTCAATGGGTTGTACCATATTTTTTTCCCAGGGTTGGATACTGATGGTGCGAACATCCAGCACGGCAATATTGGCAACCTGCGCAATGGGGGTTGGCGACCCATAATATTCAACCATTATTCCATCCAGCATCGAAGGATTGGCCTTCCCCGCCCGGATCTTGGTAAGTTCAACTTCCAGGTGACTGATGGCTTTTTCCATACTTTCCTGTGCATCTTCTACTATCAACGGTAACTCTTCCATAAAGTCTGTTTTAACAGCGCAAATATAGGGGGTATTGCGGTTTGTGGTTTGTGGTTTGTAGTTTGTGGTTATAGTTTTATAGGCTACCTGCAGCCCAACTGCAAAACCCAACCACAAACTATAAACTACAAACCACAAACCGCCCTATATTTGCATCATGAGTATACAGGAACTGAAAGATATTGCCAGCCAGGTCAGGCGCGACATTGTTCGTATGGTACATGGTTGCCAGAGTGGTCACCCCGGTGGTTCGCTGGGCTGCGCCGACTATATGACCGCGCTGTTTTTTCATTCTATGCACCACCATGTGGATTTTAAAATGGACGGGAAGAACGAGGACCTGTTCTTTCTGTCGAATGGTCATATCTCGCCTGTTTATTATTCGGCATTGGCCCGGTCGGGTTATTTTGATGTGAAGGAGCTGGCCACATTCCGGAAGCTGAATTCCCGCTTACAGGGCCACCCTACTACGCATGAACACCTGCCGGGTGTACGTATCGCCAGTGGCTCGCTGGGCCAGGGTATGAGTGTTGCGATCGGTGCCGCACTTACCAAAAAACTGAATGGCGATAACCACCTTGTGTTTTCATTACATGGTGATGGGGAACTGGATGAGGGGCAGAACTGGGAAGCGATCATGTTCGCCGCACATCATAAAGTGGATAACCTCATTTCTACGATTGACTGGAATGGTCAGCAGATAGATGGACCCACCAAAAAAGTAATGAACCTGGGTAGCCTGAAGGCAAAGTTTGAGGCGTTTGACTGGACAGTGCTGGAAATGAATGGCAATGACATGGATGATACCGTTGCCACTTTGGATAAAGCAAAATCAATGACCGGACAGGGTAAGCCGATATGCATACTCATGAAAACTGAAATGGGCAAAGGAATCGACTTCATGGAAGGTACCCACGAATGGCATGGTATTGCGCCTAATAACGATCAGTTGGCTAAAGCATTGGCACAACTACCCGAGACACTCGGCGATTACTAAATCACTTTGTTTCTGTTGCGTTATACACTAGCTCTTGAGGGAGAATAACTGCAGGGTGGCTTTACGGGAAGGGATCCAGGCGGCAATAACAGCAATGATGACCACGGTTCCGGATACTAAGAGGAAGTCTGTTGGGGCGAGTTTTACCGGGTAGTAGTCGATAATAAATGAGTTGCCACCTAAACGAATAAGCTTATACTTTACCTGTAACCAGCAGATAAAAGTAGCCAGTATAATTCCTGCCGTACCGCCGATACCGGCCAGTAATAACCCTTCCGATAAGAATATTTTTTTCACCAGCTCATTACTGGCACCCATGGCTTGTAGCACGGCGATGTCTTTCTGCTTTTCCAATACCAGCATGGTAAGCGCACCGATCATATTAAAGGCGGCTACCACCAGGATCAGGGAAAGTATTCCATATATCACCCATTTCTCTACCCGCATCACCGTGTAGAGGCTCCTGTTTTGTTCATAGCGAGTTTCAACCAGAAAATGATTCCCCAGCAACAACTGCAGGTTTTTCTTTACCGCGGCAGGGTTCCCATTTACTTTCATCTCAATGCTGCTGAATTCATCCTCCTGCATACCCAGCATATACTTTACAAAAGCGAGGTTACTGAACACATACTTATTGTCAAAATCCTGCTGAACGGCAAAGGTTCCCGAGGGCATTACCTTGAATGAATGCAGTACATCATCTGACTGCAGTGATGCTTCTTTATTGGGTGTATATAGTATGGCCGGGTAGATGGCGTTCTCTACATTTACGCCGGCGGCATTTTCTATACCTGCTCCTACCACCAGTTTGGGTTCGGCCAGCGTTCCCAGTGTAAAACTTCCGCGCGGCATGTGTTTGGGTGTATTGATAGCGTTTACACGGGTAAACTGATCGTCAACACCCTTCAGGGAAACAATGGTAAGAAAGGCACCGTTCAGCATGGCCTTTTCTTCCGCCACAAAACTTATTACAGCAATACCCGGGGCGGTTTTGATTTGCCGGATCTTTTCTCCCGGGAGATGAAATGTCTTCCCGTGAGCGGGAACGATCCGCATATCCGCATAAAAATCAGCATACAATCCTTTAACCAGGTCTTCAAACCCATTAAACACACTCAACACTACAATCAGTGCCGCACTGCCCACCGCAATGGCAACAATACTGATCCAGGCAATAATATTAATTGCGTTGGTAGATTTATGGGAACGGAAATATCGCCAGGCGAAAAGAAGCTTCAAGGTTTATTGGTATGTTGGTTTATTGGTATGTTGGTTTGTTGGTATGTTGGTATTTTGGTATGTTGGGTTACCTAATAAGGTTATAGGCTGATAGATCTGTAAAAAAAATCAGATAGATAACCGGGGGTACAGAACTACTCAAGAACCCAATAAACCAATAAACCAACACACCAATAAACCAATAAACTAATTGTCATCTTTTTTACTGCCACCGATCTGCTTGAATATTTCTTCCATTTTAAACACATAGTCGAGCGTATCGTCATGATAAAAATGAAGTACAGGGATTCGGCGTAGTTGATGTTTTACCCGGCTGGCCAGTTCTTTTTTTACTTCCCAGGCGCGGGATTCTATATTTTTCATTACAGCTACCGGGTCTTTTACCTGGAAAAGGCTGAGGTATATCCTTGCCTCCAGCAGATCGGGAGTTACTTTTACGGACGAGATAGACACCATTCCACCATCTATCATACCCAGCCCGAGCCTTCTGAAAATATCATTCAGCTCTTCCTGCAGGGCTCCTGCCACTTGTCGCTGACGCTTACCTTCCTCCATTTTCTAACATTTGATTGACTGCAAAAGTACTTACTTTGCTGTGTTTTAAAAGGTTTTCCATTTTATGAAGCGTTTTGCCAGGATACTGTTTTACCTAAGGGGTCAGAAAGCCAATATTGTGCTGTACGTGGTTTTTAACCTCCTGTCGATCCTTTTTTCCCTGGTTTCCTTTGCCATGGTGCCTGTTTTCCTGCAAATGCTGTTCGGAAAAGAGAAATTAATGGTGGCAAGGCCTGCCTGGAGCTTTTCGGCCAGCGGTATCCTCAATTCGATAAAATATTTTCTCGGCCAGCTCATTCGTGATCATGGCCCGATGTTCGCCGTGGGGTATGTGTGTGTGATGATTATTGTGGCGGTTTTTCTCAGGAACCTCTTTACCTACCTTTCCTACAGGGTACTGGCACCCATGCGCAATTATGTAATGACCAAGCTGCGTTCTGACCTTTATGCCAAGATTCTCGAACTGCCGATCGGATTTTTTACCGAGCAGCGTAAAGGCGATATCATCAGCCGGATGAGCAATGATGCCAATGAAGTGGAATGGAGCGTGATGAGTACCCTGGAGGGGCTGATTAAAGACCCGCTTAATATTATCATTATCCTGGGCGCATTAATTTACCTGAGTCCCGAACTATCCCTTTTCCTTTTCGTGTTATTACCCGTAACGGGATTTATTATCGGAAGGGTAAGCCGTTCTCTTAAAAAGCAATCCACCGCCTCACAGGAACAGCTGGGCCTGCTGATGTCGATATTGGATGAGACCCTGGGTGGTTTACGGGTGATCAAGGCTTTTAATGCGGAGAAAATACTTCGCAATAAATTCTTTACCACCAATGATACCCTGAATGATATCCGTAACCGGATGAATTTCCGCCGCGACCTGGCTTCGCCGCTTTCGGAAGTAATGGGGGTGCTGGTTTTATCGTGCATATTGTGGTTTGGAGCCAAACTGGTGTTGAGCAACCAGTCGGGTTTATCTGCCGACAGCTTTATCACCTATATCGTTTTCTTTACCCAGATCATCAGCCCCGCCAAATCCTTATCCACTTCATTTTATAATGCCCAACGCGGAAGCTCGGCCATTCAAAGAATAGAAGAGATATTACAGGCTCCTGTAACAGTTGCGGATGGGCCTGGTGTTAGCGATATTGCTTCCTTTGAACGCAGCGTTGAATTCAGGAATGTTTCTTTCGCCTACGAGGATAAACTCATCTTGAAAAACATCAACCTCACCATAGAGAAAGGCAAAACCGTTGCCCTGGTAGGTTCTTCCGGTGCGGGTAAAAGCTCACTGGCCGACCTGGTACCGCGGTTTCATGATGTAACCGGTGGTGAGATTTTGATTGATGGCGTAAATATTAAAGAATACTCCCTTCATTCGCTGAGAAACCTGATGGGCATTGTAACCCAGGAGCCCATCCTGTTCAATGATACGATTGCCAATAATATTGCCCTGGGTGTGGATCCTGAAAAAGTAAACCCTGCGGCCATTGAGCACGCGGCTTCTGTAGCCAATGCCAGCCAGTTTATCAAGCAGAAAGAACTGGGTTTTTATGAGAATATTGGCGACAGAGGCAGCAAACTAAGCGGGGGTGAAAGACAGCGGCTCACTATCGCCCGCGCGGTGCTGAAAAATCCACCGATATTGATCCTCGATGAAGCCACTTCTTCGCTGGATACCGAAAGCGAGCGGCTGGTACAGGATGCCATCAATCACATGATGCAGAACCGCACTTCCCTTGTTATCGCTCACCGCCTCTCCACCATCCGCCATGCCGATGAAATAATCGTGCTCCAGAAAGGCGAGATAGCCGAACGGGGCAGCCACGATTCATTGCTTGCCCAAAACGGGATATATAAAAGACTGGTGGATATGCAGGAGGTGAAGTGAAAAGGCAAAAATCAAAAGTAAAAAGTAAAAAATCAAAAGTAAAAAGGCAAAATTAAAAACTTTGCCTTTTTACTTTTGATTTTTTACTTTTTACTTTCTATTGTTCCGCAGTTGGCTTAACCAACCCAAGCTTAGCTTCAAGGCTCAGTGTGGCATGTGGTACGGCTCGTAGACGGGCTTTATCGATAAGCTTGCCGGTTACGCGGCAGATTCCGTAGGTTTTATTTTCAATACGCATAGAAGCTTTCTCCAGGTGATCAATGTAAGTGATCTGGCGGCTGGCCATCTGGCTTAGCTGCTCCCTTTCCATGCTCATGCTACCATCTTCCATGGTCATATAGCGTGCATCATCATTATCCCCTCCCATTTCATCTTTGCGGGTAATAAGTCCCTGTAAATAGGCCAGCTCTTTTTTAGCGGCATCCAGCTTTTTGTTGATGAGTTCCCTGAACTCATTCAGGTCTGCATCGCTGTATTTAACCAGGGGATCGCCATTTGTTTTGGCGGCATCCGTTCTTCTTTCCAGCTGGGTATAACCTGGCTGATAGGGAATACTGGTTTTGGTAGCTATCTTAGGTACTTTAACGTCTTTAATCGGTTCGGGTTGTTTCTTCACAGGTTTCACAGGCGGCGCCGGGGGTAATTTTACTTCAACTTTAGGTTTCATAGGGGGCAAAGGTGCTGGCTTAGGGGCCGGAACCGGTGCTTTGGCAACAGGGGCAGCAGGTTTAGCCACAGGTTTAACAGGGGCTTTGGGTGCTACTTTGGCTGGTGCCGGTTTGGCTACTGATTTAGGTGCGGGCTTGGTAACCGCTTTGGGAGCTGGTTTTACATCCGCTTTCGGGGCCGCCTTCTTAGGGGCTGGCTTGGGAGCTGGCTTGGAAACCGCTTTCTTAGCCGGGGCCGCTTTTTTAGGAGCAGGCTTTGGAGCTGCTTTTTTAGCCGGTGCCGCCTTTTTAGGGACTGGTTTTGGAGCAGGTTTCTTGGCTGGCGCCGCTTTTTTTGCCGGTGCCGCTTTTTTAGGAGCTGGTTTCTTAGTAGCCATAGCGTTTTTTATCCTTTTTTGTTTACAACCACTTTTAACAGTGTCTCATTGATATCTATTTCTGTGCCACCGTTCATTTCCACCACCCAATCAATAGAATCTGCCAAAATTTCGCGGCAAATATAGTCGTTATATTGAATAATAGACGGTTTCAGTGTCGGGCTGTCCAGAACGGTCACGAATATACGGTCTGTGAGCTCAAACCCACTGTCTTTTCTGATATTTTGTATACGATTTACGAATTCCCGGGCCTCTCCCTCCTGCTTCAGGTCTTCTGTAAGTGTTATATCCAGGGCTACCGTCAAACTGCCTTTCCCGGCCACGCTCCATCCCGGGATATCCTCGGCTGTGATGTCAACATCTGACAAAGCGACGGTTACCATTTCCCCGTCAACCGTCAGAACAAGACTTCCTTCCTTCTCCAGCCGGGCAATTTCATGCTGTGGCAAAGCGCTTATCGCCGCTCCGGCTGCTTTCATTTTTGGCCCCAACCTGGTACCCAGTGCCTTAAAATTGGGTTTTATCTTCTTGCTGATCACCCCCTCGGTTTCGGTGATATATACCAGCTCTTTTACATTCACCTCCGCCTTAATCAGGTCTTCAATCCGGCTTAGCTGCTCCTTCATTCCCGGATCGAGCACCGGTATCATCACTTTCTGTAAAGGCTGGCGCACCTTGATATTTACTTTTTTACGCAGGGAAAGAACCAGGGAACATACATCCTGGGATAACTGCATTCTTTCTTCCAGCGAGGTATCAATGGCCGATTCGTTTACAACCGGGAAATCGGCATGGTGTACAGACGACACAGAAAAACGACCCGTTACCTTGTTCAGGTTATTAAATACCGCATCGCTAAAAAACGGCGAAATAGGTGCCATCAGGCGGACAATCGTTTCCAGGCACTCATACAGGGTTTGGTAGGCACTTATCTTATCCTGCTCATACTCTCCCTTCCAGAAACGACGGCGGCAGAGGCGTACATACCAGTTGCTCAGGTGTTCATCCAGGAACTCTTCTATGAAACGGCCGGCCAGGGTGGGTTCAAAATGATCCATTGCCTGGGTAACATTCTTCACGAGGGTATTGAGGGAAGATAATATCCACCGGTCTATCTCGGGCCTTTCGGCCAATGGAATATACGCTTCCCTGAATGCAAAGCCATCCACATTCGCGTACAAACAGAAGAACTGGTAGGTATTATATAAGGTTCCGAAAAACTTACGTTGTACTTCCTGAATACCGGCCAGGTCGAACTTAAGGTTATCCCAGGGCGACGCGTTGGTAATAAGATACCAGCGCGTGGCATCGGCACCGTATTTTTCTATGGTTTCAAATGGATTGACCACGTTGCCCAATCGCTTGCTCATTTTATTGCCGTTCTTATCCAGCACCAGTCCATTGCTCACCACGGTTTTATAGGCTACGCTGTCAAACAACATCACCGCCAATGCGTGCAGGGTATAGAACCAACCACGGGTTTGATCAACCCCCTCAGCAATAAAATCCGCCGGGAAGGCCTCGCCTTTATCCACCCGTTCCTTATTCTCAAAAGGGTAATGCCACTGGGCGTAGGGCATGGCACCACTGTCGAACCATACATCAATCAGGTCGGAAACCCTTTTCATCGGCTTCCCGGAAGCACTTACCAATATGATATCATCCACAAAAGGCTTGTGCAGGTCCAGGATCCCTTCATGCAGGTAATGCTTATTGATATCGCCGCCCAGCACCTCGCTGGCTTTTCGTATCCCTTCATTCAGCTCTTCAATAGATCCGATACAAACTTCTTCTTCCCCATCTTCCGTTCTCCAAACCGGCAACGGGGTTCCCCAATAGCGGCTGCGGCTCAGGTTCCAGTCAACCATATTCTCCAGCCAGTTGCCAAACCGGCCCCTCCCCGGTTGATTTGGGTTTCCAGTTAATGGTTTTATTCAGTTCCACCATCCTGTCTTTAACGGCCGTGGTTTTTATAAACCAGGCATCCAATGGATAGTAAAGAATGGGTTTATCAGTTCTCCAGCAATGCGGATAACTATGTTCGTATTTTTCAACCTTAAAGGCCCGGTTTTCCAGTTTCAGCTTTACGCTGATGTCTACGTTCACATCCACATAAGCGGGATCATCTTTATAGTCTTTTACATATCGGTTACTAAACTCGCCCAACCCTTCTACAAATTTTCCCTGCCTGTCAACCATCGTCAGGATCCCGATATCATATTTTTTTCCCACCTTATAATCATCCGCACCAAAAGCCGGCGCGGTATGTACAATACCGGTTCCATCTTCCGTGGTAACAAAATCACCCGAAATCACGCGGAAGGGTTTGGCGGTTGGGGTTTGGAGTTGGATGTTCTCGATTGAATTTGCCTCATACGGAAGCAGTTGCTCGTATTCACATCCCTCTATCTCTTTTCCTTTGAATTCGGTTATAATCTTCCATGGAATAACTTTCGCTTTATCATCATACCCCTCAAAATTCATATTCTCTCCCTCTGCCTTAAGGTACTTGCCCAGCAAGGCTTTCGCCAAAACGATCTTCACGCGCAAATGCGTGTAGGGGTTAAAGGTATCTACCAGCACATACTCGATATTCGGACCAACTGTCAGTCCCAGATTGGAAGGCAGGGTCCAGGGCGTTGTGGTCCAAGCCATAAAAAACACTTCCTCCTGCGAAGAGGCCTGTGCGGACAAGCCCGCAGCTGTTATTTTCTCAAAAAGGAACTCGCTCTTCCCGTTCCTAAGGGCTTTAAACATGGCCACAACACTGGTATCTTTCACATCCTTATAGGTACCGGGCTGGTTCAGTTCATGCGAGCTGAGTCCTGTTCCTGCGGCGGGGGAATAAGGTTGTATGCTTACGCTTTCATACAGCAATCCCTTCTTATACAACTCACTCAGGATCCACCAGAGCGTTTCAATGTAGCTATTATCAAATGTGATATAGGGATCATCCAGGTCAACCCAGTATCCCATTTTGCGGGTAAGTTCATCCCACTTGTCTTTGTAACGCAATACCGCCTCGCGGCATTTCTGGTTATACTCTTCTACCGATATCTTTTTCCCTATATCTTCTTTGGTAATACCCAGCTCTTTTTCCACGCCCAGTTCTACGGGCAGGCCATGGGTATCCCATCCTCCTTTCCGCTTTACCTGGAAGCCCTGCATGGTTTTATACCGGCATACCATATCCTTCAGTGTACGGGAAATAACATGGTGAATGCCGGGCATACCATTGGCACTGGGCGGACCCTCATAAAAAACAAAAGGCGTTTTGCCATCGCGCAGCGAGATACTTTTTTCAAAAGCCTGTTCATCACGCCATTTCGCCAATATTTCCTGTTCTATGGAAGGAAGGTTAAGTCCTGAAAATTCCGGGTATTTTACGCTCATATCCTGCAAAAAAAGCTGGTTTTAAAGGGTGCAAAGGTAGGAAGAAAAGGGGTTAGGAACTAGGAACAAGGGCTGGCAGGGCTGTTTTTGGCTTGTTTTCAATAAAAAGCGTTCGCAGTATCTTACACTACGAACGCTTTTTGACCTAAATAGTGGCCTAACAACGTTACCTGAACATATACTAAAATGTTGTGCTTCCGCTGGTTTGATAGGTGTATTGGAACTTATACAACAGTGTTGCGGGTACCGGGCCGGTAAAGGGGGCATAGTCTACCGACAACAGCTGCATTTTAGCGTAGTGCGCACCGTCGGCTGTCCGGAACAGGAATACTTTACCTGCCTTGGGTACGAAAGCGTGGGTTTGCGGGTTGTAGTCGTACCAGGTACCATCTTTAATAGCAGGTTTGCTGCTGGTGGTGTCGTAGGCATACCCGCTGGATGGGGCGGCGGTAATAGACGAATAAACGCCATCCTGCACAATTACACCTGCACTACCGGGGCCACTGGCATTGCTGTTTACAATGAAACTGGTAAGACGTAAACCAAAATCCCATTTGCTGCTGGCCGAGTCGGTATTGGCAACTACAGCACTATCCTTAAAACTGAAGAGCGCGTATTTTGAAGCGGTGCTAAAATTTACATTAAGGGTTTGGGTGCTGGTAATAGATACCTGTGGGGTGGTATTGTCTTTACTGCAGGATGTAAAACCCGCAATGGTAACCAGGGCAATAACTAAGATGAACATTCTTTGTCTCATGATCTGTGTGTTTTTGTTTTAGTAAATAATTGGTCGATTGAATAATTGAGGTTCAGGAAAAATAGCCGGCCCGCGATATTTGCCAGTTGGGTGGGGTTGGTATAATTGAAAAGGTTCTCAACGCCCGCCTGCAAACGGAAATGATTGCCGATGGTTTTGGATGCCGCGATGTTTACCATAGCGTAACCGGCAGTCATTTCGCGGCTGTCATCAATGATATTATTCCCATTCACATCGGAAACACCATAGCGTCCGCGATAGACCACTCTCAGATAGGCATCAAAGCCATGGGCACGGTTATCATATAATATTTTAGCATTCCCTGAATTTTTGGAGCGGTTTGCGAGGCCGTAGTAGTTTGACCGGGTTACCAGGGTTGTTTGAAAAGTAACAGGGTCGCGTTTATAAACAGTACCGTTATCAATGTTTTTCAATACCTGTTTATCTTTTGCGTCCAGGAACTGGTAACCGCCCGATACCACCCAGCTGGGGCTGATCCTGTAACTGATATCGGTTTGAAAGCCCTGTATAAAAACGCTGGAAACATTGTGATAGCTATACACCGGCAGGCCATTGCTTCTTGTAAAAGGAAGCGCATATACGTCGATCAGGTGATCTATATCATTACGGAAAAAACCCGCTTCCGCGCTAAGTGCCTGGCGACTATATTTTACTCCGGCGTGCATGCCGAATGATGTTTCGGGGCGGAGGTCTTTCGTGGCAAGGTAAGGGCTGATATCCGCTCCATTTTGCAGAAGGCCCTGCTGTTGCAGTTTTTGCAGCTCATCTGAAAGGGTTCGGCTTCCCAACAGGGAATAGCCCACCTGCGCATTGTAAAAATTGAGATACATATGCCTGAAATCAGGGGCTTTGAAACCCCATCCGGCTGATGCTGTAAGTTTGATGTACTTCCCTGCCTTATACGCCAGGGCCAGCCTTGGGCTCAGATGCGCCGCAAAATCGCTGCGCTTATCAATACGCCCACCGGCAATAATTGTTAGTTTCTGCTGTAACAGGTACCATTCCTTCTGGGTAAATGCGTATACTGTTGAAACCCTTTGAAGGCCCGCGTAGCGGGATGCTTCAATCGATTCCAGTGCCGCGCCAAAACCGGCAACATACTGACTTCTTCCGGGCCGGCTTCTTTCGTACTGCACCTCGGGTTTGATCAATGACTGATCAAAGCTGGTTTCATCAAAACGGACAGTTGTTTTGTCCAGGTCAACAAAAGAACGGTTAACATACCTGTCGTACGAAGTACGCAAATACAACCGGCTATTGGTATTGAGCAATAGGCGGAGCTGTGCAAACGCCGAACGTTCCTGTTCCCGGGTAGAACCCAACGCAATGGCTGCCACGCCCGATGTATAAACCTGGTAGTTATTATCCTGCCTGGAATCGTAATTACGGAGAGAAACTTTCAGCTGGGCTTTGGAAGAAATCTCCTGCTGTATTTTCAGCTGCCCGGTCCAGTCGCGAGAGGGATCTACTGTTTTCCCGTAGATCATTGGATCCAGGTCATAACCGCCTGTAGAATAGCGGTTAATAAAAAACTGCACACCGGTCCTGGCAAAACGATTCCGGTAAGAAAGCGTGGTTCCCCAGGTATCATTGGTAGCATGGTGCAGTTGCAGATCAACCGCCTCACCGGAGGGCGGATCGGTAATAATATTGATAACGCCTGCCATGGCTTCACTACCGTATAGGCTGGAAGAAGGTCCTTTAATGATCTCCACCTGCCTGATATTACCGGTGGCAAGCCTTCCCAGTTTTAGGATGCCCGCATTTCTTCCAATAAGGGGCTCACCATCCAGCAGGATAGCCGTATAAGCGGGGTCGAGGCCCATCATCTGTATGCCCTGTCCAAAAGGGTTGGGATAGCCGCTTAAGGTGCTGGCCAGCGGGCTGTTTACCAGTACCAGCCCTGTTTGTTCCTGTAGTATGTCCTGCAGGCGCAGGGAACCGGTTTGCTGAATGGTAGTTTTTGACAGCAGTGTTACCGGAACGGCCACATTGCTCAGTTTCCTTTCGGAACGGTTGGCGGTAACTACTATATCTTCGCCCACCCCCTTCAATGTATCACTAAACTGGTGGGATTGCGCCAGCGTTTGTGTACAAAAAGCGGCTGTTAACAGCGCAGAAAAAAGCAGGTTTCGCATAAGAGTTGGCAAAGGTTCATCCCCTGCGGATTTCATTTGCCACAGTTTTGTCAAATGAGTATTCCGGCAACTGTTTTTACGATGCGATGACATTACCGGCAGATACATTCTCCCAGGCCCTGCCGATTAGGTATCTTTAACTGATGAAGATCATTTTTTATTCGGCTCAACCTTACGATAGAATCTTTTTTGCCGCGGAAGCGCATGAGGGGATGGAATTTGATTTTGCAGAAACGGCGCTAAACGAACAGACGGTTGCATTGGCGGAGAAGGCGGATGCGGTATGCGTTTTTGTAAACGACAGGGTAACCGCCCCGGTTTGTAAATTACTGGCAGACAGAGGTGTGAAGCTGATTGCTCTGCGTTGTGCGGGTTTTAATAATGTAGACCTGGAAGCGGCCCGGCAAAACGGGCTTCGGGTATGCCGTGTTCCTGCCTATTCACCTGAAGCGGTGGCCGAGCATGCTATGGCTATGATACTTACTTTAAACCGCAAAACGCATAAAGCGTATAACAGGGTACGTGAGCAGAATTTTTCGCTCAATGGATTATTAGGATTTAACCTGCATGGCAAAACGGTAGGGGTCATAGGAACCGGAAATATCGGAAAAGCTTTTTGCAGGATCATGCTTGGTTTTGGCTGCCGCCTGCTGGCTTTTGATATTATCGCCAACAAAGAAATGGAAGCGGCGGGTGTAGAATACCATCCGCTGATAGAAGTACTGAAAGCGGATATCATTTCTATACACTGCCCGCTGAATGAACAAACCAAACATCTGATTAACCGCGATACCCTGGCCCTGATGAAGCCCGGAGTAATGCTGATTAATACCAGCCGGGGCGCACTGATTGAAACCAAGGCTATTATTGAGGCCCTGAAATCGGGGCAGGTAGGCTACCTGGGAATTGACGTGTATGAACAGGAAGAACACCTGTTTTTCAGGGATTTGTCGGGCCAGGTGATACAGGATGATGAAATCCAGCGCCTGATGAGCTTTTCCAATGTACTGATAACGGCCCACCAGGCGTTTTTTACCCATGAAGCCATGACGCAGATTGCTGCGATAACGTTAAATAGTATCCGCGAGCTGGTTACAGGCAATAAATTGACCACACAGGCAGCGTTATTAGTGTAATTTTTATCTGATATTCGTAGACAATTGCAAAATGGCAAATACCATCATGAAAAAATCCATCCTGCGAATCACCATCGTTTTTACCCTGCTCTGCACGTTTTTCGCGTGCCAGAAAGAATTGAGCGTGGAGAATGGCGGTTTTTCGGGTGTTGCGCAGGGTACGCTACTGGATTCTTCGGGTAATTGCAAAAACATTATCGTTAGCGGAAGCTATGTGGTAGATTCCACCCTTGGTGATAGCAACTATATCAAGCTCAGTGTCAATTTCACCTCCCAGGGCAAATACCAGATCAGTTCAGATACCGTTAACGGCATCTGGTTCCTCGATTCGGGTTTTGCGCTTAATACAGGCTCAATACTGGTAAAAGTAAAGGGAAAAGGAAAACCCCTATTGCCCAAGTCATCCGATTTCCTGATCAATTTTAATGGCAATACCTGTTCATTCACTATTACAGCAACAGGTTCAGTATCATCCGGCGGTTCGGGCGGCGGCACAGGTGGGTCGGGTACAGGTGGCGACTATTTTCCTACAACTTCGGGGTCTGCCTGGACCTATCAATACCTGCCAAAGCTGGGTTCGGTGGATACTTTCAGGGTAACAGCGGCGGCTTCCACTATAGATATTGATAGTCTCACCTATTCTAAATTCGGAACTTCTTTGGGCGATACTTTCTATTATGCCAAAAACGCATCTATCGGAAATTATTATACGTACAGCACGGTTGACTTTGATTACACATTTTTGTTTGATTCTGTACCGGGCTTCTATATCCATTACCCTATTCTGAAAGAAAGAGCCAATGTGGGTGATAGCTGGGAAAGTGGTGAATATGGCACGGTTAAACTGGCTACCAATACAGGAGGATTTGAGTACGGAAAAGCAAAAATTGTATTTACGATCATCAGCAAGAATACTGCCACCTATACCATCGGGGGTAAGACTTACGAGAACGTGATCAATGTAAAAAGAGAAATAAAATTCATGCCCAATAACGGTACTTACCGGACGGTGTTAACTGGTAACACTTATTTTGCCAAAGGCTACGGGATGATAGACCAGGTGCTGGGATCATCACCTAATACGCAGTCTATTTCTTTGGTGAGAACGCCTTCGATTAGATGATGAATTACGGATTGCGGATCTTTTAGAAGATTTGGGTTTTATCGTCTACTACACTATTGGTTTCTATTGTATGACTTCTCTGCTGCGTATGTTTCTTAAAGAACTTATTCTGGAAAACCAGCAGCACAATCACTCCCGTTGAAATAGCCGCATCGGCAATATTGAATACAGGCCTGAAGAATTCGAATTCATCACCTCCCACAAAAGGAACCCATGTTGGATAGTGTGCATCTCTTATGATGGGGAAGTAAAGCATATCAACTACTTTACCTTGTAACACACCAGCATACCCGCCGCCCGCTGGAAAAAGCTTGGCAACGTTCTGCGAGAAATTACTGCTATGCTCAAAAATTCTTCCATAAATAAGGCTGTCTATCAGGTTGCCCAAAGCCCCGGCATAAATTAACGCCGCACAGATAATAAACCCCCGGTGATAGCGATCGCGAATAAATCTCCGCAATAAAAATGTTCCATATACTACCGCTATCAACCTGAATACGGTTAATACATATTTACCCCAGCTACCGCCGAATTTCCAACCCCAGGCCATTCCCTCATTCTCAACAAAATGCAGCCTGAACCAATTGCCAATTATCATATGCTCTTCCCCCGCATAATAGTTCAGCTTGATATAGAACTTCAGTGCCTGATCGGCAAAAATGATGAGCAGAATGATAAAAACGACCTGTCTTCCTTTCAATTCAGTTATTTTTTATAGTGGTCAAAGATAGAGTGAATTTTCAATTTACAATGTTCCATGTCCCCCTCACTCCTCCACATACACCCGCTTCACTCTTTGGCTGATGCCGGTCATGATCTCGTAGGCGATCGTATCTGCCCATCCAGCTACGGTTTGTACGGGGAGGTTTTTTCCAAATACTTCTACCGTTTGGCCCTCCACAACCTGGGGTACTTCTGTAACATCCAGCATGGTCATATCCATGCAAACATTTCCAATTACAGGCACCAAATGGTTCCCAAGCATCATTTTCCCTACGCCGTTACCGAGTCGCCTGCTATATCCATCGGCATATCCTATGCGCACAGTGGCTACCAGGCTGTCTTTTTCCAGTTTTCCTTTCCTCCCATAGCCAACAGTTTCCCCGGCTTTTACTTTTCTTACCTGCGCTATTGTTGTTTTCAGGGTTGCCACCGTTTCCAGGGAAACTGTGTTGCCTTCACCAGTGTCCACACCATACAGGCCAATACCCAGCCTTACCATATCAAACTGGTACGCCGGGTTTCGGTGGATGGCAGCGGAGTTGGCTATATGTTTGATAAACGTATATCCAATACCCCGCCTGAGTTCGCGGCAGGCGTTTTCAAAAAGCGTTACCTGTTGCCGGGTAAATCCATCATGCTCCGCCGATTCGCTGGCAACCAGGTGACTGAATACGGTTTGCACTACCATGGTTTGGCGGCGCTGGATATAACCGGCCAATTCGCCGGCTTCGGTTACTTCAAAGCCCAGCCGGTTCATGCCGGTATTGAACTTAATATGTACGGGGAACTTTTGTAGTCCTTGCTGGCTAAGGTATTGATGAAAAGATTGGTATACCTGGAAGGAATATATTTCCGGTTCCAGTCCGTAGGTTACTAACGCGTCAAACCCCGCACTATCAACATTCATTACCATGATGGGAAGGCTGATACCGGCTTTGCGAAGTTCAACCCCTTCATCGGCATAGGCAACGGCGAGGTAGTCTACTTTATGAAACTGCAGCAATCGCGCTACTTCGGCACTGCCGCTTCCGTAACTGAAAGCCTTAACCATGGCCATCAGTTTGGTACTGGGTTGTAATTGGGCCTGGTATAGTTTCAGGTTATGCGCCATGGCGGTGAGATTAATCTCCATAACGGTCTGGTGCACTTCCTGCTCCAGCCAGTGTGATATCTTTTCAAATTCAAAGATCCTGGCTCCTTTCAGCAATATATATTCACCCGCAAATTGCTGTGTTCCCGTCTGCCGTAAGAAAGCCTCGGTGGATGGATAAAAGGCCGCTGTATACTGTTGATTCCCGCGGGCAGTAAAAACCGCCTTGTGCTGTTGCATAGCAGGACCGATCCCAATAAAGCGGCCGATGCCACGAACCCTTAGCGATTCTGCAATCTCATCGTATAGCTTATCCTCATCTTTACCCGACTGCAATACATCAGACAGGATGAGCGTTGTGGGTTTACTGCCTGCCTGTTGCTGTAAGTAGTCAAGTGCCAGGTAGAGCGAAGCCGTATCATTGCTATAACTATCATTCAGCACATAGCTGTTATGAATACCTTTCTTTAATTGCATACGCATATCAACGGCTTCCAGCTTAGCTACTCTCTTATTCACTTCGGAAACACTATACCCCATTGCAAACAGTACCAGGCAACAGGTAATGGCATTATCAACAGAGATCCTGTCGGTGAATGGTATGGTTAGCGTACTTTCCGTTCCTCCGTATAAACAGGAAACAATGGTTTGTGTAGCTTTTATTTTTTCATCCTGTATCCTGAGTGTTGCAGGCTGAACCCGGCTCCAGGTCAGGCACCTTGTGTCTTCCTGCAAAATCGTCTTATCAGCTCCTTCAAAGTTGATGATTTCTCCTGCGGCTTCCTTTCCAAACACCAATGTTCCCGCATGGGTAAAAAGCTTTGCCTTCTCAATGGCTTTCTGCCTCTCGTTTGCAAACCCTTCGCTGTGCGCGCCGGCGAGGTTGGTAAGTACGCCGAATGTGGGCTGAATGATTTGTTGCAGCCGTTGCATTTCTCCGGCCGTTGATATTCCTGCTTCAAAGATGCCCAGTGTGTGCCTGTCTTCCATTTGCCATACACTTAGTGGAACGCCCACCTGTGAATTGTAGCTCCTGGGACTTCTTACAATGCTATAATCAGGTTGCAGCAACTGGTACAACCATTCCTTAACAATCGTTTTACCATTGCTGCCGGTAATTCCTATCACCGGTATATTGAACTGCGCCCGGTGAAAAGCGGCGAGCTGCTGCAGCGCTGTTAATACATCTTCCACCTGCAGAAAAGTAGCATTGTCAAAAGCTGAACCATCATACCCTTTTTTCACTACAAAATTCCTTACCCCCCGGGCATAGGCTTCACCGATAAACGTGTGCCCGTCTCTCCTGGGTCCGGCGATAGCGAAAAACAAAGCCCGTTCGGGAAATACAATCTTCCGGCTATCGATCAGCAATTGCTCGATCCTCGTTGCAGCGGTTACTGTTGGTTGCGCATGCAGAATAGCAGCAATATCGGCGACGGTGTAAAACAAATTTTGTTTATGGCTTTATGGGTTTATTTTTTGTTTTTACTTCCAGTGTTTCCCGTGCATACGGCGTTTTTTTACGATCATAGAATAAAAGATAGAGCCGCTGATGCAGACCAGTATCACGATGAGTGAAATAAGTACCTGGGTACTTTTCCCGATCCACTGGCTGATGTAATGTTCGCCCAGCATTTTGGCGCCAATAAAGATCAGTACAATGGCAATGCCCTGCTGGAGGTAATCGAATTCTGCAACCGCGCCGCGGAGCAGGAAAAACAAGCTGCGCAGTCCCAATACCGCAAAAATATTGGATGTATAAATCACCAGCGGATCTTTTGAAATACCCATTACTGCAGGAATGGAATCCAGCGCGAACAGAAGGTCTGTTACCGCCAGCAGTACTACCACCACAAAAAGCGAAGTATATAACGCGAGCCCATTTTCCCTGATGCGGTATTTCCCACCGCCATCATGCCCTGCCAGCGGCAGGAATTTTTCCACCAGCTTATAGATGCCCGACTCCAGCGGGTTAAACTCTTCATCCTCTCCGGCGGTAAACATACGGTAGCCTGTGTACAAAAGGAATGCGCCAAAAAGATAGAGTATCCATGAAAACTTCGTTACCAGTACCACACCAACGGAGATAAAGATTACCCTGAAAAGGATCGCCATCAATATGCCGGCCAGCAACACACGCGGAAAATGCTTTTCCTTTACTTCAAACGCGGTGAAGATGAGGATAAATACAAAGATATTATCGATGCTCAGGCTCCATTCCATCAGGTAGGCACTTAAAAACTCAAGTGACAATTGTGATCCCGTTACCTGGATACCTTTTGCCGCCGCTGTAATATCCTCTGATGCCAGGGAAGGGCCCATTACCCATACCACACCAAAAAAAGCAAGTGCCAGTGCCACCCAGAAAAAAGTCTGGTACAAAGCCTGTTTAACGGAAACGGTTTTGTTTTTCCTGCTTAAAAGGCCCAGGTCAAATATGAGTGCAACCGTCAACACGATTCCAAAAATCAAATAAACAACCTGGTGTGCTGACATGTAAAGGATTTATTGCCTAAAGATAGCCCGGCCCGGCCGCAAAATGTTATTGTTCGTATTTCTTTTTACGCAGAAACTGGAACAGCCCGCCTAACAGGAGTATGACTGCAATAGGAACAACTATATTGATAAACTGCCAGGTAGTTTTTTGCTCCTCTACCTTGGTTTTATCCAGCAACCTTAATACAAAGTCTTTGTTGCGGCTCTCGAAAAGATGGTTGGTACTTACCAGGTAGTCCATTGCGTTGAGAAAAAATTCCCTGTTCGCAAACCGGTAATTTTCCAGCGGAAGCAGTCCCATGGGCAACGGGCCAACAGTAGGGCTAACGGAATTGGTTACAATATCGGCATCCGATACTACGATCTGTTTACCCTCTCTCCGTGCCCTGCCCAGGAATGGCTTCCCGGTAACCCTGAGAACAGAATCCATCACGGTTTTGCCGATACGGCCCCCAAAAAGAGAGCTGAATTTTCCTTCCAGCAAGACTGCCACGGGTACATATTTTTTCTGAAAGCTAAGCAGGTCATCATCTCCCTTTACGCTGTTGATCTCCACCATAGCCGGGGAGCTGATCGTGCGGCTGTTACTATCCGTGGCCAGTAAAATGGTTTTCTGTATCCCGGGCGACTTTACCGTATCAATGCTGGACGGAAAAATAGGCAATACTCTGTCGAGGTTATTGGAAATGGGATTCGGGTTACGAGCGGCCAGGAAGGGATAATAGGGCCATGGCAGTCGCTGCATTTTAGGGCTGCCATCCGCATTCTTGCCCACCACGATGGGCAGTTTAGAGCAATTGAGGTCTTGTAACAGGTCGGGATTAATCCGAACACCATACCGGAAAAGCAGATCGTCGAGGTTAAGGCCGCGGTCAAAAGCGGTGTACTGCGCCTGGCTTCGCATAAGACTATCCAGTTCGGCATGCAGTTTATCGATGAACCAGATCACATGCCCGCCGTTCATGATATACTGGTCTATTTTCAGTTTATCCTCGTCTGTAAAGGGCAATGTTGGTTTTACAATCATCATCGCCTTGATAACAGAAGCATCGGGGTAGCCTTTTTTCAGGTCAAATACCGCCAACTTATATTGGTTACGGAGGCTTTCGCCAAGATCATTCACGCTCAGGTTCACCGGCTCACCGTTTCCAACAGCATATACAATGGTATCAACTGAAGTACGGGTGAGCTTGTCAATGGCATCCGCAAACTTAAACTCCAGCAGGGCCTCCGCGGCATTGCGTGTGGCTTCGATATCTTCCTGCGGGTTATCTGTAATTACATTATACTGTTTGTATACTTTCCGGCTGCTTCTCAGGTCAACCGCAATGGGCTTTTGCCCGTCTTTGAAACTTACCAATGCCGAGGGTATTATCAGTTGATTGGTTTGCTTTTCATTTTTCGCAGATACCTGCTGGCTTTGTTCAAACACTACGCCCAGTCGCGCCAGGCTATCATAAAAAATAACTTTCGCCGTATCGTCCTTTATCTCCTCCCCGGGCTTTTCAAAAACAACGTTAACGTGATTGCCTGAAACCGACCTGAATTCATCCAGCAGATCTTTGGTTGCGATGCTCAGTTTTTTATAGTCAGCGGGAAGTTCACCGGTGAGAAAAACACGCACTGTAACAACTTCATCCAGTTGCTTCAGCAGTTTGCGGGTGGGATCGGTGAGGCTGTATCTTTTTTCCGCAGTAAGATCGGCACGATAGAAGAATAAAGTTGACAGGTACACCACCACCAGGAACGCTCCTATCAGTGCCGGTATGCCATACTTATGTTGCCACACTTTCTTCATGCAGTACTAGCGTTTAATAAGGTTTCGTTGGGTGATAAGAAGAAACAGAAAAATGACAGCGATAAAATAAATGAGGTCCCTGCTGTCGATCACGCCCCGGCTGATACTCCTGTAGTGAAAATTGATACCCAGCATTTCGATATAATAATCGGCACCGGCCTGGAATACCGGCAGTTTACTGATCGCATCGAAGCCGCTGTATAGTAAAAAGCATACAAAAGCGCCTGCAATAAAGGCCATCACGGTATTATTGGTAAAGCTACTGGCACAGATGCCCACCGAAGTGAATACGGCACCTAAGAATATCAACCCGATATAACTGCCGATCGTAGCTCCCACATCTATCCCTCCGGTAACACTTAGCTGCTGAACAGAAAAAGCATAGATGATGGTAGGCAGTAAGGCGGTAATTACAATAATGAGGGCCCCGAGAAACTTTCCACCTACAATCTTTGCCGGCGTTACGGGTAGTGTCTTCAATATTTCAAAGGTCCCGGCACGGTATTCATCGGCCAGGCTGCGCATGGTAATGGTAGGAACCAGAAATAAAAGTATCCAGGGTGCCAGGCTAAAAAAACTACCCAGGGTGGCATATCCAAAATCGAGAATGCTGGTATCGGGAAAAACAAAAAGAAACAACCCATTCAGCAGGAGGAACAATACCAGTGCGATATACCCGGTAAGGCTGCTGAAAAACTGTTGCCATTCTTTTTTGCAGATCATCCACATGGTGTCAAAACTAAATGTTTTTACCAGCAGACGTACTAAAGAGGGAGTTAATATTAAAAAAAGGCCGGAGAATCATCTCCGGCCTTTACAATATTTTTCTCACGGAGGATTATACCGCGAAGCTTTCGCCGCAGCCACAGCTTCGGCTGGCATTAGGGTTGTTAAAATAGAAACCCTTTCCGTTAAGCCCGTCTGAAAAATCGAGCTCGGTATTTACGAGGTAGAGAAAGCTTTTGAGATCCGTTACCACTTTTACACCATTGTCTTCAAACACCTGGTCCATTGGCTTTATTTCGTTGTCGAAATCGAGCTTATAACTCAGCCCCGAACAACCACCCCCTACAACACCTACTCGCAGGAAATAACTTTCATCTCCTGTTACGCCGGCTTCTTCCATTAGCTGGGAAACTTTTTTCTTCGCTTTATCGCTTACGTATATGCTGTTTTCTGTTGCTGTCACGATAGAAGATTTGCGGATTTCGGATTGCGGATTTCGGATTGGCGATTGTTTATACTGTGCTTCTCCCTGGTCCGGTTATCCTTCCTCTCTTAGTGAATCTTTTCTTCAAATACCAGTTCTTCCAGGCCATTCTTTTTACGGTAGTCGTTGATGGCCGATTTGATGGCGTCTTCCGCCAGTACAGAGCAGTGGATCTTTACGGGTGGAAGATTTAATTCTTCTACCAGGTCCATATTATCTATCTGTACTGCCTGGTCAACCGTTTTGCCTTTCAGCCATTCTGTTGCCAGGGATGAGGAAGCGATAGCGGAACCGCAGCCGAAGGTTTTGAACTTCGCGTCTGTAATCAGGCCCGAATCGTCTACCTCTATCTGCAAACGCATCACATCACCACATTCAGGAGCACCTACCAGGCCGGTTCCTACATTCTTTTTCGATTTATCCAGGGTGCCTACGTTCTTTGGATTTGTATAGTGATCGATCACTTTTTCTGAGTATGCCATATAAATTTGAAAATTTGAAGATTTGAAAATTTGAAAATGGAAATACTGCTGTTTTTACTATCTGCTCTAGTTAATTTGAATTCCATTTTCAAATTTTCAAATTAACTAATTTTCAAATTCCTAATGGGCTGCCCATTCAATTTTGTCCAGGTCGATGCCTTCCTTGAACATTTCCCAAAGCGGGCTCATCTCGCGTAGCTTTAATACGGTTTCGCTTACCGCTTTGATCGTATAGTCTATTTGCTCTTCGGTGGTAAAACGGCCCAGTCCAAAACGCAGCGAACTGTGTGCCAGGTCATCTCCCAATCCCAGTGCTTTTAATACATAGCTGGGCTCCAGTGACGCCGATGTACAGGCCGAACCGGAAGAAAGGGCGATATTCTTATTAAAGCCCATCAAGAGTCCTTCTCCTTCTACGTATTTAAAAGAGATATTGGTTACATGGGGCAAGCGGTGCTCGCGGTTACCATTTACATAGGTTTCTTCCAGTTGCACCAGTGCTGTTTCCAGTTTATCGCGGAGCTTGCTTAATCTTGCTGCATCATCTGCCATTTCCAGCCGGGCCAGTTCACAAGCTTTACCAAATCCAACTATGCCTGGAACGTTCAATGTTCCGCTGCGCATTCCCCTTTCGTGGCCGCCACCATCCATCTGTGCGGTTACTTTTACCCTTGGGTTCTTACGGCGCACATATAAGGCACCAATACCTTTGGGTCCATACATTTTGTGGCCGGTAAACGCCATGATATCAATACCGTCTTTGTTTACATCAACCGGCACTTTACCTACGGCCTGAACCGCATCGGAAAAGAAAAGAACCCCATGTTTTTTAGCGATGGCACTGATCTCCCGGATAGGCTGTATAACGCCGATCTCGTTATTGGCATACATGATGGCGATCAGGATGGTAGTGGGTTTGATGGCAGCTTCCAGCTCTTTCAGGTCGATTAAACCATCTGCTTTCACTTCCAGGTAAGTAACTTCTCCACCCGTACGTTCAATATGTTTACAGGTGTCCAGTACCGCTTTGTGCTCTGTTGTGCAGGTAATGATATGGTTTCCTTTACTGGCGTACATTTCATATACTCCTTTGATACCCAGGTTATCGCCTTCGGTTGCCCCGGAGGTGAAAATGATCTCTTTGGGATCGGCACCCACCAGTTTGGCCACCTGTTCGCGGGCATAGTCCACGGCTTCTTCCGCTTCCCATCCAAAAGGGTGGTTACGGCTGGCCGCATTGCCGAAATGTTCGGTAAAATATGGTATCATGGCCTCCAGTACACGGGGGTCCATGGGAGTGGTAGCATTGTTATCCAGGTAAATTGGTAATTTCAACATCTTTCAGAAATAGTTTATCAAATCATTTATAACACAAAAGTACTGCAAAGGGTTCTATAAATTTGTCTGAAGAAACCCGGACCCCTTGTTTTTCCGAATTTCGTAAAGTGCGATCGTAAAAATAACCTATTACAGGCAAAACCCTTTATTTACGGGCCTGAAAACCCGGTTTTTAACCAAAAAAAACCAGCCATGCTGAGAGTTGAACACATTGGTATTGCAGTTTCCGGCTTTGATACCGCCATCCCCTTATATGAGAAATTACTGAATACTACGTGCTATAAGACAGAGCAGGTTGCTTCCGAGCAGGTGAATACCGCCTTTTTTAAGACAGGTGAAACCAAGATTGAGCTGCTTGAAAGCACCGATCCGGATGGCGTTATCGCCCGTTTTATTGAAAAAAAAGGCCAGGGCATCCACCATATCGCCTTTGAAGTGGCCGATATCACCGCCGAAATGGCCCGTTTGAAAGCCGAGGGTTTTGTTTTACTGAACGAAACACCCAAAATCGGTGCTGATAATAAGCTTGTTTGCTTCCTGCACCCGAAAGGAACGGCAGGAGTATTGGTGGAGTTGGTTTGTAGCTTGTAGTTTGGTTTTTGGCTTTTGGCTTTTGGTTTTTGGTTTTTGGTTTTTTGGTGTGTTACTAAGGTTTACAGGAAAAATAAATAATAGCTATCAGGCCGGCAAGAAACACGCACCCAAAAAGAATTAGTTTCTTTTTTACCTGAAAATTAAATTGATCGTCATCGCTCATATAGAAAGAGAAACCAAAAAAACAAACAACAAAAACCAAAAGCCAAAAGCCAAAAACCAAAAGCCTCAGGTGAGTCCGATCTTCTCTACCGCCACCTGTGCAGCTACCTGGCTGGCGTCTTTTTTATTATAGCCTTTTCCGTATGCGAGCAGTTCGCCATCCAGCATGGCATTGATGGTAAAGAGCCGGCGGCTGCCCTCCATTTTTTCTTCGGCCAGCTCGAATGTGAGGGTCTTTCCGTTTTTATTGGCCCAGCCGATCAGTTTATTCTTGAGGTTGATGTCAATCAGTTCCAGGTCATCCACAAACATATGCGGTATCACGATCTGTTTTAATACCCAGCCATGTGTTTTGTCATATCCCTTATCCAGGTAAACCGCTCCCACCAGGGCTTCCAGTGTATTGCCGAAGATCTGGCTACCCTTGAGTGCGTTGTCGAATTTATTGTAGAAAGTAAGTTTACGCAGTCCCATTTTGAGGGCGATATCATTCAGTTGCTGGCGGTTCACCATTTTGCTGCGCATTTCGGTGAGAAAGCCTTCCCCTTTGTAAGGATATCTTTTGAATAAATAGTCGGCTACCACTGCACTTAACACGGCATCTCCCAAATACTCCAGGCGCTCATTGTTTTCATCGGATGTTTCCTTAACGGAACGGTGGCTCAGTGCCGTACGGTACAGGAGTACATTGCCTGACTTGATGCCCAGTACATTCTTCAATTGTTTGGCAAAAGAAGAATCGTCTGACCTTTTTAGAAACTTTTTAAAGAATTGCACGAACTTAAGCTACGTATTTTTTTACAATCACACAGGCATTATGCCCCCCAAAGCCAAAAGTATTACTTAATGCTGCCCTGACCGTTCTTTTCTGGGCCTTGTTAAAGGTGAAATTAAGCTTGGGGTCGAGGGTAGGGTCGTCGGTAAAATGATTGATCGTAGGAGGTACGATATCATGTATTACACTTTGTATGCAGGCGATGGCCTCGATCACACCGGCTGCTCCGAGACAGTGGCCTGTCATGGATTTAGTGGCACTGATATTCAGTTCGTAAGCATGTTCACCAAATACATCGGTAATGGCTTTTGCTTCGGCGCCGTCTCCCAGTGGGGTTGAGGTTCCATGGGTATTGATATAGTCAATCTCTTCCGGCTTCATGCCTGCATCCTGCAGGGCTGCCAGCATTACGTTTCTTGCGCCTAATCCTTCCGGATGCGGTGCGGTAAGGTGGTAGGCATCGGCCGTGGCGCCGCCGCCCATAAATTCGCAGTAGATCTTTGCCCCTCTTTTCACGGCATGCTCATATTCTTCCAGTACAACAACGCCCGCAGCTTCTCCCATTACAAAGCCATCACGATCTTTATCATAGGGGCGGCTGGCTGTTTTAGGGTCATCATTGCGTTCGCTCATGGCTTTCATGGCATTAAAACCACCCAGGCCGGCTTCGCTGATCACGGCTTCTGATCCGCCACTGATGATGATATCGGCTTTTCCGAGCCGGATATTATCATAAGCGGTAATCATACCGTTGGTGCTGGAAGCGCAGGCACTTACAACAGCGAAATTGGGTCCCCGGAAACCATGACGCATAGATATCTGCCCTGCGGCGATATCCAGTATCATTTTGGGAATGAAGAAAGGATTGAAACGGGGAGTACCATCCCCTTTTGCAAAATTGATCACTTCTTCCTGGAAAGTAGTAAGTCCGCCGATCCCGCTGGCGAATATTACGCCTACACGGTCTACATCAACATTTTCCCTGCTGATGCCGGCATCCGCTACCGCCATATCGCTGGCCACCAGGGCCAACTGGGCAAAACGATCCAGTTTGCGGGCTTCTTTCCTGTCCATGAACTGGGTAGGATC
Source organism: Sediminibacterium sp. (assembly GCA_965229175.1). Classification (GTDB taxonomy): domain Bacteria; phylum Bacteroidota; class Bacteroidia; order Chitinophagales; family Chitinophagaceae; genus Sediminibacterium. The sequence goes on along the minus strand of CBDDIT010000053.1, from coordinate 88,465 downwards.
GAATCCCTTTACTTCGCAGGCAAAACGGGTTTTGAATTTAGCGGCATCAAAAAGGGTGATGGCATCAGCACCGGAAACACCATTTAACAAACCATTCCAGTAATCCTCAAGATTATTTCCCAATGGCGTAAGCGTTCCGATACCAGTAACAACAACTCTCTTTAACTGCATTTTCATTGCCTGTTTGAAGTGATAATCCGCCTTCTGTGGCTTTAAGGCCCGCAGAAAGGCGGATTAAGATTATACCTTACGTGGAGTAATAATTTCTTACTTAGCGTGTTCTTCAAGGTAAGCAACTGCCTGACCAACAGTTGTGATGGTTTCAGCCTGCTCATCAGGGATAGAGATGTTGAATTCTTTTTCGAATTCCATGATCAGTTCAACGGTATCCAATGAATCGGCTCCGAGGTCGTTGGTAAACGAAGCTTCATTTGTTACTTCAGCTTCGTCAACACCTAACTTGTCAACAATGATTTTCTTAACTCTTGTGGCGATGTCTGACATTGTATAAGTTTTTGTTACAGCCGCAAAAATATACTTTTTGTCAAATAAGCAATGTTTTAAAGCATATTTGTTTCCACAAGCATTTTCGGCCCTCAGCGGGCCGACTATCCTTTTGGGCGTATTTTTGCCAAAATGATCATTATCTTGTAGCCCTAGCCCCAATTATATGGCATTAAAACTCATTGATCACGGTTCCAGGGAATACCAGCAAATGCTTGATTTGCGCAACCAGATGCTCCGTAAACCCCTGGGATTACACTTCACCCAGGCAGATCTTGACGCTGAAAAAGATGATATCCTCATTGGTTGTTTCGATGACGACAAACTCGAAGGCTGCTGTATTCTCACCCAAACCGGCCCAAAAACAGTCCGTTTGCGCCAGATGGCGGTCAGTTCCGGCATCCAGGGTAAGGGAATCGGGCGGGTTTTGATGAGTTTCGCCGAAAATATCGCCCGCGACCGCGGCTACACCCGAATGACCATGCATGCCCGCAAGTCGGCCGTAGGCTTCTACGAAAAGCTAGGGTATAAGATATGCGGGGAAGAATTTGAGGAAGTGACCATCCCGCATCTTGAGATGGATAAGGAGTTGTAGGAGCTAGGGACTAGGAGTTAGGAATTAGGCCCTAACTCCTGATTTTCGCATTCAACAGACCTCTCATCTCATGCTTAAACTCCTCGGTCATATCTTCTTTGGGCACAAGGAAGAATGATCTTGAATCGAAGTAAAGATGAAAAAAGTGGGGGCTTTCGAAAAAGCGGGTGAATTTGCTCCAGGGCCAGTGTACGGTACCCCTTTCATTCTCCAGTTGAACTTCTGAATCCAGGAAGTCGATGATGAACGAATCGCGGAAAGTGGATGCTTTTTTATAGATACTGTTGGGCAGAAAATACCAGAACGCGCCCATTAACATTAACCAGATAAATGATCCCAGGAGGAAGGGTTCTGGGCGGATTTTTTTGGTGTAAAAAAGAATAGCCGACAGGATCGCAAATACATTTACCAGTATAATAAGGATGCGTATTTCTGTTTTCTGTACAAAATGATACCGCAGTGCCTGGATAACCTTCTTTCTTTCATAAGAGAAACTGAGACGCATAGAACAAAGGTAGGAAAAACGGATGACCGATGAAAGGAAGTGCGTGTTACCTGAACGACGAGGCGAACTCGTTGATAGCAGTTTCCGATAGTCTTTCCTTCCCCGATGCAATCAGAATCCGGTAACTGAAAGTAGCGGTAGCCCCTTTCAATAAACGAAAGTTCATCACTTCCTTCCCTTCAGAAAATACCTTTTGCCCGAGTGGATTTGCCGCAAATAATCCATAGTTACGAGCGTGCCAATAAGTGGGATAGCCTGGATTCCTGGGGTTGTCGATGATAACGATACTGATGGCATCGCCGCCCTTTTTGCCATATAGCATACACCAGTTGGCACGTGTACCCCAGGCGGCATCGCCTTCCTTTCCCTGGGAGGTAAGGTAATTTCCGGTTACCGTAGCGTCTTTGGTGGCACTTATTTTAGTAATATTTCCTTTGTCGTCTTTGTATTCTTTTGTTTCTGTCACAGGCAATTCCAGTTCATGGGCCACCCGCAAGCCCAGCATACCATCCTTTGCGTCCGGTAATACCATATTCTGAACGGCGGTCAACTCTGTTATCCGGTCGATTATATTCGCTGGGCCGCCGCTAAAAATAAAGGTGGTTTTTTCTTTCATCAGTACATTTTTATCCTGGTCTGTCCAGTCGGCTTCATACACCAGTTTGCCTTTTTCTCCGCTCTGCGTGTCCGTTACCTTTTTTGTTCTGATCCAACCATACTGTTTTTTCTTTTCGGCCGGTATGGCATAGGAATTATTCCAGAAGTCGAGGCCATTTACCTTTTCGTAATTAAACCAAAGGCCAATATGGTGGGGATGATCTGTGGGATCGTTGGGTTGGGGATTCCAGGGAAAACCGCGGGTGATCACCTGCCCATCCGGCGCGTAGATCGGGTAGAGGAATGGCTTTTCCATAGAATCCGCATACACAAATTCGGTAAAAGGCTTTCCGTTAATAGTAATCACCGCTTTTTGTTGTTCCGGGATGAGTTTTACCTCTACCGGGCTCCGCTGTGCCAATGCCCGTGAAGCTCCTCCTGCCATCACCAACAGCAATAAAAGGTACGCGAATCTGTTCATCTGGTTTGTTGTTTAACAAATGCTCATGCAACGGGTTGCTTTTTGGCTTTGCCGATCAGGGTATTCATGACCACCCATGCCGAAAGGTAAGCCGCAGCGCATACAATAAACATGATATAGTATGCGGTTTCTATATGGCCAATAGAACGGTAATGAACAAACATATTTTTCTGTACAAACAGCGACAGTAATATGCCCCCGATAGATCCAAACATTCCGCCGATACCGGTAACGGAGGCGGTGGATTTTTTAGGGAACATATCGCTTACCGTTGTAAATATATTCGCGCTCCATGCCTGGTGCGCAGCGGCGGCAATTCCTATCACAATTACAGCCAGCCACACATTAATCTCACCCAATACCAGTGCGCCTAAAATGGGCAATACGCAAAACGCATAAATAAGCATCGAGATCCTGCGGGCTTTTGTAACGGCCCATCCTTTTTTATTAATGAAATACAGGGGTAACCAGCCTCCCGCTACACTTCCTACGGTGGATACCAGGTACACAGTGGCTACCGGCCAGCTGGCGGCGGTAATTTTCATATGGTACATGCTCTCAAAGAAATCGGGCAGCCAGAAAATATAAAACCACCAGATAGGGTCGGTTAATAACTTACCAATGGCAAAAGCCCATGTTTGTTTATAGCCCAGCAGCTTAACCCATGATAATTTGGGTTGATCATCATCTCCCACGCTTCCTTTCTGCTCTTCCTTATCGCTTTCAATAAACGCCAATTCCGCTGCGGATATCTTTTTATGTTTACGGGGTACTTCATATAATATAAACCAGAATATCAACCACACAAAACCCAGTAAGCCCGTTAGAATAAAAGCCCATTGCCAACCCCATTGCGTTACGATAAAGGGTACCGTGATAGGAGTAACAATTGCCCCGATATTGGCGCCTGAATTAAAGATCCCGGTAGCCAGGGCCCTTTCTTTCTTGGGAAACCACTCGGCCACGGTTTTTATCGCGGAAGGAAAATTACCCGCTTCCGCTAAACCCAAAGCACCCCTCACCACCTGGAAGCCCAGTACGGTATTCACCAATGCAGTGGCAATACCCGCCAGGCTCCATAAAAAAGTAGACAAAGCATACCCGATCTTGGAGCCCATTCTATCAATCAAACCACCTGCCCCCAATAAACCCAGCGCATAAAATACTTTAAACGTAATCTCAACATCGGCATAGTCGGCATCGGTCCAACCCAGGTTTTCAGTGAAAGTTGACTTCAGAAAACTGATCACGCTCCGGTCGATATAATTAATAGTTGTGGCAAAGAAGACCAGTCCGCAAACCGTCCATCGGTACCTGCCTATTTTTTCTGCTGTGAGGGTCATGGTTATGATTTGATTGACTGGATAATCGCTAAGACGTCTTTGGTGGCGGTACTGATACCTGTGTAATCTTTGGCTTCCAGCAATGGTTTGGTAATGAGTTTGCTTCCCATACCTACAGCACATACGCCTGCCTTGAACCATCCTGCGATATTATCCTTATCCAGTTCTACCCCACCGGTAGGCATGAACAGCAGGCCGGGGAACAGTTCTTTGATAGCGGAAAGAAAGCCGGGTCCCAGGATATTTCCCGGGAAGAGTTTGATCATTTTTGCGCCCAGTGTTTCGGCTTTTATGATTTCGGAGGGCGTCATACAACCCGGAACCCATAACATATTATTCTTGTCGGCAACAGCGGCCACCGACTCAACCAGTCCGGGGCAGATGATATAGTCTGTACCGGCATCAATAAAGGTTTGCGCCATTTCGCCGTTCTTGATGGTGCCAATTCCGAGGTACATTCCCTTTAGTTCGGTATCGCAAACTTTTCGCATTTCCTTGAAATTGGCAAGGGCGGCTTCACCGCGGTTGGTATATTCAACGGCACGTATACCCGCGGTGTATAAGGCTTTCAGCACTTCAATGCTAACAGTAGTGTCTTTGTAGAAATAAAGGGGTAAAATTCCCTGTTGGGGGATCAAATCGAGAATGATGTCTTTCTTTTCCATATGGTTTTTTTCGCGTAGCAATGTTACTGAAATGCGCAAAAAAGGGTTAATTTATTACGCAAACGATTGCGTATTTTTATTGCTGTAATAAACCCTTATTTCTTTTCTTGCCGCAAATTATTAAACAACTTTGCAGCAAGAAGTGCTGAAGTTAATTAATAAATATTTTCAACCATCTGTTATTTAAAAAATACGATTGATTATGCCAAAAAAAGTGGTTACCCTCGGAGAGATCATGATTCGCCTTTCAACCCCCGGTTTTGAAAGATTTGTACAGGCCGACAGTTTTGATATTACCTACGGAGGCGGAGAGGCCAATGTTGCGGTGGCCCTTTGTAATTATGGCCTGGAAGGCGTTTTTGTTACCAAAGTGCCTGATAACGCATTGGGTCAGGCGGCTATCAACCATATACGCCGCTATGGGGTAGATACACAGTTTATCGCCAGGGGCGGAAAACGGCTGGGTATTTATTTTCTCGAAACAGGTGCTTCCATGCGGGCTTCACAGGTTATTTATGACCGGGCTGATGCGGCTATTTCAACGGTTGATATTGCTGAATTTGATTTTGATAAAATACTGGACGGCGCCAGCTGGTTTCATACCACCGGCATTACCCCTGCTTTGAGCGATAAGGCCGCGGCATTAACCGAAGCCGCTTTAAAAGCGGCCAAGGCCAAAGGTATTACCACCAGTATCGACCTTAATTACCGTAAGAAATTATGGAGCAAGGAAAAAGCGAGGGAGGTGATGACTCGTCTCTGCCAGTATGTGGATGTTTGTATTGGAAATGAAGAAGACGCCGACACCACCCTGGGCTTCAAAGCCGAAGGTACCGATGTAACCAAGGGCGAACTGAACCTCGATGGCTACAAGAGTGTATTCAAGCAAATGAAAGAGAAATTTGGTTTTAAGTATATCGCTTCCACTTTACGCGAGAGCCATAGTGCTTCTGACAATGGCTGGAGTGCCCTGGTATATGATGGCACGGAATTTTATCATACAAGGGAGTATGAAGTGCGAATTGTTGACCGTGTGGGTAGCGGCGACTCATTTGCCAGCGGATTTATTTATGGTCTTGTAAGCGGAATGCCTATGCCCGAAGCCGCTGAATTTGGCGTAGCTGCTTCGGCCCTCAAGCACACCATCCCCGGCGATCTGAACCACGCTACCTTAAGCGAGGTAAAAGAACTGATGAAAGGAGATGGAAGCGGAAGGGTGCAGCGATAGTGGTGTGTTGGTTTATTGGTCTGTTGGTTTATTGGTGTATTGGTTTATTGGTGTATTGGTGAATTATGATCGTTTACTGATAAAACACCTAAACAGTTTAGCCATTCAATTGCTTACCCATTTAAAACATATCCAATAAACAAACAAACCAATAAACTAATAAACTAATAAACCAATAAACCAAATGATCATCGATAGTTTAGCCAATAGGGCAAAATACACGTCTCTGCATCCGCATTTTGCGAAAGCTTTTGCTTACCTGGAGGGGGCGGATCTGTCTGCGCTGGAATCGGGGAAGTTTGATATTGACGGTGAGAACCTGAAAGGTGCTGTGATTGATAAAGCGGGTATGACAACGCAGGAGAGTATTGCCAAATTCGAGTGCCATAATGCGCATATTGATATACAGGTGGTGATCAGTGGAAAAGAAACCTTTGGATGGAAGCCGCGCAATACCTGTATTGCCCCCAAAGGCGAGTATAATCCTGATAAGGATGTACTATTCTATGATGATGCCCCGGATACTTTTTTCAGCCTGACTGACCACCAATTTGTGATCTTTTATCCTGAGGATGTTCATGCGCCGATGATAGGGGAAGGAAATATCAAGAAGCTGGTGATAAAGGTTAAGATCTGATAGCGGATTACGAACTACCTCATTTCGGCAATCGCCACCGGGTCCATATCGGTAAATGTATAGTTCTCTCCTGCCATGGCCCAGATAAAGGTATAGTTGGTAGTGCCGGGGCCGCAGTGTACCGACCAGGGGGGTGATATTACGGCTTCATGATTGGCCATTACAATATGGCGGGTTTCAGTGGGTTCTCCCATGAGGTGAAACACCCGGTGAGCTTCGGGAAGATCGAAATAAAAATATACCTCCATTCTTCTCGTGTGCGTATGCGGGGGAACTGAATTCCATACACTTCCATTTTCTAGTGCTGTTATGCCCATTACCAGTTGGCAGCTTTGTATGCCGTCTGCATGAATATATTTATAAATAGTTCGCCTGTTAGCCGTAGCGGTTTCGCCCAGGTTAACGGGTGAAGCTTCTTCTTTGGCCATCTTACGGTTGGGGTAAGTATGATGCGCGGTGGTGGACATTAAAAAGAACGCAGCGGGATCCTGGGATGACACGGAACTGAAGCGTACGTCTTTTGTTCCTTTCCCGAGGTAGAGGGCATCCATTTTATTCAATTCATAGCTAACGCCATCCGCTACAACGGTACCCTTACCGGCAGCCACGTTAATTATGCCCAGCTCTCTTCTTTCCAGGAAATATTCAGCCCGCAGCTCAGGTTCATTGGGAAGCCCAATTTCATCCTTGCCTGGCTTTACGCCACCTACGATAATACGATCGTAATGCGAATACACGAGATTGATCTGTCCATCCTGCAGTAACTGTTGTACTAAGAAATTAGTACGCAGCTCGTCCGTTGTCATTCCCTTTACTTCTTTGGGACTGGATTGAAACCTTATTTCCATAGTTTTATTTTTGCTCGCAAGGGCGCAAAGGCGCAGCCCTACGTTATAACTGCAAACAACACAAACAACCACAAACTACAAACCTCAAACCACAAACCGCTTTACCTTCCCATCCACCCACCATCCACCACCAGTATCGTACCATTTACATAACTGGCAGCTTCAGATGCCAGGAATACGGCGGGCCCTTTGAAGTCTTCCGGTTGGCCCCATCGCGAGGCGGGGATGCGGGATAGTATGGATGCGCTTCTTTCGGGATCATTGCGCAGGGCTTCGGTATTATCCGTAGCAATATATCCGGGCGCAATGCCATTTACGTTTACCCCTTTCGACGCCCATTCGTTGGCCAGTGCTTTTACCAGGCTGCTGAGGGCACCTTTGCTGGCGGCGTACCCGGGAACATTGATCCCTCCCTGGAAACTTAACAGGGAACAGGTAAAAATTATTTTTCCCTGGCCCCTGTCCACCATTTTCTTGCCCAGTTCGCGTGCCAGTATAAAAGGGGCATCGAGGTTGAGCGACAAGACCGTGTCCCAGTATTCATCCGGATGTTCGGCAGCGGGTTTGCGCATAATGGTACCCGCATTGTTTACGAGAATATCAATAACCGGGTTCTCTTCGTTCAGGATATGTATGAACCTGTACAATGCCTCCCGATCCGACAGGTTGGCGGCATAGGCTTTGAATGATCTGCCCAGTGCCTTTACCTGCTTTTCAATATCACTGCCGGATAGTTCAAGTGAACCCGATACCCCTATAATATCCGCCCCCGCTTCGGCCAGCCCGATAGCCATGGCTTTGCCGATGCCTTTATTGCAACCGGTTACCAGTGCTGTCTTGCCAAACAGGTCGAAGGAAGGGTGGGATGCCATGTTAGAATATAAATTTGGTGCTTAAGAAGTTAGATTCATGTTGACTAACAATATCATTGATCAGAAGCTTGTTGCCATCGGTTAATTTAGCCGCTACCAGTGACCGTATTGAAAATGAACGCAGGGCATCTACTACCGACAGGGTGCCTTCAGCACTGTCTTTCCTTCCGGTGAATGGGAATACGTCGGGACCGCGCTGGCACTGGCAGTTTACGTTTACCCGGCTTACCAGGTTTACCAGGGGGTCTATCAGGGCCGAAACTTCTTTGTTATCATTGCTGAATATACTAACCTGTTGGCCATGCGGAGATTCAATAAGGTAGTTAATGGTTTCCTCCAGGTTGTCGAAAGGTACAACCGGAATTACGGGCCCAAACTGTTCTTCGCGATAAAGTTTCATTTGCTGGTTAACAGGATATACAACCGCCGGGTACACAAAAGATTCCACTGTACTGCCTCCATTCTCATTCATCACTTTTGCGCCATTCGCGATGGCGTTATCAATGCATTCTTTGAGGTAGGCGGGCTTATTGGGTTCGGGTAATGGGGTGATGGCTACACCAGGCTCCCATGGCATACCGAATTTCAGTTTGTTGACCTCTTCCGACAACTGCGCTACAAACTCATCGGCGATGCTCCTGTGAACAAAAACGATCTTGAGGGCGGTGCAACGCTGACCATTGAAGGACAAGCTTCCTAATACGGTTTCTTTTACGGCCAGATTTACATCAGCCTTTGAAGTAATGATCGCCGCATTTTTCGCGTCGAGCCCCAGTATCGCCCTGAGCCGGTTAACTTTCGGATGCAGTTTTTTCAGCTCGTTAGCCACTTTACTGGAACCGATAAGAGTGAGTACATTGATATTGCCCGACTTCATTAGTCCCGGTATGATGGTATTTCCTCTTCCATAAATGGTATTCACCACGCCTTTCGGGAAACAGTCCCTGAAGGCGTTCAGTAAAGGATAGTGCAACAGGGTACCATGCTTGGGAGGTTTGAACAAGAGTGTATTACCCATGATCAGGGCGGGGATCAGGGTAGTAAAGGTTTCATTGAGGGGGTAATTAAATGGCCCCATACACAAAACTACACCTAACGGTGAACGGCGTATTTGTGCGGCAATGCCTTGCTCTATGGTAAAACGGGATGAATCACGGTCAATATCTTTCAACGCGTCGATAGTGGCATAAATATACTCTACTGTCCTGTCGAATTCCTTTACTGAGTCGGCGTAGGATTTGCCAATTTCCCACATGATCAGTTTTACCACGATGTCTTTCTGCTCGTGCATTTTGGCGATAAACTTTTCTACGCATTCTATCCTGCCGGCTACGCTCATTGTAGGCCATTGCCCGCGGCCATGGTCGTAAGCGGCTACGGCGGCATCCAGTGCTTCCAGTGCTTCTTTTTCGGTGCATACCGGGTAAGTGCCTATCAGTTTGCGTTGTAAGCCATTGGCGGTTTTTATGCAGATAGGTGAGTAAACTTCCTGTACATTTCCATTCCAGGCTTTCATTTCGCCGTTAAAAAGATACTCGCGTTGGTGCACTTCCTCGGTAATGGCATACCCTGCCGGTATATCAGGCTCAGCTAAAAATTTTTCTTCCAGTTGAATTGTGAATGACATGCTTCTTTTATTTTAATTAGGTTGATTGTTGATACAAGGCTATCGTGCAATATTAAACCAAATCCGGTCTTTTATCAGCAAAACGTTTGCACAGGGTAGCCGGCGTCAGCCGCGGAGTAAGGACTGCCACCCGAAATAAGTCCTGGCATTATAATAACAAATATCCTGGATTAGTTTGCCTACCCATTCGATATCATTGGGCAGTTCACCATTTTCTATTTCGTCTCCAAAGAGATTGCAAAGGATTCGCCTGAAATATTCGTGTCGGGGAAACGATAAAAAACTTCTTGAATCGGTCAGCATCCCAACAAATTTACTCAGTAGTCCCATATTGGATAGCGCGTTGATCTGTTTGATCATACCATCTTTCTGATCCAGGAACCACCAGGCAGATCCGAACTGCACTTTACCGGCAACCGATCCGTCGTTATAATTTCCTGCCATGGTTGCCATCAGTTCGTTATCGGCGGGATTGAGGTTATAGATAATGGTTTTTGCCAGTTTGTTATCGCTATCCAGTTTATTCAGGAATGCTGCCAATGCGCGCGCCTGTGAAAAATCGCCAATAGAATCCCAGCCTGTATCCGGGCCCAGCTGCTGCAGCATCCGGGAATTGTTGTTACGCAAAGCACCCAGGTGAAACTGCTGAATCCATCCTTTCTCCCAATCCCATTCCGCAAAATGTATCAGCATTGCCGATCTGAATTTTCTTTGTTCAATATCATTTAACTGTTTACCTGCATGCACTTTGTTGAAGATCGCGTCTATTTCGGAACCGGTAAAATCATCCGCGTTGATTTCCTCCAGGCCATGATCCGAAACTTTACAACCCACGGATGCAAAGAAATCGTGACGATTCTGCAGCGCGAACAGGAAATCATCAAAGGAAGAAATGGAAATACCGGTTACTGCTTCCAGCTTTTTAACGTATCCGTTAAAATTCGCTGCATTGCTCACATTCATGGCCTGGTCGGGGCGGAAGGCAGGCAGTATCGGGATCTCGAACCCTTCATTCTTTAGCCGGATATGATATTCAAGTGAATCTATGGGGTCGTCTGTGGTGCATACCAGGGCCACATTCATCTTCCGCAACAGGTTTTTAACCGAAAAAGCGGGTGTACTGATCTGTGCGGAACACGCATCATATATGGCTGAGGCCGTTTTGTCATTTAACACCTCATGCACGCCAAAATAACGCTGAAGCTCAAGGTGAGTCCAGTGGTACAGGGGGTTGCGTAGCGTGTAGGGAACGGTTGCCGCCCATTGTTCAAATTTCTCCTTATCCGTTTTGTTGCCCGTACAATAGCTTTCATCCACCCCATTGGTGCGCATGGCCCGCCATTTGTAATGATCGCCCGCCAGCCAGGCCTGCGTGAGGTTTTCGAACTGGTGGTCTTCTGCTATCTGTTGGGGGGAGAGATGACAATGATAGTCGATCACCGGCATCTGCTTCGCATAGGTATGGTACAACTGCTGAGCCGTTGGGGTATTCAGTAAAAAATTATCGTCTAAAAAACTTTTCATAGCGTTTGTTTTTCCGTGCCAGTTCCTGAGTTAAAGGCTAACACCTCTTTTCCAGGGAATAAAATCATCCTGGTTCAGCAATACAGCTTTGGGAATTACCTCACCGCTGGCAGCTTTGATACAGTATTCCAATATTTCTTCGCCCATTTCTTCAATTGTTTTTTCGCCATCAATCACCGGGCCCGTATTGATGTCGATGATATCCGCCATTTTTTTTGCCAGTTTGCTGTTAGTGGCTACTTTAATAGTGGGACAAACCGGGTTGCCGGTAGGCGTACCCAGCCCGGTTGTAAATAAGATAAGTGTGGCACCGCTGGCAGCTTTACCGGTGGTGGCTTCTACATCATTGCCGGGTGTACAAACCAGGCTAAGCCCGGGCTTGAGGGCAGGTTCTGTATAGTCAAGCACGTCTACCACCGGAGAAGTGCCTCCTTTTTTAGCGGCACCGTTACTTTTTATAGCGTCTGTAATCAACCCGTCTTTGATATTACCCGGTGATGGATTCATATCAAACCCAGAACCTACGTTTTCCGCGGCCTGGTTATAGCTGCGCATAAGGTGAATGAATTTTTTTGCGGCCGCTTCATCCACCGTGCGGTCTATCAGCTCCTGTTCGGCGCCGCATAGCTCGGGAAATTCGGCCAACAATATCTTTCCCCCCAATGCAACCACCAGGTCGGAACAGTAACCAACGGCAGGATTGGCGGATATGCCGCTGAAACCATCGCTACCGCCGCACTTTACGCCAATACATAATTTATCGAGTGTGGCGGGTTTTCTTTCCAGTTGGTTGATCCCGATCAGCCCCTCAAATGTTTTACGAATCGCTTCCGTAATCAGCTGTTCCTCGCTTTGTGATTGCTGCTGTTCAAAAACATGAACAGGCTTATCAAACCCGGGGTTATGTTTTTTTATATCGTCTAACAGGTTCTGCGTTTGCAGGTTCTGGCAACCCAGGCTTAAAATGGTTACACCGGCCACATTGGGATGATCAGCATAAGCCGCCAGGAGTTTGCTGAGTACCGCAGCGTCCTGCCTGGTTCCGCCGCATCCCCCCTGGTGATTGAGAAATTTGATGCCATCAACATTCTTGAACACACGCTGTGTGTTTACGCTGGACTCCTGTATGGTAAGATCCGCGTTGCTGATATCTGCGCCCGTTTTATAGAGTTCCAGCAGGAGCTGGGTTTTCTGTTTGTATTTATCACTCACTTCGTAGCCCAGCTGCGTGTGCAGGGCTTCCCGGATCACATCCAGGTTCCTGTTTTCACAGAATACCGTGGGAATAAAAAGCCAGTAGTTAGCCGTTCCCACCCTGCCATCCGAGCGGTGGTATCCATTGAAGGTACGCCCTGCAAATTTCGAAACATCAGGAGCCTGCCATTGGTAGTGGCTGGGACGGTAGGCATAGGGCTCAGCTGCATGCTTTGTATTGGAGGTACTCATGCGGCTGCCTTTGCTGACAGCGGTTTGGGCTTTCCCCACCAATACCCCATACATGCGTATTTCATCGCCGGCATTCATATCCTGCATGAAAAACTTATGCTTGGCAGGGATCTCTTCCTGTAATATATAATCAACCCCGTTAAAGGATATTGTTTCTCCTGTAACGAGGTCCATGAGTGCTACCAGCACGTTATCGGATGGATGCACCTGTAAGACTTTTCTCTTGCTCATACCATTGTTTTTTTGTTGGCCAGGGAATGCAGTACATCAGCCGCGCCATTATGCTGTAACAGCGTGGCATAGTGAATGACGGCTGCTGTCCATCCCGGATATACGGAAAGATCCCTGCCGAAAACAGCGGGGTCTTTCAATGTTTCCTGTACCACTTCCGTTATACTGCCTGCCTTCCATTTATCGTATAGCAAATCCGCTTTGTCGTCCTGCACTTTGTACTTCCGGCCGTTCCATTCGCCGTAAAAACCAGCTTCCCCGTCTTTCTCCGTACGCATGAAAATAATGAATGCCGCAAAGCCGGCAGCCATTTTTACGGGTACGTACCCGTAAAGGTCGTAATATTTCTCCAATAATGGAACAGTACGCATACCCATTTTAGATGTGTATTGCATACTGATACTAAGCCAGAGATGGTTGATAAACGGGTTCTTGAACCTGTCTGATACCTGGCCCGCAAAAACAAGGGCTTCTTCGCTGGTTATCCCCGCCGACACAACCAATGGGGCAATCTCGGTTTTCATCAGTCCTGCAATAAATCCCTCAAAATCCGGGTTTTGCATAGCCTGCTTTACGGTGGTAAATCCTGCCAGGTGCGCCAGTGCGCAGGAGAAAGTATGTGTTCCGTTCAGCAGTCGCAACTTCAGCTCGCGAAACTTGTTGATATCAGGTGAAATCACAACAGCCGGGTCTGCTTTACTAAAAGACAATATTTCATGGGTTCTTTGCCTTTGGGTTTCTATCGCCCAAAGCCGGTAGGGTTCAGACATGATCATTAACGGGTCTTCATATCCCAATTCGGCTTCCATGGCAGTATGCTCATCCTGCGGCAGCTTTCCGGGTACAATGCAATCTACCAGGGAATTACAAAAATCATTTGCCGTTTCCAGCCAATGAATGGCATCAGCCGGCAATGCTTTCAGCTGAGCTAACTGCAATACGATGTTTTTTAGCCGCGTGCCATTATCCGGTATTAATTCAGTTGGAATGATTACCAGTCCCGATTCACTGCTTCCCCCGAATGCACTATACCGGGCCAGCAGTATATGCAACAGCCTCCCGGGGAAGGAAACGGGTTGCACGGCAGTTGCATCCGATTCCACCAGGGCAATGCCCACTTCAGTGGTATTGGAAACCAGGATTTGTATATCCGGGTTCGACGCACATTGCAAGATGGCGTCCCATTCATTTGCGGCCGACAGTACCCGGCTGATAGACCCATTGATAACCGCTTTCTCCGTTCTTTCACCTTTATCCACGCCGCGCTCCAGTACGGTATACAATCCATCCTGTTCAGCAAAAACGTCTGTACCGCCATTCGCCGTGGATTTGATCACAACAATGCGCCCATTAAAAATGCCCGCCTTATTGGCTTTATCAATCAGGTGATCAGGCAATCCGCGCAACAAAACTCCTGTGCCAAACTGTAATACCTTTTCGGGTAAGGAAAAAAGAGTTTCATCCAGCAGGTCCAGTGTCGGATGGTGAATGGTGGATGCTATTTTTTTCGACAACTGCATGTATTTCTCCGTTTGTTAGTTCTTATTTTGTTGTTTCCAGGCCGGGTATTCTGTATTCAGTAATTTCCCGGGCCAGGTTCCGTACCAGGCATAACCTGTGCGTCTCTCCACTTCTATTTCCGCAACACTATATTTTTTGTTGCTGTCCCGTCCGCTGAAAAATGGACGGTTGGTTCCTATCTCATAAAACCTTGCCCAGATGGTACTTTCCGGATCGGGTTCTATTATCCTGTCTTTGCCTTTGGGTTCATGGGGCGCAACGATATCTACATACCGGTACCCTTTAATCTTCACCGCTTCCAGCCAATCTACCGCAGCGTTGATCGCTTTCCTGACTGCCGGTGATGGATTTTTTATACGCATCAGGAACCGTACAATACCCACCGATTCAAACCCGCTTATAGATACCAGTTCAAACTTACGGGCCATTTCGGGTTGCAGCGTGCGTTTGTTGTATTGTGCGCACCAGGCCGTTAATTTTCCTTTCACTATAATCTGTGTGGCAAGAATACATTGAATACCCCGCTGAACGGCTTGTTGCGCTTGGGGTACCAGGCTGGGATTAACCACTTCAAAACCATTCTTTTTTTCCACCAGGTCCTGCAGCACATTCAGCACATTTATCATCGCATCATCGTTATAGGTGATCTGGCTCCTGTACGACGAGGAATCCGGGTAATACTGCGGCCAACCGCCAGCCATATTCTGTGCCATGAGTAAATAACGGATGCCCTTTTCTGCCGCATACAAATAAAGCGGGTTATCGGTTTGCCTGTACGCTTTCACCAGGTAACGGATTTCCCGGGTGGTCGCCTGGTTATCGATCGTTGCATCGTTGTGCAGGGAATCTGCGCGAATATCTTTTTTCTCCTGCCCGGAGAGCTGTTGATTGTAATCTACTTTTACTTCATTCAACGCTTTAGGCCATCCACCTATAGCGCGTTGATACACCAGCATATTGTCTGCCACAGGATCGCTGGTTGCAGCAGAAGGTTTCCATTTACCGGCAAATGTCCAGTTCAGATCTATCTCCGCCGCAGTTGGCGATCCTTCTGCCTGTGTAAGATTATCGGCATACCAGGGATAATCAGTTCCGTCGCGGTGGCAATTATAAAAATACACTCTTTGTCCCCACCGGATTATATTCTGGGGGTTGGATGGATTCAGGTAAACAGGGGCATCCGCCATATTAGCCGCAAATGAGCAATTGATAAGATAAAATTGAGCGTCCCTGTGATAGCGGCCCAGTTTGAAACCATCATCCCCCCTGAACCGGCAATTCACCAGCACGGTTTTTGAATCTTTTACGGCAGAACCATCATGCCAGATAGCGGCTACTTTTCCATGTGCTACAAACTCACAATTCTCCGCATACGCCCATCCCCTCGGGCAATAAAAATCACCCCCCCCTTCCATGAGACAGTCCTTAAAATAAAACATGCCATTGTCTACGTTCCAGGGGCTTACCGTATCCCCGCCAAAAGCCCGCAGTATACAATTACGAACGATCAGCCTTGTAGTGCCAAAACTGCGCAATGCCATCTGGTGCCCATCTTTCCGTACCATTTTAAAATGATTGATACTATCTGAGGGGCATTCGATCCGAACTTCAGCCGTATTATCAAAGCCATAGCTGTTGATCACCGATAAGTTCTCCAGTACGATATCAGTTCCTGTCAGGTTGAGGGTAGCTACTCCCCAGTCATCAGGATTAGAGCAGCGCCAGGCATCCCTTGCCTGTGATATGCTAAGGATGGTTTTTGTTTTATCTTCTCCGATAAGTGTGATGAAGCTCTTTTCGATAAAAACCTTCTCCCGGTACACCCCGTTACGGATATAGATCACCCGCTGCTCATGGGCCATATCGGGCAGGCTGTTTATTGCCTCCTGGATACTTTTAAAATCGCCGCGCCCCGAAAGGTCCACCACCAGTGGCTTACCGGCGGCAAATGACGTTATGCAGCAAAGCACCACAGACCCTATGGTGCCAAACATCCTGATGATATGTTGAATACGCTTTCTCAATGCTTTGATACAGGCACCTGTTTGATTAACCATTTTACCAGATCATTGGCCGCTTTAAAATTTTCATATTCCATTGGTATTTTCCTGCCATCTACATACTCATTATACAACCAGGGGTCCGCGGTTACGAAAACAGTTCCTTTTCCCAGTTTGGCCACCGCAAAAATCACAAGCTCCTCTTTCTTGAGCATCGCTTTGGCGGGGCTTTTCACGGTAATAGATGATATCTCTTTCTGGTATATTTTCTTTACGTTCGGAAGTATCAGGTTACCTGCCGGGATATCCACTTTACCGCCCTCGTATTCGTTGCCGACCACCTTGTTATAGCTGTCTTCATTAAAATGTACGCCAAATTTCTCCGCCAGAATATTAACATGTTCAAAATCGGCATTGCCTTTGTCATTGTGAAACAACACCAATACACCACCTCCTTTTACCCAGTTATACAATTCCTCGGCATCCTTTGGCTGAACATAATTAGGAGTAGGGTTATCGGCTATATTATCCGCATCTACAATTAAATACATATCAGCTTTTGCAAGGTTCCTGCGGGTGGGTGCATCGCTTAGTGTTTGTGTAGCAACACCATGACTGCGGAATATATCTCCCAGCAGTCCAAACCCTCCATTATTCCATTCGCTCCATTTGTAATGAAAGGGTTTAAGCACGCCCGTAATATCTTTCTTGCGTTCGGCATTAAAATAGTCGTCAAGCAATACGGTTTTACCTTTACCCGTAGGCAGTGTGGCGGTTAATTCCATTTCGTTAGCGGCCTGTAAAAAAGCTCCAACCCCTTTGGGATCGTTTACAACCACTTTCTCGCTCATATAATATTCATAGCTGCCATCCCGATAGGGGTTCCCGCCCAGGCCACTTACACTTACCGTTCCTTTCAGGTTGGTTTGCCCATTAGTATCCGTTTCAATAAACGCTTTCAGTATACCCTGGTACGCCTTCTTAGCTACCCCCAGGTATGAAGCGGGTAGTAAGCCCAGCCGCACCGCTTTGGCGAGGGCGCAGACAAACATAGAACTGGCCGAGGCTTCCCGATAATTTCCTTTTGCTTTTGGCAGGTTGATGATATCGTACCAAAGACCTGTTGCGGGATCCTGTACTTTTTTAACCGCATCTGCAAAACGCAGTAATATCGCCTGGATAGAATCTCTATATCGGTTCTCTTTCGGGAAATTCTCCAGTACATCCACCAACGCCATTCCATACCAGGCCATGGCCCTGGCCCAGAAATGCGGTGACAAACCTGTTTTCGGGTCGGCCCATTTTTGTTGCCGGCTTTCATCCCATCCATGATATAACAGTCCTGTCTTTTTATCTCTCGCATTATTCTCCATCCAGATAAACTGATGCGCTATATCATTGAATGCCGCTGTGTCGTTAAAGCTGACCGCATACTCCGTATAGAATGGCTCAGCCATGTACAACCCATCCAGCCACATCTGGTAAGGATATATTTTTTTATGCCAGAACCCGCCCTGGTTGGTGCGGGGCTGGGTTTTCAACTGATCCCTTAAAGTAGTGGCTGCTTTATAATACTTTTCTTTGTTGGTAACATGGAACAAGGTTAACAGGATGCGACCGCAAAGCAGGTTATCGAGATTGTAGTCGCTCATCTTATACGTGCGTATAGTTCCCTTATCATCCACAAAAAAATCCATGCACTTCTGCATATAGGCAAAATATTTACCATCACCGGTTCTGTGCCATAATCCTTCTATTCCTTTTAGTATCACCGCCTGATCATAGGTCCACTTCGCCGGTTTGGCGGGGTCGCTATATAGCGAGTCTTTCCAGATGGTCATCACCGTGGCCGCCATTTTTTCTGATGGCCGCTGGGCTTTGGCAGCAGAGACTGCCAGCAGCAGCGCTAAAACGAGGGATGGATGATATCTATTCATATACTTACCTGAATATTACTGATGAGGATGGGGCACCATTGTTAAAACTAATTTTTTCTTTGGCAACTATCGGAACCGTATTGGCCACCTGTATGTTCCCGCTTCTTTCCCCGTTTACACTAAAAAGAAGTTCGGCTTTCTTATCGTAGCTGATATTATCCAGGATGATCCCGGAACTGTTTTGCAGGTAGATTAACGGGTTGGACAATTCGGCTATAAGACGGATATTACTGAAGCGGATATTGGTTCCCTCGGTACATTCAATCCCCTTCCTGGATGTAATTACCATATTCCTGAACAATATGTTCCTCACATTCATTTCAGGGATTCCTCTTACAAAAATCGCCTTCTCAGCTCCATTACATGTTATATCATTGATATAAAAATTCCTGAATACCGGTGTCGCTTCGGTTACCGGCAATGTTTCTATTACGGGCATTTCCCTTTTTTCACCCGCCAGTGGAACAGGATCTTTCGCGGCATAATACATGTCAAAAGAGATGGCTTCTCCGGGAATATCTTTCATTATAATATTCGAGGCATATATATTTTCTACAATACCCCCCCTCCCGCGAACAGTTTTAAACCGAAGCCCGATATCCGTTCCGATAAAAGTACAGTTAGATACAAAAAGGTTCCTGGCTCCTCCGCTCATTTCACTGCCAATTACAAAACCGCCATGGGCATGGTACACCGTACAGTTGCGGGCCACCAGGTTCTCAGTGGGCTTTCCCCGCTTCCTCCCTTCCTCATCCCGGCCCGATTTAATGCAAATACCATCATCCCCTGTATCAAAAGAACATCCCTCCACAAGAATATCAGAGCATGATTCCAGATCAAGGGCATCTGTATTCTGTCCATAGGAAGGATTTTTCACTGTTACTTTTTTTATCGTGATCTGCTGGCTCAATGCCAGGTGCAGGGTCCATGCAGGCGAGTTCTCAAAAGTGATTTCTTCCAGGCATACATTTTTACAATTGGTGATGCGTACCATATTCGGGCGCAGAAAATCCCTGATCTCTTCAAAGTCCTTCAACTCCCTTCCATTGCTCAAACGGCCGATATCGCTGGTTAATGAACCCTTCAGTGCCCCCGCTGACGGATACCAGCTTTTTTTATCCTCTGTTAACACACCACCGGTGGCGATATGTTTTTTCCATTCTGATTCGGTTACCTTCTCTTTTTTCAGTGGCCGCCACACCTGCCCCGACCCATTAAAAATGCCCTGGCCTGTGATGGCTATATTTTCAGCATCTGTTGCTGAAATGGGCGACTGGCATCTTGCCGCATCGGATCCTTCAAAAGAAGATTTCACCAAAGGGTATTGGGTTCTGTCGGCTGTAAAGGATACCAATGCCCCTCTGGCCGCATACAGGTTTACATTGCTTTGTAAAACAATGGGTCCGCTTAGCCATAGCCCGGCTGGTATCATTACGGTTCCACCGCCATTTTTTACACAGGCATTGATAGCGTTATTAATAGCCGCTGTAGTAAGGGTTACACCGTCGGGCTTTGCGCCATAAGCTATAATATTAAAAGTGTCTCTTTTAAAATCAGGCTGGTACACTTTGGGTAACTCATATTCCATTTTTTCGGGATGCGCAGATGGCTTGAGGTGCCTGGCAAGGCCTATATTCTTTGATTTTATTTCTGCGCATACCAGGGAAGCGACCTGCGCGGCACCATACTCAGAAAAATGCGTATCATCCCTTTTTCCTTCCGGTGCGGCTGCGAAATGCTTCGGGTCTTTCCAGAGAAACAGTTTTTTGGAACCCTCTACACCCTGCGACTCTATCAATGCCTGGCTGGACTGGTGAAGATCGATCAGCGGAACATTCATCTCTTTGGCAACAGCCCTTACGACATCCGGGTACTGGCCATGCTGATCAACAAACTGTCCTTTCCCGTCAAATTTTCTTCTCATCACCGGTGTAAAAAGCACCGGATTGGCTCCTTTAGCCCTTGCCTCTTTAACAAAGCGGGTAAGATTGTCGCGGTAAGTGGTTTGCGGTGCTGCATAGCGGTTCGTATCCTCGATCTTCTGGTCATTGTGTCCGAACTGGATGAATACCCAATCGTCTTTCTGCAGGTATTTTAATACGCTATCCCATCTGCCTTCTTTCAAAAAACTTTTTGTGCTCCGGCCGTTTACCGCATAATTCCTTATAATAACCTCGTTGGAAAAAAATTGTGGCAGCAGCTGGCCCCAGCCGCGTTCCGGATTACCGGCAAGGGGCTTATCGGCCATGGTTGAATCACCAATCATAAATACCCGAACAACAGGCTGCGGGAGCTGAAAAGCCAATACAGCCATGATTACAAACGCGATACTTATTTTTTTCATCACCTGAACTTACTACTCTTTGAATGAATGAAGAATGAGCTCCCAAATATTAACGCCCTATTAATCGAGCGTATGTATATGATATAACAAAAAAGGGTCGCAATATTGCTACTGCGGACCCTTTTACTCACGATTGCTTATATAACCAAAAACAAAAAACGCATGCTGTAAACAATACATACTGCTGCCTGCAACCATCGGCAATAGACCTGATAAATGGTATGGATGTACCCAATTCATTGCAAGCAACCAGGAGAATTCGTTATTCCTGAAGAACAATGCTAGTTTGTTATTGATATTATTAGCTGTTTTGAGAGGTTTTTTTCTACGCAATCGTTCCCGGTAACGATATCAAATTCAGCACCGCCCCCTGCCACGGTATTTTTACCCATTCCCGGCCGATGCTATTGAAAATCACCCGCTTAGGGATCACTTAAATAAATAGTGTATTTTAGACCTTCCGGCAGTTGCGAAAATTATACCATAACCCGTATATGAAATTTGAAGCGGTTACCATAAAAGATATTGCACGCGCTTTAGGGCTTTCTACCTCAACAGTATCGAGGGCCTTACGGGATAGTTATGAGATCAGCCCGGAAACCAAAAAACTGGTACTGGAATATTCTGAAAAGATAAATTACCAGCCCAACCCGATTGCCCTGAGCCTTAAAGAAAAACGCAGCCGCTCTATCGGCATTATCGTTTGTGAAATTGCCAACAGCTTTTTCTCCCAGATCATCAATGGCATTGAATCCATTGCCTATGACAAAGGGTATAATGTAATTATCGCGCAAAGCCATGAGTCGTACGACCGCGAGGTCATCAACGTTCAATACCTGGCATCCCGGTCTATTGATGGATTGCTGGTGTCGGTATCTTCCGAAACGCAGGACCTGAAACATCTCAGGAACCTGCATGACCGTGGTTTTCCCATTGTTTTTTTCGACAGGATTGTTGATGAGCTGGACACGCATAAAGTGATCGTAGATAATTTCCAGGGTGCTTATGAAGCAACAGAGCACCTGATAAAAAATGGGTACAAGCATATTGCCGCGCTGGCGGGTTCTGAATACCTGTCTATTACCAAAGAGCGGCTGAATGGTTACCAGCAGGCTTTAGTTGATAATGGCATTGCTTTTAATGAAAGTTATATACAACACTGCCTTCATGGAGGCATGTTATATAACGAAGTTGAAAATGCGCTCAACCAGTTACTGAAACTGAAAAAGAAACCGGATGCGATTATCGCTTCCGCCGATAAACTCACTACCAACTGCCTTCGCTACCTGAAGAAAAGAAAATTGAAAGTGCCGAATGATATTGCTCTGGTCGGATTCTCCAATCTCGATCTTACCGATCTGCTATCTCCTTCTCTTTCTGTGGTCAGGCAGCCGGCTTACGAAATAGGGCAGGTATCCACAGAACTATTGATTAACCAGATTGAAAGCAAAAGACCGGTAACTGAATTTGAGAGAAAAATATTACCCCCGCAGTTATTTATCCGCGAGTCGTCTATGAATATAACGATCTAATCAACAGTTAATAGCTGCCTCAGGTCAGCTTCACCGCCTGCCGGGCCAGCATTTTCCATTCTCCTTTTACTTTTTGCCAGATGGTAAGTACATGTAGCTTAATGGTAGCGGGTTTACCACCGTCATTGGTAGTGCCATTTAATACATGGCGTACGATAGCCACTTTATTCGTTACAGAAATGGTTTGGCGGGAAAGTTCTATCGTTACAAAGTCTGATTTGCCGCTCGCGATGGCTTCTACAAACTCGGTTTTATTTTCAATCTTGCCGCCGGAGTGTCCATAACTCAGACTGTCTGATGCCAGGCTCTCCAGTGCCGAACGGTCACCATTAATCATCGCTTCGCGAAGCTTTTCAACCGCCGCGGCAACGGCTTTTTCATCTTTGGTTTGTGAGATAGCGGTGAAAGATACCAGTGTTACCAGCAATAATGAGTATACATATTTCATGGCAGCAGTTTTATATTGGTTACTAAGTTAGTTGAAAAGGTGCAGAGGGAATATTTTTAGCTACAGATTTGACGGGTTATCGCAGATTTTTAATTCACCTGGTGAACTTTGGGGCCTAACAGGCTCACCAGGTCAGGGATATCGTAATAGCTGAGTACATTAGGGATGATATCTGCGTAAACATCTTTCCGTGTTGGATTTTGCAGCAGGTCCTTGTACGAGCGCAGGCTGTTGTAAAGATATACCTGACCGATGGATGAACTATACAGAGCGGCATGCAGCGCTGGTATAGCGGCCATACCGGATGCGTGTATTTCGATAGGCTGTTGGGATGTTCTTGTGTTGGCACGTATCATATCAATTACAGACAGTACATCTGTAGTTCTCTGTCCTGCAATGGGCAGGCCGATATGCAATGAAAGCAGGGCGTTGCGGTATTCTTTGTTGAAGTATTTGGGGTCGTTCCATTCGGCTTTGTCTTCCGTTTCGCCAATGCCCCGCAGGTCAGCGATAACCACCGTAAAGTTTTGTGTAAGATAAGATTCGATCAGGGAAACACTATCGGCGATTGTATGCTTACCATTGCCAGGCAGCCAAAGAATGGTTTTTTGAGAGCGGTTAGCCGGGTAAGCTATTAATACAGGCACAGGAGGTTCATTGTATTTTCTGATGATCATCCTGCCAAAATGAATATTGGCTTTTGTTATGTCTTCCTTTATTTCTACCTCTATTTCCTGGCTGTTATTGATGGAAAGCAATTGTGAAACCTGCTCCGTTAGCTTTGTCTTTCCTGATTCCAGGAATGTTTTACGCGCGGCAAGCAAAGCATCGAACTGTTGCCTGTTATAATCGGCTATACTAACTTCATCCGGAAAGGTCCCGCTTACCTGCGGTGTATTCATCACCCGCAACTCCTTGTCTGAATGAAGCAGGGACTCCTTTTCATGGATAAAAGTACTGTCTCCATACATCCATTTGCGAAACCAGGTTACAGCCCTTTCCCGTTTGGGGCGGGAAATACCATGACCATCGTCTACCGTGTACAAGGATAGTTTTTGTGATTGCCCAAGGGAATTGTATACCAGCCTTAATTCCTTATAGGCTTCTTCCGTTCCGGGATAATCAATAAAATCATACCTGCCTGCCAGTATTAAAACAGGGTTGGGTGCTGCCGCTATCAGCAGGTCGCTCATTTCCAGCTGCTGTTTTCCTTCATTGGATATCTGCGCACAGCCATCGGCCGCGCCGGATAATTCCAGGGTCCTCTCCCGGGTGGCGAGATAACTACAGGGTACTACTAATTTTATCCTTTTATCAAAAGCCGCAAAATACATGGCCTGTATGGCGCCTCCCGAATTCCCGATGCAACCGATACGGGAACTATCCACTTCTTTCCTCGTTAGCAGGTAATTCAATCCGGCGTAATTATCTACCATCTCAAAGGCAGCGGTGGAGGTACCTATTATAGTTGATCCCGCATTTAAGAGTGTATGTTCTGTGGTTCCACCTCGTGTAAGAGGTATATGTGCTGCATCTGTAAGCTGGTAGCGCTCGCTTTGCGATATGGGGTCTATTACCAGTACTACAAAACCATGCTGTGCAAAAAGTATCGCCGTTTGCTGGTAAGAGGCGGTAGCTTTCGCCAGGTCCTCATGGCCGCAAAACAACAGGGCCGCAGGGAAAGGCCCCCGTCCTTCCGGAACGTACAGATTGGCGGTTACATGGTGATGGGCAAAACTCTGGTATGCCAACCGTTCAATACGATAGCCATCGGCCCTGATGGTTCCCGCTATATAAGCGTTCAGCGACGCAGCCTGCGGCAGGTTTCCCAGCAATCCGCGAAATTTTTTCTGCAGATTTTCAATATAGCTGATGGTTTCCCGCCTGGAAGAAACAGCTTTTCCAAAGTTTATTTTCCGCTGCGCATACTGTTGCCGCATTTTCTGAACCAGGAAAGTATTAACCGTAGACTCGCCCTTCCAGTCGAGAACATTGTATGCTTTTTGAGCCATCGCGGTGGCGGTACATAGCCAACTCATCAGGCAGATGCAATACCTGTATATACTTTTGCTTTCCATTGTTGATCCTCAGCCGTGAGATGTGAGCCGCGAGATGTGAGCCGCGAGTCACGAGCCGCGAGCTATGAGCAATATAGTATTTATCCCTCTAAACCCCGCCTCACGTCTCACGTCTCACGATTCACGCACTAATAGCCCGGGTTTTGCGTAAAGTTTGCATTCGCATCCCTGGTGGGTTGCGGTATGGGCAAGAGTTCGGACTTGCCTGTTACAAAACCGGTGGCATACCTGCTTGCTGCGGTTGAATTGATGGCCGAGCTGAACCATACCACACGGGTAGTACCTGCCGGCGCGGTGGCGGGTGCTGCCTTGTAAAAAGAATTCGCCCAAAGTCCGCCGGTGATGGTATTGTCATCGGAGGTGGAAGTTGTTCTGTAGTACATCGAAACAGGGTAAGTATTCCAGGGAGCGGTGAGGTTTGACATATTATTCAGGGTAACTTTTGTGGCGGCGATAGTTGATGCCAGCAGGTTCCAGCGGATAAGATCGAATTTACGAACGCCTTCTCCCCCCAGTTCCAGTGATCTTTCTTTAACAAGCGCGGTAAAGAAACTGGCTTTGTTCAGGCCCGCAGGAAGATCAACAGTTGCGTCTGCTGTGGAAATTGATTTACCATAGCCTCTTCTGCGAACCTGGTTAACGGCGAGGTATGCACTGGCAGTAGGACCATTCAATTCGTTCTCGGCTTTGGCATACATCAGCAACACATCCGAATAACGTATGATCTGCCATTTAAGGCCGAAATACTGAATGGCATTGGTAGGTGCAACAACAGGATTCGTGATCCAGTCTCTCCTGTATTTGCCGTCGCAGATAGCGGTGATGGCCTGTCCGATTTTAGTAATACCATCGGCATTTACATTGTAAACCGCACAGGTAACATCCCTTCTCAGGTCAGTTGAATCAAAAGCATAAAAATAGGAAGGCAATACATTGATACTTTTATTGCCAAAGGTTCCCACTGTGGGACCGTTATAGTAAGCCAGCTTCGTATCTGCAGCTCCCACACCGCCAATACCGCTCGCCTGGAACATCAGTTCTCCATTCGGATCCGCTACTGCGCGTGCATTCACCTGGTCTTTCCACAGTCCTTTGAAGCTCGGGTTGAGTGTATGCTGCCCGGATGTTATAATATCATTACACTCATCTTTCGCGATCTGGTAAAAGCTGAGGTAGTCAGCCGGGCGTTTCATGGTTCCATCACTGCGAAGGGAATAACCGCCACGGAAGAGGGCGATCCTGGCGCGCAAAGCTTTCACGGTTCCTTTCGTGATCCTCTCATCGGGTGCATCTCCTATAGCCGCCAGCTCATTGCGCCAGGGCACGAGGTCGGATGCCAGTTTCAGATCGGCTAACAAACGATTGTACAACGTGTCACGGTCTGTTCTCGATGGAAACGGATTGCTTAGTGCCAGTTGGGAAGCCGGCGCGAAATGCGCGGGAAGGTCGCCCCAGTTTATAATGGCTTCATAATAAAACTGCGCTCTTAACGTGAGTGCCTCACCATACATTCTCTGCAATTGCTTTTTCTGCTGATCTGTTCCATTCTTGTACAAAGCCATTTCAGGAATATTCGCGATACAGATATTGGCAAACTCGATCCCGGTAAATAACTGGTTAAACGGATTGGTCAGCTGAGCGTTACCCGGCGTAGCCGAATACCGCGCGATATCGCGGCGGTCGTTATCAGCGGCACCGGTTGGCCCCTGCATTTCATCGTTATCAACCGTATAGTACAGGCTCAGACGAATACCAAAACCGGCATCGCCTACAAGGCGACTGTACACACCCGCCAATGCTTTATAGGCACTGGGAACATCAGAGAATACAACCTCTGCGCTAACATCCGTGATCGGTTGCTGGTCGAGGAATTTTTTACAACTGCCTAAAACAAACAGCACTACTACCGATGTAGCGATGGCCGCCCGTTTGTAAAGATATTTTGTGTTCATATCAGGAGTTTTTGTGTTTGATTAGAATGTTGCATTTACTCCGAAAATAAAGCTCCTGCTTTTCGGATAGGCTGAATAATCGAGTCCCTGCGTAAGCGGACTGCTTCTTACACTTACTTCAGGATCGTATCCTGTGTATTGGGTAATCACCGCCAGGTTATTGGCTGTGAAATAGAAACGCAGCTTGCTCAGTTTAAGCCCCGCTATCGCTTTTACCGGAAGGTTATAACCCAGTGTTACGTTATTGATACGCAGGAATGAACCGTCCTCAATAGCCCATGATGAAGGATAAAAAGCTCCGGCGCTTTTCAGTGGTTGCCAGATGGTAGCGTTCGCATTCAATGCGGTAAGCTGATCGGGTGCGATACCCACTACCTGGTTAGATGAATTTACCCATTGTGCCGTTTGACCCGTTGCAGTTACCACTTTCCACCGGCCCGACATGATGTCAAGCATATTGGAATTATTGGTATATCCATTGGTAAACTCCACTTTATTGGCGTTGTAGATATCACCTCCAACAGAAAAGTTAAGGAACACACTCATATCCCAGTTCTTATAGGTGAACTGCTGGTTTAAACCACCAGTAAATTTAGGTGTAGGATTCCCGATAATCTGGCGATCCTTATCCAGGTCAATCAAACCATCATTATTCAAATCCCTGAACTTTACAGAACCCGGCTGCACGGTACCAATAACGCCGGAAGCATTTACAACACCCGCTTTCAGTGTATACACTTGTGTTGCGGGATTATAGTCAAAGTCGGCAACTTTATAGAAGCCATCGTTCACCAGCCCATACATAGACCCGACCGGCGATCCGATCTTGACTATATAGTCGGTTGGCTGACCGGAAACACCCCAGCTGGCTGCCGGGAAAAATGAGGTTTGATTCAGCCCGAGCTGTTCAACCGTGTTCTTGTTGAAAGCCATATTATAACTGGCCGTCCAGCTAAAATCCTTTTTACGAACCACGGTGGCACTTAGTTGTATCTCAACACCCTTATTGCTGGTTCTTCCCACATTCTGCAACTGGGTAGAATAGCCATAGGTAGACGCGATGGGTACATTCAGCAATAAATTCTTTGAGCTGTTGTTATAGACATCAATACTCAGGTTCAGGCGGTCTTTGAAAAGGCTGATATCCATTCCATAGTTCCGGTTAACGGTAGACTCCCACTGCAGGTTTTCGTTTACCAGTCCGGAAGAGTAGTAAGCTGTTATCGCCTGGTTATTGATACCATAGTAATAGGCACCATCGTTTCTGAATGTAGTAAGGAACAGGTAGTCATTGATCCGGTTATTACCTACGGTACCAAATCCTGCCCTGAATTTAAGGTCGCTGATAAACGATACATTCTTCAGGAAATTTTCGTTCTTCGCTCTCCAGGCTACCGATCCTGCAGGGAAATAGCCCCACTGCATGCCCGGTGCGAATTTAGAAGCCCCATCGGCCCGCACATTGAACGTAAAATAGTATTTGTTCATATATGCGTAGTTGATCCGGCTGAAGAAAGACAAGCTGGTATAACGTGTTTTGCCCAGTTTGGGATATCCTGTAAAGGGAGTGCCCAGGTTTGTTTTATCAAAAGCGTCTGTGGCCGATGTAAAGGAAGGATATCCCCTCATGAGTGTGGTACGGCTTTCGGTACGGAGATCATAGGTTTCTTCTCCCACCAGGAAATCGAAATCATGCCTGTTCTTATACCCGGTCACCGAGTAGGTAAGTACATTTGAATTGGTTAATATCTTTTTATTAATGGTATCCAGCTGCGCAATAGGCTTTTTAGATCCCTGGATCACCGAATACGGAGTAATGGAATCACTGAACTGCCTGTCAACAAGGTCGTTCTGATCGTACCCGAAAGTGGATTTAAAACTCAGGTGTTTGCTGATTGTATACGTTACATAGGCTGTAAAGTTATACGCGTTGGTGGTTTTTCTCCTGTATTCCGCGTTTGCCAAAGCAATCGGGTTCACCAGGTTCAATCCATTACCTACGTTAGGATCGGCCAGCGGATCGGCATCATCAATATCCTGTGTAGCAGATAAGAACGGGCGGTATTTTACCGCGTTCCGTAAACGGTTATAGCTGGTACCCTGCTCAGATGAAACACCGGCTCCATATACATTCTGGTTGGTGTAGCGGGTACTGATGCCGGCGCGCAGGTTAGACGTTACCTTGTAATCGGCTTTCAGGTTCAGCAAATGCCTTTTATAGTTGGAGTTGAGTACAATAGCTTTATCATTGTTATACGTGTATCCAAAATTATAGGTCAGTTTCTGTGTTCCTCCCATCGCGCTTACATTGTGCGTGGTAGTGATACCTGTGCGGCCGAATACTTCATCCTGCCAGGCAACCGGGCTTACATTCTTATAGTTTGCCAGTGTATCCCAGGTAGTTCCAAAGTTTTTTATGAAAGTGGTGCTGTCTGTGCTGCTACCCCTTGATCTTTCTGATTGGTATACCACATAGTCGTAGGGCGATAATACTTTTAATGATTTGGACAGGTTCTTAACCCCTACAAAACCGTTGTAGCTGAGCAGCAAGCGGCCAACGCGACCACCCTTGGTAGTAATTACAATTACGCCGTTGGCACCCCTGGCACCGTAAATAGCGGTGGCGGCGGCATCTTTCAGCACGTCGATGGTTTGTATATTCTGCGGGGCGATGGCGGAAAGGCCGTTCTCTACCTGCACACCGTCTACAATATACAGAGGAGAGTTATCTCCCGTAATAGACATACCGCCACGAACCCTTACACGCACTTCAGCGTCTGGTGATCCTTCGGCTGTGGTGGCGGTAACGCCGGCCAGCCGGCCATTGAGCATCTCGGCGGCTGAGTTAACGGGGATATCCCTCAGGTCTTTTGAGCTGACGCTGGCAACTGAGGCGAGCACATTTTTTCTTCTGACACTCTGATAACCGATCACCACTACCTCGTCGGATTCCTTTACATCTACCAGCAGGGTAACCGCCAGGAAATTGTTTCCCGTAACGGACACTTCTTTTGTAGCGTATCCGATATAAGAGAAAACCAGGGTCGATTTACTACCGGGCACCGAAATGGTGAACTGGCCATTTTTATCGGTTGAAACACCCTGGGCTGCCCCCTTAAGAACAACGTTTACGCCTTCCAGCGGCTGGTTGTCGGAAATGGTAACGCGGCCTCTGACCTCAACTCGTTTTTCCTGTGCGGATAACCGGTTGGGCTGTAAAAACAGTAAGCCCGCCAGTATGCAAAAGCACATGGCTATTTTTTTCATAAGCATACGCAATCGATTTAGGCAATCAATAATGGATAGGTTGTTATTGGTAGATAAAAAAGAAGAAAAATGGGAATGGATGCCGCACAGACCGGCAGCATGAAAAACAGGGGTATGTTTTCGTTCAGCAAACATGGCAAGCAATTTTGTAAATCGTTACGGGTCGAACCGGTTAAAAACACTGTTGTCCGGCAAAAGACTTACAAGTGTTCATATTCACCCAATGCTACGCCTATAAAGACAATCATAGAAAGGAAAATGCTTTTTTTTCTACGCAATCGTTCCCGGTAACGTTGTCAGTTGACCAGGTTAAGATGACTTAGTTCCGATGACCGAGAGGGCTGCTATTAGCGTTCTCCTCACCAGCCATCAGTTATCGGTCACCGGAACTCCAGCTAAATACCTATTTTTAACCTTGTAAACCCTTTTCAACCCTACACTTGCCATGAAAATCCTTTGCATCGGGGAAGCGCTGATAGATATGATCTGCACGGATAAGGGCAGCTCTTTGTCTGAGGGCAACCATTTTTTAAAAAAGCCTGGCGGCGCGCCTACCAATGTGGCGGCGGCCATTGCGGCACTGGGTGGCCCGGTTGAGCTGGCCGCAAAAGTTGGGAAGGACCCGTTTGGAAAACAGCTGATTGCCGTAATGCGTGATTTTGGTGTTTCTACGGAATGGATGATGGAAGATGAAGATCATTTTACGACAGTAGCGTACGTATCACTCATGGAAGACGGCGAACGGGATTTTGTATTTAACCGGGGTGCCGACGGCTGGTTATCGAAAGAAGATGTGGAACTGATCGACCTGTCTGAGGTTTCTATTGTACATTTTGGTTCCGCCACCGCTTTTTTGCCCGGCCCCCTTAACGAAGCCTACCTGTATCTTTTGCGGAAAGCCCGGCAACAAAACAAATTCATCAGCTTCGACCCCAATTACCGGCAGTTGCTTTTTGGTAACCGGAAACAGTCGTTTACGGAACAGGCATGGGAATATCTCCGCTCCTGTGATTTTTGTAAGCTTAGTGATGAAGAAGCCATGCTGATAACCGGCTGCGCTACAGTTGACGACTCCGCCAAAATGCTGCTGGAAAAAACCAGTACCGTGTTTTGTATCACCCTGGGTAAAGAAGGAACCTTATTAGGCTGCGATACTACCACGAAACGGGTACCCAGCATTCCTGTTCAGCCTGTAGATACTACCGGTGCCGGCGATGCTTTTGTGGGTGCGGTGCTATACCAGTTGAATGAGCACCAGGTAACCAATTCCACCCCCCTGGCACTGGCCCACTGGGAGAAAATTATCATGAATGCCAATAAAGCGGGTGCCAGAACCTGCGAATATATGGGTGCGATGGAGGCGTTTAAACATTTGAGTGCGGGGATATTGGAGTAGATCTGCTGACTGTTTAGAAAGCGGATGGCTAGTCTTTGTCGTAAGGGATATTTAGTTTTTTAACTTCGCTCAACAAATCAACCAGATTAAATTGAATTATATCCCAGATTATGCTATCGTCTAACCCAAAGTAATCATGTACAACTACATTACGGAAGTCTTTTACATGCCTCCAGTTAATATGATTGTGTTTTGTCTTAAACTCAACCGGATTTCTACCTACAGCTTCTCCAATTATGACAAAGTTATGCTGAACTGCATGCTTAGTTTTCAAATCATTGGCATACTCCGGGAAAGACAGATCTTGGGTAAATAGCAGAATATTCTCAATTGACTGCTGAATGTCTAGTAGCAGCATTTCTATTCTTCTCTCAGACATGAATAAGGCTTTTTTCTACAAAAGGCAAATAGTGCGGTTTGATTCCCCCGCGGGAAACAAGGTCAACCTTTTTATTAAACAAATCCTCAAGTTCATGTGCAAGTGAAATAAAGCCAATACCGATCGGGCCATTAAAATCAACCAGTATATCAATATCACTATTCTCATTATAGTCATCACGAGCATAAGATCCAAACAACCCAAGTTCACAGATTGGGTATCTTTTCTCCAGTTCAGGCTTTTTAGCTTTCAGAATAGATAATATTTGGTCGGTGGTGAACATAATAGCAAAGTTATAAAAAAGAAGGGGATTTAGATAGTTGCTTGAGCAAATCCCAGTTTTTCCTGCTAAAGGCAAGGCTGCTGGCGGACAGCACTTATAATAAAAGAAATGCGAGATGAGGTG
The DNA here is from genome assembly GCA_965229175.1 of Sediminibacterium sp. GTDB lineage: Bacteria > Bacteroidota > Bacteroidia > Chitinophagales > Chitinophagaceae > Sediminibacterium. Next base: position 56,102 of record CBDDIT010000053.1, on the reverse strand, counting down.
GATCCCCGATAAAAACTGATCCCCTCCTGATACACTTTATTTAGTCCATTGAATAAAGTCTTTAAATATCTCATCCCAATGGTTTATGGTTTGCTGTTCTTTCTTCTCTTTGTAAACATGATCACAATTCAGGCAAACCTTAAAGTGTAAATTATCTTTCCTGTTCTGGATGAATTGTACCGGCAGTAAATAGGCGGTTTCAATGGGGGTACTTTCATCCCTGGTTCCAAATACCGCATAAATGGGTATGCTTACTTTCAGCAGATCATTGATAGGTGCTTCTTCATAAGATGACCATCGTTTATTAGTGTACCCTGATGCATCAACTTTTGTTGATCCGGGATTACTGACAACGTTTTGGTACCATCCCATCAGTCCGAGAATATTGGCATCTGCCGCAGAATCGGTCTGCTGCCCTTTCAAGGCCGCAATTCTTTCGAATAACGCAAACTCATAAAAGTTGTTAAGCACGTTGCCCGACCAGAAACCAAGATGCGTTATGCTCTTATCCACCCTTGCAAGGGCGGCACCAATCTGGGCTCCTTCCGAATGTCCATACACAATTATTTTTCCGGGTTTGCCGAGATGTTTGTGTTTGATATCTTCAATGGCTTTGCTAAGCTGGTTAACCCTGTATTCCCGATAATTATTCTCATGGTATTTTACCGGTACCGTAAAGCCATCCCTGTTGAAAATACCCGCCAGGCCGGGCTTGGCAATAATGGCGTACGCATACGTGGAATCCAGGGCTTTGTAGTCGTCATTAAAATACTTGAGCAGGCTTGTGGTACCATCTTTATTGAACCTGTAAAAAAAAAGAGGGTGTGGATCCGTTCCCTGGATATGTACTACCAGGTTGGCGGGCTTGGCAGCATAGTTCTTCAGGTAATAGATAATGGTATCCCGCCCGGAAATAATTTTTTGCTCCGTGAATCCAAAAGTTCCAAGGGCATCGTTAATGGTTGGCGCTTTCTGGGCTACCGTTGAAAGCGAAAGCATGCCAATAGCGTATACACAAATTGCTTTTTTCATTCTTTTAGCGTTAACAGGATGGCAGCTGAATCTTAAATATACACAATCCCCAAAACCCATCAAAGCCTCACACTCACCGTTACCGTATAATTTCTTCCATCCGAAGACCAGATACCCGGCCCGGGATAAAACATAGGACGCTTGGTGAAATAGGAAAGGTTGGTAGCATTGTTTACCGAAACCTTGATTTCCAGCGATTTTGAAAAACGGTAACCCGCGTTGAGGTCAAGTATGCCGTAGGAAGGAACCAATCCTACCGCGCCATTGGCATCGGGCGTCAGGGTATTGAGCGGGTCGGCAAAGGTTTCGGCGGTGTAACTGTATAAGGCGGATACGCTTAGCTTTTTACAACGTATGGTAATTCCATTCCGGCTCGTGAGGTCGGGGGCACTCTCTACCTTGTTGCCCTGAATACTCTTGTTTACCGTTCCTGCTTTTACAACCGCTTCCGTGTAGCGGGCATGCATGATAGCGGTTGAGGTAAACAGGGAGATACTGGCCGCATGGGCAAGCATCCAATCGCCCTGCACAAATATTTCAGCCCCTTTATTCAGCGAGTTGCCGATATTGGTTCTGTACAGGTACATGGTACCGGAAGCGTCTGTAGTAGTAAGGGTTCCGAAACGGTTATTATCGCGTAATACAAATGCGTTTACATCCCATTTCAGGAATTTCCAATTGCCCCTGAAACCCAGCTCAGCATTGTAACCCGAGGCATCGCGGATATTGGGATCTACTTTTTCATACAGAGATGCGGGTATGATATCTTTAAACACCATGGGCCGGTAGGCCTGCGACCAGCCACCATAGCATTGCATATTCTCTTTCAACTTATAGGTAAACCCCGCGGCGAAGAGGGGAAAGCGATGCTGCATCCGAAGGGGTATCTGGTTATCGGGATAATAGGTAATAACCCCACTCATTTTTGTTTCACCCGTCTCCACCCTTACTCCCCCATTGAATGATAAGGCACGGCTTACCTGTAACACATTCTCCGCAAACAATGCCAGGTTCTGTGTTTTCAGGTGCACATCCCTGCCAAAGCCGGGCGTTACCAGGGTCAGATCATAGTCAGTACCGTAGTTCCTTTACCCAGTTGCCTTCGATGCAGGTCGTTATGCATGTATTGAACACCCGCCGCGAAACTGCTCAGGTATTTACCTGTGTGATATTGCTGAAGGATTCTGAGTTCGTTGGTATAACTGTTAAACTGGTCAATATCCACCTGCCGGTTATTGTATTGCAGGGTGATGGCATTAATGGTATCGGCAATCGTTGCCAGCTTATCAAACAACACGCTGTTCCTTTTGCCCAATACGGCGGAGGAAGTAAACTGCATGCGCGTAAGCGATCCTATCTGCCAGTTAGCGGTAACAGAAGGTACATGGATATCGGGATTGAAATAGCTTCTTGAGCGGGTTGATTGCCGTGGATTGGCAGAAAACTGCTGATCTGTGAGCGGCCCCGGTAAACGATAGGTATACGCCGACCTGGCCCATTCTACACGCAGTGAAAAACGATGGGTAGGTTCATAGGCCAGCATTATGGATTGCGATTCGGAAGATGTATGCTCGTATTGCCGGTAACCATCCCTTGATTTTTTTTGGATATAGGTATAGTACCTGAACTTTCCCTTCCTGCCACCGATTGCCATATAAGTACTAAGCAGGTTGTAGGAGCCAGCGGTATTGACGGTTTCAAATGAAAAGGGTCTCGCGGTATCGGCCTGTTTGCTGATGTAGTTAAGCATGCCCCCAAACTGGGCACCATACTGCAAAGAGCCCGTACCCCTTACCAGCTCAATACGGTCGATACTTTCGAACGGCATACTGAAATGGCTGGCGGGATATCCATACATGTCCGAATTGGTAATCACCCCATCTTTACGGATATTAAACTCCCATCCCCTGTGTGGGTCAAGTCCGCGGGTTGCGATATTAACCTGGTTGCCCGCTCCATCCATGTCATACACAAATACTCCCGGTACTTTGGCAAATACCTGCCTGGCCACTTTATTGGCGATATCTGCTTCCGACTGCTGGAGACTGATGATCTCTGATCTTTTGGCCGAAAAAATATAAGTACCCTCCACTTCCGGCAGGTACGATTTTTTGGCAGATGAGATATAGGCATTCACCACAACACTGTCGAGCACCCGAACAGCAGATGAAGTGTCTTTTTGTTCCTGCGCATGCGCACCCAAAAAGCCAGCCAACAGCCAGCTGAAGATATATTTACTCTTTGTACACATTGCTTACCTGTTTCTATATAAAATAGTCCCCCCGGTGGAAACCGGGAGGAGACCAATAAACTGCCATTTATTGAAACTACCAGACCATTGCCGCAATGCGGCAACAGTATTATACGAAAGGCCGACTAATCGGCACCATCTGTCTTGGCTCTTGTAACGGCATACGCACCTACTTTCTGCCCTGTTACCAATCCCATGGAGCAATCGCTGCGATAGTGAATACCGCCCCATAACCTGGAGTTGGATGCCTCGGTGGCCATATCGTTATAGGCTTGCGCTTTCTCTGGTATAATATACCCCAGTATGGTAGCGGCGGCTCCGCTGAAAGTAGAGTGACCGGATATATAAGCCGGGAAATTAGGAATACCTGTCAGTGTTTTGATCAATGGGTTCATTTGTGTCGGCCGCGGATTGAAATAGTAATACTTCGTATTCCAGCAAACAATACCGGCATCCATTAACGACATATTTAAAAATGCCAGGTTACGCGCCCACCTAACTTCGCTGAATCCTTTTGTAATAAAGTCTTCAGCGGCTATCGCGTTCCAGTGGCCTGGCGGGGTATAGGTTGCCACGCCGTCTGCCCAGAACTGTACGATCCGCATTTTTTCGCGTGACGCATTCTTAATGTTATCATACACTTCATCTGTTTCCGTTTTCATTTGCGCGCTGCCGGTTAATGGTGGTGGGCCAGGGCGTAAACTTGCGGTTACAGTAGCGTCGAACAGAAATGGCGTTACATTTCCAAACATGGGCAACATCGGCGGCCTGTGAGGAGATTCCAGGCTGATCCAGGGTATCTCTCCTTTTGCGGTGGCGGTTGTTTCCAACAGGGTCCAGTCGGCCTGTGCGCCTGCAGCGGCACCTGCTTTATCAGTTCTGGCCCGTGCAGTAAACTTTTGCGCTACCAGCCTTCCGAGTGCTTCACCTGCTTCAATATCACTACGGGCCGTAGCACCGGAAATGATCTTGGCCAGTTTCGCTTCTTCAGCTTTCTGCTGTATATAGGCAATCTCGCCGGGGAAAAGCAGTTTCATCATCTCGGCCGTTACACCTGCCAGTACTGCGTCTTCAGATGGATAAGAAGGGAGGTCGGTTCTGGCTACCCGCGGCACGATTGTGGCATCGGTTTTATACGGTGCGGCGCGGTTATACAATCTTTTATAGTACCAGGCCGCCACCAACGCGTCATACTGCGCCGCGCTTACATAAGCATAGGCCCTGGCTGCATACGGAGGATTGGCAAAGGGAAACAAAGGATAGGCAAACGGATTGTTGGCACTGGGAAAAGGATAGGTTCCATCCGCGTTCTGATAGGGCGGCAGGTTATACTTGGCCACCAGCTCGCGCATCAGTTCATTCCAACGCAGGGTACTTCCGGCATTCCAGTAATTTATCATCGCCTGTTGATCCGGGGTAATATTGTTCTGCAGGGCCTTGATCTCATTCAGGTCTGCCAGGTAAGCCGGCGTGGTAACCGCAGCCGGTGCCGCTACCGGGAACTCAGTTGGACCGGTCAATAAGATGGTTTTCCAATCGCCCGCATTAGCATCTGTTTTCACAGGTGACAGCGGGGCCAGTACATCTGTTCTTCCGTTAATACCTTTCGAACAGGAAAACTGAACGGCCACAAAAGCCGCGATGGCAAACAGGTTCGCTATTTTATTTTTCATGATCATTTTCCGTTTGAAGATTTTTTAGCCGCTTTGTGCCTGCTGTTAAAATCAATGATATAAAAGATACCTCCATTCAGCGAGGTTGTTTGTCCTACATTCCTTCCGTCTACTGTTAGGTTTCCACCGCCGATAAACGACAAACCTTCTACTTTCTTCAGTGTGTATTTAATATTTACACCCAGTGTAGACATATTCATCCGGTTGCTGGGGAAAGGCATGTTGTTACGGGTGATATCAAACCCGCCCAGCGTATTCCATCTTGTAAAAATGGCTTCCGCAATCAGGCGGTCGCTACGGTATCCGGCCCTGGCACTATATTGATTGGCATCCGGCATTTCTACTTCGTTGGTCAGATGCAGTGTGGTGGTATAATAAGATGTTCTGTCGATGGTGATATTGCTCCTGAACACATAGGTTCCGGATATAGTAGCAAACAGGCTTCCCAACTGGTAATCGGCCATGGCCCGCAATGACAGTGTTTTACTTCTCAGACCGATGGATAGCGGGAGGAAATCGGCTATATAATTGGTAAGCGGGGTTGACACTCCCCCGATACCATACAAAGAAAAAACACCTTTGCCCAACTTGGTTTCCACCGGCATCCATTTGGCCCATAGAGACAGGTCCTGCACTCCTTTCTGCCCATGCAGTGTTCCGGCAGAAGCTTTGGTTTCAATATAGGGAACACTGAAAAGAAGGTTGAGTTTACTATTAACGCCATAGTTACCCATTACACCTACCATCTGCGTGGAAACAACACCCAGGTTATCGTTGGTTCTTTTTAACGTTCCTTCCCAATAATCCGTCCAGTGGCTGCCACTGTACATGGCACCCACGCAGAAATTATTTTTGGTCATCATAATAGCATCTGCGTCTGTTTGCGCGTATGCAGACGAATGGAGAGTACTGATGGCACATAGCATCATCAGCCATCCGAGATATCGCTTTGAAGAATTTCTCATTTAGTTTTGGTTAAGCAGTTAAACAATGGTTCGTGCAACTAGAACCGTAACGACATCCCGATATTGACTGTATAATCGGCAAATGCCGCATCACCTTTGGTATATTTTCCGGTAAGGGTGGTGGTTATTTCATCCGCCACACTTTGTGTCCTGTTACGGGTAATCGCAACCGGTACATAAGCATAGAGGTTAAACTTCTTAAACGCGTAAGTAACACCCGGCTCTCCTGAAATGATATAACCCGGCCTTCTGAAACCACTGCTTCCATTGATAAGGTCATGCGCCGGTATGCACTCGTTACGCATACCCGCCGAGAAGGTGAACTTATCCACCATGAAATTAAAGCCCCCACGGAGCATATACTGATCGGGCACACTCATTACATCACTTCCATTGGCAAGGGCTGTTGCAGAAGGCGTACCGCCACGGGCAGTAGACACCCCGTTCTGTTCTCTGGGGTTCACCAGGTAATAAAAATTTCCATAAAGGCTAACCGTCCTGTTAAGGTTATAGTAACCATTCAGCTCAACAGTAAAACCCGTACCGCCATCGCCCAGCTGTATCGACTGGTCTACCGGCCCTATCACTGTTGTGCCGGTGGCGGTGTAAAAGCGGTCCTGGTATTTATAGTCGCCCGTTGCCAGTTTAAGGCCCAGGCCCACCTGTATATTCGCTTTTCGATGTTTGGCAGGATCCAGTATCCAGTTATATACTGATAGTCGTATATCACCTAAACCGAATGATTTTGTTGTGTGCCTTTCCTTACCTCCATGCTCATACAAAGAGGAGCGGGTATTGGATACAATCGGTGCGTCAAAGGCAACAGACCAGCGGTTATTCAGTATCCTGGTAAAGGCCAGGTCGAGGGTATAGGCGTGATTGATCACCTGTGTTCCCAGGGCTACTCTTTGTGTTTGTTCCTCGGTTCCCACAAAATGCCGGAAGGAGTTAAAATACCGGTTATTGGCATTGAATATCCATTTTTTCCCTTCACCGGATTCCTCATGTGTCATGGATTCCATGGTACACATACCACCGGTACTACGGATGGCTACGCAGCCTTGTGCGCCTGCTTTAACAGCAATAAAGCAGGATGAAATAAGTATAACTGATAATAAGTTTTTCATACAATGGTTTTAGCAATCGCTTTGGTTAATTATTTTCTTTGTCAGGCTAAAAAGAAGCTACTTCTTTTTCATTTCGAGTTTTGTTGCTACAAGCTGACCCACTTTCTTACCCAGTTCGGTACTGATAATACAGGAATTGTGAAAGTGGATACCTCCGTAAAAGCGGGCCCAGTTATTTTCAATGGCGGCTTCGCGGAACGATTTGAACGAACGGCTTTTGATACCAAATTCCAGTTCTGTAGAATCCGTGTACGCAAAATTGTCGCCAAACACACTTGTTAACGCTTCAGCAGCGGATGAAGAAATAGTGGAATGTCCGCAGGTATATTCAGGAAAGGCAGGTGTTTGCAGGTATGGGCGCCAGTTCATGTCAAAAAACTTATTGATCACGGTTTCCGGCCTTACCGTATTGTACTTATACTTTACCGCCCAGCATTGAATAAATGCGTCGAATAAGGCGATACTTGTTTTAGCAAACGCGTACACCGTGGTAGGATAATCAGCCCCCGCTTTTTTTGCCGCAATACCAATTACGCTCATCCAGTGTCCGGATGGTGAGAACTTTTTGCTGGCAAACATTACGTGTCCTGTTACATTCATCTTAAAGGGATTATCGTCCCAGAATTCGGCAATATGTTTTTGTTCGGGTGTTAAACTATCAACAGCCTTTTTTATCGCCATCACCTGTTTATAGTAAGCGGATGCGGTATCCGTAATATTATAGGGTATGGGTGGTGGTGCCGGAAAAATTCCCGCGCTGTCGATGGCTATCGGCCGGATCTCCATCCAGTGGGGTTCCGCGGCCGAAGCGTACATAGGCGGTGTGGGTATCCAACGTCCTGGTATATCTTTCACTGTATATTTTTCCGCCCCCCTTGTTTGCAGGTAATTGTCTTTCTTGCTCCAGCGGATAATAGATGCTGCCACGCTATCTGCCAATAGCTTTGAAGCAGTCTCCACTTCCTCGGGCAATCCTTTATTGCGCGCAACCGTAAGAATGCTGTCCCGGTAAGCCTTCATGCTTCCCTCGGGAAAAGTAACTACTTCGCCCACTTTCATGTATGCCAGCAGGGCGGCCAGTTCATAGTCAACATCTTTGGTAACAGCAGGTACCGCAATCGATTTGAGTCCGTTTGCCTGGCCAGCCAGGGAGCGGTAATCAGATGGATGCGCCAGTACCATTACTTCATAGGCGGCAATAGCACCATACACATAATTGCGTGCCGCTACCATGGGAGGAAAATTATTTCCCATGACAACAGTGTTCAGTTCGTGTACAGTGTGGCTAAATAATTCCGGATTGTGCAGGTATGTTTTATACTCCTCGTTTTTCTTACAAGCAGGCAGGCATACAACAACACAAAGACCCAAGATGAGTCTTTTCATTTTACTAAAATTTACAGGGAGAAAAAATCAATGCTTAATGAACCAACACTAAGCTTGTGGTGGTTTGTCCAGGCGGCTGAGGTACGCACTTTTCAGCTCCGCAAACACCCTGTCGCAAGTAGTAACAGAAGGACCGTTCGTTTTGTACTGCCATACAAAAGTATGGTCGTCTGTAAAATCTGAAACGGAGAATTTGGCTGTGTGGGCGTGATGAGGCGCTTTTTTGGACGATGTAGTATTGGAAACAAAATCGTTGGCTAGTTTGGAGAACTCATCCCTTGCATTTTTGATGGTTGCTTTCGCGATATTGGGGATGCAGTATAGTTCGAGTGAATCCTGGTAAAAACGGCGTTTAACATAGGTGTAGGTAATGCCATTGATCTCTATTTCACCGTCTACTCTTTCAAACTGCTCGGTGCTGGTACCATAAGGTAAAGCCGCGGCCACCTTGATTTTCAGGAGATCATCATCATTATAATTATATTTATCCAGATCGGCCTGTAATTGCCTGTCTGCCCTTGCTTCAAAGTAGTTGGAAACAATCATATGCCCCCCCATATTAAACAGGAGCATACCCAGCAGTAGTATGGCAGCAATACGTTTCACGCTGTGTGAAAATAACACATTTGTTATTTAACAGAAAATATTTTTTTCTCCGGCCCCACCCCGGTGATTGTCAGGCTTTTCCATGTGGGAGGCAGTGCCGATTTCACCTGTACAATTCCTTTGGGTGTAATTTCCAGCCCTCCGAATCCCATCAATACGCTTTGTACAATCCCGCCCGCACCCGTTGCGAAATAGGGGTTGGTTCCTCCCTTGGTTTCGGCAATCACGCGTAAGGGTGGATTTAAATTGGGGAGATAAGCATCCTGGAAAAAATGAAAGGCTTTGGCTCCCTCGCCCAGCCTGGCATATAGCAAGGTAAAAATGGCCTGGGTCATAGCCGGCGTTCCTTCATTGGGTACCCTGGTTTCGTAATAGGCCAGGTCTTTCCGGATCTGCGCAGGGTCTGATACTTCTTTGAGCGGGTAAGCCAGCAGGTTTACATCCGCTTGTTTAATTCCTTCCCCGTTATATGCCGCATGCTCCTGTGTTACGCCATTGGCCATTTTCAGAATCGGGATATTGGCGGCTACCTTGGCCCAGTCTGCTTCCGGTGTAATGCCCAGCAGTTTTGCCGCTTCCGCTGCATTCTGCAAACTGGCTTTTGCAGCCGCGTTGGTCCATGCGTTATTATCTACATTCTCCGCCCACTCATCCGCCGCCACCACGTTTTTGATATCATACTTACCCGGCCCATTTCTTTCCACACGGCTGGCCCAGAAATCCGCTACCTCTTTTATCACCGGCCAGCCTTTTTCTTTCAGCCATTCCTTATCCTGCGTTACACAGTAATAATTCCAGGCGGCCAGTCCTACACAGGCGGTGATATGGTGTTCGAATGGGCCACTTAATGCCCACACTGGTGTTTCTTCCACGCCTGTAGCGGCACTTTCCCAGGGGAACATCGCTCCTTTGTATCCATGGTTGAACGCGTTTTTCCGGGCGGCATCCAATCGCTGGTATCGATACTCTACCATGCTCTTCGCCATTTCAGGATGCAATACCAGCAGGGAAGGATACATCCATAATTCAGTATCCCAGAATACATGTCCATTATATCCCAAACCGCTCAGTCCCATCGGGGAAGGACTTAACGCCGTTCCCTCCCTTACAAATGAGTAAAGATGGTATAACATACTGTGTATGTCCTGTTGCGACTGCTCATCGCCTTCCACGGTAATATCACTCTTCCATAATTCATCCCAGGCTTTGTTATGAAAGTTTACCAGCCTGTCGCGGCCTTCGAGTTTCGCAAAAATGGTCATGCGTTCCGCTTCGTTCAGCGGATCATCGTGGTGCGCGGATGTAATAGAAGTGCCTGCAATAGAAAACCGGTAACTTTCTCCCGCTTTTATTTTCCTGGCAAACTTCATCAGGTGCATATTGTTATCCCACATCTCGTGTATCACCCGGGGTTCCTGCCCATGAGGTTCACTGAATAAAAAAGTGTTAGACGCGCACATCAGCAGCTTTCCGGTAGGGCTTTTGGCTGAGGAGGTAAGCAGGCTGATCACAACATGCGGCCTGTCGATCTCGTTATAATAATTCTGCACTTCCTTAAGGGCATCCGGTGCTTCCATTACACTGGCACTGCCGATGGTGATATCCTTTTTGGCAGTTACGCTTACATCCATCAATACAGTGAATGGTAACTGGCGCAGCGAGTAGTATGTATACGTAATAGTAGCTTTGTCGCCATAATCGAAGGAAGTGGTAAAACTGGCGTGCTTCATGTCCAGTTCCTGTTTCATATGGGATACATCAGCGGCACCTATCCTTCTGCCGTCAATGTCAAGCTGCATATTAAGCAGGTTAAAGCTGCGAAGGAAATTGCTTACGCGGCCACGGCCATAGAGATCATACGCACCTGCGAGTACCACATCTTTTACCTTGAACGGCTCGGGAGAGGAGACAATACCGATCATTCCATTGGCCACAGTGATCCCGTAGTATTGAGCGGGGTTGATATTGGTGGCGGAGATTTTCCAGGGATTGATGGATTGCGCTTTCGCGAGGGTAGCGAGGAGCAGGGAGAAAATAAGGATCTTTTTCATGTAGATTGTTTGTGATACCGTAGCAGGCATTAGTTATTTTTTTTGAAGAGGCGCAGTGTATTGTTATTGATGGCAACAAAAATGGCCGGTGTTCCTTTTACCGTTTTTACCATCATAATATCCCTTACTTCTCCCTTTACAAACAAACCGGATTGTCGGGCGGGCAAAAAGCTAAACCTGCCCTTTCCATCATTCAGCAGGCTAGTTCCGTAACTGGCATCCAGCCTGCCCGTCTGGGGTTTGAGTCCGTAAAAGTTTCCACCCATGTACAGGTCCTTTATACCGTCGCCATTCAAATCCGTGGCAACTATGCCATATATGGGCGATAGCTGCGCCATAACAGGCAGGGGCCGCATGCTGAAGCCGCCATTCCCCGTATTAATAAAGACACAGCTTTGTGTTTGCTCCACTTTCAACAAGAGGGCCGCTTTCAGCTTCTCTTCATTAAATATTTCCTCTACAGGCTTGCCTGCATAGTCGGAATAGCGTAAGAATTTTTTGCGTATCTCAGGTATCTGTGATTCCATTTCACCTTTGAGATAATAAGGGTAGGCTTTCCCATCGTTCTTATAATATACCGGCACGCATTCTGTTACACCATTCTTATCAAAATCACTTACATATAACCTGGCCGGGTGTTCCTGATCGGCTTTGATGTTTGAATTCAACCCGAAATTTCCGGCAATGATATCTGCCTTTCCGTCGTAGTCAATATCGGTTACGGTAACGCAGTTCCACCAGCCGGAGGAATGAGGAAGTTCGTATGCCCGGGCCATCTTACCGTTGTTATACCTGATAATGGTGATGGGCATCCAGTCTCCCACTACTACCAGCGACTTCTGTCCGTTCCCATCCAGGTCGGCCCATTGTGCGTCTGTTACCATTCCCAGCTTCAACAGGTCCGGGGCTATGGATGCGGTTACATTTTCAAATTCACCATTTCCTTTGTTCAGCAACAGGGCACTGGAGGGAATAAGGCCATACTTGCCGGGTATATTTCTCGCGCCAATAAAAATATCTTCTTTCCCATCTCCATTAAAATCCAGGGCCCGAATGCACGACGCATTAATGGCAACCGGAGGCCAGCCCCTGGCAGCAGCCGTAAAATTCCCCTTCCCATCATTCAGGTATAACCTCGCATTGAGGTTTTTATATCCCTGTGTTGACTGGTTGCCGCCAGATGCCACGGCAAGATCAAGATCACCATCGCCATCCGCGTCGAAGAATTCAGCACCGATATTTTCAAAGTATTTATCTGTAATGAACACGGCTTGTTCCTGCTGAATAAAACGCCCGTCTCGCTGCTGGATAAATATTTTGGCGGTATCACCCAGCGCGCTGCCCATGTAGATATCTTCCAGCCCGTCTCCATTCACATCCCCTTTTGCCAGTTTAGGACCTTCGGTGGATAGCATTTTAGGGGCCAGTCTCTCTATATCAAAATCGGAAAAGGTATTTTCCCTGTGGCGGGTATTGCCTTTTATGGCGGCAGCACTTAGTTCCGTAAACAATGTTTTCACAGGTGCGGAGGAAAGGGAAACCGCGGCTCCGGCGGCATCCTGGTGAAGTGTCAAAACGGTATCTACCGGCAGTTTTCTCAGTACCTGCTTTTTTTGGTTGGGCCACTGAACAATCAGACTATCTATGGTTACTGCTTTATTCAGTCCCAGGTTCAAAACCGGGTCCACACTACTCTGGAATCCGCGACCGGGCATCTGTTCTATGGTTTGTACTCCTTCCGCGGTATATACCATTACACGCGCCCCTATTCCTGCTGTATTGGGCGCGTTACCCTTTAGCTGTAGTTTTATATAGTGATGTTTAAGTGTTTCGGAACTCATATTCCGGTACACAAACGCCTTTACATTTTCATTGTTCACCACCAGGTCGAGGTCGCCATCCCCATCCAAATCGCTGTAAGCAGAGCCGCTGCTGAAGCTGGGTGTTACAAAACCCAGTTCTTTCGATCTGTCTGCAAACAATAAATTTTTCTGGTTTACAAATCCGAAGTTGGGGATAGGCACGGATGGCATTTTATTCAGGATATCGATATAGCTGAAACCTCCCTGCATCATTTTGCTTACTACTTCCTGGCTGTTAAAATAGGCCAGGAAATTCTGGTCGGTCAGGTCTTTTTTGATCCCGTTACAAACATAAATATCCTTCCAGCCATCATTATCAAAATCAAAGCCCAGTGCACCCCAGCTCCAGCCGGTTGCGTCAACACCAGCCAGCTGCGCTATCTCGCTAAAAGTTCCGTCCTGGTTATTCAGCTGTAATGAATTAGCGGTAAACTGGTGATGAAAGTCGAGCAGGTTCCTGGCATTCTGCATATCATACTCATCAAACTTCAGGGTGGTTTTCAAGCGGTAATCATTCTCAGGAAGCATTTCAGAAGTGAATATATCCAGGAAGCCATCATTATTAAAATCAACCATGTCCACGCCCATCGACCCATTACTCATGTGTCCCATCGCGTCGTTCACCTGTTCTTTAAAAGTACCGTTATGCTGGTTGATATAGAGATAGTCGCGTTCAAAGAAATCATTGCAGATATAAAGGTCTTCCCATCCATCATTGTTCACATCACCTACCACAATACCCAGGCCAAACGCTATTTCGGGGCTGTATATGCCGGCCGCTGCGGTAACATCTGTAAAGTGGCCTCCCTCATTGCGGTATAACCTGTCGCCATTAATGGGATCGCGCTCCAGCCTGGCGTTACTCCTGTAACCGAAATTATCAATGGATTTCTGGCTATTGTTCAGTACAAAGCAATCGAGATCGCCATCATGATCGTAGTCAAAAAATACCGCCTGGGTAGAAGCTCCTTTATCATCCAGCCCGTAGGCGGCGGCTTCCTCTCTAAATGTTCCGTTTTTTTGGTTCACATACAATTCATTCGCTCTTTCATCGCCCGGTACCATGCCGGCATTGCAAACATAAATATCCAGCCAACCGTCTCCATTAATATCTACCATGGCAACGCCGGTATGCCATCTTTTTTTTCCCTCCACACCGGCACTGGCGGTAATATCGCTAAACCGCAAATTGCCTTTGTTAAGATAGAGTGTATTGCTTCCCTGGTTCGAGCTAAAAAAAATATCGGGCTTTCCATCATTATCTATATCACCGATCGCCACGCCTCCCCCGTTATAGAAGTTGTGATAGGTAAAGATGTTCATGTCTTTACTATCGGTTACGGTATTGATAAAGTTGATGCCGGTTTCGGAAGGGGATAGCAGCTTAAAAAGCGGGTCAGCACTGGTATCGCTGACGGAGGGTTTACAGGCGGCCCAAATAACAATAGATACACACACAAGGCAACGCTTGAGGTATACACAGCAATCTGGCAGAAATGATGTGTTTCTCATAATTGAATGGAAAAGCAACGCAGCAAATTACGTAAAACAAAGTACTTATCAGCCGTTGTTTTATCATGAAAACCGGGGTGCAACTTATGTGCTTTTACTAACGGGCTAAGCTCCCGGCCCCCTATCTTTGCAGAGCTAAAAACAGCTTGCTTGTATGAAGAAATGGATCGTTTCCCTGGTATTGATCGTGGTATTGCTGTGTGCAGCCACTTATCTCTTTATTCCATCAAAAATATCGGTAGTATCCGCCAGTTATATTGGTGCTTCAGAAAACAGTTCGGCCCGGTACCTGCTGGATTCGGCCAAATGGAAACAGTGGTGGACCTTTACAGACTCGGCGGGAAACAGCCTCCCCTACCAAAACGGCTTTTTTATCAGTAACGGTGATACGTTCAGGCTGGATAAGCTGTTGCATATGTCGGCGGATATCATTATCAAACATTCAACTGATACAACCCGTAGCCGGGTATTGCTGATAGCACAGAGCAATGACAGCTGTGTACTGCAATGGCAATGTTCACTGGACGCTGGTGCAAACCCTATAACCCGGTTCCAGCAGTACCGGAAAGCGATCGCCTTAAAAAAGGCTATCGATAAAGTGATCAGCCATTTTCGCGTATTTGCCGAAAACCCGGAAAATGTATACGGTTTAAAACTTACAAGAAGTTCTATCAATGATACTTTGTTTATGTCGAACAAAGTTATTTACAACGCTATCCCCACCACCCCGGATATCTACCGGCAGGTGCAGCAGCTGCAGGCATATATTGAAAAGAATGGCGGTGTTCAGTCGGGTAACCCTATTTATAATACCATCAAAACAGACGCCACCCATTACCAGCTGATGGTGGCCGTTCCTATTAACAAGGTAATGACCGGCAACGATCTGTTTTCCTTTAAACGCATGATACGCGGAAGCTTTATTGTAACCGATGTAAAAGGCGGGGAACAGGCCATCGAAAATGCCAGCAATAGCCTCGACCTGTTTTTCTCCGACTACAGCAAAACCTCCATGGCCATGAACTTCAGGATGCTCATCACCAACAGGCTAGAAACACCCGACAGCTCGCAGTGGGTTACAAGGTTGTATCATCCGGTGTATTAGGAGCTAGGGGTTAGGAATTAGGAGTTAGGAATTAGGAATTAGGGATTAGGAGTTAGGAGTTAGGAATTAGGGATTAGACGTGGCTGGGGTTCTGAACCCTGACGGGTCAGACTTACGACTTACGACTTATGACTTACGACTTATGACTTACGACTTATGACTTACGACTTACAACTTACGACTTACAACTACCCCCTAACGTTTTCGGGTTGGTGAGAAACGAACTACCAGGGTACTGTCGTTGTTCCTTGCGAGAATGAAGGCGGTTTGGTTTTGGATGGTAATGGGCCTGATGTTTCGAACCTGGCCTTTTACCTGTAGGCCATTGATGGATTCTGCCGCAAATTTTCCGCTTCCCTTGTTTACCAGTATCGTACCGAAGTCGGCGTCATACCGCCCCATCTGGATGTTGTTGTCGTAGTAATTACCTGCTATCAATATATCGGGGAGCTGGTCGCCATTGGCGTCTACCACTACCGCATCGCGGTAAGAACTCAGCTGGGCCTGCCAGGGTAAAGCCTGGGTACTAAAATTCAGCTTCCCATCGTTGATCAGCACGGCATTGGAAAAGTAGTCGGCGGTAAGCACCTGTGACGTGTTTAACTTTTCTGAGCTGAAAATATCCGAGAGCCTGGCTTTGGCAAAATCTTCGGCATACAGGAATTTCTTTTTGATCAGCGGGATTTGCTTTTGCAGTTCATCCTTATTGGCAAACAGTATTTCCTTACCGTTCAGGTAGTAGGTTAGCACCTGTTCTTTTTTGCCGTTATCATCAAAATCATTGAAATATAATTTTACCGGCTCGCTGCTGCTGGCTTTAAGGCGGCTGTTGCCCCCCAGGTTGCCGGCAACAAGATCTATATCGCCATCGTTATCGATATCAACAGGTAGTACAAAATTCCACCAGCCGCTTTTATCGGTCAGTGCTTTCTTTGTGAACTTCCCCTTGTTATTGATAAAGGCATTGATGCCTCCCCATTCAACGCATACCAGCAGGTCTTTGTCACCATCTTTGTCAAGATCAAACCAAAGCGCGCGTGTTATCATTCCGGCGTCTGCCAAACCCGGTGCCAATTGAGCTGTTACATCGGTAAAATGGCCCTTGCCATCATTTTGCAAAAGAAAGGAACGCGGCGTCTGCCCGTAAGCCCAGGGAACAGCGCGGGCACCGATGAAAAGATCCATGGCTCCATCGCCGTTGAAATCGTAGGGTATCACACAAGAAGCGGTAAGGTGCATACCGGTGAAAGCATCCGGCATCCTGGTAAAATGTGCTTTGCCATCATTCAGGTATACACGGGGCGAGAGGTGCTCGTCTGTTCCGTAATATTCATTTCCACCGCTGGCTACAACCAGGTCGATATGGCCATCGTTGTTTACATCCGTCCAGGCTGCGTCTACATCTTCATATACACTATCGGCATCCAGGGCAGGTTGGGGCGACCGTATAAAGCTGCCATTGCTTTGCTGCAGAAAAACAGCACTTTTATGATCCCTTGCGCCTCCGATGAATACGTCTTCAAGCCCGTTATGATCAATATCACCCACCGCCAATGCTGGGCCTTCGGTGGATGTCATGTGTGGAATCAATGGCTCGCGGTCGAATTCTGAAAAAGGATTTTCCTGGTGCAGATAATCAAGTTTTACACGGGAGGTAATATTCTCCATAGGTTGTGTATGGCTTGGCCAATGCCGGGTAATTTTATCGTAGTTAAACAAAGGCAAGCCTGTACGATACGTAAACTGGTAGCTGGTTTTTGACGGAGACAAACCAAGGGGTTGATAACTGTTATCCGGCCAGATAAGAAATGCCGAATCAATCTTGGTTTTATCAAGCCCGATATGGATAGGTCCTTCCATACTTGACTGAAAGCCGCGAACCGGGTTTTTCTCATAGGTACGGATTCCGCCGTTGGCATACAGTACGATCCTGGCACCCAGCGCATTCAGATTTTTTTCCGGCCCTTTCAGTGTTATCTCAGCGTACGCCTTTCCTTTGTTATCGTTGCTCTTGTTATTATATACTAATGCCGGCGCATCTATATTGTTAACCACCACATCCAGGTCACCGTCGTTGTCAAGGTCGGCATATATGGCACCATTTGAATACCCGGCCTGGTCATTCTCAATCATTGGCGCGATATCGCTGAAGGAAAGATCGTTATTGTTTTTAAACAGCCGGTTCGGGATCTTGATCTCCGGAAACTTGTTGATCAATGCCATATCTTTTTCCTCCATTCTCTTCGCATTGATCTTATCCTGTATCTCACGATTGGAAATGAAATTGATATAGTCAATATCATTCAGCCTCTTGGGAATTCCGTTTGAAATAAACAGGTCCTTTACGCCGTCATTATCAAAATCCATGAACAGGGGTGCCCAGCTCCAGTCGGTTGCATATACACCAGCGTATAGCCCTACCTCGCTAAACATTCCATTGCCACGATTCAGCTGAAGATTATTGCGTGTGTACTGGTGATTGTAGCCCGATGCGATCTTGAACCTGAACAGGTCATACTCATCATCACCCAATGAGCGCTTTAGGATATACGGGTCCGACGGAAGCATGTCCATAGAAATGATTTCAGGCAGTCCATCATTATTGATATCTGCTACATCCACTCCCATCGAAAACTGGCTGGTGTGCATAATATGGCTGGTAAGCTCTTCCCGGAATGTGCCGTTCTTCTGATTGATGTACAGGTAATCATTCTCATGAAAATCATTACCTACATACAGATCCGGGTAGCCATCCAGGTTAATATCCGACACCGTTACGCCCAGCCCGTAACTGATGGCCGAGCTGTTAATGCCTGTTTCCCTCGTTACGTTAACAAACACACCATTATCATTGCGGTATATCCTGTCTCCTGATAACTCATTATAGGTTCCCGTAAATTTGTCCCTCGGGGCGAAGGTTCCGTTCTGGCGAACGGAGTGATTCAATAAAAAAACATCCAGGTCACCATCCAGGTCGTAATCAAAGAAGGCCGCCTGCGTTCCGAATCCTGAAAAGTCGAGTCCGTATTTTTTTGCCTCATCGGCATAAAACGGAATCCCATTCTTATCAATACCCTTACAGATCAGCAGTTGATTGGTTCCCTGAAGGCCTTCATATTTGCCAACGCGGCATACATAAATATCCAGTAAGCCATCGTTGTTGATGTCTACAATGGATACACCCGTTGACCATGCACTGTCCTGCGGGATGCGGGCCTTATCGGTTACATCTTTAAAATGTAAGCCCCCTTCATTGAGATAGAGTGTATTCCTGCCCTGGTTCGAGCTGAAGAAAATATCAACCAGCCCATCCTTGTTAAAATCACCGGCCCCCAGTCCTCCACCGTTGTAAAAATACATGTAGCGGAACATATTGAAATCCTGCGTAGGGGTAAGGGTATTGCTGAAGTTCAAACCGGTACGCTGGTTGGTGAGTACTTCAAACATTAGCTCTTTCTTCGCAGGAGAATGGCAGGCGCAGAACAAACAGGTTGTCAGTAACAGGTATCCCGGTATCAATCGCGTGTAGCGCATTCCATTTTATTTTTTCTGTGTAGGCTTCTGGAATGATTCTTTAACGGTATATAGCCGGGGCAACTCATCATTCCTGAGAAATACTATCTGCCGTTTGCCTTCTCCCTGTATACCGGCTATACATCTTACCTGCCCGGTAACAGATACACCGGATTCGGCACCGCTTAATGCCTGGAATCCTGCCGACCCTTTGTTGATCAATACGGAACCCAGGCTTGCGTCGAGGATTTCCAGTTGAGGAAGAAAACCAAATTCATTTCCACCCAGCACCAGGTCCTGCTTCCCATCGTTGTTTATATCCATACAAAGGATCGCGTTAACAGAAGACAACTGTACACTGGGGGGCAGTTTCTGAATTGTGAACTGGCCATTGCCGTTATTGATGGCTATAACGGAACTGGCATAGTTAAATGTCTTTACCGTGCTTTTGTTGGCGGGCGAAGGGAATAATTCCTGGATAGACTTCCTGGCGTAGTCTTTGTGCTTCAGGTTATTTTTCCGGATCAATGGGATCTGTTCTTCCATCTCGTGTTTCAGGAATATGGGAAGGTCTTTTCCGTTTACCGTGCTGGTGATGATCTTGTCGGTAAGATTATTCGCGTCGAAATCGTTCAGCCATAATTTAACCGGGTGTTGCTTATCGGGATTCACATAAAAATTCTCACCGATATTACCCAGTACCAGGTCGTTCTTTCCATCACCGTTTATGTCTGCCACTACAACCGTTTGCCACATGCCATACATATCCGACAGGTTGGTTGCTATTTCTTCAAAACGATCATTGCCTTTATAGGAGAACACCCGTGGTGTCATCCACTCTCCGCAAATGATCAATTCCTTCTCTTTGTCGCCTGTAATATCGGCCCAGGCAGCCCCTGTTACCATACCGATATTGGCGATCACCGGATTCTTTTCTTTTGCGATATCCGTAAAATGTCCTTTTCCATTGTTCAGGAATAGATAACTGGAGGGGTCCGCGCCGTAATTACGTGGTTCATTACGCCCACCCACAAACAAGTCCATAAACCCGTCGTGATTAAAATCTTCGGCCACCACCGCCCCGATATTCATTCCCGCCAACGGGAAGGCCGACACATCGATGGAGAAATTGCCCTTTCCATCATTCCTGTACAGGCGGATCTGCATCTGCCGGGTTTCGGGCCTGTCTTTGTTACCGCCAGGGCATACAACCAGGTCAAGGTCGCCGTCTTCGTCGCAGTCAAAGAACTGAACCGCGGCATCTTCAAAATCTATGAACTGGTTAAATACCTTTTGTTCTTTCTTTTCAAATGCGCCACCTTTTTTCTGCACATAGATCTGGCCCGGGTGGCCATTGGTTCCGCCGATGTAAATATCATCCAACCCATCCGCATTGATATCTCCCACCGCCGCCCTGGGTCCTTCGCGGGAAAGCATTTTTGGAATATTCCTTTCGTAATAAAAATCAGTATAGTCGTCCTCGGTATGTTTCTCAAATACCGACTTTACAGAATCCAGCAAGGGAACTATTGTATTCAGTACCGGGGGTTTCCTGGTAAGCGTGTATTTAGCCGTTTGGGTCACCGTAAATACTGTATCCACTGCAGGCTGTACAAATCGTACAGATGACTGGTCGGGCCAGGTAATAATCATCGAGTCTACCCGGGTTCTGTTTCCCAGGCCGATGATCTGTTTATAGTCAACGGATGACTGGAATCCCCGGCTGGGTATCAGTTCACGGCTGATGATCTCATTACCTGCATATACTTTGATATAACTTCCTATCGCGAACGTATTCTTTTCCGTTCCTTTCAGGGTTATGCCGATATAGTGGTGCTTGTTAATTTCGCGGCTATTGTTCTTGTACACGAAGGCCGGCATATTCTCGTTGTTCACTACCAGGTCCAGGTCGCCATCTCCATCCAGGTCTCCATAGGCGGCGCCATTTGAAAAAGAGGCCTGCTTCAGACCCCATGTGCTTGCCATGTCTGTAAACCGCAGATCGCGCGTATTATGAAATGCCTTGTTGAGCAGGGGTGTTTGCGGAATCTTCTTCAGTACTTCATCCACTCCTTCTTTCTTCCCGGTGAGTACCATTTTCTGGATCACATCATTAGCGAAAAAATCAATGAAGTCGAGGTTGGTTACATCGCGGTTCACGCCATTGCAAACAAAAATATCATTGTACCCATCGTTATCCATATCAAACATCAAAGCACCCCAGCTCCAGTCAGACCCGGACACCCCGCTGTAATTGTCCGTTTCCATAAAACCGCCGGCCTTGTTATTGATCTGTAAACAGTTCTTAATATATTGGTAGTAGAACCCGATCTTGAGCTTGTTCTTAAAAATATCAATATTGTCAAATGCCCCGGTTGTCTTCAACCGGTAATCATCATCGGGCAACATATCCGTATTAAAAATATCAGGATATCCATCGTTATTTACATCCGCGATATCCGCACCCATGGAAGAGAAGCTGGTATGTCCTATTTTTTGTTCAAACTCATCTTTAAACGTACCATTCTGTTGGTTAACATATAGATAATCCCGTTCGTAAGAATCATTGGATACATAGATATCAGGATACCCGTCGCCATTGATATCTCCTACGGAAACGCCCAATCCAAAGCTGATCAGGCTGGGATGGATGCCGGCTTCCCGGGTTACTTCCACAAAATGATTATCATCATTCCTCAGCAGGTGATTGCCGCCGCCTTTTAAAAACTCACCAACTGCCCAATCCTTCTCAGGAAGTTCGCGGTTATTATTGTATCCTAACTGGTTAACCGGTATGGGACTGTTGTCGATCATAAAACAGTCCAGGTCACCATCCATATCATAATCAAAGAATGAAACCTGCGTAGTATATCCTTTATGATCCAATCCAAATCTGGCGGCGGATTCGGTAAAACTGAGGTTATGATTATTGATGTATAATTTGTTGCGGCGGTTACCGTTTGACATATGGCCTGAGTTGCAAACATAAATATCCAGCCATCCATCATGGTTGATGTCTACCAGCATAACACCGGTACTCCACATACTATCCTGTTTAAAACCGGCTTTGGCCGTAATGTCTTCAAACTTAAAATCGCCTTTATTCAGGTAGAGTTTATTCTCCGCCATATTGGATGTCATAAAAACATCGGGCTTGCCATCGTTATTGATATCGCCGATGGCCACACCACCTCCATTGTAAAAATTACGGAACAGGAAGCTGTTTTCTATTTTACCATCTGTAACATCGTTTCTGAAATCAATACCTGTATTTTCCATCAACTGGAAAAGAGAGGCTTCTTCTTTGTTTTTACAGGAAAACTGTATTACTGATGCGGAAAGCAAAAACAGTGCGGCAAGACGCTTCATGGCAGGGTTGATCTTGAGATTGAAGTTACGTTATTCGTATGAGAGATAATCGAAAATGAGCTACTTATGGAAGATGGAAAATTCCGGATAGCGCATGCCCGGAGGCCAGGAAACAGAATGACCGGTGGCCGGTAACCGGGGTAAGAATTGCTTCTCCCGGCCATCGGTCATCGGTCATCTGTTTCAGCTATCGGGGGGATAACTGTTACCAAACAAAACTGCTATTAGTAACCAGGGTTCTGTTTCAGGTTGGGATTAGCAGCCAATGCCTGTGAAGGTATTGGGAACAAAATATATTTTACATCATCCACTGGTTTCAGACCCCATGGTTTGGTGTACACTCCGAAGCGGATCAGATCCGTTCTTCTTACACTTTCCCAGTACAGTTCACGACCTCTTTCGGCCAGTAATGTACCCGGATCATCAACATTGGATGTGTTAACCAAAGGCATGGTTGTTAATGCACCCGCACCACGAGCCGCTCTTAAAGCGTTCACGATGGTAAGCGCACCCGCTGCGTCTCCGTTCCTTTGCCTGGCTTCGGCCACCATCAATGCTACGTCTGCATAGCGGAAGATCAGGAGATCATTACCTGCAGGGCCGCCATAGTACGCATAGTCCGGAACATATTTGATTACACGGATACCGGTTACCTCAAGGTTAGATCCAGTTTCAATCATGTTAGCCGCGATCTTGGGATCGTATGCCAGCGGCGCGCCTTTTCTGTCTTTCAGTGCCACTCCATTTTCATTAAACTGCTGACCCACCAGCATACCCGGGCGGATACCTGAAATATTGGTAGAACCCGCATAGTAGCGACCACCAATACGCCTGTCGATTACGGTATCTGCAGGACCAAATGCGGTTGGTACCGGTGTTGTATTGAATGAGCTATAGAATTCGCTGATGGTAGAGAAACCGTTCCATCCGGCGTTTGGATTGTTAGGTGTGTATGAGTTGTAGTGAAGCGTCATATTCCAGCGGGCTTCAATACCACCATGGTTAGCACTTACGCCACCCGTATTAGGATACACGAAGATGCCTTCTTTTGATTTTACATCATTGTCAACTGCAAAGTTGTCGAAGTAGTTGGCAGTGTAAGAATATTTACCGCTTGTCATGATAGCCGTACCCAGGTTAATAACCTGCGTAAGGTCAGCCGCCGCAAATGTAGGTGCCGTTCTATTGATGAATGCGCCTTTATTCAGGTAGCATTTCATCAACAGGAAGTTAACGGCATCTTTGTTGGCAAGTGTATTGCCGTTAGCTGCGGGTATATCGGGTAAAGCTGCATTCAGTTCTGCAATAATAAAATCAACCGCTTCAGCACCTGTTTTTACAACGGGTGGGTTCAGCAAGTCATCACCCGGGTTCCTGAACGGATATTGTCCGTACAGATCCAGCAGGTAATAAAGAGAGATGGCTCTTAAGAACCTGGCTTCCGCTTTTTGCGCAGGAGTCGGGTTAAAGCCCAGCACGTTGGTAGCGTCGAAGTTCAGTTTGTTCAAAGAGTTGAACACACTCAATATCTGTCCGTGGTCAGCAGTCCATGTGTGGTTATGCAGTACTCTCCATACGCCATTATCATCCCAGTCACCACCCCGGGTAGGAACCAGAGATTCATCGGTTGTATTTTCTTCGAGAGAGAACAGGTTATCCTGGCTGAAGAATATGCCGGCAATATCTGAATACGCAGCAGACAATAACAAACCGGTACCTGAACTTCCGAGGGAAGAAGCCACCTGGGCATTGGTAAGGGTGCTATTAAGCCCTTCGTTCAGCTTTGTACATCCGGCCAGTATCATCAGGACCGGGATGGCAATAACTGTGATTTTTTTATAAGGTATCATGAGTTTCGTTTTTATAGGTATTATTATAAAGTAAAGTTTACACCGAATGTGATCACACGAGGAGTTGGGTAAGGAACATACTCGATAGACCTTGAAGGATAAGAGTTGTTACTCTTGTCGATGTTAACCTCAGGATCGAAACCAGTAAATTTGGTTATTACGAATAGGTTACTTGCACTAACAAATGCGGTCAGGTTTTTAAACTTACCTGCATTTCCTACGTTGTAACGCAATGTGGTGTTACGCAGTTTGAAATAATCACCTTTTTCAAGGAAACGCGTAGAAGCACCTACACCACTCGCTACACCTTCCGCTGAGTTGTAAGCCGCTTTATCAATATTTCTACCCGCTACGATACCAGCGATATTGGTTACTGATGTTGCTGTATTGTTGTAGATGAGGAATCCGAATGCACCACCCAGGTTCAGGTTCAGCGACCATTTTCCGTAACGGAGGCTTGCACCGAAACCGATTAGTGTGTGTGGGTTAGGGTCACCCGCAAAACCTGGTGTTCCACCGATCTGCTGGTTTCCGGAAGCATCGAAACCATTGAAGGGTTTCAGGTAGAAAACGTTTACAGTCTGGTTATTGGTAATCACCTGTGCCAGTGTACCGGATACACCCTGGCCGCTGATGAACCCTGTTTGTACCATGTTATCAAGACCTGTATTAGGATCCTTGAAATCCTTTACGATGTTGTGGTTATAAGCCAGGTTAAAGTTCAGGTCCAGTCCGAATTTGGTATGATCTATCACAGTAGCACCCAAAGCCACTTCAACACCGGAGTTGACCAGTTTTGCGTTAGGCAGGTTTACGAAAGAGATAGAAGATGGAGCCGGCTGAATGGCTGTTGTCTGGAACAGGATATCACTGGTGGTCCTGTTATAATAATCGATCGAACCATAGATCCTTCCTTTGGCAACCGAGAAGTCGATACCGATATTGGTAGACTTAACGCTTTCCCATTTCAGGTTAGGGTTACCATTTACCACTTGCGGAGCGTTGTTGTATGAGCTCAGGCTAAACTGCTCTTGTGATGAACCGGCAGGGAACTCCTGGTTTCCGGTGATACCATAAGAAGCTCTCAGACCCAGGCTGGTAAACAGCTTGCTGTTCTTCATGAAGTCTTCATTGCTGATCTGCCATTTGGCACCCACGGCAGGGAAATAACCGTACCGGTTGTTCTTACCAAATTTGCTGGAACCATCGGCCCTCAAACTTACGTTCAACACATATTTGTCTTGCAGGTTGAAAGTAGTTCTGGCAAAATAAGATTGAATTTCAGCAGTAGGATTTTTGTAAGTAAAGTATACGCCCGGTGTTTTGGCATTCTGCATGATATCAGTGTACAGGATAGGAATCCTTGTTGTCTGAGCCAGGTTGGTATTGAAGCCTGATGCAGATACACCGCTACCGGAATAATTAGTCTTGTAATACTCATAACCAGCCACCGCATTTAAACTGAGTCCTTTGGAAAGATTGGTGTTGTAGCTAAGTGTGTGTGTAAATATCTCTGATACCAGTTTAGCGTCGGCAATGGCCGCAACACCTAAACCGGAAACACCACTTTGCCCTTCGATCCATCCATCAATACTTGCTTTCCGGGTACCGGCACCGTGGTTAACACCATATAAGAATTTATATTCCAGATTGTCTGTTAGCTTGTATGCCGCAGAAATATTAGCCAGGTAAGAGTTAACCGAGCTTCTGTCATTATAAGCATCGTTAAATCCTAATGGGTTACCTGAACCATTCGCCGGGAAATTATAAAGGCCGGCCGCAGTTCTCAAAGGTTGTGTAGGGTTCCAGCTTAATGCGGAAGAAATGATATTACCCGCAGAACCCGCGTTATTGGATACACTGGTAAGAATCTCACCATAGTTACCGGCAATCAGGTTAAAGTCTAATGTAAGCTTGTTATCCAGCAGTTTGTAAGTAGTACCTACAGTAGCCAGGTATTTTTCAAGAGAACTTTTCTTAAGGAAACCAATCGTATTAGATCCCAATAAAGAAGCGCGGAACTTACCAACTTCATTACCACCGCTCATCGCTACAGAATAGTTCTGAGATAAGCCGGCCTGTGTAATTTCTTTAACAGCGTCTACATTCTGACCGCCATCCAGCGTTGTGGGCTGTCCGTATTTCTTTAAAGCCGCCCTGAACTCGCTTGCATTCAGGATCTGGAATTTGCGCATGAAGCCCGCATTCACACCGTAGTTAATACCTACATCCACCTTCATGGCACCGGAAGCACCTTTTTTGGTAGTGATCACAATCACCCCGTTAGCACCTCTTGATCCGTAGATAGCCGCGGAAGAAGCGTCTTTCAATACTTCGATCTGCGCGATGCTGTTCGGATCTATGAAAAGTAAAGGGTTTGAATTAGCAGTAGAACCCAGGGCCGTTGAAAGGTTAGGCCTTGCCGTACCACCATCCAAAGGAACTCCATCCACTACATATAATGGAGAGTTGTTCGAACGAACAGAGGATGTACCCCTGATCTGGATGGTTGGAGACGCACCCGGCTGACCATTCTGGTTGGTTACTTCCAGACCCGCTACTTTACTTTGTAACAACTGGTCGGGAGCAACAATCATACCCTGGTTAAAGTCTTTTGCCTTCAGCGAAACAACCGAACCGGTTATATCTTTTCGCCTGGCAGAACCATACCCTACCACCACCACATCATTTAACTGATTGTTTGTGGCAGTAAGTGAAACATCAACTGAAGTAGTATTGGCAATACTCACTTCCTGTGAACCGAAACCAACAGAAGAAATAACAAGGATGGAAGCAGAAGAAGGAACAGAGAGTTTAAAAGTACCGTCGGCACCCGTCTGCGTTCCCGTTTTAGATCCTTTCACAACTATCGAGGCACCAACCAAAGCGGATCCGTCTTTGGAATCGGTTACTTTACCCGAGATAGTTTTGTTTTGGGCTTGCGCGGATAACGTGCACAAGCAAGCAATTAAACCCACTAGCGTGGGCATGGCAAGCTTTCTAATAGACATAAATGGCAGTTTATTGGTTATTAAGCGTGTACAAAGTAAACATTTTTTGTTCCAAAAAAATTATTTTGTTAAATTTTTTCAGTTTTTCCAAAAAAACGGTGTTTTCCCCGCCCCAGCCATTTTCGGGGCCCAAAGTCGTAACTAATTGAAAATCAACACAAATAGCCGCCCTTTGCGCCTCTGCGAGAAAATACGGCTCGCAAGGGCGCAAATTGCGCGGCGTTAATGGAGGGTATAGCGGTAGAAAATTTCAGAAACCCGGGCCATCGCGGAAGTGGCAGATTTGTCGTCTTCCAGGTTTTTGGAGAGGATTACCAGTACATATTTCCTTCCATCCGGCAGGAAAATGATGCCGGAATCGTGGTGAACGCCTGTAATGGACCCCGTTTTGTGGGCCACTTTTACATCTTTGGGAAGCAGGGCGGGAATAATGGTACCAAATTGCTGGTCGAGAAGCGTATTGATCATCGCGCGGCAGGCGCTGGCACTGATGATCTCATTCCGTGCCATTTTTTCGTATACCTGCATCAGGTCGAAAGCGGTAACCGTATTGTTCAGCCCGCGCTGGTAGGCCTTACTGTCTTCCACTCCGCGCAGCACCATCATATCTTTTGCCCCCAGCTGACGCAGGGTTTGGGTAACTTTTTTTCCATCTACCAGGCCGATTATAATATTGGTGGCCAGGTTACTGCTGCGAATGATCATGCGGTATACCAGTTCCGACAGCGGTACTTTCTTCCCTTCCATTTTATACAGGTCCGTTTCGCTGTCATCGGCGGGGCTCAACTGGTACAGGCTGCTGTCTACTATACTCAGGAACTCATTCCTGATCAAAACCGAATCATTGAGTGATAGCTTTCCTTCGGCTGCCTGCTTATATACTTCTATCATCACGGGTGTTTTCATGGTGCTGGCGGCATGATAGCTATCGTGTTCGTTCCATAGAATTGTTTCGCCGGTTGACAGGTTTTTGAAAGCCACGGCGAATAATCCTTTCTGCCTGCCCAGTTCTTCCTTCACCTGCTCCAGCACTGTTCCGGATGATAGGGCAGTTGACTGCGCCGCAGCGGCCAGGTACAGGCAGGTGACACAAAGCAGGGTGGCGATAGTTTTCATATACTTCTAAAATAAAACTATTTTAGCACTATGCAGCAGTTGAAACTTTTTATGCTATTGTTAGGATGCAAACCAGCGGGCAGGCATACAGAACAACATGATATTTATTTTGGGATAGCCCCTTCCCTGCGCGAGCTGGTGCCTTCCTTCACCGCATTCTGGCGCGGCTCGGGTAAACTGCATATCGACGCGTGGCGTGAAGTAACTTATGTAGATGGATATAGTGTAACGGTAGTGGAGAAAGAAACACAGCCCAACGCCACCCAACTCTTCTTCCTCAACCTGGGCGGATATAAGGAACATGAGTTTGAAGAATACCATTACAAGCTACTGGTGGCCGCTAAAGAAAAATCCGAAGCCATACAGGCGGCAAAAGAAACCGCCTTTTATAAACATACCGGCTTTACAGGTGCCGATTCACATATTGACGATAAATATGGGGTTGATGTGGATGATATCTATAACATAGTGGACATTCTTCCCGCGGATATGAAAGCTAACTATAGTCTGCGCCTTACCCGGGTGGGGCAGGGAACAGAAGATGAATGGCATCTCGGCTATACTAAGCTATCCGTTCTGCTCGGAAACTGATGCAGATTTCGCGTCTTACCGCAGCGGCAACAGGCGTTTCTCAGGCACACAGGTAATAAATTACCAGGAACAAAATTCCACCGGCAACCGCTACAATCAGCCCGCTTGTTTTTCGCTTTTTAATAAACAGTAAGAGAATGATGCCGGTTAGTGAAACGAGTATCATGAATACCGCGGAGAGATCTATCACCCATAACCAGCCGGTACCCGTATCACGTCCTTTGTGCAGGTCGTTGATCAGCCCAACAAAGCCGGCGCTCACTTCGGTAATTTCATAAGTACCATCTTCGCGGTTGATGAACGCGTCGGACCCATAGCCGGGGCCTTTAAAGGAGAGGCTGCACTGCGCATCGTCGATCCTGAATTCGCTGAGGGCGGATTTTATTTTGTGGGTGTTACGCAGGTATTCTACAATGGCCAGTTTATTAATGCGGGATGTATCCTCCACTTTTACCCATGCGGTATTGAGCGTTCCTTTTAGTTGCCGGGTGCGTTGCTGGTACGCGAATTTGTCCGCGTGGTTGAGCGTGATGCCGGTGACCGCAAAAAAAAGCACGATCACAAAACTGATCATCGACACATAAATGTGCAGCCAGCGGGAAGACATAGACAGTTTCCTTTTGGCATTCTGCTGGGTATTTTTTCCGGCATTCGTGGCTGGCCTGGTGCTATTCGGTTGCGGCTGCTTTTTTTCTGTAGTCAAGGGATGCGGATGCGATTTCGACATTACCTGCCAGGTTAATTAATTTGGGTGATTTCTTGCATTCAATTTCCTGCCGGATAATCTGGTAGGTGCCGTGTTCACGGGCCACCTCGATACAGATGGTGTAGGTGCCGGGCTTTACAAAGGTACCGGAAGCGTCTTTCCCATCCCATTTGATCACATATTTCCCGGGTGTGCGGGTTGCACTGGTAACGGATGCGAAACTGGTATTATCGGCCGCGAACTTTTCGTTGTTAATGCGGTACCATTCGTGCAGGTCTTTCAGCCATTTGGGCTTGTTATACCAGAGAGAAATATTGCGTACAACGGTTTTGTCTTTGTCTTCCACCCAAATCGCCACAAAGGGCCGGTGCGCTACGCGGTCGCCGGTGATCAGGCTCAGTTCCAGGTTGATGGCCAGCTCAAATCCTTTATTCCATTCATCGGCTGCTGCCGGTGCGGCAGGCTCCAGCGGTAATTCCAGGGCGGACCATCCCTTGCTTTCAATGCGTTCGCCTGTTCGGGTAATCAGCAGGTACTCCACTCCCGGCAGGGTGGCTGCCAGTGTAGCGCTTTCTTCGGGTGTTAACACATTAAAGCTGGTAGCCAGTGCGCCGGCATCTGTTGCGCTGGATGCTACAACGGTGGCACTGATCACTTCCCCGGCAGGCTGCCCCGTGCGCGGGTCAACAATATGCGAGTACCATTTGCCATTGATCCGTTCTCCCCTGCGGTAATTGCCGCTGGTGGCTACAGCACGATCATGCACCGATATACGGTCGATCGGCGCATCGTTCTCTGCGTCGGCTTTCGGGTTGCTCACCTGTATGGTTTCCTCCCCGTTTCCACGCACCACGATATCACCCCCGATATTCAATACGATGGATTGAATATCACCCGCCTTCATGGCGGCATCGGCCGCGCGCGCAATGATATAGCTTTTGGTAAACGAATTCAGTATCAGCGGAACATCGCTGGTATGGGTTGCCGTCCGGGTAACGCTGTTTAATTCCCAATGTTTCTGCCGCACCGCCGCAACGGCTTTGGCCAGGGATTCGTTCGAAGGAACGGTTTGCTCGGCGGCCGCCTGTTTCCATAGTTTACTTACCACCTGCGCAGCAGCATCCAGCGCGCCATGGGTTTTATCGCGCCAGTTATCATACAGGGATAATACTTCAAACAATTCAGCGGATACAGCAACCGGTGTATTTTTTGTTTTCATCCACCGGCTGAACTCGCTGTTTACATCATAGGCACTCAGCAGTTGTGATACCCTGTGTATTTCAGCCAGCACTTTTTCTTCGGCCAGGGATGCAGTCCTGGGCGAAACGGCTTTTACTTTCAGCTCCATGGAAGTACCCAGTACGTTCTCAAAATGCGACACATATAATTTAGCTGCTTTTACAACGGGCCGCGCATGAAGCGTACCCAGCAGCAAGGAAACAGTAAGCAGGGAGAAGAGAAATTTCATATTTGTTTATTACAGGTTTAGGTATCGGGGTAAAAATATGGCCTGCGGGGCAGGATGGGTTTCGATATCCGAAATTACGAAACCCGCCTCCCATTTTTATTTCATTTATCACAAGCTTACCTACACATCGCAGCTGTTTACCGGTACATTTCTTTACTTTACACCTGCTCAACCCAATACCATGCTTACTACCTCTTTGAAAATAGCCCTTCCCTTTATCGAGAACCCTTATGTATCTGTTATTTTCCGGGCACTGGCTGTCTACTTTTTTATGATCATCGCCATCCGCATTTTCTGTAAAAAAGAACTGGCGCAGTTATCGGTGATCGACCTGGTATTTATCTTACTGATCAGCAATGCGGTTCAAAACGCGATGGTGGGACCCGATACTTCCCTATCGGGCGGATTGGTGGCCGCCGGGGCATTGTTCGCGGCGAACTTTACCCTTAAACATATTCTTTACCGGAACGAGGGGCTGAACCGCCTGTTACAGGGCGAGTCGATGGTGCTGGTATATAAAGGGCAGGTAGAGTTCGGGCATTGCAAACGGGCCGAAATAACCATAGAAGAACTGGAAGCCGCCGCCCGCGAGCATGGCGTTGCCGACCTGCAGCATGTAGACCTGGCCATGCTGGAAATTGATGGCAATATCAGCATCATCAGCCATGACTTCCAGAAGAAATCAAAAATGGAACACCCTAAAAAGAAACGCTTACGCGGCCGGGTACTCAAGACCTGATGATACCATTTATCGTTTCAGCAAGCCCGCCGGAACTTTACCATCAGCCGAAGTCAAACTAAGCCCGAGCAATTTCGCAATAACAGGCGCGATATCCCATTCATTCATCTGGCTGATCACCGACCCTGGCTGTATGCCCGGGCCATGGGCCACCAACCCTGTCTGGATACCCTTCGTGTCGGGAAAATGGCCATGGGCTCCACCCTTACCCGGCCGTATATCGGCACCTGTAAAATCCTTGCCGAATGAGGCCCCGTTTTCGGCCGTTAAAGCAAAAGCCACTTCCGGGTTGGCTCCCGCGCCATCCATCCGGGTTCTGCTTACGAGCCTGAAATATGATTTTGTTGAGTCGGGCAATGCGGCCAGCTGTTTATTTACCTGCGCCAGTGTTTCTTTATCCTTCGGATCCCGGAGGTATAAATACGTAGAGCCACCTACTGAATTAAACTGTGCCTTCCAGTCTGCCTTTGTATCGTTTAACAGCCCGGCATTTTTCAACCATACATTAGGGTACACGGTTCTGGTAACGTTGTAGAAACCATGATCACCACCCACCATCAAAACGGTTTGGTTCCAGATGCCCTGCTCTTTCAGGGCGGCAATGATAATACCTACCGCTTCATCCGCGTCGGCAATGGCTTCCTGTGTCATCTGGCTCTCCCTTCCGCTCAGGTGCTGGGCATGGTCAACGCCAAAGAAATGGATTGTCATTAACTGCGGCTGGCTTTTTTTAATAATATACGCGGCGATCCTGCCCACATTCTGGTCCTTGCCGTGGTCTATTTGTGGTGCCCCATTAAAGACATCCTTGCGCAAATTGTCCCAGAGGGTAAGAGGTTTGGAATATTTTTCCCGCGCAGGTTCTCCCAGGCTGCCAATATCAGGAATATTATAGTCCACCGGCGCGTCGGCAGATACCGGCCAGTATAAAGCGGCTACCGTCATTCCCTTGCTCTTCGCCGCCGACCAGAGGGTAGGTGCATGAATAGAGGAATCGTTCCAGTAGATCTTTCCGGTAGATCCATCCCGCTCAAACATGCCATTATAATACACGCCATGCTTTACCGGTTTAACGCCGGTTATGATAGTGGTATGATTGGGATATGTCATGGTAGGAAATACGCTGGTAACCCCTTTCGCGTAAGCTCCATCCCTGGCCAGCATTCGCAGATTGGGCGTTTTCCAGGGCGTATCCAGGTAAAAATCAGGCCGGAAGCCATCAATGGTAATAAATATCACATGTTTGGCCAGCTGGGCGTCCGCCACTACAAAGCAGCCAACAAAAACAAGCCCCAACACTAATTTCCGGATCATATTCCATGTTTTGATAGGAAGGCCAAAACTAAAGAATAGCGGGGGTAACCGGGTATCATCAAATTGTAAACTTCGTGAGGCGTGAGACGTGAGGCGTGAGACGTGAGGCGTGAGACGTGAGGCGTGAGACGTGAGGCGTGAGACGTGAGGCGTGAGGCGTGAGACGTGAGGCGTGAGGCGTGAGACGTGAGACGCGAGGCACAAATGCTCACGTCTGACGTCTCACGCCTCACGAAATCAGGTTCTACCAAAATCGGGAATCCATTTATTGCGGCTTCTTCACTACGCGGCCTGTTTTCCTGTCTTTGGCGCGACCAACGACATAGCCGGTGCCAGCTCCTACCACGCCGCCGATAATGGCACCGCGGGCATGGTTCTTGTCGATCAGGGCACCGCCCAGCGCGCCTACGCCGGTACCGATCAGGGTTCCTTTGGCGGCATCACTCCAGCCTTTCTTCTTGGCTGCTGCTGGGGCCGCTTGCGGCTCACCCAGGTCGGCATTCTGGCTCATGGTGGTATAGGTTCTGCGTTCTGCTTTTGCCTCACCCTTGGCCATGGCCCTGGCTTCCGCGCTGCGGATCGCCTGTATACTGTCTTTGGTTCTTTGTTCCGCCTGTACCCTTGCCTGCTCGGCGGCGATGGCCTGTTGTTTAATTGCCATGGTATCTACCACAACCACCACCTGTTTAGGCTGGTTGCTGCAAGCCGTAAGGCCTGCCGCTATAACAATGGAGAGAATTATCTTTTTCATACCAGGGGCAACTAAAAAACCGTGCCACCCCCCGCCCATGGGTTCAATCTCAGGTCTGACGTCTGACGTTTCACGTCTCACGCCTCACGCCACCCGACCTAAGCCCGCGGCAGCTCAATAATAAATGTAGTTCCCACCCCCGGCGCACTCTCGGCCCGGATAGTTCCTTTGTGGAGGTCGATAATGCGCTTGCAGATAGCCAGGCCGAGGCCGGTGCCTTCATATTCGCCTTTGCCGTGCAGGCGCTGGAAAGCGGAGAATATTTTTTCGGTGTTTTCAGGCTCCATGCCGATACCATTGTCTTTTACCGAGATAACTACGGTTTTGTTATTCGTTTCGCTGGTGATGGAAATGACCGGGGTTTGCCGGGAGAATTTAAGGGCGTTGCCGATCAGGTTTACAAACACCTGGGATAGATAGGCCTGGTTACCGGTTACATCGGGCATCAGCTCAATATTCAGTACCGCTTTCTTTTCGGCTATTGTAAATTCCAGGTCTTCCAACGCCATTGAGATGGCATCGTTGATGCTCACTTTCCCAAAATCGGCACTCTTCATCACGCTGGAAAGCGAAAGGATATCCCGGGTAATATTCTGCATACGAACAGATGCGGCATCTATTTTATCCAATAACCCTATAGTACGTTCGGCGGGGGCTTCGTCGGTACCCGACTTCAGCATGGAAGTATAGGTCATGATCTTGCGCAGCGGTTCCTGCAGATCATGGGAGGCCATGGAAGCGAAGGCTTCCAGGCTTTGGTTGGCCTCGCTTAGTTTTCGCTCGGCTTCCTGCCGCCGGGTGATCTCGTTCTCCAGTTCGATATTGGTTTTCTGGCGGAAAGCCTGGGGCAGTATTTTGAAGAGATGGTACACGGTAAACAAACTAACGACGCCTGTAGCCAGCCGAACCAAAGCGTTCAGCCGGTACATGGGGATCCAGAACATCATCGCGTCGAAAAAATGTGTGGCCCCGCAGAGCAGGATGAAGGTGGCAAAAAGAAGGTATGCCCGGGTAAATTTAATATTGCCTTTCTTGCCGTTGAAATACTGGATGATGATCAGCGGGATGAGAAAATAAGCGATCCAGATCATCAGGTCGCTGATAATATAGAGCCACCCATGAAAATCCGTCCAGGTACCGCAATGCCAGCGTGCCGGCCATTTATCGGTGTCAAAAAGCCCTTTAAAAAAATCGATTACCTGGTCCATATGGGGGATGTATTTAATCGTTTGCGGCTGCCGGAACTTATATCGGCAGGTATGCTAATATAAGCAATGTTGAGGGTCTATACGGTTTCCGGAGTGACACGATCATTTTAGAAAATTGGTAAGATAGGTGGCAATTGTTTTGGTTTGCGCCAGCAGGCTAACATGTCCTTCGGAGGGAAGGATGGCCAGTTGAGATTTGGGCATCGGGTTTAGATCAGCGGTAATACCGCCTCCCAGTAACTGGTATGTTTTCATCAGCTCCACCTTATCAAGCCCGTCATTGTCGCCGGCTATGATAAGAACAGGGGCGGTGATCCTGGCAATATTCCCGTCTCCGCTATTGAAGGGTACTTTAGCAAAGTCGAACATCTGCCGTAAAAAAGGGGTCCATTTGGTTTTGTCGGGTGCCACCGCCTCGTAGGCTGTTTTTAAGGGGGTATCATCAAAAAGTTCGGGTTTAAATTCATCAAACGCCGTGTTCACTACCGGCAGCCAGCCGGCCGTTTTGTAGGTAGAAGAAAGGATGACTAATTTTTTCAACCGTTTCGGACTCTGCACCGCAAACTGGTAAGCCACCGAGCCGCCCATGCTGTATCCCGCCACATCGGCACTATCCAGTTTCAGGTGATCCATTACTCCTTCCACATCTTTGGCCAATGAAACAAGGTCGAGCTTTCTTTCCGAATAGGGCGAATGCCCGTGGCCCTGGAACTCGATGGCAACTACTTTTCTTGTTTTGGATAATTCAGGTATCAGATGTTCCCAATTCAGTTGAATGGTATAAAAGGCACCGTGCAATAAAATAAGAGGTTCCCCCTTGCCGTATACCTCGTAATACACTTTAATGCCATTCACGGGCGCATAGCCAGTGCTGGTGGGTTTGGTGGGTTGGGCATTTGTTTGGAAGGGTGACCAAAACAATGCAACGGCGGATAGCAGCAGGTTAAGAAATTTAGGTCTTACTATTTTTTTCATGGTGAAATGGCTTTATAGTAATTGATAAATTCTATATGTAATTTAAGGCTTTTGTGAATATAGTCGCTGCTATTGCTTTGTGGGTTACGTGGCGAATTAAAACGAACAGTTGCCGTTCGGGATGGTGTTGCGGAACTAATATTCAATGTAACCTATACAATGTGTGTAAATAGGTGTGTGACAGCTACTTCCCAATACAGAAAATGACTTTACCCGGTTTTAATAAGTTTCCGAGATTCTAGTCCAAAATTTGTAACAGGTCACTACTAAATAAGCTTTATTGCTTTGCCGAGCATAAAAGCGTGAGCCTCTAAAGATTCGCGGCCAATACCAATTAACTTATCGAAAGCCTCTTTATGGCATTTTCGAAACTTAATTTTTTTACCGCAAAAACACAAAGATGTCCTGCCCGGCCTTTCACTTTTCGCTATGGCTTCCAGTAGAAATATAACTTCCCTCCAATTTCGAGTTCCTAATACTCCTGAATAATATTCGAAAACACCTAACGGGCCATGAGAATACTCACCGTTAACGTAATAACCTTCTTTACGGCGATGAGTTTGATTAAATAAGTATGGCATCAATTCTTCCCGAATAAAATCGGTTACAGTGATGCCATTTCTACATCTGGCTATTTCTTCAGGAAGAATTCTGATGCAGCAAGAAAGAGTATCTTCATAAATATGCCAATCGCCTATTTTTGGAATTTTATCTGACACTTCGTATACTGTTGGAAATTCATGAGGAAATCTGTCAGAGTGATGTATTTCCACTTCATAATCATCCCAATGCTTCCCTTCTTTGTCAACCACAGCAAGCCAACCCCTAAGCACCTCTTTTCCATCAGTAGAAATTCTATGCATTGACGGATAATGAATCATCACATCGTCCAGTCGCGCCACAAATAATTCATATCCTTGAGTCATATAAACCTCCCCAGGGTCTTGATGTGGAAGCTCCTGCCGCCAAAGCAGATGTTAATACAGTTGGCTTCGGTATTGAAGTTGCCAAATGACAAGGAAATCTATCTCCTAAACTCTTTTGCCAATGCTTACATGCTTTCTGAGGATCATCTTCGGAGAGAGCAAATTTGGCATTGTCAATAAACTGGCCTAGGTAGTTCATAAAAGCTTCTTTGCTTTTATAGGATGCAAATAGGTTTTCACCTTTGGGTGTTGTTGGCCTTTCGCAAACAAAGGATCTACGCAAAGTAGATTGAATCAAAACCAATGTTTCTTTCAACGCGATGTCGTCACGTTCATGCGCATAATAGTTGTTTGCAACAAGAATGGTCATAATAAGTCCACAAGGCATTTCTTCCCTACGCAAATCACCCCAACTTTTCATATATCGAACTAACCTTCTAATTTGAACATCTTTTTTTCGAACATCAGTCAACCAACGTTCATATTGATCGAACATTGAAGATTCATACAGGTAAGATTTCTGAAATCCTGAACGTGCCTTCTCTTCAAACCAAGCAATGAATTCTACCGGATTGCTCAGAATCCAACCTTTACCTTTATCGGCAAGATCTGGGCATTGCTTATTATCGGCATAATAAATCGGGAGATCAATATGGAAACCGCTTTTATAGAGCACACGTACACAAGTGTCTTTATCGATAACCTTTTCCACATCATCATAATTGGCTCCGATAGCATCGACAATCATTTTATGAAAGATTTCCGGCGTCGGTCGCTTATCTTTTGATAACCGGCCTATGAAATAAACTCCATCGTCCAAATCGTAGTCATCGCGGAGAGGCTTGATTATAGTATCCATAACAAATGAACCCTGACTCTGAAATTCAAGGTTATCATACCGTTTGACCACTCCTGCAAATTGCTCGTGTCGTTTTTGAATTCTTGACCTAAGATTATTTCGCACTAAGATCAACTCCGATCTTTTGTTGTCGGAAAGTTTAACAATTTGGTTGTACTCGTTGAAGAGCTTGTGAAGATTTGCCATTATCTGATGATTTTATAGTGTTTTTTATGTTGAAAAAATCGCTCAATCCTTGGGTCTTTTTTTGCCAATTGGCCTCTATCATTTCCCTTCCCTTTTATGAATTGAATCGCTTGTTTTGAAGCGCAATCAAGTTTTACAAGATGTTGCTGTTCTGCCGAAATCTGTTCTGATGGAACACGTTCATAGCTTATGCTGATTTCACTCATCTCACACAGCTTATTCATAAAATAATCCGTGAAATAGCTCTGGCCAATAAGAGACGTATCAAATAGATCGTTTCTCCAATTCACAAAAGAGCGCTCACGTTTAAGTCCAATCGGCTTTCCTGCTGTGCTATTCAAACTGCTTATTGATAGAATTTCTATCGAATTAAATTGTTTACCAGTGCCCGCGAAATAAGTGATAGCTTCAACTATCCCAACAAGTGCAGGGTTATTCGCCCATACACCGCCATCGATAAACTGCTTGTTATTGTAAATGGGAATTTCGCAAAGAGGAAAATAGGTTGGCGCAGCAGAGGTTGCCAATGCCACATCAACAATCAAAGTATTGTTATCCCTGTCTAATTTGCCGTGATCGCGTTTAAAAATCCATGGCCGAGCATCTGTAAGGGAATATGAAGGGATGCAGACTAAGTTATCTAAATCGACTACAGTCCTATTGTCGAATATTTCTTCTAAAATTTTCCGTAAGGGTTTGTCAGAATACTTACCTTTCCATAAGGTTTGTCGAATGATCCCCCCAATTCGAGAACGCCTAGGGAAAATAAGCACTCCTTTTTCCTCGTAAATTTTGCTAATATCTTTTACGGGAATCCCTAGGCCCAAACCGAGCGCAATAAGTCCGCCGGTCGATGTTCCGCAGATCATGTCGAAATAGTCAGTGATCCGGCCAAACCGTTGCTCAAGATGTTCAAGTACAGTTGAAGAATATAATCCCTTGATACCTCCGCCGTCAATCGAGAGAATCTTAAAGGGCTTATTTTCAGTGTGTTCTGAGTTAGTCATTGATTAGAGAAAGGCGTTTTACACAGCGCCTGCATTAGTAACTTACCGCTTACAAGAAAAAATACCCCAAAAGGGGGGGGAATTGCATTTCCGGTTAATATGAATTTAGAAACAGGAAAATTTTTTGAACAGAATCATGAAAGGCTCGATTCATTGAAAAACAATGAATTAGAGTGGTCAAAAGCATTGAAAAAGTGTCAAAAACACATAATTTACAAAATCGGCAAAAAGACTCTCTATGGTGCTCACACTATAGCCAGACTTGGTGTTGACCCTATTGATTATTATACCAATTATGCTTATGAGGCTATACTAAGTGGTAGATGGGAGTGGAAGGATGACAATAGCCTTTCGGATCAATTGATTCTTATTGCAGATAGCACAATCAGTACGGAAGTAGAGAAAACAAAAACGGATAAAGCTGATCTTCAGGTTCAGTTCGTAAATTTTGAGAATCTAGAACAAATTTTTTACGACCTGCCTGACGCTACGTATCAACCAGATTTGGCTAAAGAGGCCTTATTCAAGGTTCAAATAAATGTAATTGAAGAATGCATCAAGGGAAATGACGATCTCGAAAACTTTTGGGAGTGTATAAAAGAAGGCATGAAAAGAGCAGATATCGCATCATTCATGGAAAAAACAACAAAACAAGTGGATAAAGTAAGGGAAACGTTTGTGAAAAAAATTAAGGCATCATCATACTTTCAAATAGACTGATTATGCAAAAATCCAATGTAGATATCCTAAATCATCTTTACAGTCTTTTGATGGAAATAAACTTTCATCAAGATAGCGAGGATATGTTTACCGATGTTTCTTATGCAGATGATGCTTTTATTCAAAAACATTTGAAAGAAGTTAAGCTTCGAACGGCTAAATATAAAGCTTCACGGTTTAAAAATAGTTACACATCGATACTGGCTGAGATAAAACGGCTTAAGGAAGTCGGATTTGATGAAGTAAGAAAGCTGTTAAACCCGCAAGAATCCACTCAACTACAACCACTCTTCAATAAATTCGAGGAACTATCGAAAAAAGATGAAGAATCAATCGCTGAGGATCAAGAGCTCTTACAGCTCATCACCGTTCTGAAAAACAAGCTAAATAATGCGGAAACCAATGAGTAGCGCTGCTTTGAGCGCGAAAACGCTCTTAGCAGAAATAGGATGGTCAGAACCTAAGGACATGACTATGGAAGAAATTGCCTGGGCTTGTGGTTTAATCGTTACTCGAAAAGAAATGGATGGGTGCGAGGGTCGAATTCTCACTAACAAAGACTCAGGCATTATCACTATAAACTCCAATATCACTTATCAGCCTAAAGTCAATTACATTCTTGCACATGAAATTGGGCATTCGAAATTACACAGAGAAATTTCTTTCTTCAGTGATAACCAAAAAACATTAGCTGATTGGTACTCGAAAGGCTCACATGAACTAGAAGCGAATCAATTTGCGGCTGAGTTGTTATTACCCACAGAGAATTTCTTAGCACGAGTAAACAAGCGAAATCTTAGTGTACAACTTATAGAAGATGTAGCAAGTTATTTCGGCGCTTCAAAAACGGCTACATTTTTAAGATATCGAGATTTAGGAGATTTTCCATTAATGGTTGTCTTCATAGAAAAAGGACTTGTTAAGTGGAAAACGTCTTCGTCAGATTTTCCCTTTCAATGGCTACCGCTTCAGTCGAAACTGCCTGAGTGCTCAGTAGCTGGTGATTATTATTACAAGAACGTTGAGGCTAAATCACCTGAAAAAATAAACGCCATAGATTGGTTCCCGGATGATTATCGCGCGCAAAAAGATGAATCTCAAAAATTATGGGAACAATGCTTTCCTGCCTCAAAAGATAGTATTGTTACCTGTTTATGGGCTCTTTGAGCTATTGCTTCGGAATGTTTACATTTAAGCTAATCGTTCTTCCAGCAAATCCTTCCAAATTATAAACCCTTTCTTCTCATCAGAATAATCATGTTGTATCCTGGAAAAACCAACAGGATTTGCTTCAAGGAACTCCTGTCTTCCCTTGGAGCGGATAATATTAAGCTGGCGATCAATGTCTTTTAGCTTTAGAGTAAAAGACTCCTTGCTCTTGTCAAAATGCCAGATGTAGGTTGCTTCTTCCGTGTCAAGTGTTTCTAATACAAAATGATACCAGTAGTCACCCGCTAAAAGAAACAGAAAAGAAAAAGGACTTACTATAAAACGAACTTTTAAGAGTGTGGATTCATGTCGATTGGCCAAATAACGCAACTGTCGTGAATGCTTATAATCTTTATGATCTAGAAGCTCATCTAATACAGCTTGGTCATCTTTGTAAAATACTTCCTTGCCCTTTAGGATCTCGGCAGCAAGAGATTCGTCCAATATTTGAGACGATCGGCTAAATATATTGCTTTGGATAAAATTAAACTTAACACTTTCGATCAGTTCTTTGTTTATCTTTTCAATATCTGAAGAAGTTGCCAGTTGAGAAACGAGAATGTCGTCTTCAAATTCTACATCAATTGATATTCTTATATCTTTTGATTTTAAAAGCTTACAGAAATACGCTTTCAGAACTTCAAATTCAGGGCGAACATTGTCGTTCTCAATTTCAAATTCTAGCGAGATTTTCATTCCTGTAGGAATATAATTAAATGCAATACTTCCGTATCTAAATTCCAGCGTTGCTAGTTCGACCTTAATTTCTTGATGAACGGATACTATATTCTTTGATTTTATCACTTCATTCTCAGGCTCGTCAAATAAAGTGGCTTGCTTATCTATTTTCCTGTAATATAAATTACGTTTCAAGAAAAGCTTATTCAAATATTCAATTTTTATATCTCTGTAGTCGTAAATTGTCGGAGTTACTTCTGAACGCTGAACTCTGCCAATATATTGAATCAATTTTCCTTCAAAAGAAAATGGATAGACCAAAAATAAAGAGTCTACATTTTGCAAATCTGTTCCTTCTCCAAAAAATTGCCCTGTGGTAATCAATATCTGATAATTTCCTTGATTCAAATTCTGCCACTTTAAACTTCGATCACCGGAGGAATCGTCTCCGCTTAAGGTTATTGTCTCAAACGAACCTTTTAAATATTGGTATAAAGTATCAATGTGTTCTTTTCGTTCAGTAAGGATTACAGCTCTTTTACCCTTGTTCAGTTCAACCATAACATCTTTTAAAACAAGTCCATTTCTCACAGTATCGTGAACTATTATTTTGGAAAGTATTTCAAATCTATCCGTTTTTGAATTGAATGGCACATTTAAGTCAGTATTTCTAATAAGGATTCTAGGTTGCCTAAATCCGCAAATGTTCTCCGTTTTTATTTGAGCTATAATTTCACCCAAATAAATAAAAATCAGCTTCCCGTCATTGTACTTCCTAAATGCGGTTGCGGTTAGCCCATACAAATGTCGAGTCTGAAGTTGAGCAATTGTGTTTCTATATGTTTCTGCAGGGATATGATGGCATTCGTCAATTATAATTGTCCCAAATGAAGTTCTAATGCAGTCACTTTGCGACTTAGTAAGCTCTTTAGATAAACTTTGAATCGTTGCAATAGTAACCTTCTTTCCTGGCTTACTATTTCCATATCCGATTATACCAATCTCACTTTTCGGTATTCCTAGAAAAGTTTCAACCCTTTCAATCCATTGAGTAACTAACTGCTTTCGATGAACAATTATCAAAGCGGGTTGCTGTTTTTCAGAAATTATCTTCAACCCAATTATTGTTTTACCAGAACCGGGCGGAGCTACAATTATGCCTATATCTTTTTTTGCAGCTACATCAATAGCAACCTTTTGATGCTCGCGTAATTGAGTATTGAAAGAAAATAAAACTGGTATTTTCCTTTTCCGCTCGTCAATGAATTGATGATCAATTTTGTTTTCCCTACAGAATCTGATCAGCTTTCCAATAAATCCCCTTGGCACAATAATTTCGCGCTCGGTGTCTTCGATAAGTTTAAAATATCGTTCAGTCCCAAAAGTGTTTCTGCCAACCTTCTTTTTGATTATAAAGCCAGAGTTCGCAAAATTCAACTCTTCCCTTAGATAATTAATTAGAGCAGTGGTCAAGCCATCCCTGCTTATCCTTATTTGATTATTTAAGAAAATAGTTAATTGTCCATTTACTTCAGCGCTTGAGATTGACCCAGACAAAGGCGACAATTCTTGATACAAATTATCGAGATCCGAAGTCGATATTCGCTTTATGTTTTTCAGGAACTGCCACTGATCCTGAATGCATTGCAGGTTGGTTGAATCGATAAAACAACTATTTCCTTGATCCAATGCTTTCCTGAACAAAGGAAGAGCTATCAAATTTCCCAAACCTTTTCCTGAAAGAAAATCCTGATTGGGGAAAAGGCGGTCGAAACTCGAGTTCTTGTCGAATACTGAGAAGGTACCTGACTTTTCAAGTATGGAAGTAAAAATTTCTCGGCTTCTGACTGCAGGATAAGGTTGCTTGAAGAAGATCCAAACATGGCCGCCATTCCCTGAGCGGGATCGCTCCAAATAAACAGGTATGTTCTTTTCGTTACATGCTAATACAAATTTCCTACTTTCTTCAATCCAGTTTTCTTTATCAAAGTCTGCCACCAAGAACCAAGAAGTATTATCTATAAGTAAAGGATACACTCCTATTAGCTGTTCTCCATTAAGATGCTTTTTAACCTCTATATCGGTAAGCTGCAAATACGTTTTATCTTTGTAATTCTGAAAAGTTCCTCCCTTCATTTTGTGGACTCGATACAGATATGGGTCATATCGGTAAGCTGGCATATAGCCGCCTTTGTTATCCTTATCCCAACGAATAGCAAATACATCCTCTCTGCCTTTGAAAAGCGATTTGAAGATTTGTATTTCACCCGGAGAAAATTCATTCATCCTTCAAAAGTAATAGCTGACTTATTTATACATGGAAAAGCCAGAACAACAATTATGAAAAACAGAAGACTACGCAAATTTTACTTTTATTCCCTATGCAATTTTCAAAAGTAAATTCCCGTCAATACCCAAAACCTCATGCATCGCTTTTAAAAAATTAACACTCGGCTTTCTTTTACTATGCATGATCTCAGAGAGCTTAGTATCAGTTGTATTAAGCAGTTTTGCAAGTTCTTTCTGCTTCAGTTTCTTTTCATACATCTTTAACTCAATTAAGCCTTGGACCGTTTGAGGCATAGGAATGGTAAAGTTTTCATCTTCGTATGCTTTTACGATACCTGTATACTTATTAAGTAACAATTTTTCTTTGGC
The DNA here is from genome assembly GCA_965229175.1 of Sediminibacterium sp. GTDB lineage: Bacteria > Bacteroidota > Bacteroidia > Chitinophagales > Chitinophagaceae > Sediminibacterium. The sequence goes on along the minus strand of CBDDIT010000053.1, from coordinate 11,678 downwards.
TGAAAGATTATCGAAACCGCCTTTCTGGGTGGCAAGACTTAATAAATCGAACATTTTTGATTCGGCTACCGCAAATTCCTTTTTAGTTATTGAAGTGCTCATATTTATACAGTTTTACAATTTATCCGATCATATTCTTTATGTGTTCCCACAAATCTTATATACACAGTTCTGGTACTAAAATGGATCATAGCAACAATGCGATATTTGTTTCCGCTCACATTAAATACATACCTGTCATTGCCCACATTATCTACACTATTAAAAGTTTCTTTTATGTTGTGGAAATCTTGCCAGTCGCTTAACAATGTAAGTTGATACCATTTAATCAATGATTCTTTTGCATTGATTTCCCTCTCATAGAAATTGATCAATTTGGTTTTGGTGATTATAACCATATAACAAAGATAATAAAATTACCAAAATCGAAATTTATTTTTCAAAATCGAAAGAGTCGACTGGCGGTTAACGATTTACATTAAAAGCTACTAACACGATTAGTCAATTTCTTTCCTAGAAAGTGACTGCACTTTTAACAGCAAATGGTTATCTGTCCGTTAATTTTCTCGTTGATTATCAATTCATATTAATTACAAATACATTTTGTGATAATACAAATACAGAAAGTGAACTGCGCTGATTCTAGTGGGGTTGGGAGATATTGGTGACGAAATAGTAACAGACTTCGACTAAAGAAATGGGTCGCGGAACCAAGATTTCTTTGTTTAAGTTATATCCAGTCTGTTCCATTATATGTAGCTCTGAACATATCTTGTATTTCATTTAAACTGAAATTACTTTGTCGATTATATAACAGATAACTGCTGATGTCGTCATTAATATGATGGGAAAAAGTTTGCTGACCGAATTTCTTAGGAATCATTTCACAATAAAGGCGGTACCGTTGAGTTCGATATAATGGCTCAATAGTTCTTGATTTTGTATCAAACGATCTCGCCGCTGCGAAAGCGAATGAAGCGGCGGGAAACTGACTCAACAATAACGGTATTACCTTGGCACAAGTCATTATGATATTACCAAGATCACCTTTATTTTTAATGAGAGAATATTTGTAGTCGCTACCTCGATCTTTCTTACAATAAAATTTTATCGTAAACACATTAGTTGTGTGATATTCTGCCCTTACGATATATTGATACCCTGTAACAGGAGAAAAGAATTTATAAATATAGCTGGCTATGTGTGCAGAGCCATCGCGGCATGGCTCGCGTTGTATAAAATCCAATTCGTAGCCAGGAAAATCAAATGTCAAGGTACCAGCAACTTATTATCACTACGTACTGAAACATTAGTACCCCTCTCATCAGAAACACGAGCAGGTTGAAGAAATCGACCGTCTAACGAAGATCTGTAAACGACATTGGTCGCCTCTCCGCCACTTGCAATTGTCCAGTGCAGGCGCTCACCCTTAGATCGTTTAATATGTTTACGGTTCTTTTGCACAACTTAAAGGTAGCAAAAAATTAAAACTAAGACGTTTTTTGGGCAAGTTTAGGTAAAAAAGCATGTTCTGACATGGAAAATGATACCATTGTTTACTTTAGTGGCAGAATACTAACACATTATAACTATAATTTTAGTTAAGCAATCTACTATTCGGCAATCTCGATCAACAGCTCTTTGGGCGTATAAACCGGCAACACAGGAATGCCTTGTTTTTGCAACTGCCTATCGCGTGATATGAAATAATCCAGCTTGTGATGCACCGCCGTATAGTACTGCAAAGCATCTTCTATATCAGTTATCTTTGAATGAAGGGCATTCAAAACAATTTCATGTGGCAGATCAATTACGGTTATATCTGCCATCAGGGTTAACAGCAATTCTTTCGCTTTGGCATTGCCGTATGCTTTCGCTAACCAGTAACCAACAATGTGTACAATTGAAGGAGTAATGAACGCCTGAATAGTTCCATTTACTGCCAGCTCAATAATCTTCCGCGATTGTTTATACTCATCACGCTTTAAGGTAAAGTCCAGCAATATGTTGGCATCAAGAAATACTTTAAAAGCCATGCTTCTTTGCATTATCCTTATAGTACAAATCTTTTAGATCATCTTCTTCAGCTATAACAGGTTTATCTAGTTTTTCAACTAAGTGGAGGATATTTTTACGCTTTGACGGTTTTGTAACAGTCTTAAAATAACCTTCCACCAATTCAGAAACACTCCGCTGTTGCTTTACGGCATAGCTCTTTACATTTTCAAGCAGGCTATCCTCAATTGTCAGGTTTAATCTCGCTTTCATACGGCAAATATACGCATGTTTTTAATTTATGCGCATTATTTTAGAAGTTTCATTTTACAATAAGGGATGATAAGTGAAAATGCCAAAGTAATTGACGGGTGACTCCAGTCTTTGTAAGCTCTGTTGATGCATACTTTAAAAAATCCACCAGGTTCTGTAAACGTAACTGCCCAAGGGGGTCAACATGCCGGAATGACAGCAATATCGGCATAGCTAAAATTCTTATGACCGGTACGTTGTTCCTCCTTGTTAATGTAGGAGGTAAGGTTCTCTGAAATGAACCGATAGAACAACATACCCAATACATAGGTTTTAAAATCCCAGCCATCCACACTGCCTCTCAAATCGTTTGCTATTTGCCAGATGGTGCGGTGCAGTTCGTCTCTTTCTAGTTCTCTTGCCATAGTTTGCCTATTCATTCGTCAATCTCTATTTCTGTGTTTACGATTACTTTCCATCTTTCGTCTGATGCAAAACCTTTGGCCGGAGCTGAGGCTTTCAAGGGTATCCGAAACAAAGGGGCATTGTTATTTTGTAAGGCCATGTATAAGGCGTTGGCCAGCGGCTGGTTCTCAAATATTTTATCCAGTAGATAGCCCAACCGCTGCAAGGCAGTTACCGGAACATGCTGCAGCAGATTGGCATCAAATGCATTAGGTTGAATACTCTCTGCCAATTCAGCCAACACCGTGGCCACCCTATTGATGCCGCCTACCCGTTTGGCGTACTGTATCAGATCGGTGGCGGTTAGGGCAGGGTTTGAAACTTTTAAGTATCCGGCCTCGGTTTTCCGGGTGTCTAACAGTGTTTCAGGTATTTCCTTTTTGCTGATGTAGTTCAGCTTCAGCCCTTTTTTCTGCATAGGCCGCAGCACGGGAAAGCCGGTAACCACAAAAAACTCCTGTGGCTGCTGGTGCGATGCTCCATGATAGGCGGCTGCGTTTAGTAAAGCCAGGTAATAAGGCCGGTCTAATTCCTTCATAAACGCATCTAAAAACAAGGTAGGGGGAAGGATTCCCTTTGACCTGTATTGGGGCGGTATGATGAGGTAATACCCTTTGTGGATGGAAATGATCTGCTCTTTATCTACCAGCCTTTTCAAGGCGAACTTATTGGCCGTATCTGACTGCCCGGGAAAATCCGCTCGGAACTGGTGCAGGGCAAAAGCATATTTACCCTTAGCCAGCAGGTGGTTTACCCAATCCTCTGCACGCTGATGTTGCCTTGAATCTTTCAAAGAGAGTAATTTTTTGCGAAAGGTAGCGAAATTCGCTACTTTTCGCAAATCTTTTCTCTTTTTTTCCTTTGTTTGATTTTCGGGGGATTGTAAGCCACCACAAACCCAATTAGCTAAAGCCAAATTACATTGTCCTCCGAAGCCCTGCAAGGTTCTTGAACACTTTTTATGCTGGCGGCCAAAGGTGGACAAAAGCCGATTTGCCATATTCCGTCGCCCAACTTTTGCAAAACCAATGTTAGTGGCAGTTCCTTTGGGCGTTCACATTTCTGGAATACCATTTTTTAAATATTCTTCAGCTATGATCTCACTACAAGAAATTTCAATTTTTTCTTCGTCCCGATTTTCCGCTTTCCATATTGCCTCTGTCCTAACTAAAAGCTGTTTGCAATCCACCATTCCACTTGGAACAAAGGCTTTTTCAAAATTTGCTGAGATTATCAAATGCAGCTTATGAAGTTTTGAAAAGTCACAATTGTGATTATTAAGATGTACCGGCAACCAATTTATATAATCTGAAAGCAATTGATCACTTACCAGCGTAATTGCCTCAACGGGAGTGATTGTCCTATTTATAAAATCGAAGCTTGCTTGTGGAGCTCTTCCATCATTATTCAACTTTATCAACACATTCAATGCAAGTTTTCCGCTTTTCGTGTAGTCGACGCTTTGAAAGGAATGTGCAAAATTGTGAATAGCTGATCTAAAATTTTTAAATTTCATCGTTCTAAAGTCTGTCGCATAAAATTACCACTAACGTTGAAGCATTGGCGATGTGGCGGTATTCTGTGTTCCGTCCGCCCGGTACCGCTATTGACTAGAGATACAGAAAGCTGAGAATATATCTGTCGCCCGCCATGTTACCAATGCAATGTTAGCAGTAGGCCTATCGTTAACTTTCACAATACTTTTATAGGGTTTCATCCATAAGCATTTCATAATGTTCTTTACCAATTGTTTTAAATATAGAGGCAAATACGTCAAAGAGTGTCTGTGGATTCTCTGCTATAATTTTCTGATAGTACGCACTGTCTAAAGCTGCAATCTTATGACTTTCGTCGTTAATAGTTGAAATGAATGCACATTTTATATAGTAACTGGGTGAGGATTGGTCTTCATTAACGATTGAAGCCCATGAATCTCGTCCGTAACCTACAAAACTTACGTAGCTTTCAATTATCCGCCTCATTGAATTTGAAATCATAATGTTTAAAGATGAGTTAGCAGGCATGCTTTCTTTTATATCCTTAATTGTCGCCCACATCAGAGAGTAATCATCAAGAATGGTTTTGTTATAGCTTCCAGTTATTGAGGTCATGTTGTTTGACTTGGTAACCTTATAATGCCAGTAGTCTTTACATATTGGCCTTCTCTCAAAAGTGACTTCTTTGTAAAAATATATGTTATGAGTTAAAAGGAACACTTGAGCAATGTTTTCATTTTTTAAGAGCATCCGATTAGGTTTGTTGTCGTCAGCTTTTCTTTGAATTAGACTATGAATCAAAGTCGATACGATAAATAATGCTTGACTATCTAAACTAGATACTGGGTCATCTATTACTATTATCTTCTTTTTACTTCCATTTCTTTGCAAGTCATCAGTCCCGATGCATAGTTGAAAAAAATATAGAAATGCAATAAAATTTTTTTCACCTTCGCTCAAGCTATCGAATATGGGGTTTGTATTTGTTGTATTCAGTCTTTTTAGAAAATATCTGGATATGTTATTGAATTTGTCTTTCTCAGCAATTTCAAAACCTTCAAATCCTGAGTTCTTTAGAATTGTATTTATGTTGTCAACAGCATCTCTTGTGTTGACAGTTTGACTTCTCAAAGTTTCTATGTTTTGTCTCGAAGCAGCTATTTTCGAATCATATAAATTTCTTTGAGTCGAAGCCAAGGTTAAAACTCTAGAGTATTTTTGTACTCGTGTATCGTATTGTTTAATTTCAGCCTGACATTGATTCGCTATATAATTCCAAATATCTGTTAAAAGAGCTCTCTTATTAACATCAGCATCTGTGTATGTTTGATTGTTGGCTTTAATTTGTGCATTTATAGTAGATAATGGTCCCCTCAGACTACCAATTGAAGTAATTAATTTCCGTTCATTAAAATGGGTAATCTTATAATCAATCGTTGAAATGTTGTCACCGAACATTTTGTTCAATGATAAAAGCAGATTTGATACAATGTTATTTGGATTAAATTGATTTTGTATGGCGGTAACATTTTGTATAAATAAAGTTGTTTTCTGTCTGTATTGCCCTCGTAACCTGGTTATTTCAGAAAGCTTTCTTTTGTAAGTCTCATCAAAATATTTTTCAAACTTCTTTCTTAGGTCTGTATCAATTGTTTCTTTTTGACAAAAGGGACAAGTATTGTCTTCTGGCTTTAAATATGCTAGGCCTTGTTCAACCCAGCTTCGTGAGTTTAGCTGGTGTATCAATCCTGCAATATCTACATCTTCGTTTCCAACAATAACTTCATTGAGTAAATACTCTAATTGCCTTTCAAGTCTTCTGATTGAAAGGTAATTTTTAGAATCTATGCTGTCAGTAATATTTTTCAAATCCTCTTCGTAAAGAGTTTGATACCGTGCGGTTAAATCAGTAAATGTTGGTATTTGTACATTTTGACTCTGTAAAACTCTTCTGACCTCGTTGAAATGATTTTGCTTACTTCCGGAATAGGCTAATCCGATTTTCGAAAAAGTTGAGAATGCAGTCCTTTGATTCCAACAATGATTCAAAAGGGTTTCTGTTTTTATCCTTTTGTCTTCCTCGATAGAATCAGTCTTAGTTTGGTACTTTCTTTTTTCTTGTTCGTATTGCTGAATACTTTGTTCCTCAACAGAAATTTGCTGGTCAATAGTTACATTAGTCTGATTCAGCGAAAAAACACCTTTTAAATCGGGGTTTCTTTTAAAATTGTCCGATATGAACTCTTCATTAAAGGTTAGAATTTGATGAAGATTACTGTCATATCCAGAATTTGAACAATTTGAATAAGCTGGACTCTGAAGTGAATTGTCAAGCCCTAAATTTTGGAGATATTTTGCTATTGTCGATTTTCCTGAACCATTGAATCCAAAAAAGAAATTGACTTTTTTTATGTCTGTGATTGCTACAGGATTATTATTGTTGTAAGATGCTACATTTTTTAATGTCAGGTTAGTGATCATTTTGAGAGGTGCAATTAGTTTTTTTGAAGTCAGTTGAGTGTCGCTAAGGCTTACTGCTAACTCCGAAATATGCGAAACTACCGTTTACAAACTTTCGCCGATCGCACTCATTTCTGAAAATTTGCGAAGGCGGATTATATCGCTATTTGAAGATTGGATTTGTTTTAAGTCCAAAGGGGAATACTAAAATGCAAACAAAGTCCAATATATCCAAACAAATCTTAGAATATATTCCTATCCATTGCAAAATCGCAATATTGCAACTGTACACACTGTTCACTTGTTCTTCATTGCGTATCATTGTTACCCATAATTCATCCCTTATTTCTCAATGTCTTCACAATCAACAAGTAGTAACCGGAATAGTCACAACTATCAGCCTACTAAAGGCAAGAAAAGGCCGCGGTAGGCAAATGAAACCCACTGAGAATGAATGTGAACCGTGGCCATCCCGACCTATCGGTGGGATGACTCGCTATCGCTCGTCACTTCCCAATACAAAACTTACTAAAAATAAAATCCAACTGATCCTCATTCGTAATCTGCCCGGTGATGGTGCCTAGGTAGTGCAGGCATTGGCGGATATCGAGGGCCAGGAGGTCGCTGGGGATATTGTTGTGGAGGCCTTCCTGTACGTCGTTGAGGGCGGCGGCCAGTTTTTGCAGGGCATCGTGGTGGCGGGCATTGGTGATAATGGTAGACTCGCCCTGGAGATCGCCCCGGATGGTTTTGGCTACCAGGGCCTGCTTCAGCTCGTCTATGCCTTGGTTCTGTTTGGCAGAGAGGTAGATGATTTGGCTATGAGCTGTGAGCTGTGAGCTGCGAGCCGTTGCGGGGGTGCTGAGGTCGGCTTTGTTGGCGGCCAGGAGGTATTGGATATTTTCTTTTTCGAAACCGGCTACTACCGCTTCCAGGGTTTGGGTATCGGTTTCGTTTACATCGAACAGGTAGATCACAACATTGGCACTGCGCATTTTTTCGTAGCTTCTTTCCACGCCCACGGTTTCAATGGCATCGGCCGTATGCTCGCGGATGCCCGCTGTATCTATCAGGCGAAACAATACCCCATTTATATTCAGCACTTCTTCAATGGTATCGCGGGTTGTGCCGGCGGTTTCGCTTACAATGGCACGGTTCTCGTTTAACAGGGTGTTGAGCAGGGTAGATTTGCCGGCATTGGGCTTGCCGATAATGGCTACCTGTACCCCGTTCTTGATCACATTGCCCAGGCTGAAAGAATGAATGAGCTTGTGCGTTGCCAGGGTCAGCTCCTGTATCAGTTTATTCAGCTGTGTTCGGTCGGCAAAAGCCACATCTTCCTGCGAAAAATCCAGCTCCAGCTCTATCAGGGCCGAGAATTTTATCAGCTGCTCGCGCAGGTAAGAAAGATCAGACGAAAATCCTCCCCGCATGGTGTGCAGGGCCGTGCGGCGGCTGGCTTCGGTATTGCTGGCTATCAGGTCGGCCACGGCTTCGGCCTGCGTAAGATCCAGCTTGCCGTTGAGGAAGGCCCGCTGCGTAAACTCGCCCGGCTTGGCCATACGAACACCCTGCTTCGTAATGGCCCGGATAATATTCTCCTGTATAAACGGCGAACCGTGACAACTGATCTCTATCACATCTTCCCCGGTATAAGAACGCGGGCCCTTGTACAATGACAGCACCACTTCATCCAGCACCGTATCCCCTTCCTTCAGAAAACCTACGTGTAGTGTATGCGAGTCCTGCTGCAACAGGTCTTTGGAAGGGAACAAGCGGTTCATCACGGTAAAACTGGCCGGGCCGCTCACCCGTATCACGCCTATCGCGCCAATACCTGGTGGCGTTGCGAGTGCGATAATGGTGTCGTCCCAGCCGGTTAGGTGTGCCATGAAACAAAAATAGGAACTGGGAACCAGGAATCAGGAATTTCCTTACTGCCCGCTTACAACAAACGAAATCCCCTGCTTCTGCCTATAGATTACGTTTCTGCCGTTTTGCAGGGCGGGTTTCCATTTAGGGCCTTTGCTGATTACGCGGATGGCTTCGGCGGCGGTGCCATAGCCAGGGTCGTTCTCGGCTTTTACGTCGCTGATCTCGCCATTCTTGTTTACTATGAAAGATACGACCACGGTGTACTTTCCCTCGGGCGCCCCGTTATCAACAGGAATATTGCTGTTAAGATAGCGTTCGAGAAATTTAATCCAGGCCGCCGTTCCGCCGGGAAACTCGGCTACATATTGCACGGTCTTAAACTCGGCTTCATAGTCCTCGTCTTTCTTTAAGGGAGCGGTTCCCGGGCCGATCGCTTTTTCTACCGGTGGTGCTATTACATCTATCTCTTTGCCTTCCTGTGTTACCGTACCAATTACCGCGTGTTCGATTTCCTCAACGGGCGGAACTTCATCTTCGGGTGTTACGTCATTATCAGGTACAATCCTGGGAGTTACATCTTTGATTGATTGTACTTTCTCTTCCTGTTTTACCGGAGGTATAGGTTCTACCTTCTTTTCCTTTTCTTTAAACTCAGATAGCTCTACTGTAACAGCAGGCAATTCAATGCTGCCCTTTTTCCGGGAACCTGCCAGCAAACTGCCGGCCACAAATAACAAACAAACAAAAGCGGTTCCGGCCAGGGCCAGGTTTACGCGTTGGCGGTAATGCTTACGCAATTCATAAGCACCATAGTTCTTGTTCCTGCCTTCAAACAAAAGATCCAGCAGGTCTGCGGAGAGAATTTTTGAAGTTTCCATAATGTTGGGTTTTAACACTATGAGCTTCGGGCCCTGTAATTTCCATATGGTATTGCGGTGATGATTTTTTCGTGAAATTCCATATAGTCGTAAGTCGTGAGTCGTAAGTCGTAAGTCAGAGACAAGGCTTATAACTCATGACTTACGACTTACAACTTACGACTCACGACTCACGACTCACGACTCACGACTCACGACTTACGACTTACAACTTACAACTTACGACTACAAAAAAAAAGCCTCCGTACCAGCGGTACAGAGGCTTTATAAAAGTAGTAGTAAGAAATTTATTCGTCAGAAACCTGGAAGGTGATACTTTGTTTGTGACGGTAGATCACGTTTCTTCCATTCTGCACCGCGGGTTTCCATGGTGGTCCTTTGGTGATTACGCGGATCGCTTCGGCTTTGGTACCGTATCCGGGATCATTCTCGGCGGTTACATCGCTGATCGCTCCTGTTTTACTTACGATGAAAGAAACGATTACGGTGTATTTTCCGGGAGGCGCGCCGTTCTCAACAGGAAGGTCCCTGTTCAGGTTACGCTCCAGGTACTTGATCCAGCCGGCGGTTCCACCGGGGAACTCAGCGGCTATCTGTACTACGGTAAATACTTTATCGTAATCTTCTTCCACTTTGGGGGCTTCCACCACACCGGTTCCTTTTTCAGGGGGAGGGGCTACCACACCTTCGTCTTTCGCACCTTCCTGGTTAATGGTACCGATCTTGGTATCTTCCAGTTTTTCCACTTCTTTGATCTCTTCATCAGGTTTTACCTGCTCATCCGGAACGATCTTCGGCGGAGTGAACTTGGTAATTTCAACCTTTGGAGGTTCCTGCTTAGGTGGTGGCGGTGGTGGCGGTGGCTCGGGTTTTTTCTCTTCAACCCTGTTCTCCAGCGTTACGTCTGCTACAACGATCTCGGTCTTGCTTTTCTTGGTAGAATTGGCAATGATCGATCCCACCAGCAACAGCAGGCATATGACGAAAGTAGCCACCATAGCATACGTAATACGTTTGCTGTAGGTCTTACGCAGGTCATAAGCTCCATATTCTTTATTCCTTCCGTCGAAAAGGATATCCAGAATATCTGCGGATAGAATTTTGTTTATCTCCATTGTAAAATCTTTTGTAGTTAAATGCTGTTTATTTAGGCGTTGCTGCTGCCGTTTGCTCCGATGTTTTCACCAATGTTGTTTCAATAGGCGTGATGTCTACCAGCGCATACCTTGTACAAACATTAATGGTCATCTCATCAAGAATATCAACAACATTTTTATAGTTACACTCATCGGATGGTTTGATGATTACTACAAAGTCTTTGATGTCTTTTACGCTGTTCTTTTTATTGATCAGCACTTCACGGATATCGTGGAAGTTTGATGATTTGAAATTCGAAGCACTGTTATCCAGCTCACCTTCATAGTAAAATACATTGTTATCTTTTCCCAGCAACAACGTAATAACACCGGTTTGTTTGGCCTTGTTCTGGTCTTCCGGGTTATCCACGTCTTTGGGCAGGTTCAGCTTCATGGCTGTAGCCTGGCTCATGGTTGTGGTAAAGATGAAGAATGTAATGAGCAGGAAGCCCAGGTCCACCATGGGCGTAAGGTCAACACGGGTTGATAGTTTCTTCCCTTTCTTGACCCCGGGGCCTTTCTTATGACCGCCCCCACTCGAGGTATCCATTTCTGCCATGATCGGTAGAATTTAGTTTTCGTTGATAATTGGTTGTCTAGTCTGTACGCTTCTCACCCGCCTGCTGCTTTTTCCAAAGATCGGTACCGCTCGGAACGGGTTCCGGGTTGGTGATCATCTGGAATTTCAGGAAGTCATTCTTCTTGAAAGCATCAATTACAGCCTTAAAAGCAGGGTATTTGGCCATATTATCCCCTTTCAGGAGGAGGTTGGGCTTTTTACCCTGGTATGCATCTCTTACCAGTGTCATCCATGCGGTTAACTCATTATTGGTTGAATCCTGCACAGGAATCCCCGGTAAGGCGTTGCCTTTACGCTGATCTTCAGGAAGCGCCAGGAAACTGGCCAGGCTGCTGAATGGCGCACCAAAGAACTGGGCCTTTTTGAACGCGTTTACGTTCAGGTTCAGGTTCCGGGTGGTATTCAGTGTGTTAGCCATTACTTCTTTTACTTGTTCATCATCCATCGTAAGAAACACTTTCCCGTCTTTGTCAAAAATGATCTCTACAATGTCCTTGGTCGGTGCTACTTTGGCCGCCACAGATTTAGGTGTGGTTACCGC
>CBDDIT010000052.1:0-167941 GCA_965229175.1 Sediminibacterium sp. | reverse complement strand
AAATGGGTATCGGCTCAGAGGGCTGGTCGATGGGTTATCCTGATGACGCCTTGTTCAAAAGAAGCTTTGAAGTGATGGACTCCCTGCCACAAACCCCCTATCTGAATATTTATCATACGGCTACCACGCATATGCCCTACCTGTTTGAACAACAGCATCTGTACGAAAAGCTGTTTGACCAGAAGATCAAAACCATGCACGTAAAGCCAGATATCCTGAGAACGCTGAAAGAAAGCAAAACGGTACTGGTTACCTATATGTTTGCGGATGATTGCCTGCGTGATTTTTTTAAGCAGTATGCCAAACGTGCGGACTATGATAATACTATTTTCTTTATCACCGGCGATCACCATATCGGTTCCTTCCCGTCAACTGGCGCGATTGATGATTATCATGTGCCGCTGATTGTGTATTCGCCTATGTTAAAAGCACCCAGGAAGTTTTTGTCCGTTAACTCACATAATAACCTGGCTCCCACCATAACGGCATTGGTGCTGAATAATTACGCGATGGCTAACAAACCCAAAGAAGTACACTGGCTGGGGGATGTAATGGATACGGTAAGCTCATTCAGAAATATCCAGTCGATGCCCTTTATGGCCTGGAGCCGTGAGATAACGGATTATATATATAAGGAGTACCTTATTTCGGGTACGGAACTGTATAAATTAACGCCGGATCTTTTACAGGAAAAAGTAAACAACGATTCGCTTCGGGATCATATGGTAAGGCTTCGCGATAATTTTAAGGTCATCAACTCCTATGTTTGCGCCAATAATAAAGTGTATCCCGCAAAGAAAAATATACAGCCTGGCGATCGGGACCTGCTTTTTCATTTCGTGGAGCCGGCAACAAAGAATATATACACAAAGAATGCCGATACCAGCATCATTCCCGCTTTTGGAGTACCTAAAAATTACCAGTACCTGTACATAGAAGTTTCCGCGGAGATGAACCTGCTTACTCCCGGACTGGAAGATCAACCTTCATTCAGGCTGGCCATGATAGACACCCTTAACCGGGGAAGAAATTTTGTATACTGGACACATCACAATATTACCCAGATGGCCAAAGGAGATTTTATAGAACACCAATGGAACCCGGTTTCCACGCGTGACATGTTTACACTGAGTGATTACAAAAAATTCAGGCACATGGTATTCGACCTCAGCTTTTACACCCAGGTACTACCCATGAATATGCAGATGCGGAACTTAGTGGTGAATGTGTATGGTGTGAAGAAAATCTAAATTTTCAAATTCTACTCAAATGTGCTGTAAAAATACGGTGTCTTGGCTTCAAACTCGGCAGAGCAGGTGTCTACCATTTTGTAAACGCGGTTGATGCCGAATGATTTTCGTTTTTCGTATACCTGTTCATCGGTGCAATCGCCATGCAGGATGGTTGCGATCTGGAGATCACCGAAGCCGTTCTTTTTAGCCTCTTTCAGCAGGGCTTCCGGGATGGTATCGATGGAATAGGCAGCTATTTCTTTTTCCATATTGCAGATGGCCTGGATCTGGTACAGGAACCAGCGGTCGATAAGGGTGGCCTGCGCAATGGATTTAACGGTAGAACCCTGCATCAATGCGTCTTTAATACGAAAGATCCGGTCCCATTTCGGGGTCTTGATGTATTCCATCAGTTCCTCATTCTTCATTACGCTTTTGCCGTAGTATCCCAGGCCGATCGCTTCGTTCTCCAGGCTCTGGCAGGCTTTCTGTAAAGCTTCGGTAAAGCTTCTGCCGATAGACATCACTTCTCCCACACTTTTCATTTGCAGACCCAGTGTATCATTGGCACCTTTAAATTTATCGAAGTTCCAGCGGGGTACTTTTACAATTACATAATCCAGTGCCGGCTCAAAGTAAGCGGAAGTAGTTTGGGTGATCTGGTTCTTTAATTCGTCGAGTGAATACCCGATGGCCAGTTTCGCGGCGATCTTGGCGATAGGATAACCGGTTGCTTTTGAGGCCAGGGCTGAGGAGCGGCTAACCCTGGGATTGATTTCAACGGCAATCAGCTCTTCTGTTTCGGGGTTCTGGGCAAATTGCACATTACATCCGCCCGAGAAGTTACCCAACGAGCGCATCATCAGTATCGCTTTGTTGCGCATATCCTGGAACGAAGTGTCGCTCAAGGTCATGGCAGGGGCCACGGTAATGGAGTCTCCTGTATGGATACCCATGGGGTCGAGGTTTTCAACCGTACAGATGATCACTACATTGTCATTCTGGTCGCGCAGCAATTCCAGTTCATATTCTTTCCATCCCAGTACGGCTTTTTCAACCAGTACCTCGTGTATGGGAGAAGCTTTCAGCCCGCGGTCCAGGGCGTCATCCAGTTCATCCTTGCTGTGCACAAAACCGCCACCGGTACCACCCAGGGTAAAAGAGGGGCGTATTACCAGCGGAAAGCCGATAGCCTGCGCAAACTCTTTTCCTTCCAGGAAGCTGTTAGCCACATGGCTGGGGGCTACAGCAATGCCAATTTTAAGCATCAGCTGGCGGAATTTTTCACGGTCCTCCGCTGTATCAATCGCCGCAACATCCACACCAATCAGGCGGCAGTTATATTTATTCCAGATGCCCAGTTCATCCGCTTCTTTACAGAGGTTAAGGGCAGTTTGTCCTCCCATGGTAGGAAGAACAGCATCAATCTTATTTTCTTCCAGGATCTGTTCAATGCTTTCAACCGTTAAGGGCAGCAGGTATACCTTGTCGGCCATCATCGGGTCGGTCATTATCGTAGCCGGGTTGCTGTTGATCAGGATCACCTCAATACCCTCTTCCCGAAGACTGCGGGCGGCCTGAGAGCCGGAATAGTCAAATTCACAGGCTTGGCCGATGATAATGGGCCCGGAGCCGATAATTAATACAGATTTGATAGAATAGTCTCTTGGCATGGCTGGAAAAAATAAATTGTGCAAATGTAAGATCGGCGGGGGAAAACAAGCGTTATTTTTTGCGGGCAGACAGTTAATACAACAAAAAGAGGATAAAAATGTTATCATTACACATTCATAACATAAAAAAGAGATATGGCAGTACTAAAGGAAGGGAGCAAAGCGCCGGTATTCAAAGCGCTTGACCAGGATGGAAAACCCATTTCCCTGGCTGATTTTAAAGGCAAAAAGGTTATTTTATATTTTTACCCCAAAGACGATACACCTACCTGCACAGTGCAGGCCTGCAACCTGAAGGATAATTACAGCACCCTGGTAAAAAAAGGCTTCCAGGTGATAGGTGTTAGCACGGATAGCGTAAAAAGTCACAAGAAGTTCGAGCAAAAGTTCCAGTTACCTTTTCCGCTGGTATCGGATGAGGACAAAAAAATTGTTGATAAATACAATCTCTGGGGTGAGAAGAAACTGATGGGCCATACTTATATGGGCACTACCCGTACCACTTTCCTGATAGATGAAACCGGCAAAATCGTTAAGATCATCGACAAGCCTACATCTGCCAACCATACCGAAGAGGTATTGGCGGCGTGGAAGGAGGCGGGGGTAAAGGTTTAAAATCGTATGGATTGTTGCATTGCTTAATGGCTTAATTGTTTAATTGCTTAGCGGATGTTTTGCCAGTTGACACCGTAGCAGCTAAACAATTAAGCCATTAAGCAATGCAACAATTAAACAGTTTATTCAATAAACAGCCTTATAAAAAAAGCGGCACCGTTACAAAGAACGGTGCCGCTTTTTTTATAGAATAATCAGGCTTATGGTTGCTTTGTTTCCAGCAGTTTGAAGAACTGATCCAGTTGCGGCAGGATCACGATACGTGTTCTGCGGTTAGCGGCACGTCCTTCAGCGGTTCCGTTGTCTGCTATAGGAACATATTGGCTGCGACCAGCGGCTGTCATGCGTTTAGGGTTAAGACCGTAAGTATCCTGCAGGATACGAACCACAGTGGTAGCACGTTTAACGCTCAGGTCCCAGTTGTCTTTGATGCCTTCGCTGATAATAGGAATGCTATCTGTATGGCCTTCTACCTGGAACTCGATATCAGGTTGCGCGTTCAGTACTTTAGCTACTTTACCCAAAACTTCTTTCGCACGGTCAGTTACCGCATAGCTTCCGCTCTTGAATAAGAGTTTGTCGGAGATATCAACGTAAACAACACCTTTATCAACTTTAATATTGATGTCTTTATCATCCAGGTTTCCGATAGCACCTTTCAGGTTCATTACCAAAGCCATGTTCAGTGAATCTTTACGGGCGATAGAACCTTGCAGATCCCTGATATACAGATCTTTGGCACCGATATTATCCAGTGATTTCTTAATGCTTTCAGCTTGTGCGCCGGTAACAACAGAAAGATCTTTCAATTGGCTCAATACAGTAGTATTGTTAGCCCTCAGGTATTCGATCTGTTTCAGCAGGTCGGCAATCTGTGCTTCCAGGGCCGCTTTTTTGCTGTTGGCATCTGCAGTAAGGCCGTTGGCTTTCTCAACATTGGCATTACATTTTTTCAGCTCATCCTGCAGCTCCCTGTATTTACCTTGCAAGCCCAGGTAATCGTTGCTCAGTTGTGCGTATTTGGCTTTTTCTTCTTCCAGCTTCTTTGGACTTACACAGGAGAACATTACCGCAGAAGATAAGGCGGCGATCAGGTAAATTTTTAGTTTCATAGAATGTGCGTTAGGTTGATGAAATGGCCTTTAGCGGGCCGGTTAAAATTATTATTGCTTATTTAGTAACCAAATTGGGTAAAGTCTCACAAAACCAACTACATACCCTCACCTGGGGCGATGAGGGTAAATGCGGTGTAAAGATAGTCAACTTGGCTATTTTTGAGTAAAAAAATCTACAAAAATTATTTAAAGTATGATTACCGGTTCCTGAACCCGGGCCCATGCCTCATATTGGGAACTGAAGGCAGCTTCTATCATTTTTCGTTTCACTTTTAAGGTGGGTGTGAGTAAGCCATTCATAATGGTCCATTCCTGCGATAAAACCACCAATTTCGAGCATTTCTCATGGTGTTGCAGTTCCTTATTGATGGCTGCAAGCAGTTCCCTGAGCGTTTGTGCAACGGCATTCGCGTCTTTTTGCCTGGCGGTTTCTGTTAATGTGGCCAGGGCCATCGCACTGGGCATACCGGAGCCCACCACGCATACCTGCGCCAGTTCTTCCGCCTGCAGGAATTTAGATTCGATAGGGGCCGGCATTATGTATTTGCCTTTGCTTGTCTTGAACTGGTCTTTGATACGGCCTGTAATCGTAAGAAAGCCTTCCGCGCTGATAGAACCTTCATCACCGGTTCGCAGGTAGCCATCTTCAAAACTTTCCGCAGAAAGTACCGGGTCCTTATAATACCCCAGCATAGACGCATCACTCTTTACCTGTACCTCATTATCCTTACCCAGCCGTACCGTTACGCCGGGGTAAGGCTGACCCACCGTTCCAAAACGGGGATCTTCCTTCCTGTTGTAATGCGAAAGGGCAAGGTTCTCCGTCATGCCATATGCCTCCTGTATCAGCATACCCAGTTTGGCATACCATTGCAGCAGTGCCGGGCTGGTAGGAGATGCGCCGGTAAATAAATGTTTGGCCCGGCCCAGGCCCAGTTTCTTTTTCAGAAAGCGTTTCAGGAGACCCGATATAACAGGAATGGCTAATAAGGCATGTAAGGTTTTGCGCGGGATTTTCTTTTCTATTCCTTCCTGCAGCTTTTCCCAGATACGCGGTACAGCAAGGAAAATGGTAGGACGCGTATAAGCCAGGTTTTTGGCGAAACTGTCCATCGACTCAACAAAGTAAATGGTACTACCCGTAAAAATGGCCCCCGATTCAACCAGCATTCTTTCCGCCACATGACAGAGAGGTAGATAAGAAAAGAAAACTTCTTTGTCAAGCCCCGGGCAGCTTTGCAAAAACGCTTCCACGGCAAAACCTACCGCATGAAGATTATGCATAACACCCTTTGGCTGGCCGGTGGTACCCGATGTGTACACAATGCTGGCAACGGCACTGGCATCCAGCACAGGCTTGCCTTGTATGCCATCCGTAGCGGCAACCAGTTCATCCCAGTTGAGGCAGCCGGCATTGGGATAAAAGGGGAAACTGATTTCTATCAATCCTCCCGGTACGCCTTTGCGCAGCTCTTCGGGCTGATCCAGCTTGCCGATAAAAATGCACTTGCTTTCGCTGTGTACAATGATCTCCTTCAGCGCATCGGGCGCAATATTGGGATATAGCGGAACGCAAATACACCCCGCCAGGGTAATGGCCAGGTCTGCCATTACCCAATGCGCGCAGTTCTTGCTCAGTAATGCCACTTTATCATTTTTGCCCAACCCCATTCCTTGTAATGCGGCTGCCATGCTGCGGATTTCTTTACCGGCCTGCTGCCAGGTAAATTCCCGGTACACGCCGTTAACGGGTTCGGCCAGGAAAAGCTGGCTGGCCCTGCTGCGCTCAAACTCGCAAAACTTGTCAATCAGGGTGGGGCAGTGGGTTGGGGTCATAGGGCGGTTATTTATGTAAGTTATGTTGGAGAAGATGGGCCATTCCCTGCGAAGGAATTTTTCCTGCTACCGGGGCATAAAATTCCAGGGTCAGCCGCAGATCAGCCGCTTCATCATTACCCGGAAAAAAGGGAGGGGAGAAGAAAACCTGCCTGCGGCCAAAGTCAAAAGCTACCATGATTACAGGAACCCTGGCTTTTTTAGCGATATGATAAAATCCGGTGCGCAACCGATCCACTTTTTTGCGGGTACCCTCCGGTGATACCACCAGGGTAAAGGTTTCATGCGCCTGAAGAAGTTCCACTACCTGGTCCACCATGTTGTGTTGGCCCGAACGGTCAACCGGAAATCCACCCAGTTTCCTGAACAGGAACCCAAAAGGCCCATCAAACAGTTCTTTCTTGCCGAGGAATGTAAAATGATGAAGATGAAGCTTGCTCCGGATTGCCAACCCGAGCACAAAATCCCAGTTACTGGTATGGGGCCCCACTATCACCACAGATTTGGGAAGCAGGGGAAAACTACCTTTTACGGCCCACCCCGTCAGCCGGAGATACAGGTTCCATAGCAATCGCATAGCACAAATTAAGGACACGAATTACACCAACGGCATGAATGCACGAATTTCTCAAAGAAAAAAGTTCGTGTAATTCATGTAATTCGTGCCTCAAAAGAGCAATTTTCTAATTCGAAACAGCGTTATACCATAAATCATACCCCCTATGGCCTCTTTCAGGAGCTTTATCGGATCCGAGCTGATGTCTATCAAGCAGAACATCGCCGCGGTACGTAACATGATTCCCAATAATGTAAAGCTCAAGCCGAGTGAGCGGCGAAGTATGTTTAAGCTGAATACCAAGCGGCACGAATTTGTGCAAAAAGCGGTTCAGTATATGCGTAAGAACCCCAATACCGTTCCCTCTTTTGTGGATGTTACGGTTTGCAATAATTATGTACACCTTTACGGCCAGTATTCAGAACTGCTGGAAGAGCTGGAACAGGTAAAGACCAAACTGGAAGATGCCAAGCTGGTGATTGGTAATGAGATCATGAAGCAAACCCGGGCCTACTTCCAGAACTCTAAAAATGCCTCCGAATCCGGCAACACCGAACTGGAAAAAATATACCGGGAACTGAAACCTCATTATGCGGTGGGCAGGAACAGCAAGAAACCGGAGGAATAATTTGACTAAAGTTTTGGCTTCAATTTAAATTTGATCAATTCATCAAACTGCTCCATGCTCAGTTGTTTGGCAATGATGCGCTTGTCTTTGTCGAGCAGGTACAGGGTTGGGGTCTTATAGATATCATAGGCCTGCCGGAAATTCATCTGGTTGTTTTTGACTTCAGCATTACGGGTAGCGTTGGTTTCGTGGGTATGCACCCAGCCGGACAGTTTATTTTCAGCAATGAACTTTTTCCAGGATGCGGTTTCTTCCAGGTTGATATTTACCGCGTATATGCCGATATTCATGGCTTTCCATTTAGCCCGGTAAATAGAATCCAGCCTGGGTAATTCCACTTTGCAATGGCCGCAGGCGGGGTCCCAGAATACCAGCACGGTAAAATCGTTTTTCAAACCATACAAGGGAGCAATTTTGCCCGCTGTGTCCGGCAAATTGATGGGCGACGCCTGGGCCCCGATCAGGTTGGCCATCAGGTTATAGGCCCTGTCTGAAATGATCTTTTTATTAGACGCGTCCAGTAAGGCCGTATCCCCCTTCAGGTAAAAATTTTCAAACAGGTACACAAATACCTTGTCCTGCCCCATATACTGCGGGTTCATGTATTGCTTGGTGAACTTGTTAAGCAGGTAGGGATACATTTCCTTGCTTCCTTTTGCCGACAGCAGCAGGTAATTCACTTCATTGATAACCGAATCCGCCTCTATGGACACCATCGTTTTAAAGTATTCATCCACTTTGGGCTCGAAAAACGGGGTATGAAGTATCCTGTCATCTCCAAAATTCACTTCGTCCCAGTAATGCGCTTTTACAAAATGATAGGGGTATAAAGAATCCGGTTTTCCTTTTACAACAGGTATGGCGGGTACTTCCGGCCGTTTAACGGTATTTAAAAAAGTGGCCAGCAGCGAGTTGGGATTTTTGGCGATAATGCTGTCCTGGAAACGAATGACTTCCTTTTGGGTTTTGATATAGTCATCATTTATACGGGTAGAATCTTTTTTTGTTTTGGCAGCCTTGTAATCTTCTTTCAGCTGTTCCAGGTACTTTCTTTTCGACACATTGAATTTTGAGTACACCGTGTTCAGGTCATTCTCCGCCGACCCGGCAATGCTGGCCGTTTCCCGCGCGGTTGTGTCGGCGGTGATGCTGAACTGCTGAATATCATCCATCAGTATCTCGAACGGCAACCCTTTGATATCAAAAATCTGGTAGCCATTGATATTGGTTACCAAAAAATAAATACCTCCGGTTAGCCGGTTGGGCGCTACAAATTCCCCTTCACTTTTATCATTCAGCATGGCCGAATCAAACAACGCCATCGTGCTACCATAATATCCGCCGAGGTACACCTTTGTATTTTTGAGCGGCGTGAATTTGATCCTGATATTCCTTCCGCCTACAAACTGGGCATTTAGCTGAAGGGCCACTATTAAAATGAAGAATACTAATACAATCTTTCTCATGGTATATTGAATTCGGAGAATGAAAATAGCAAAATTTAAGTAGATGTAAATTTGGGGCCTGCGGAGTTAAAAAAATGAGTCCCGCCGTATTGGCGGGACTCGTATCCGCGAAATCATCTCCCGCGAAATCATGAAAAAATCCGTGAAATCCGCGGTCCTATTTGAGTTCTTTCAATAGTTCGGCCACCGCGGCTTCCAGTTGCTGGTCTTTGCCTTTGATTACCACATCGTACTCATTCATCAGTTTGATATCGGGAACGGTCTGGTGATTCTCAAGGTATTTGCCGGTCATTTCTTTTACGCCCAATGGTGGAACACCCCAGCGGATGGTATTGTCCTGGAGCGACTCCCAGCCCGCGAAAGTACAGGTGCCCGGTACCGGCATACCTACCAGTTTACCCAGTTTCAGTTCCTGGTAGGTGTAGGCATAACAATGTCCATCGCTATAATTGGCTTCATTGGCCAGGGAGATGCTGGGCCGGGTCCAGCGGAAATTCGGTTCAAAACCATTGCTGCGGGTATCGGTGGAATAGTCCATGAACTTTTTGCCGCTCAGGAACATGGCCAGGTCGGCAACAAGATCGCCACCGCCGTTAAAGCGTGTGTCTATCACCATTCCCTTACGTGTTGCATATTTTCCCATCACTTCTTCATAAGTGGTACGGTAAGCACCATCGTTCATGCCCGGGATATGCACATAACCCAGCTGGCCGTTGCTGAGCCTGTCTACTTCATCCTGGTTCTTTCTCACCCAGCGTTTGTATAAAAGTTGATTCTCTTCCCCTAAAGAAATGGGTTTAACAATCAGCTCTTTGGTATTGCCATTGTCGGAAATGATCACCAGCGTGTTTTTACCGGTTTTCCGGTTCAGGTATTGGGGCAGGTCCTTATCGGCTGTTATGGTTTCACCGTCAATCGACTCGATGATCATGCCGGGTTTAATGCCCAGGCCGGCTTTATCCAGTGGCCCGTCTTTGATCACTTCATCAATCTTAATTCCATTGCCTTTGTAGGCCTGGTCGTAGAATACCCCCAGCGATGCTGTTGCATCTGCATTCGGGGTAGAGGAGTTATAGGAAGAGCCGCTGTGACTAACATTCAGCTCACCCAGCAACTCGCTCAGCATTTCAGAGAATTCATAATTATTGCCGATATGGGGCAGGTATTTTTCGTAGTCGGCTTTGTAGCTATCCCAGTTAACGCCGTGCATGCTGGCGGTATAAAAGGTTTCTTTGGTTCTTCTCCATACATGCTCAAACATAAAACGGCGCTCGGCGGCTACGTCCAGGGTGAGATCACCGTTAATACTTATAAAATCCCTTTTGCCGCTGGCAGCGTCTATTTTAGAAATACCGCCATCGGTTGCCAGAAAGATGGTTTTCTGGTCCTTGTCCCACGACATACTGCCTCCGCCTGCGTTTAGTGACACCAGCATTTTGGTTTCCTTGGTGCGAAGGTTGGTGGTCCATAAGTTAGCACCCCTTTCAAACCGGGCCAGGTAGTAAAGCGTTTCACCATCCTTGCTTACCAGCGCGTCACTCATGGAAGAAGAATGGATCGTAAGCTTCGCTTTGCGGTGAACCAGTCCATCCCAGTCTATCAGTACACTGTCTTTTTTTACTTCTTTCTTTTTCGAAGTATCTGCTTTGGCTTTGGCTTCTTCGGTTTCTTTCAGCAAAGCCGCATCTTCCTTGCTCAGTTTAAACTTATCAAATGCATCCTGCGAAAAGAATAAAGCGTAGGCATCAGCCTGCCGGTTACCCGCCTGCGCCACGCTCTTCAATCCATCGCGGTTGCTGAACCAAAGCATGGCTTTGCCTCCCAGTATCCATTTTGCATTACCGTCATGAAACCCGCTTTCGGTAAGGTTAAATACTTTGCCTTTTCCATCGGTTGATATCAAACCCACTTCCCCGGGTGCTATGCCGGGAACAGAATAATCAAACAGCATCCATTTGCTGTCGGGCGACCATTGAAAATACTGGTCATTATCGCCCATGGAAAAAAGCTCCTGGTCGGTTAGTAAAACGCGCGATTGCCTGGTGGCTATATTGTAGATCTTAAGCGTCATACGGTTTTCGATATAAGCAATTTCTTTACCATCGGGAGAATATACAGGCTGGTAATTTTCTTTTTCGTTGGCAATCACCGGTGTTTCTTTCAGCACGGTAGAAGCGTAGAAATAGGGTTCCGCGTCGCGCAGTTTTTTGGTCTCATATATCTTCCAGCTATTGCCGCGTTCAGAAGCATACAGCAGTGTTTTTCCGTCGGGAGAAAAGCTAACCAGCCTCTCCTGTTCGGGTGTATTGGTAATCCGTTTGGTGATACCGCCTTCAACACTGGTAACAAATACTTCTCCGCGAACGATAAAAGCCACTTCTTTACCGTTGGGCGAAACAGAAACATCTCTTGCGCCGCCACTTACCGGTACCACTTTCTCGTTATTGCTTTTTGTATCTGCCAAAATATTGATATTCACTTTCTGGGCCTTGCCGCTTCCTTTTTGCGTGTATAATTCCCCGTCGAAGCTGTAGCACAATGTCCCGTCCGAAGAAGAGCTAAGGAATCGAACAGGGTGCTTCTTGAAAGATGTCAGCTGTTGCGACTTACCGCCGTCAAGTGCCATTTTATGAACGTTGAAAGAGCCGGACTCTTCGCTCAGGTAATAGAAAGCTTTGTCACTATCGGTAAACACAGGTGTTCTGTCCTCCCCAGCAAATGAGGTGATCTTTTTATGCGTACCCGCTTTTGTATCATATACCCAGATATCACGTGCGATGGCGGAAACATGGTGTTTGCGGAATGTGTTCTCACCGCCTTTTTTATCCTGGTAAATCAGGAATTGCCCGTTCTTGCTAAATTTTACTTCTTCGGCCGGGGTGCTGAGAACCTGCTCCACCCTTCCACCGCTAACGGCTACTTTATACAGCTCGGGTTGCGATCCGGTAGCGAATGTGCGATTGGTATAAAGATCCATACGCGCTGCGCCGAAGAGAATACTTTTGTCATCGGTTGAAAATTCATAGGGATATTCAGCGGCGGAATGATAGGTAACCCTTTTGGCTTCGCCCCCTTCGGCGGGTATAATAAAGACGTCGAAATTGCCATAGCGGTCACTGGCAAAAGCGATGGATTTTCCATCATGGCTCCAGACAGGCATAAAATCATGCGCTTCGTGAATAGTAAGTGCCGTTGCATTTCCCCCGGCTGCCGGTACCCGGTACAGGTCGCCTTTATAGGTAAATACGATCGTTTTGCCGTCTGGTGAAATAGCGGAATACCGGAGCCATCCCGGCGTAGTTTGGGCAAAAGATAATAATGCCGGCAATAATGCCAGTGCTAAGCAAATCTTTCTCATAAACAGGTTTGATTAAGCAAGTAAGTTATGAAAGAAGTAAATAAGCGGAACACGGATATCGAATAATTATTTGCTTTATATGACACGCCTCCCAGCCCCAGCCCCGAGCCCACCAGCCCCGGGCTTCAGCCCGGGCTACTGGTTATTATCGTAATTTGCAATTATGCCGGATTTCCGTATTTACCCTTGTGGCGATCATGCGGTTACCATGCAACTGGGTAACCATATCAGCCAGGATATTAACCGGCGGGTGATGGGCGTTTTCCGTTTCCTGAAAGCCGGCGTTTATCCTGGAATTAAGGATATTATACCGGCTTATCATACCCTGACCATCGTATATGATATTGAAGTTCTCAGCCAACAGAAGCCCGGCATATCCGCTTACACGAGGGCCTGTGAAATAATTGAGCAGGCCCTGCACGCTGCAGTACCCATGGCCGAAAAGGAGATGAACAGTATCCGCATTCCTGTTTGTTATGATATTTCACTTGGCCCTGATATCGGGTCGCTGGCCCGTTTTCATGACATAACAGTTGAGGAGGTTATTCACCTGCATACGGCATCTGTTTACCAGGTTTATATGATCGGCTTTATGCCCGGATTTGCGTATATGGGGTCGGTGAACGAAAAGCTGGTTACGCCGAGGCATGAGAAGCCCAGAACTTCGGTTGCCAGGGGAAGTGTAGGCATTGCCGGGGAACAAACAGGTATTTATCCTTTTAGTTCTCCCGGAGGATGGCAACTGATCGGGCAAACACCGGTTAATATGTTTCGTGTTGATGACCCTGTGCCCTGTTACCTGCAGCCGGGCGACCAGGTTAGATTTTACCCCATATCGTTACAGGAGTTTGCAAATTTCGGCAAGGCATGAGTATACAGATTATCAAACAGGGATTATTGGATACCATGCAGGATGAGGGGCGTTATGGCATCCAGCATATAGCCGTCAATCCCGGTGGTGTGATGGATACAATAGGTATGCGGGTAGCCAATGCATTGGTAGGCAATGAACCCGGGGAAGCCGTGCTGGAAATGCACTTTCCGGCGGCAGAGATATTATTTGAGGCATCGGCGCTTATCGCTATCGGTGGCGCGGATTTTTCACCGCTGATCAACGGAGAGCCGGTTCCTGTTATGCAGCCGGTATGGATCAATAAGAACGCAACGCTTCGCTTTCAAAAGCAGCTGAGTGGCGCGCGCGGTTATCTTGCCGTACAGGGTGGATTCCGTTTGGAAGAATGGATGGGAAGCAGGAGCACACATTTGAAAGTGAACAAGGGAGGTTTTGAGGGAAGGGCCCTGCGAAAAACCGATCGCATTTTCTTTAACCGGCAACAGAAGAACGTGATGACGGAAAGCGGAAAGGATTTTAGTAAACTTCCCTGGACCGTCAACAGTAAGGACCTGTATAGCAGTTGCCCGTTTCATTTTGTTGAGGGTGCCGAATATGAACAGCTGGATGACGTTTCGAAACAGGCCCTGCAAGCCGGTTCATTTTTGATAGCAGGGCAGAGCGACAGGATGGGATACCGGTTACAAAGCAGCCCTCTTTCGCTTGAGCACAGGGAAGAAATGATATCTACTGCGGTAACCAAAGGAACCATACAGTTATTGCCGGATGGCCAGCTGATTATTTTAATGGCCGATCACCAGACAACGGGAGGATATCCCAGGATGGGTCATATTATCAGTGCGGATATTCCCTCACTGGCCCAGGCTGGTGCAGGTAGTTCTGTTACACTTAAAAAAGTATCGGTTGAAATGGCGGAACAAAAGCTGCTGGCGCAACAAAGGAATTTGCGGCAACTGCGAAATGCCTGTATCTTCCGGCTGCAGCAATATTTTACCTGATGACAGTTGATCTGAATTGCGATATGGGTGAGGGCCTTGCCAATGATGCGTTGCTGATGCCCTATATCAGCAGCGCAAACATAGCGTGCGGCTATCATGCCGGCAATGAAACCATCATGAAGCGGACCATTGAAACTGCTTTGCTGCATGATGTGGCGATAGGTGCGCATCCGGGCTTTAATGATGTGGCTAATTTTGGCAGAACAGAAATGAGGCTGCCTTTACAACAGGTATATGATTGGGTGGCGGAGCAGATTTTCCTGCTAACAAAGATTGCCAGAGAGTCAGGCACTAAGCTGCAGCATGTTAAGCCCCATGGTGCCTTGTATAATATGTCGGCAAAGGATTGGAACCTGGCGGAAGTTATTGCAAAAGCTGTATACGATGCCGATAAAACCCTTTTATTGTTTGGTTTAAGCGGAAGTGTTTCTATTTCTGCAGCGGAATCGGTGGGTGTAACAACTGTTTCGGAAGTGTTTGCAGACAGAACCTATCAGGATGACGGAAGTTTAACGCCGCGATCTGAACCCGGCGCATTGATTACGGATGAAAGTATATCGATGCGGCAGGTGCTGCAAATGATACAGGAGCAAACGGTAACCAGTATCCACCAAAAACCGGTTCGCATCAAAGCGCAAACGATATGTTTGCATGGTGATGGAGCGAAGGCGGTTGATTTTGCAAGACTCATTCATCAAACCTTACAAACCCACTCTATTGGCATCAGGCGTATCAAAATATAAGTTTTTCGGCGGTGCGGGATTAGGAGCGGCTTTCCTGATGGCCAATTCATCCATCGGGCCGGGTTTCCTTACCCAAACAACTGTGTTTACCCAGGAGTTGATGGCCAGTTTTGGCTTTGTAATATTAATATCGTTCCTGCTGGATGTAGGGGCACAGTTAAACACCTGGCGAATACTAACTGTTACTGAACTTCGGGCCCAGGACCTGGCCAACAGGCTACTGCCCGGGCTGGGTTATCTGATAGCGGTGTTGATTGTGATCGGTGGATTTGCTTTTAATATTGCGAATATCGCGGGTTGCGGGTTAGGCGTTAACGTATTAACGGGTTTATCGTTCCAGTCGGGTGCTATCATCAGCTGCGTGGCGGCATTACTGCTTTTCTGGATACGGGAAATGGGGAAGATGCTGGATAATTTCACACGCATTGCCGGTACCGCCAAAATATTGCTTACGCTTATTATTGCGATCAGCTCGCACCCGCCCATGCTGCAGGCACTGCATCATACCCTGGTTCCCGAGGCTGTCAGTTCACGCGCCATCGTTACCATTGTTGGTGGCACGGTGGGTGGATATATTACTTTCTCCGGCGCACATCGTTTACTTGACGCGGGTATCAAGGGAAAAGAAAATATAAAAGAAGTAAACCGGAGCGCGGTTAGCGGAATTGTGATATCGGGCATCATGCGTTTTATCCTGTTCTTCGCTGTATTGGGCGTACTCAGCCAGGGAGCCGTATTGGATCATGATAATCCCCCCGCCAGTGTTTTCCGTTTTGCCGCAGGAGAGTTCGGTTTCCGGATTTTTGGTGTTGTTCTGTGGAGCGCGGCTATTTCATCTGTTATTGGCGCGGCGTACACTTCAGTTTCTTTTCTGAAGACCTTTCACCCGGTATTGGCAAAGTATGAGCGCCTGTGTATCTCTGTTTTTATCCTGCTATCCACACTGGTATTTGTTTTTGTAGGAAAGCCCAGGCAACTATTATTACTGGCGGGAATGGTGAATGGATTGATCCTGCCCCTGGCACTGGGCGTACTGCTGATAGCCTGCACCCGGCCCCGGTTAATGAATGGCTACCGCCACCCTGTTTGGATGCAGGCGGCAGGGTGGATTGTAGTGGGGGTAATGGGATGGATGGGGTCGGTGGCGGTTGCGGAATGGTTTGCACGGTAAGTTTCCCCTGCAAAGGCTTACAGAACGCCGCGTTTTTTGTAATTTCATGTCTTGAAGTACCTCTTGATCATAAGGCATGCAAAGAGCAGTTGGGCACAACCCGGGCAGGATGATTTTGAAAGGCCACTGAACGAAAGGGGAAAGCGTGATGCGCCCATTATGGCAAAACGTTTACTTGATAAGAATATTTCCATTAACCTTTTTATATCCAGTTCTGCAAACAGGGCATTGGCTACCGCCGCCTGTTTTGCCGGTGTGTACGGAGTGCCGGAAAGCAGGATTCAAAAGCTGAAGAAGTTATACCATGCCCATACCCCTGTATTTTATGAAGTGATCAGGGAGATCCCGGATGGTGTTGAAACAGCCGCTGTGTTCTCCCATAACCCCGGTATTACCGAGTTTGTAAATAGTCTTACTGCAACTAAACTGGATAATATGCCTACCTGCGCCATTTTCGGGGTTTCCGCAGATATTGATGACTGGATAGATTTTGCCCGGGCGGAGAAAAAGTTTTGGTTCTTCGATTATCCCAAAGCCTGAGCGGACTGTTTTTTAAAATTGGCCAGATATACGCCGGTAAAAATGAATAGAGCAGCAATCGCTTTGATAAGGCTGAAATGCTCGCCTGCAAATATCATGGCAATGATAGCCGCAAACACAGGTTGCGTATAGATATAAGCACCCGTTGCAGATGCTCCTATCGTATTAATACCATATACGTTTAGTAAGTAAGCCAGGAAAGTAGCCCCTACCGCTACAAAGGCAAGTGCCGCCCATTGATAGAATGTGAACGCACCCCATTGGGTATCGGTAAATTGTTGCAGTCCGAAAGGGATAATTACAAATGCTCCCAGGGTAAAGATCCACCTTAACACCTGGATACCTGTATATTTTGTCATTAAGGGCCTTACCAACACAAGATAGAAGGCGTAAGACACCGCATTGATGATTACCATAATATCCCCCAGTAAAATATCGCTTCCCGTATGCCCGGCATCTTTGATCAGTACCAGTATAGCCGCACCGCTGATGCCCAGTAACAGCCCGGCGAATTTTAATACCGTAAACCGTTCCCGCAATAACCAGGCGGCAATGATGGTAATAAATATGGGCGTGGCCAATGCCAGTAGCGAACTGTGTATAGAAGTTGTAAGGGAAACCCCTTTGATGAAAAAAAGCTGGTTGATCACTACACCCGTTAACGCGCACAGTATAAAACGAGGGATATCCTTCCTGTCAATTTTTAGTTTGCCGGGATTGAGCAGGAACAACAGCCAGAAAAGAAAAAGACTGGTGAGTATGCGAACCACATTCAGGGCAAAAGGCTGTATGGCCGAAGGCGTTACAAACTTTACCACCGAATAGTTGCTTCCAAAAATAAAATTAGCGCCTAATATAGCGGCATGCGCCTTGGTGTTTTTTGTCATGTGCGGCACAAAAGTACGAGTTCTTCTATACGCTTATCATCACAAACAGTCAGATCGGTGGTATTGTAGGCAAAGGTTTTTGCCATTGTGAAATGCTTTTCAACATCGAGATCCTGCTGTTCCACCGTAAGGGAAAACGAGTCTTCTGCCAGTTTGCGGGCCAGGTATTCCTGTTCTGTTTGCCCGGGAGTGGGTATAAGGATCGATTTTTTTTTCAATGCCAGTAATTCCATTACCGTTGTGTAACCACTCCTGCTTACTATTATTTCACTTTGCGCTATTACCTGTTGAAGCTCGTTACCCGGCAGGTGATTTTTGATCTCTGTATTGGCCGGCGCACTTATTTGCTCCGTGCTACCCGGTTTTCCGCGAACCAGTATTATCTTTCCCGGTACCGCTGCCAATCCAGCCAGGAGCTTGTTCTCCAACATCGTTCTCTGCGGTTCCGGGCCGGAGAGAAGAATGCAGTAATCGTATCGGAAAGGCATTGTTTCGGCAGCAAATCGTGAAATCAGCCCCAGGTAATGTACGGGAACAGAAGGCATCTTCTTCGGGTGGGATAATTCACCCGCCGCATTCATGCCTCCTTCTGCATCAGGTACCCAGCAGGCGGAGAACCGGTTGATAAACCGGTAGCTATTCACCTGAAGCCATTTCTCCAGCAGGGTGAATGGCGCTTTAATCAGCAGTTGGTGGGTAATAAAAATGCACGGAACCTTTTTTGTATAAAGCCCGTAGCGGTTATCCGAGATCACCAGGTCGATATCCTGTTCGGCAATAGTACGCTGTAGCCAGTTATGTTCCCTGCGAACCGTACGCATCAGCCCGGGGAGCTGACGCAACAGTACCCATGGCAGCCAGGCCGGGCTTTTGCTGTACCTAACTTTGTACCCTTCCAGTGGCAGGCATTGCAATGACGGGAATTCGGCAGCCAATAAGTTTGCCTGCCTTCCTTCACCAGCCAGTAATACCTCGTATCCCGCTTTCTGCAGGGCCCGGATAACCGGGATGCAACGGGTGGCATGGCCTAAACCCCAGTCTAATGGAGCCACCAGGACTTTTTTTATGGTATTATTTGAACCCAAAACTGTGGAATAGTGTTTATATCAGGTTGTAATGTAGTAATTTAGAAGGCGAATCATGAACTTGAAAAATAGGCAAATATTCTTTCTGTTGTGCCTGCTGCTTTCTTTGGCGGTAAGCTCCTGTGGTATTTTTCAAAAGAATAACGGCACTAAGTTTTGTGGATGCCCTCCTAATCATAATAAGCGGTAGTGAATATGAATGACTCAAACAGAGACCTGCTGTTGCTTAGCAAGGTAGATTTGCTCAGCCCTGAAGAAATGGCGCGGGAGGTTCATCAATTGAATGCGCTGCTCTTGCATGCGGAAACCTGGGAAAGCTTTTGCGTGGCCAATGAGATACTGGATATCAACCGCGGCAGGATCATTCAAAAGCCAGCGAAAATGAAGAAGGTGATTGGACGTAAGAAAAGCAAGCCTTTCATTTTTGTACAGAATAAAAATTAGAAGGAGGCTTATTGTAGTTTTGACAGGGCGGCTTCGAGCTGGGTAAGCATTTGGGGGATCTCTTCTTTTTTGCTGGTTCCAACGCTCAGCCGGTACCAGGAACTGTCAGGGCCGGCCCCGAAGGCAGAAAACGGAACTACTGCCAGTTTAGCTTCTCCGAGGATATAGGAAGTAACGTCTGATTGGGTAGACAAAATCTTTCCGTCAGCCGTTGTTTTGCCCACCAGGTCAATTTGAATAGTCAGATAGATAGCGGCCTGTGGAGAAACGGAATCTACAGAGTATCCTTTCTCTTTTAATGCGATAAAACCGGTATAAATAGAGCGCAGTCTTTCTTCAATCTCCGCTTTAAAATGAAACAGGTAGGCGGCAATAGCGTCTTTTTGCTGAAGATATTTGGCAACGGCTTTCTGTTCGGCCATAGGAGCCCAGGCCCCCAGGTGACTTAATATCGCTTTCATTTTCGCTATCACTATTTCCGGCCCCATGGCCCATCCGACGCGCACGCCTGTGGCGGCAAAAACCTTAGAAATACCATCAATGAAAATGGTGTATTCCTTCATGGCTGGCCGCTCTGTAACGGGGTTATAGTGTGCGGTGTTACCGAATGTAAGCGTCCAGTACATCTGGTCGAACATCAGGTACAATTTTTTTTCATGCTCGCCGCGCAGGCTGTTTTCTTCCAGTACCAGGTCGCAAATCTCGCCCAGTGCTTTCTTTGAGAGCGTGGTACCGGTTGGGTTCTGGGGTGTGCAGAGGCAGATAAGGGTAGCACCTTTGATATTTTTTTTCACATCCGCTACGGTGGGCATAAAATCATTCTCAGGAGCACATTCAATCACACAATGCTCCGCATCGGTCATGTGTGTGTAGTGATTATTGTTCCAGGAAGGGGCGCCATAAATCACTTTATCACCCTTATCCACAATGGTTTTAAAAACGGTATAAATCAGGGGTCTTCCCCCGGAAGCGATTTGTATTTCCTGGGTAGTATAGTCAAGCCCTTCCCATTCTTTCAGGAATTTACTAACCGATGCACGAAGTTCGAGAACCCCTTCGGCAGCTGGGTAGCTGGTATTTTTCTGTTGATACGATTCAATGATCAAAGATTCCAGTTCCGCAGGGATAGGAAAAATATGCGGATCAAAATCGCCAATGGTAAAATTGTAAATCGTTTCCCCGCTACGAACCCGCTCACTAATGGCGTTCCCCAGTTTAACAATCTCACTCCCGATCAGGGTACCCGCCAGGTGGCTAAGTTTAGTTTGGCTCATAGTTCGTATTTCGGGGCAAAAGTAAGGGATATATGATTTCGCAATCCGTCAATCCTTATCCGCTTTATAGTTCTTTTCCGCTTCTTTCGCTTTCTCAAAATCAAGCACAACGCCGTTGATGCAGAAACGCAGTCCTGTGGGAGGCGGGCCGTCTTCAAAAACATGGCCGAGATGAGATTTGCATCGGCCGCATTGCACTTCGGTTCGCGACATACCCAGGGTATTATCCGGCAGGTAAATGATAGAACTTTTGGTGATGGGCTCATAGAAACTGGGCCAGCCGCAGCCGCTTTCGAATTTTGTATCACTTTTAAAAAGGGGGTTACCGCAAACAGCGCAATAGTAGGTTCCGGCTTCTTTAAACCCTTCGAACTGGCTGGTAAACGGCCGCTCGGTGCCTTTCTGACGGGCTATATAGTACACTTCGGGCGACAGAATTTTTTTCCACTCATCTTCCTGTAAAGCCAGTTTGCCTGTGTCGGTACGGGAGTAAACCGGGTTATCTTTTTTATGGTCCATAGATTCTTTCTTTTTATCGGATTGAAAATTACAACTGGAAATGGATAGGGATGCGAGTAAAATAATTAAAAACAACCTCATATTATATTTTGTTTCATCCATCATACTAACAACCGGTAGGCTGAAAAGTTGCATAAAAATAGACGGCCAACCTGTGTTTTCCTTACAATTTTACATTTTCAAACGGTTTTAATCTGGTGTTGAATGATTTTTACCGGTCAGCTTCTTATATTTGTTGTTCACGTAAGGATAGCAAGTAATGTTTAATATTATTCTGTTTGGACCGCCGGGCAGTGGAAAAGGTACGCAAAGCGAAAAGCTGATTACCGCTTACGGATGGATACATTTATCTACGGGTGATCTTTTACGTTCCGAGATCGCCAGGCAAACGCCCTTGGGCATCGAGGCTAAAAGCATTATGGACCGCGGGCAGCTGGTACCGGATGAAGTGGTAGTGGGTATGATCAGTTCTGCACTGGAGGCTAACCCGCAGGCAACGGGCTTTTTATTTGACGGCTTTCCGCGAACGGTGGCGCAAAGCGAGGCACTGGACAGGTTATTGCAACTAAAGAATACGGAAATCGGCGTTGTACTGGCATTGGATGTAAGTGAGGAGGAACTGGTAAGGCGTTTGCTCAACCGGGGCCTCACCAGTAACCGCAGCGATGAT
The DNA here is from genome assembly GCA_965229175.1 of Sediminibacterium sp. Taxonomy (GTDB): domain Bacteria; phylum Bacteroidota; class Bacteroidia; order Chitinophagales; family Chitinophagaceae; genus Sediminibacterium. Next base: position 146,278 of record CBDDIT010000052.1, on the reverse strand, counting down.
ATGGGCGAGTCGGTAGTACGCGCCCGGATCACCGAATATCATGCGAAAACATCCGTTGTAGCCAACTATTACAGCCAGTTTAATAAGGTAGTTCATGTAAAAGGAGAAGGAACGGTAGAGGAAATATTCGGGTTACTTTGCAGCGAAATCGACAAAAGGCTGTCTTAATATAGAAGTCTACACAAATCTACAACCACAACCAACTGCGGATCCCGTCATTTTATGACGGGATTTTTTTATCCCGGGCAGGAAAACCCCGGCTTTCCGGGCGTCGTTCATCAAGCATCTTCTCTTAGCTTTGCTTCAGCTGATTCGTGTAATTCGCTTACAATTCGTGTTCACAATGCTAAACGTAGAAAACTATATTCTCGGTAAATGGGTAAGGGGCGATGGGGATGGCCAGCTGTTGTACAATGCTTATACAGGAGATGCCATTGCGAAAGCCAGCACCAGGGGGCTGGATATGTCGGATATACTTGTCTATGCCAGGAAAAAGGGCAACCCAGCCCTTCGCGCTATGAGTTTCCAGCAAAGGGGCTTGATGCTTCGCTCACTGGCACTGTATCTGCGGGAACACCTGGATGAGTTTTACCGGATCAGTTACCAGACCGGTGCCACCAAAGCGGATAGTTGGGTAGATATTGAAGGCGGTATCGGTAACCTGTTTTCCTATGCCTCCCTGCGAAGAAAATTTCCTGATGAGGCGTATTGCCTCGACGGGGAAAATCACATACTGGGTAAGGCGCAGACCTTTATGGGTCACCATTTGCTGATACCCAAAGAAGGAACAGCCGTTCATATCAACGCCTTTAATTTCCCGGTTTGGGGTATGCTTGAAAAACTGGCTGTTAACCTGCTGGCGGGCGTCCCTGCAGTGGTTAAGCCTGCCACCGTCACTTCTTACCTCACAGAAGCTGTTGTGAGGAAAATAGCTGCTTCGGGTATATTACCCGATGGTGCATTACAATTGATTTGCGGCAGTGCCGGCGACCTGCTGGATCATGTTACGTCACAGGATGTGGTAACATTTACGGGTTCGGCCTCAACCGGGTTACTGCTACGTTCGGGCAAACAGGTGCTTACGCAGAACGTTCCATTTACCATGGAAGCCGATTCTTTAAACTGTATTGTACTGGCCGAAGATGTAGCACCGGGTATGCCGGAGTGGGATATTTTTATTAAGGAAGTAAGAAAGGAAATGACCACCAAATGCGGGCAGAAATGCACCGCTATCCGCAGGATATTTGTTCCGGAAAATAAGCTGGAAGATGTGCAGATCGCGCTGGGAAAAGCATTGGCCCAAACAGTGATAGGGAACCCACAGAACGAAAAAGTACGGATGGGCTCCCTGGCAGGGGAAGCCCAACGAAAAGAGGTGAAGGAACAGGTGCGGAAATTACTGGCGGTCTCCCAGGTCATATACGGATCGCTAGACAGCATTGAAGTGCTGGATGCCGATGGAGCCAGGGGCGCATTTATAAGCCCCCTGTTATTATTGAATGAGCAACCCTTTCAAACCACGACATCCCATGAAATAGAGGCTTTTGGTCCTGTTTCAACACTAATGCCTTACAGGTCCACAACGGAAGCGATCGAGCTGGCGAAAATGGGTAAGGGATCGCTGGTGAGTTCCATTGTTACCGCCAGCCCCGCCATTGCCAAAGCTTACGTGCTGGGGGCGGGAACCTATCATGGCCGTATACTGGTATTAAATGAACAATGCGCAAAAGAAAGCACAGGCCATGGATCTCCTTTACCGTTGCTGGTTCACGGAGGGCCGGGAAGGGCCGGTGGTGGCGAAGAAATGGGCGGCATCAGGGGTGTTAAGCATTATATGCAAAGGGTGGCAATACAGGGTTCGCCGGATATGATAACCGCTATCAGCAATGTATACCAGCCAGGTGCCGCAGGAAGAACCGGGGGCATTCATCCTTTTAAAAAATATTTTGAAGAACTGGTAGTGGGCGACCAACTGGTAACGGAAAAGCGGCTGATTACTTCCGCCGACATCAACCATTTTGCCGATCTCAGCGGCGATCATTTTTATGCCCATCTAACCGATACAAATTTTGAAGGTACCATGTTTGAAAAGCAGGTAGCGCACGGTTATTTGATCATGAGTATTGCGGCAGGATTATTTGTTGACAGTTACGGGAAGAACCCGGTATTGCTTAACTACGGAATTGATGAGCTGAGATTTACCAAGCCCGTTTATCCCGGCGCAGAAATCTATGTAAGGTTCACCTGCCGGGAGAAAACGGCGCAGGAGAAAAAAGAGCCAACGGATATTCCCAGGGGAATCGTAAAATGGTATGTTGAGATCTTTGATGAAACGGATGAGATAGTGGGCGTAGCCACCATTCTTACCATGGTTCAATCGCGAACCAAAATTAGTTGATTAGATGTGTATGGTTCGCACCTAATCATATCTCTCAATCATACTCAAACCAGCGCAATCCGCGATCAAATTTGGTATATTCGTACACTTTCATAAAAATCATATTATAAGCTGTGAAATCATCCATAAATGTGGAACATGCCCACGGGGTTGCCACTATTGAGTTTTTTCATCCCAAAAGCAACTCGTTACCGGGGGAAGTGCTGGATGGACTTGCCATGGCTTTTCATAGCCTGGGAATGAATGAAGAAGTAAGGGTAATTGTGCTTCGGTCGGCGGGTGATAAATCTTTTTGCGCCGGGGCTTCATTCAGCGAGCTGGCCGCTATACAAACAGAAGCGGAGGGACTGAAATTTTTCAGCGGGTTTGCCAATGTTATCAACGCGATGCGTAAAGCACCCCAACTGGTGATTGCCCGAATCCAGGGGAAGTGTATCGGAGGGGGAGTGGGGTTGGCTGCGGCGGCGGATTATGCTATTGCGGTAGAAGGATCTGATATTAAGTTAAGCGAGCTGGCAGTGGGTATAGGACCTTTTGTGGTAGGCCCCGCTGTGGAAAGAAAAATCGGGCTATCCGCTTTTTCGCAGCTCACCGTCGACGCTTCCATGTGGCGCAGTGCCGACTGGGCAAGACGGAAAGGATTATTTGCCGAACTGCATGCCGATATAGCCGGCGTAGATGAATCCGTTGCGCGGCTTTCCCATTCGCTGGCCCAATCAAACCCCGAGGCCATTCACGAGATTAAAAAGATGTTCTGGAAGGGTACCGAGCATTGGGACCAGTTATTACCAGAGAGGGCCGCCATCAGCGGGCGATTGATATTAAGTGAATATAGCCGGGCCTTTATAGCGAAATTTGATCGCTGATTTCGCGGATTTATGTATGATGAGATATGATGTATAGGGCGTTATATAAACGTAGCCGGGCTTGCCCGGCTACGTCATAATCATACCCCATCATACATAAATCAGTGAAATCCGCGATCAAAGGTCGTCATAGGTGTACAGCGGATCGAGCTGTGTGCCTGCTTTCATTTCGAATACGGGCTTAATCAATCCATCTTTCAATCCGTATACCCAGCCATGAATATCAGGCCTTTGATCGTTCTTCCAGGCGCGCTGTATAATAGAGGTTTTAACAAGATGCAGAACCTGTTCCTGTACATTTAGTTCTACCAGCCTGTCGAAGCGCGACTGTTCTTCCGGTATATTTTCCAGTTCATCGCGGTGCAAACGGTAAACATCTTTAATGTTACGCAGCCACATATTCAGTACCTGTTTGTAATCATAATTGGTCATGGCCGCTTTCACGCCACCACAACCGTAGTGCCCGCAAACGATCACATGTTTAACCTTCAGGTGGGTTACGGCGTAGTCCAGTACACTTAATAGGTTAACATCGGTGTGTATCACCATATTCGCAATGTTCCTGTGCACAAAGATCTCACCCGGTTGTGTATTGGTTATTTCATTGGCGGGTACGCGACTATCGCTGCAGCCGATCCATAAAAACTCGGGTGTTTGTATGTCGGAAAGGCGTTTAAAATATTCCGGGTCGTCTTGTACTTTCTCACCGGCCCAGGCTTTGTTTTCTAGCAATAGTTTTTCATATGTTTTCATTGTTGCCAAATTTTGGTTGTTCAAATAAGGTGTGCATAGGTTTTGTAAGGCTTCTCTTGATCTCTACTTTAATATTCTTCAGATGGGCGTGGCAGAGAAAGTTGTTTACTTCTTCAATCACATCCTTATCAATAAAATCAGCTCTTGTAGCGTCGAATAGTACGTAGGCGTTTTCGGGCACTTCTTCCAGTTTCTTCTTAATGATCGGTTTGTTCAGGAAGGAAACATCTTTTCTGAACCTGATCAGGAAATTATTATTATCATGTACTACGAATACCGAAGACCGGAAATTGCTTCTTACCATAAAAAACAGGCCCACGATAATTCCCACCACAATTCCCACCAGCAGATCGGTCATCAGGATGGCCACTATCGTAACCACGAAAGGAACAAACTGGTCCCAGCCTTTTTGAAAAAATTCCTTGAATAAGGATATTTTGGCCAGCTTATATCCTGTAAAGATAAGCACCGCTGCCAATGCACTTAAAGGTATCTTATTAAGGATAACTGGGATGAACATAACGCATAACAGCAGGAATACGCCATGTAAAATGGTTGACACTTTGGTTTGCCCCCCTGCCGATACATTGGCCGAGCTTCTTACCACCACGGATGTTAATGGAAGCCCGCCTATCAATCCGGAAACAATATTTCCTACCCCCTGCGCTTTGAGTTCGCGGTTGGATGGGGTAACTCGTTTTAACGGGTCGAGCTTGTCTACTGCCTCAATACCCAGCAGGGTTTCCAGGCTGGCAACAATGGCCAGTGTAGCAGCACTTACCCATACCTGCGGATTATTTAGAAACTTGAAATCAGGGGTTGTAAAGAAGGAGAAAAAGGTTTTGATATCCGTTGCCACCGGCAGGGATACCAAATGCTTGGTTTCCAGCGCGTCGCCCCCGCTTTTCTTCAGGTATTCGTTGATAAGCGTACCTACCAGTACCACGATCAATGCGCCGGGAACCAGTTGCAGTATGCGGATGTTTTTAATAAATTTCCGCTCCCAAAGAATCAGGATCGCCAGTGAAATGCCCCCAATAAGGGCAGCCGAAGGTGTGATATACTTGATGGCCTGCCACATTTCCGAAAAGGTATTTCTCCTATCCCCCTGTTCAAAGGTTTCATCCCCTACAAAGTCGGCATCATACCCCACCAGGTGCGGCAGCTGCTTCATGATCAGGATGAAGCCGATAGCGGCCAGCATTCCCTTGATAACAGAATTAGGCACATAATCGCCAATAATACCTGCCTTGATATAGCCGAATATCAACTGGATTACACCAGCCAGTACTACTGCCAGTAAAAATGCCTCGTATACCTGCAGTTTAACAATGGCAGCCGCCACAATTACGGTAAGTCCGGCGGCGGGTCCACTTACACTTAACTGCGATCCGCTTAAACATCCTATCACAATACCACCCACCATACCGGCAATGATACCCGAGAATAAGGGAGCCCCGGATCCCAGCGCAATACCGAGACAAAGTGGGAGTGCTACTAATAACACCACAATAGACGCCGGCACGTCAGCACCGAGGTTCTGAAAATATTTTTTCATGACACGAAAACTTGAATAAAAGTGAAAATAAGATGGCCTGCTAAAGGAGATCAGCAATTGGGTGGCGGAACATGTATATCCCCGGTATGATTGGCAGGGATGGCTGTTGCCATCTCCGGATGCCATAGGGTGTAGCTGATAAAAGCGGTGCCAAGGCTAAAAGCAGGCGTAAAAAGATAGTCGTTTTTCAGCACATCTTTTTTGCAGCCATCCTTGTCAAAGTCTATACTTCCATGGGGAATCTCTTCTGTAAACTGGTTGCTGAACAGCATCCTGCCCATCTGCTGTATAGGCAGGATCTGGATGGCCAGCACGGTTAACAAGAAAAGGGTGTATAGCTTTTTCCTCATAGTTCTCTTCCTGCAAAAGTAACCGGAAACCGCTAAGACTATTGTTAAAATCTTTAACATTTTTCGTGAGGCGTGAGGCGTGAGACGTGAGGCGTGAGACGTGAATCGTGAATCGTGAATCGTGAATGAGGGCGGGCGAATGTAGCATATTCACTTCTCACGTCTGACGCCTCACGGTTCACGTCTCACGTCTCACGCCTCACGCCTCACGAAGCTAGATATTCAGGCCGCCGCAGGTGCTGAGTACTTGTCCGGTTATATAGGCACTCATGTCGCTGGCCAGGAAAAGGGTGGCATCGGCAATTTCTTCAGCCTTGCCAAACCTGCCCAGGGGGATCTTTTTAAGAAATTCTGTGGCTCCTTCACCATCTTTCAGGTAATGGGTCATATCCGTTTCGATAAATCCCGGCGCAATGGCATTGCAACGGATATTTCGGCTGCCCAGCTCCAGGGCGATCGATTTGGTAAAGCCAATAATACCCGCTTTGCTGGCCGCATAACTGCTTTGCCCGGCATTGCCTCTTATCCCGATAATCGAACTCATATTGATAATACTGCCGGCTTTTGCCTTCATCATCGGGCGGATCACCTGTTTGGTCATATTGAACACGCTCTTGAGATTGATATCCATCACTTCATCCCACTGCTCGGCGGTCATTCGTAACAGCAGGTTATCTTTGGAAATACCTGCATTATTTACGCAGATATCAATCTTTCCGAATTCCTTGAGTACATCATTCACAAACAGCTCACATTCTTCAAAAACGCCGGCATTGCTTTTATAGGCTTTGGCTTTCACCCCCAGTGCCTGGATCTGCGCTTCCAATGTGGCTGCTTTGTCTGCACTGCTGTCGCTTACATAGCTGAAAGCCACATCGCTGCCCTGTTCAGCCAGGCGCAGGGCAATGGCGGCACCAATACCACGCGCCGCGCCGGTTACAATCGAAACCTTTCCTTCTAATAATTTCATACTTCTTTTTTATACAAATAACATGACTACCAGGTATAATAACAGGTTGTAAACATAGCCGATAGCGTTAGCAAAAACAAATATTGTTACCGCTGGTTAGTCAGGTATGCCTTTTCTCAAAGGTATAAAAATGGGCGTGGAAAAAAGCAAAAGAAAGAAGCAGAACGGCAACCGGTAAAATGATGCCGGGGTTATACAGGGTGATAAAAAACAATACGGCACCTGCCGCGAATACAATCCGGATATAACTTTCCATATCCATCTCTTCCATTAACAACAGGGAATGCAGAAAAACAGGTATTGAAATAGCGAATAGTAGTAACTGCGGGTAATCAGAACTAACAAAGGCCGCCGGATAGGCTCTCCAAATCAGCAATAGCTCGGGTAATAGAAGGATGGTGTAAGCGGCCAGTAAACCCGAAAACCTTTGCAGCCGGGCAACAGGCAAAGACCTGCTGAAACCCAGGTATTCTTCTTCAAAACTTCTTACCTGGAAAACCATAGCGCAATGGAATATTCCAACTAACAGCAGGATCAATTGTAAGGGCCGCACATCGTGCTGTTCGGGTTCGTACAGGGCTGCAAAAACATAGATCACAAAAAAGCTGAACACTTTTGTAACCATCAGCATCTGCCTGCGGTCTTTCCATAAGAACCATAGCGGAAGTGTAAAAAGAGGTTTGGATACCGTGAAGGAGCGGGTAGTTACCAGGAAGCGAAGCAGCTGCCATTCTTTTTTCTGAAGAAAGCGGGTATAAAGCGCGGCCGACAACAGAACCAGGATCGTGTTCGAGATAAGCACTATTGCCATGGAGGCGTAGAAAGCCTGTCGGGCCGCGATAATGGCTACAATTATTGCGTAGACAAGCACGGGCATATATACCTGCAGATGAACCCATAGCATCAGCCGGTACTGTTTTCCCGCGGAGAGTTTATTCAGCACCAGCAGAAAGCCATTCGCGGGTTCCTTATATTGCCTAGCAATGAAGTGTATGCACTTGCATGAATAAAAAAACCAAAGGATAACAACGCAGCCCAGGAAAATATAATCCCGGATCATTCCCTGTATAAGCGATAGGTGATAGCCGATCACCGGCTGTACAATGCCAAACAGCATAAAAAACCAGAAAGAAAAAAACCCTGCATTCGCCTTATAAAAAGCGTTAACCAGCACCCGTTGCACTATTTTTAACGTGGCGCTATTCATTAACTGTCAATACGGTTTTATTAGTGGCTACCAGGGTATGGGTAATGCGAACCCTGTTTTCCTGGAAGGGCTGATGGGAAGTAAGGATGAAAGAAACTCCTTTTTCCATATGGTAGCTGTTGATCAGGTTGCCTATAATATCAACTGCTTCAGCATCTATTGTTATCAGCGGTTCATCCAGTAATATCCATGCAGGGTTCCCGATAAATGCAAGAGCCAGGCTGAGTTTTTTTGTCATGCCGCTCGACCAGGCACCCAGTGGTTTGTTGTACGCATCCATGATATGCAGGGTCTCCAGCAGTTGGCAGGTATCCCGGATATTGCCTTTCATTGCGCTGCAATACAGGGCAACCATATCTTTCGCAGTGAGAAAAGGTGGGTATATCGGTTCCGCTTCCGCATAGTTAACCAGCCGCATAAACGATACCCTGTTCTTACTGATGCTATGATGATGTAACAGGATATCACCTTCAAAAGGGTGCAGCCCGGCGATCATTTTAAGGAACGTGGTTTTGCCGGAACCATTCTCACCCTGCAGCCAATAAACGCCATTAGCTAATACAAGCGAAGGGATTTCGAGGGCAAGGGTAGCACCGTACCATTTCCGAATCAGATTAAATTGCATTAGTACACGAATTACACGGATTACACCAATTATACGAATTAACGAGAATTACACGAAATGTCAGCACTGGAGGATGTTATAATTCGTGTAATTCGCGTTAATTCGTGTAAGTAATATTTTAGCTGGTATGAAACCTCATGAGCGGGCAAGGAACGTACTTGTTACTTCTTTTTTAATAGAAACACTCTGCGTTACCTTCGCCCTGCACGCTACGGCGCTAACGCCTGTTACCAGCATTGTGTATACGTTTTGCGGGGTATTGATAGCTTTATGTTTTCTGCAGATAGACGCGCCCCTGGTTCCTGTAAGGGTTTCTCTTTTCTCATTCGGCTCTGCCATCACCCGGTACAGATGGCTTGTAACAGCCATTATGCTGGCTGCCATGGTACATTTTGCCGCCAGATGGATGGACGATGTGCCGCTGGACTTTCATGATGCGGATATGCTGCCCATCATTAAAACCATGTGTGAGCGGGCTTTAGCAGGTAACTGGACACAGGTGTATGATCCCATACCCGAGATCTGGGGTGGTATACAACCCATTTACCTGCCCGCTATGTGGATGCCCTTCTGTTTACCGGTAGGGCTACAGCTTGATCTTCGCTGGATAGTAGTGGCCAGTCTTTTTATGGTATTCGCCATTGTGCTTTGGAAAACCGATTTTTTTCAGAAACGGGCCTATCCAATATTAATTGCCACTTTTTTATTGTTCTGGTGGATTTTTACCGGGGAAAGATCAGGGCTCATTCCTTACACCGAAGAAGGGATCGTGATACTGTATTATGTACTGCTGGTGATAGCTTTGCATTCCCGGAAAGCGTGGTTAATAGGTATTTGCGTATCGTTATGCGTATTAAGTCGCTACGCGCTGATCGGCTGGCTGCCGGTAATGCTGATCTATTATGCCTGGTACCGGCAATGGAAGCAGCTATTTGGGTTTGTTATCAGCGGTATTGCCTGCTTTTTGTTGCTGGTACTGCTGCCCTTTGGGTGGGATACTTTTATAAAGCATATTGCGTTACCCGCTGAGTATATCAACTTTACAGCACGTGTATGGCGCGATTCGCCGAATGTATTTGCTGAGAGCCTGGGGATGGCAAAATTTTTCGGCCCCCGCCAGATATCCAGCCTGCATTACCTGCTGATTATACTGTCTTTTACAGTCCCTGTCCTTTTCTTTGTGCTTTCCATTGGGTTACAGAAGCGATACCGGTTTGCCATAGAGAATATTCCTTTAGCGGTACTCAAAATTACCCTGGTGGTATTTTACAGTTTTATTGATGTTCCCTACCTCTATCTTTTTTATACGGGTTCATTTGTGAGCCTGGTGGGGATAGTTTATAGTTTTTCGGGCAAGCGGCTTGGGACTACAAAACGCCCATCAACTGTTTGACATGGGTAAGATCTCTCCTAATTAGATTCCGCCGGGTTCCGCCCCTACAGGGCTATCCGGAATGTTTATTTTTTTTGCTACAGACAGGTTGCCCCGCTGGGGCAGTTTGGGGGTATAGTAGGTGCGTGTAAAATGGTTCCCTGGCCGATTGACTCAAAGCTTGAATAAGCTGTTGGACTATTGTCTGGCACGGAAGCAACCCTGTTAATACCTACAACCTTGTTGTAAATGATTTGCTTACCGCCCTGGCCGGAACCGCAGCGGTAGCCGGCTCCGGAAAAGGCATTACAGCGGCTACCTTAACCGGGTCGGATCTTACGCCCGCGCAGCTAAACAACCTGTTGTCCAATGCCCCCACGGTAGCCGGCCGTCCGAAAGCGTATATCAAATCTTTCAGCCGCAACGTGTATACCGATTTTGTGGAGCTGGGTTGGTGTTTCGACGGTTTTCCGAGTATACAGCTTACCGAACCAAACACAGCCCGGGTGGTTTAAGTTATACGGAAAGGATTCAGTTATCAATTATCTTAAACTGGTTAAAGAGTTTTACGAGGATTCGAAGTTCTGACTTAAACGTCCTATCGGTTTCATCTTTTGTTGATAAACAAACATAAGAGCTGGAGGGAAGCAATTTACATCATAAAGGTAGTAGTAAAACTACAAAAAATGTAGAAATAATTCTACATTTTTAACAGTCTCCCGCTATTTAAATTTGGCTCTATGATTAGTAAGAGATCGTAAGAGACGACGCGACCGCCATAAATCGCTTACCCAATCAGAACTCAATTTATTGTATTAAAATTAATTTAAATTAACTCAAACATGAAGAATTCATTTTCCAAGGGGATTAGCTATGGCGCTTTGTTAGTCGGAATTATTACTTCTGTAGTATTCTTTAGCTGTAACAAATCTGAAACTGCTCCATTGTTAACACCAGAACAAAAGCTGCTTAGTGAAAAATTCATTGATCAAAGATCGATATTTGGAGAAGCCGATCTTGCGACTGTTAAAAGTGCCGACAATGGCGATAAGAACTACTATATTATAGGTGCTTCAGTTAGGGGATCAGCTACAAAGAAGCTTATACTTGTTGTCGACAAAAGAACAGCAAATGAGACACATTATATCCGATATACTTTTGATAACAATTTTTCTCCTGTTCAACAGGAAAATAAAATAGGTGACCGATTTGTGGAACTTGTTTCGCTCGATGAGAAAAAGGTCATACGGGTGAATTACAAAGATGGAGTCAATATGACGGTTAATGCCAGTAACAATAGTTCTGCAACTGGCGAAGCTCCTAGAAATGCTATAACAGTCAGTGATCCTATTTCAGATTGCATTAAAGCAAGTCTAAGTTCACTTTCGATTGGGGAAATGATTTTTTTTATAATTACATTTCCTGAAAGTTATGCGGGGTTGCTGCTTGCTTGCACAATGACATGGTTGATGGGTGTTATGACTTTTTAATAGTCATAAGTTTCTTGTCATGAAAAGTATTTGTAAATTGAAGTTGTAAAAATTGATCTTATGATACAACAATTTATTATTGCAGATATAATGATAAAAATGGGAGCTTCTAAAAAAACCATTATGTTTAGCGAAGCGACGATCCTTATTATCCTTTATTTTTTCTTGCTAAGAATATTTTACAGACTGTTCAACTCCGTTTGGATTCTCATAGCAGAAATTATTCTGTTAGGGATTTTCTTTTTTGTGCGATTGCACTATTTGCGCAAATACCTGAATGCCCTAAAGTAGAGTACTTTTATAAATATAAATGCCATGCTCCTCTGCTACAAACAGGATCACCGGTAAGGTACCAGGACAAAATAAAAGAGAGTGCGGTCCAAATGGGTTATATGCTTTGTACCAACCCCCTGCAACCCTCTGAGGTAAGTCTTTTGTTTCGAAAGTATAATGAATTTGTTCGTATAGCCCTTACATCCGCTGGCTTCGGCTGGCTCTCCAAAGCCACGAAACACGAACAAGATCAGGATAAAACCAAAGCAAATAACCCAAATGGACAAGAGTACCAGAAAATGATCGTTGAACACAACCACCTCGCATAGTTTTTAAGCATAGTGCAGCATAACTTCTTATTGAACTATTAGCAGAATATCTCCTAAGCCCCAGCGGGGCAACATGTCTGTAGCAAAAAAAATATATACAACATCGGCAACCCCGTAGGGGTGGCACCCTGGTTTTTGGCGAAAGACGAAACATTTGATTCCGCCGGGTTCCGCCCCTACAGGGCTATCCGGAATGTTTATTTTTTTTTGCTACAGACATGTTGCCCCGCTGGGGCAGTTGGTGATATTGAAGCTGCGTGTAAAGAGTTTTAGGCTAAGGCGGTTGTTGGGTGATTTTGAGGAATGTAACCAGAGATATCTTTTCTATCTATCCCATCAGATCATCCCCATCATCTCTTCCACATACACCCTTGTATTCGAAAGCCGGGGAACTTTGTGCTGGCCGCCCAGTTTGCCCTTGCTTTTCAGCCAGTCATGAAAAAGGCCTTCGCGTACGGCGTGTACACGGGGTAGGCTGAGGGCAATATCTTTGTAGCGCTTGGCTTCATAATCACTGTTGAGCGCTTTTAAGGCGCAATCCAGTTCATAGGCAAAAGCCTCGGTGCCGGTGGGTGCAGTTTCAAATTCAATCAGCCATTCATGGGCGCCATTGCTCTTCTCGCCAAAATAAACGGGCGCGGCAGTATAATCTTTCACGCTAAGCCCTGTTTTCATACAGGCAGTGGCAATGGCTTTATCGGCATTGTCGGATATCAGCTCTTCTCCAAACGCATTGATATATTGCTTTAACCGGCCACTTACCTTGATGCGGAAGGGGTAGCAGCTGGTAAACTGTACCGTATCGCCCACCAGGTATCGCCAGAGGCCGCCATTGGTACTGATCACCAGCGCATAATTTTTTCCGGTCTCTACATCTTTCAGGCCAATGGTTTGGGGATCTTTTTTTCCATATTCTTCTACCGGCATGAATTCGTAAAAAATGCCGTGATTTAAAAACAGTAACATCCCCTCTTCATCTGGGTTATCCTGGGCCGCAAAAAATCCTTCGCTGGCATTGTACATTTCCAGGTAGGTACAACCTTCGCCAATCAGCTTCTTAAATTGCTCACGGTAGGGCGTGAATGATACGCCGCCATGTATATACAGTTCCAGGTTGGGCCATACTTCTTTCAGGGTTGTTTTCCCGGTGATAGCCAAAATCCTTTTGATCAGCACCAGGGTCCAGGTGGGTACGCCCGCAATGGAGGTAACATCTTCCTCAATGGTTGACCTGGCCAGCATCTCTATTTTGCTTTCCCATTCATCCATTAAAGCGATAGACAGTTCCGGTGTACGTATCCAGTTAGCCCAGATAGGGGTGTTTTGTAACAGAACTGCACTCAGGTCGCCATACTGTACATCCTCATTCATTTTACTGATCTGGTGGCTGCCGCCTATTACCAGGCCTTTCCCGGTTAACAGGTCGCTTTCAGTATTATAATTATAGTAAAGGGTTAATACATCTTTGGCACCCTGGAAATGACAGTTCTCCAGGCTTTCTTTTGTAATCGGGATAAACTTGCTCTTATCGTTGGTGGTGCCGCTGCTTTTGGCAAACCAGTTTACGGGTGTATTCCAGGTAAGATTTTCATCACCCTGCATCAGCCTGTCGATATAAGGCTTCAGGTCTTCATATTCGTGAATGGGTACATTTTCCTTGAACCTGCGGATATTGAACAGTTCCTTGAACCCGTATTTGCGGCCCAGTTCGGTGTACTGGCCATGGGTTACCAGGTCTTGTAATACCTCGCGCTGCGTGGCAATGGGATTGTTGATCCAATGCCCGATATGCCAGTTGCGGAACCTGGCCAAACGCGATATTGCAGGACTAAATAGTTTCATCTTGGGAACGTACAGCAAAATAAGCTATTTCTTCCCCATTTCAATGATCCAGTCCTTCCGTTTCAGCTCAAAATTGGTTCCCAGGTACAGTCGCCTTACCTGTTCATCATCGGCCAGCTCTTCGGCGGTGCCGTGTTTGAAGATTTTTCCTTCTATCAGGAGGTAGGCCCTGTCGCAGATAGACAGGGTTTCATTTACGTTGTGATCGGTGATCAGGATGCCGATATTCTTGTATTTAAGCTTGGCCACCACCCCTTGTATATCTTCCACGGCAATGGGGTCTACGCCGGCAAAAGGCTCATCCAGCAAAATAAACTTGGGGTCTACCGACAGGGCGCGGGCTATTTCGGTTCTTCTTCTTTCACCGCCGCTGAGGCTGTCGCCATTGTTTTTTCTTACATGGTGCAGGTTAAACTCGTCCAGCAGCGATTCCAGCTTATGTTGACGTTCCTGTTTAGACAGTTTGGTCATTTCCAGCACGGCCATAATATTATCTTCCACGCTCAGCTTCCTGAAAACACTGGCTTCCTGGGGCAGGTAGCCGATACCCATCTGGGCGCGTTTATACATGGGTAGTTTGGTAATATCCTGGTTGTTAAGGTAAACCGTACCCGCATCGGGTTTTATAAGGCCTACCACCATATAGAAAGTAGTGGTCTTACCGGCACCATTGGGACCCAGTAAGCCAACAATTTCGCCCTGTTGTACAGATATGGAAACCGTATCCACAACAGTACGGCCCTTGTAACTTTTAATAAGATCCCGGGTATGTATGGTTATACTCAAAAACGAAGGGTTTGAACAAAAATAGCACTAAACTAACCGATAAGTCAAGCCCCGGCTGATCTTAACATGTTTTTCTAAAGGCTTCTTAGCCGTATATTGCAGCCGTTTTAGTTAAAATTGCCCTATCAACAGGGAAAAAGTACAGCAGCGATGAAAGTTACCGAACATATTCAGCAGGCAAAAGACACATTGATCTCTTTTGAAGTGTTACCTCCTTTGAAAGGCAAGACCATTACTACTATATATGACCATCTTGATCCCCTCATGGAGTTCAAGCCTTCCTGGATCAATGTTACCTATCACCGCAGCGAAACCATGTTCAAGAAGAAGGCCGATGGAACTTTTGAAAAGGTGGAAGTTCGTAAACGCCCCGGCACTGTGGGTATTTGTGCCGCTATCATGAACCATTACCAGGTAGATGCCGTTCCGCATATTATCTGCGGAGGATTTACCAAGCGCGAAACAGAAGACGCGCTGATCGACCTGGATTTCCTGGGTATTGATAATGTATTGGTGCTTCGGGGTGATGCCGCAAAAAACGAAGCCGCTTTTGAACCTGAAAAAGATGGGAACCATTATGCAATAGACCTGCTGCAGCAGGTAAATAACATGAATAACGGCATCTACCTTGATGAAGACATCAAGAACGGTGGCAAAACAAAATTCTGTATGGGGGTGGCGGGCTATCCCGAAAAGCATTTTGAAGCCCCCAACCTGGAGATCGACCTGCTGAAATTAAAAGAAAAGGTGGATGCGGGTGCCGAATATATCATGACACAGATGTTCTTCAATAACCAGAAGTTCTTCGATTTTGTAAAAGCCTGCCAAAACATAGGTATTACGGTACCGATCATTCCCGGACTGAAACCCCTTACCAATAAAAAGCAATTATCTGTTCTCCCGCGCACATTTCATGTGGATGTGCCCACCGAGCTTTCGAACGAGATCATGAAATGCAAAACAGATGCCGAATGCGAACAGGTTGGCACCGAATGGCTGATACAGCAAAGCAGGGAGCTGAAAGAATTCGGCGTTCCGGTTCTTCACTACTATACCCTGGGTAAGCCAAAGGTTATCTGGAATGTGGTGAATAAGATTGTGTAAAGCTTATTTTCCTTTCAGTTTCAGCTTAATAATTTCATCAAACTGCTCCATACTAAGCTGTTTGGCTATGATCCGTTTGTCTTTATCCAGGAGATAAAAAGTAGGTGTTTTATAGATATCATAGGCCTGCCTGAAATTCATCTGGTGGGCTTTTTCAACGGCGGCATGGGCTTCGGCCCCTTCATGGGTATGTACCCAGCCGTTCAGTTTGTTTTCTTTGATGAATTTTTTCCAGGATACCAATTCAGGTTCATTAATGTTTACGGCATAGATGCCTACATTCAGGGCTTTCCATTTGGCGCGATATATCGAATCCAGCCGGGGAATCTCTGTCTTACAATGCCCACAGGTAGGGTCCCAAAAAGCTACCAGGGTAAAATCGTTCTTCAGGCTGTACAACGGAACTACCCGGCCCGAGGTATCCGGAAATTTCATGTCAGTAGCCGGCACACCAATCTGGTTGGCCATCAGGTTATAAGCCCGGTCGGTGATGGTTTTTTTGTTCGAGGCGTCCAGCAGCACCGTATCCCCCTTGGCATAAAAGTTTTCAAACAGGAATACAAATACTTTGTCCTGCCCCATATACTGCGGGTTCATATACTGCTTGGTAAACTTGGTAAGCAGGTAAGGATAGATCTCTTTCCCCGGTTTGGCGGCCAGCAATATATAGTTCACCTCCTTTATAATGGAATCCGCTTCAATGGAGATATAGTATTTAAAATACTCATCCAGTTTCGGCTCAAAAAACGGCGTGTGAAGAATCCGGTCGTCTGAAAAATCCACATCATCCCAGAAATGCCCTTTTACAAAGCGGTAAGGGTACAGGGAATCCGGCTTTCCTTTAACGATAGGGATCGGTGGAACGGTAGGGCGGCGCATGGTGGCAAACAGGTTGCTGAGCAAGGCGTCGGGATATTTTTTGATGATGCTGTCCTGGTAATTCTGCATCGACTTGCGGCGGATAGAATCTTCTTTCAGGTAGTCGGTGGTATCTTTTTTTACATGGGTGGTCTTGGCCTTGAACGTAGAATCATAGGCCTGCATCAGTTTCTGCTGCTGGGCGGCGAACTTTTTATAATGGTCGTAGTTCACATTTTCAAACGACCCGGTAATAACGGCTTTATCTTTCAGTGCGGTATCGGCCGAAATGCTAAACTGCTGCTCATTATCCATCAGCAAATCAAACTGGATGGCGTATTCGGGGGCCTTGGTTACTATAAAGTAGATACCACCCGTAAGTTTATTGGGGGCTTTGAATACTCCTTCACTTTTGTCATTCAGCGCGGCAGAATCGAACAGGGCAAGGGTGGTACCATAATAGCTTCCCAGGTACACTTTTGTATTTTTTAATGGCGTAAGCTTGATTTGTATGTTTCTGCCCGGGGCCGGGGTTTGTGCGATCGCCGCTGAAATACCGAACAATAAGAGAAAAGAGGTCAAAATAGGCTTCATACTGTATAATTCTGCGGTAAATTTAGTTAAATAGGATATTGACCGTGTTAATACCCTGCAAATTAAATAGGGTGTTTTTTGCCATCTACCAAACCCATTCGTAGTTACCTTTGCCACCGTGAGAAAACCAAAGAAACATGTTGTACTGGAAAAGGTATTGGTGCAGGACTATGCGGCCGAAGGAAGGTCGCTTGCGCGGGTAGATGGAAAAGTGATCTTTATTGAAGGCGCGGTTCCCGGAGATGTAGTGGATGTTCAGCTATCAAAGAACAAGACAGACTGGGCGGAGGGCCATACTATCCATACCCATACCTATTCTGCCGACCGTGTTACCCCTTTTTGCGAGCATTTTGGCGTATGCGGCGGCTGCCAATGGCAGATGCTGCCTTATGAAAAGCAGCTTTATTACAAACAAAAGCAGGTAAGTGATAACCTGAACCGGATAGGTAAAGTGGTATTGCCTGAAATGCGGCCCATTATTGGTGCCGGCCAAACCCGCCATTACCGGAATAAAATGGAGTATACCTACGCTACGGGTAAATTCATACCCACAGCCGAGTTCAGGAGAATGAAAGCGGAGGGGATCTCATTGTCTGACCAGCCCGGTGCCGGCGGATTTCATGTAAGGGGATTTTTTGATAAGGTAGTGGAGATTGATACCTGCCACCTGCAGGAAGAGCCCACCAATTATATCCGCAAAGCCGTGGCCCGGTTTGCGGTTGAAAATGATCTTCCTTTCTATAATGTTAAGAACCATACGGGCTGGCTCCGGAACATGTTTGTAAGAAACACCACCACCGGCGAACTGATGGTGAACCTGGTGCTGGGATATGAAGAAAAAGAAGCACGCGTGAAATTGCTGGACGAACTGTTGGCGCAGTTTCCGCAGATAACCACTTTACTGTATACGATTAACCCCAAACGTAACGACAGCCTTTCAGACCTTGATCCCCAGGTATATTACGGAAAGGGCTATATCATGGAGAAACTGGAAGATTTTGTATTCATGATCAGTCCCAAGTCGTTTTTTCAAACCAATACCCAACAGGCCGAGAAGTTATACCAGGTAACCCGCGAGTTTGCCGAGCTGGACGGTACACAAACCGTATACGATCTCTACTGCGGCACCGGCAGCATTGGTATTTTTGCCAGCCGGCAGGCGAAGAAGATCATTGGGGTGGAAGTGATCAGCGAAGCGATAGAAGACGCCAAAAAGAACGCGGCACTGAATGGAATTTCAGCCGCCGCATTTTTTGCGGGGGATGTGACAGATATCTGTGATGACGCTTTTTTTGCGGAACATGGACGGCCCGATGTTATTATTACTGATCCGCCAAGGGCTGGAATGCACGAAAAACTAGTTAAAAAACTGCTGGAAATTGCCGCGCCTGTAGTGGTTTATGTAAGTTGCAACCCGGCCACACAGGCGCGCGACCTGGCTTTACTGGATGAAAAATATAAAGTGGAAAAAATTCAGCCGGTAGATATGTTCCCGCATACCTTGCACATAGAAAATGTGGTGCAGTTAAAATTGAAGAACCCGTTATGACACAATTCCGTCCCAGCCGTTTTGAAATATTACCTACGATCGTAAAAAATTTATTGATCATTAACGGGCTGTTTTTCCTGGCGCAGAATGTATTCAAGGGGCCGGGAATGAGTTTTTCCTTTGATGATACCTTTGCCCTGCATGCCTGGCAGAGCAGCCTGTTCAAGCCCTGGCAGTTGGTAACACATATGTTCCTGCATAGTACGGCCGATTTCGGTCATATTTTCGGCAATATGTTTGCGTTATGGATGTTTGGCTCCGTGCTGGAGAATCTCTGGGGCTCCAAGCGGTTCTTAACATTTTACATGGTATGCGGACTGGGTGCGGCACTGATGCATTTATTGTTCCTGAGCTATGAGCTGGTGCCGATGATGAATGATTATAATACCCTTTTCCAGCTCCATGCTTCACAAAGTGGTGCGGAAGCCAGGGCCTTGGGTGATTTTATCCAGAAATATAATATCAGGTTCATAGAAAACGCGCCGGTAATGAGCTACCTCGATTCGGGGCAGAATATCCCGGAACTGAACCTGCGCATATTCAGCCAGGTTACCGCATACTACCGGGAGAATATGAATACCGCTACCGTAGGTGCCAGCGGCGCGGTATTTGGGGTATTGGCGGCCTTCGTTTATCTCTTCCCCAATACCTATCTGTACCTGTATTTCCTGGTACCGGTAAAAGTAAAATGGATAGGCCTGTTCTATTTCTCCTATGAGCTATTTTACGCCGTAAGAAACTCTGCCGGCGATAATGTGGCCCGGTGGGCACATATTGGGGGTGCGATCGTGGGGCTGCTAATTGTAATTACCTGGAACAAAACCAACAAAAAAACGTTCTATTAGTAAAGGGCATCGCAAAGCAATTCATATGGCAACACAATCGTATAAACGCGGAAGCAAAATATTACTGGGACAGGATAATAACGGGCTGGTTCTTCTGTTTGCCATTAATATGCTGGTTTTTGTACTGATCAATTTTGTTAAGATCATTTACTTCCTGTCTGATATACCGCCTGAGTTTTTTTACAGGCAGATACTGAACTGGTTCACTTTGCCGGCTTCTTTTGATACCCTTGCCTCACGGCCCTGGACATTACTTTCCTTCATGTTTACGCATCATAGTGTATGGCATCTGATCAGCAGCATGCTGTGGTTATGGTGTTTCGGATACATACTGCAGGACCTGGCCGGCAATAACAAATTAATACCCATTTATCTGTACGGAGGCTTTGCAGGAGGTGTTGTATTTATATTGATTAATAACCTTTTTCCTGTACTTGAAAGATCGATCCTTACTACCGAGCCCATGCTGGGTGCCGGGGCGGCAGTAATGGCCATTGCGGTGGCAACCACAACACTGGCACCGGATTACCGCTTATTCCCTTTGATAAATGGAGGAATCCCGCTATGGGTACTTACCCTGATTTTTGTGGCCATCGATTTCGCAACGCTGGCCAGCGGTAATGCGGGAATTGGTGCGGGACACCTGGCCGGTGGGGTGATCGGGTTTCTTTTTATCCGCCAGCTCCGCCGCGGAAAAGACTGGGGGGCATGGATGGTGAATCTGGTGAACTGGCTGGATGACCTGTTCAGTCCTGAAAAAAAAACCAGGGGAGAAAAAGGCAAAAATTTTTACCGGACAGACAGGAAGCCTTACGAGAAAATATCTAATGTAACACAGCAGAAGCTAGATGCGATACTGGATAAGATCAACCAGGAAGGCTACCAGTTTCTTACCGATGAGGAGAAAGCATTTTTAACCCGGGCCAGCAGCGAGGACCTTTGATGCCGCTATGAGGAAAATACGACTGGCAGGTATAAAAAGGTTTGTATTGGGTGCGGGCTTTCTGTACACGATTGTTTTTCTTATATGCTGTATCACCCCGTATTTTACACCGGGTAGCTTTGTGTTTTTTACTTACGCGTCTATTCTCTTCCCCTATTGTTTTATCGGTTACTTACTCTGGCTGGCAGTAGTGGTTCTTTTTTACAGGAAGTATGCATGGCTGTTCCTGCTCTTATTATTGCCCGCCTGGAAAAACGCAACGGCTGTTTTCAGCCGTCACACAAAAAAAAACTTCGTGTATGATAAGCCATCCGACCGTTTGCGGGTGTTGTCGTGGAATGTGAATGGCATGTTGTACGCGCTGGCACAGGAACCCGGCTTTGCCGAAAAGCAGGCCGAAATGATCCGGTTCATCAAGAAAAGCAATGCGGATCTGTTGTGCTTCCAGGATTATTCCGAAGCGGCCTGGGCTGCTACGAATCCCAATATCGCTTTTATAACGGATTCACTTAAATACCCGTACCATTATTTCAGTGATGATTTCGGCAATTATGGAACGGTTATTTTTTCAAGGCTGCCTATCACAGATAGCGGGCATCTACCCTACCCGTGTAATCACAGAACAGAAAGCCTGGCTTATGCAACGGTTGTTTTCCAGGGGAAGAAACTGCGCGTGTATAATGCCCACCTGCGATCAATGTTTCTTCATTCCGATTCACTGTATGCCTACAATGTAGGATCCATAGATTTTGTAAAAGATGATACGGCGTTCCTTTTTCATACAGACCGGTTGGAAAGGATGACCTACTTCGACAGGGTGCATGCGCAACAGGCCGCATTTCTCAAGCAGGAGCTAAACAAAACAGCGGTTCCTTTTATTTTTTGCGCCGACCTAAATTCCGTTCCTTCCAGTTATGTGTATCATCACATAAAAAAAGGGTTGAGCGATGCTTTTTTGCAAAGCGGGTATGGACTTGGCGGAACTTACAGGCGTTTTACGTTTTCATTGCGGATAGATGTAACATTGATGAGTCCCCAACTGAAGGCAACGCAGTATTATTCTCCCAGGCCCGATCTCTCGGATCACTACCCGCTGATAACAGATATGCAGCTGCAAGATTGATTTTCCGTAAATTTAGGGCATGGCAAAAAGTTTTTTTCGCCGCGCAGCAAAATCTGTTCTCCTTGTAATCAATGGTGTGGTTACAGTATTGTTTTTGATCGCCTGCCTCTCCCCCTATCTCAACCCCGCCAGGTGGTGGCTGATCGGTTTTACAGGCTTGATCGTTCCTTATCTTGTACTACTACTGGTATTATTGATTGTATGCTGGCTGATAGCCAAACCTGTTTTTGCTTTGATACCGCTGGTTACACTGGCCATAGGCTGGCAACAACTATATGTATTATTCGCCTGGCATGGTGGAGCGCCGTTTGTAAAACATAAGCACGATGCCGATTGGCGGATTGTAGACTGGAATGTGCAGAGTTTTAACGGGCTTACGCAGAACAGGAACATTAAAAAGCTGGTTCGTACGGAAGTGGCTGAAAGTATCCTGAAATTCAGGCCGGATGTAATTTGCCTGCAGGAGTTTAACCAGGGCCTTACAGAAGATAATATCGCTCTTTTTAACCGGCAGTATCCTTATCATTTTTTTTCGCGTGACTACCGGCGCACCAATGGCTACCAGTCGGGCTGCATCATTTTTTCTAAATTTCCTATTATCGATTCGGGAAGGATCGCTTATCCCGTAGCGGAGAGCCTGCTGTTTGCAGATATCGTTAAAGGTGAGGATACCGTTCGGATATACACCACCCACCTGCAATCGTTTAAATTCAAGAAGGAGGATTACGAGGATATAGAAAAGATAAAAGAGCAGGAAGATGAAACCCTGGCCGCTTCCCGCAGCCTGTTCCGAAAAATGAAACTGGCTTTCAAAAGGCGCGGCATACAGGCCGGGATGGTACGCCAGTCGCTGGACCAATCACCTTTTCCCTCGGTTTTATGCGGCGATTTTAATGATGTACCCAATTCCTTCGCCTATTTCCATATCAAGGGAAACGACCGGCAGGACGCATTCCTCGAGAAAAGCTTCGGTATCGGGCGGTCCTTTATATCCCTGGCACCCACCCTGCGCATTGATTATATATTACCTGATAAGCGTTTCCAGGTAAAGCAGTTTGAGATGGTAGATGAAGCCTTAAGCGATCATATTATGCTGTTAACTGATATTCGTTTGATAAAATAAAATATCTTTGTGCCCTCATGAAATACCTGCAAGTATACTATTGTTGTTGCTGCTGCTGTTAAAGCAGCCCATCCGCTGTGGCAGTTGCTGCCGATGAGTACCATTGCTAATCTCAATTTCACAAACGAATGTCGCTTAAAGTATACAATTCACTAACCAGGCAAAAAGAAACCTTTACACCCATTACCGCCCCGTATGTAGGCATGTATGTGTGCGGCCCCACGGTAAGCGGGGAGAGCCACCTGGGACATGCCCGGCCCTTTATCACTTTTGATGTGGTGTACCGCTACCTTAGCTACCTGGGCTATAAAGTACGATACGTAAGAAACATTACCGATGCGGGGCATTTTGAGGAAGAGGGCCGCGATGCGGAAGACAAGATCAGTAAAAAAGCGGTGCTGGAAAAGCTGGAGCCCATGGAGCTGGTACAGAAGTATACCAACCTGTACCACTGGGCCATGAGCCGGTTTAACAACCTTCCTCCCAGCATAGAACCCACTGCCACCGGGCATATTGTGGAACAGATTGAAATGATCAAAAAGATCATTGCCGATGGGTATGCCTATGAGGCCAATGGCTCTGTTTATTTCGATGTGGAACGCTACAATACCGATTTCTCTAAAAAAGGCCAACCCTACGGCATACTCAGTGGCCGCGTAATAGAAGACCAGCTGGAAACCACGCGCGAACTGGATAACCAGGACGATAAAAGAAACAAGAACGATTTTGCCCTGTGGAAGAATGCCCCGCCTGAACATATTATGCGCTGGCAAAGTCCCTGGGGCGAAGGCTTCCCGGGATGGCATATCGAGTGCTCGGCCATGAGCACCAAGTACCTGGGTGATGAATTCGATATACATGGCGGTGGGATGGACCTTCAGTTTCCGCACCATGAATGTGAAATTGCGCAAAGTACCGTATGCAATCACAAGATGCCCGCACGATACTGGCTGCACAATAACATGATTACCATCAATGGAAAAAAGATGGGCAAGAGCTATGGCAACCAGATCATGCTAACGCAGATGTTCAGCGGCGATCACCCTATGCTGGCTCAGGCCTATTCTCCGCAAACCATTCGCTTTTTTATCCTCCAAAGCCATTACAGGGGTACACTCGATTTCAGCAATGAAGCGTTACAGGCATCGGAAAAAGCCCTCAAACGTTTATGGGAAGCCTATGAATGGATTACCCGGATGCAGGTAGCGGGGAACATCATGGCAACGGATACGGGCCTGGATGGAAGGGTTAACAAACTGGTACAGGAGTTTGAAGAATTTATGAACGACGATCTCAACTCTGCCAAAGTACTGGCTAATATGTTCGAGCTGGTATCTATCATCAATTCCATCAAAGACAAACATATTCCCGTAAACGCAGTGAGCAGCGAAACCCTTCTCTTCCTGCAAAAACAGTTAAAAGCCTTTGTAGAAGATGTTTTTGGATTAAAGGGAGAAAGAAGCGGGGATGACGGGAAACTGGAAGGAATTCTTCAATTACTCATAGAGATCCGAAAAGAAGCCAAAAGCCGTAAAGATTTTCTCACCAGCGACAAGATCAGGAACGAACTGTTAACCCTGGGCGTACAGTTGAAAGATGAAAAGGATGGAGGGATGAGTTATACGATTGATTGATTCAATGGTTACAATCATCCGAATGTGCATGGTCGTGCACCCGGCAATAACGGTGATTAAGGATATGCGCTGTGATGATACAGCCAACCGCCGGTATCAGCAGCCATAACTGCCATTCATGCCAGGTTACCTTTGCCAGCAGCAGGATAATTCCAATTGTAAACAGCCAGATGGGCGTCCAGCTATGGTGATGCTTTTTCCAGCCATGGTACAGGGAATACGCACCCACGGCAAAAGCGATGCCGATCATCAGGTACTCAAAACGCAGATTGTCGATAATATTCATGCCAAATAAAGGAAGGCTGGTAAGAAAAAGTGGCAGCAGGGCACAGTGGATGGCGCAGGCCAGTGAGGCGGTAATTCCAATCGCATCCCAGTTGATTTTTCTTGGCATAAGAGGGCAAAAATAAGATAATGCAACTATGTTGCAAAATATTTCTTTCGGCTCAGGTCGTATCTTTGCAGTACTAATCAATATAAATAACCTGTTTCTTCCTGTTACCGGGCATCCATCACCTGTTACTCAACCGTATGAATAAAAAACTACTGGCCTACCTGCTTTTTTTTGTCGTGCTGGTACTGGCATTTTACTATTTTCTTTTCCGGGGTACCGATAACTGGAAGGCAAAGTTGCCGGTGATCAGTTACGTAAAGCCCTTTCATTTTACCACGCAGGATGGATTGCCGTATACCGACCGGGATATGCTGGGTAAGGTATGCGTGGTAGAGTATTTTTTTACCAACTGCAAAGGCATCTGTCCTAAAATGAATGGTAATATGCGTACCATTTACCAGGAATTTAAAAATGAGCCGGGCTTTATGATCGTGGCCCATACCTGCGACCCCGACCGTGATTCTGTTGCGCGGTTGAAAGTGTATGCGGATTCGATGAATATCGATACTAAAAAATGGGTATTGCTTACCGGCAGGAAAGACAGTTTATACCAGATGGCCCGCAGTGCCTACCTGGTAGATGATCCGAAAAATAATGTGGAGAAGATAGAGGATCAGTTCCTGCACACGCAGTTTTTCGCATTGGTGGATAAGAATGGAAAAGTGCGCGGGCAGATTTACGACGGGTTGAAGCAAACTGAGCTGGACCGGTTGAAGAAAGACATCCGTGCGCTTCTTGCGGAGCCATCGGGAACGAGTAATTTTGTAAATGGACTATACAATAACAATCCTCAATAACAGCCATGAACGCTACAATAATAGATACGCTGCGGCGCAACCAGCTTAGCATTACGGATAGCCGCAAAAAAATACTGGAGCTGTTTGTAAACGCAAATGGCGCATTGGCGCATTTTGATATAGAGCACCAAAGTGGAACCGAGTTCGACAGGGTTACTATTTACCGTACCCTGCAAACCTTTGTAGAAAAAGGAATTATTCATACCATACCTACGGCCGACAATTCTATACGGTATGCTTTGTGCAAAGAAGAATGTACTGCGGGCCACCATCATGATGACCATGTACATTTTATGTGCGATGACTGCAGAACCACTTTCTGCCTCGATCATGTAACCGCACCCAAAATGGTTTTACCCAATGGATTTGTGGCTACTCAAACAGATGTGGTAGTTAGCGGGAAATGCCCCCAATGCGCCGCAAAAGAAACCTGCAACTAAAAAAATATTCACGATTCACGTTTCACGCCCATGATACTAGTTACCGGTGCAACAGGCTTGGTGGGTTCTCATTTGATCAGGCAACTGGCAGAGCAGGGGAAAGCTGTGCGGGCATTGTACCGTAGCGCGGTTCCGGAAACAGAAGCGGCCGGTGCGGTAGAATGGGTGAAAGGCGATATCCTGGATACGGTTTCACTGGAAGCCGCCATGAAGGGAATACGACAGGTATATCATTGCGCGGCGCTGGTATCTTTTGATCCGAAACAAAGGGAAGCACTTTTTAAAACCAATATCGAAGGCACCGCCAATGTTGTAAATATGGCGGTAGAAGAGGGCGTGGATAAGTTGCTGTTTGTAAGTTCGGTGGCCGCACTGGGCCGTATCAGGGAGGGAGTTGCAATTAATGAAACCATGAACTGGTCGGAAGAAACCAGCAACAGCGAGTACGGTAAAAGCAAATACCTGGCCGAAACGGAAGTATGGCGGGGCATTAGTGAAGGACTGAATGCGGTGATCGTAAACCCCGTTATTATACTGGGTGCTGGCGACTGGAACAACGGGTCTTCCGGGATCTTCAAATCTGCTTACAACGAATTTCCCTGGTATACCGAGGGTACCAGTGGGTTTGTGGATGTACAGGATGTAGTAACCGCCATGATACAGTTAATGGAAAGCGGCATCAGCGAGGAACGGTTTATCCTGAGCGCGGAAAACCTTACCTATCGTTATATATTCACAAAGATTGCGGAAGGATTCAGGAAACGCCCGCCCCATAGAAAAGTAACACCTTTCCTGGCGGCCCTGGTATGGCGCATAGAAGCACTGAAAGCTGTTTTTACGGGAAAGACACCCCTGCTCACCCGCGAAACCGCGGCAACCGCACAGGCCCGGGTACAGTTTGACAATACAAAGCTTAATCGCTTTCTTCCTTCTTTCCGGTTTACCCCCGTGACCGAAACGATACAAAGGATCTGTGCGGAATTAACAAAAAAACATAACTTGTAGTATCAATCCCTTTACCTGAAAAAAGCACTCACTTTATTACTTGCGTTATCATTGTATGCGCCGCATGTAGCAAAACTGCTGGCATACGCAGATTGCTCCGTACAGGTAATGCTGTCTAATAAAGATCCCCGCCTTTGCGCCTGTAACCGGATTATCGACGATGCGGATATACCCATGGGAGACCTGCCCGATAAACAGAAAGAGCTATCTCTCAAAGCCGACTGGAAATACACATCCGCTGAATACATCACGGCAGCGTTTTTGGTTATCCCAACGTGTAATACCGTTCAGTTCCATTATTCAGACCGGATACCACTTCCTAACCCCGTTAAGATCTTTCAACCTCCGCGGGTTTCTTTTATATAATTCTTCACTAGCCCATTCCCCTTACTGTTAATCCAGTGATAGGCGGAGATGGGCTGCCTGCTCATATCATTATAAAACGCCAGGATACACCGGGGCTGCACCTGCATGCACCCGGAAGGTACCGGCATAAACTAATCGCATGAAAAATATACTCATGGGCCTGACCATTTGCGTAATGGTTGCCGCCTGCCAGCATAGCCTGTTACCGGTAGCAAGTCCGGTTGCCAACACGGAAATACAAAATACCTCAGGACAAACCATTATTGCCGGTCATACCTATCATTCCATATTGCAGCAACCGGCTTATAAACCCTGGTTTGATAAAAACTACGATGCCTATACCGTCGACACAATTGCCGTACACAGTGTGCAAGCGGCTTTGCGAAACAATATATCGATGGATATCTTTCTCGGCTCCTGGTGTGGCGATAGTAAAAGGGAAGTACCGCGGATGCTTAAAATACTCGACGCGGCCGGAATGGATACTTCAAAAGTATCCCTGGTGTTTGTAGACAACAGTACTGATACTTACAAGCAAAGCCCCGCGCATGAAGAGAAGAACCGGAACATACACCATGTTCCTACTTTCATCATTTACCGTGATCAGAAAGAAGCGGGTAGAATAGTGGAGTCGCCCGTTGCGAGCCTCGAAAAGGATCTCCTGGCTATACTGGAGCAGAAAGAATATTCACCCAACTATAAAGCCATCAGCTATTGGGTAAACAGGATCGCGGGCAGGAATAAACCGATGAGTGATGAGAAGTTACAGGAACTCGCCATCACCCTGAAGCCATTGTGCAAACACTATGGCGAGTTCAATGCTTATGGATATGTTCAATTGGCGGCGAAAAGCCATGCGGAAGCATTAAATGTATTCCGCCTCAACACTTTTATCTATCCCCAAACACCGGGCGTTTTCGACAGCCTGGGTGAAGCCCTGGCCAAAACAGGAAACAAAACCGCGGCGATAGCCGCCTATGAAAAAGTAATAAGCCTGAAACCCGGCGATGCAAATGCGTTGAAAGCGTTGGAAAGATTGAAGTGACGGATTGGAGATGGCTGGTAACAGCGGCTGCCGGATCACTGTTACCAGCCATCTATCCTTATCCTTCCATTACCTTTTTCCATATTTCCGGTATTCTTTTGATCCATACCAGTTCCCTGCGTTTGACGGACGCGTCTTCCGCCGGGTAACCGAAATAGGTTTTTCCGCCGGCCAGCGAGGAGGGAACTCCGCTTTGGGCCAGTACTACGGCATTGGCACCGATGGTGAGTGTTTTGCTTACACCTACCTGCCCCCAAAGCGTTACGCCATCTTCAATAATGGTTCCACCGGCAATACCTACCTGTGCGGCAAACAGGCAGTTCTTTCCCACACGGGTATCATGGCCTATATGCACCATATTATCCATTTTGGTACCCCTTCCTATTCTTGTTACGGCGGTAACCCCACGGTCGATGGTGCAGCCGGCACCAATTTCAACATCATCTTCTATCACAACACTGCCACAGCTCTTCATCCTGGTAAACCATACATCGCGTGTTTTTTTGGTGTTATAATAAAACGCGTCGCTGCCAATAACCGCACCCGCCTGTATTACCACATTGTCGCCTACCTGTGTATAATCCAACAGGCTCACATTGGGATGGATCACACAATTTTTACCGATAACCACCTGCCTTCCGATAAATGTATTGGGCATAATAACAGAACCTTCTCCTATCACAACATCATCGCTGATACTTTTGGCCGCTACAGAAAAAGGTCTGAAGTGATCAACAATTTTGAGATAAGCCGCAAACGGATCGGCCACAACAAGAATTGCTTTGCCTGCTGGTATCGTAACCTCTTTTGTATTGATGATAATAAAATCAGCCGCGCTGTTCAGGCACTTGTCGTAGTACTTTGGATGGTCAACAAAAACAAGATCGCCGGTTTCCACCACATGAATTTCATTAATGCCGGTGATCGGTTTCGTCTCGTCACCCGCAACTTCAGCGGCAATCAGGTTGGCTATCCATTCAACGGAAACAGGGGCAGGAAACTTCATAAGGCTGATTTTTTAGAAAAAACAAAGGTAATGAGCCGCCTTCAGGAAAATTTTTTTTAGTTTTTTACGGGGAGGTTTTCGCCCTTCTTACCGCCCGTCTTACGACTACCATTATGCAGAACCAACTTGCAGCTATGCTGTTACAACTAAAACAAGATGCGCTGAAACCCTTTGTTCATCAATGTTTCAGCGTCTTTCATTTATCAATCGCATCCATTGTACAATCTGTATTCATAATAATAAGTCACTGTTAATCACCCTTATGCAAGAGCGCAATTCACATCCCCCGCTAAAATGTTAATAAAATTGTTTAAAAAATTTTTTGCATTAGATGAAAGTATTTTTAATATTGTGTAGGGAAATTTATTTCCCGGTACTTACTAACCCATCCATATACAAAGTCTCGCTTCTGCGGGACTTTTGTTTTTGTATGAATCGCTACTTCATTATCTATAAACCCTACCAGGTACTTTCACAGTTTTCGCCGGTTGAAAACAAGCGTACATTGTCGGATGTATACAAGCTGCCGCGCGATGTGTATCCCGTAGGAAGGTTGGATTATGATAGTGAAGGGTTACTGGTTCTCACCAACGATTCATCACTCAATCACCGTCTTCTCGATCCCGCATTTGCGCATGAACGGGAATACCTTGTGCAGGTAGACGGAGCCATTACGCAGGATGCCATCATTCGGTTACAACAGGGTGTTACCATCCAGGTAGATGGAAAGCCCTATCAAACAAAACCCTGTATCGCATCTGTCTTATCCAAAGACCCTGTATTGCCACCCAGGATACCGCCTATCCGTTTTCGCAAAGAAATACCCGCTCCCTGGATCAGCCTGGTACTGACAGAAGGAAAGAACCGGCAGGTACGAAAAATGACCGCGCAGGCAGGTTTTCCAACACTCAGGCTGGTTCGCTACCGCATCGGATCCTTAACGATTCAAACACTCCGGCCGGGTGAGATGATCGAACTAAACAGGAACACTATCTCTCAAAACCTATTTCCCAATCATGGCAAATCCACCACTACCTGAAGGGTATACTATCAGCACCGATCCTGAATTACTGGATATGACTGTTATTCACCGGTACCTGTCGCAAGACTCCTATTGGGCGCAGAACATCCCGCTGGAAGTTGTAGAGCGATGTGTTAAACATTCTTTCTGCTTTGGCATTTATTATCATGGGGAACAGGTGGGGTTGGCCCGTTTGGTTACCGATAAAGCCAGTTTTGCTTATTTATGTGATGTATTCGTATTACCCGCACACAGGGGTAAGGGCTTGTCTAAAATCCTGATGGAAACCGTGCATCATCATCCCGACCTGCAGGGTTTCAGACGATGGATTTTGGCCACCAGGGATGCGCATGGTTTATATGAACAGTTTGGCTGGACGGCCCTCACTGCTGAACAGGCACCGCGATTTATGCAGCTGCACAACCCCAACGCTTATAAAAGCTAAAAGCCACCAGGTCCAATTCTTTTCTGCCTGCCACCTGTCATTTGTTATCTGTCATCTATCTTTGCCGCCTATTAAAGAAGTATTATGAGTCAAGCACATTTATCAGAACAGGAGCTTATCCGCCGCGAGAAGCTGGTGAAACTGCAGGAAGCGGGTATCGATCCCTATCCCGCGCCCCTGTACCCGGTTACCCATTTTTCAACCGGTATCAAGGATCATTATACCGAAGAAACCAAAGAGCAGTTTGCTTCGGTTTGTGTGGCGGGACGGATTATGAGCATTAACGACAAGGGAAAGGTATTCTTTATCAAGATCCAGGATAGTAAGGGAATTATCCAGTTATATGTTAAGCGGGACGAATTGTGCCCCGGTGATGATAAGTCATTCTGGGACCAGGTTATCAAGCATGGCCTTGACCTGGGCGATATCATTGGCGCAACAGGATACGCATTTATTACCAAAACCGGCGAAACCTCTATTCATACGCTTACGCTTACCCTGCTTACCAAATCTTTGAAACCGCTTCCGGTGATCAAGAGGGATGAGGAAGGGAATGTTTTTGACGCGGTAACCGACCCCGAGTTCCGGTATCGCCAGCGGTATGTTGACCTGATTATCAATCCGGAGGTAAAGGATACGTTTGTAAAAAGAACCAAACTGATCAATACCATCCGTGAGTTTCTTAATGCGCAGGGAGCTTTGGAAGTGGATACGCCTGTTCTGCAATCCATACCCGGAGGTGCCGCGGCAAGGCCGTTTATAACGCATCATAATGCGCTGGATGTTCCTTTCTACCTGCGCATTGCCAATGAACTATACCTGAAACGCCTTATTGTAGGGGGCTTTGACTGGGTATACGAGTTCAGCCGCAATTTCAGGAATGAGGGGATGGACCGCACACACAACCCTGAATTCACGGTACTGGAATGGTACACAGCCTATAAAGATTATTTCTGGATGATGGAAACCACGGAGCAGCTGTTTGAAAAGATAGCGATTGCGCTGCACGGAACAACCGATGTACCACTGGGAGATAAGGTGATTAATTTCAAAGCACCCTTTAAAAGGATCAGTATTCACGATTCCATTAAAGAGAATACGGGTATAGACGTGAGTGAGATGGATGAAGCGGGGCTGCGTGAGGTTTGTAAACAGTTGAATATCGCCGTTCCCAATAATATCGGTAAAGGCAAACTGATAGATGAGATCTTTGGTGCTACCAGCGAGCATACGCATATACAGCCCACATTTATTATCGATTACCCCGTGGAGATGAGTCCCCTTACCAAGAAGCACCGTAGCAAACCCGGACTGGTAGAACGTTTTGAGCTGATGATAAACGGTAAGGAGATAGCCAATGCCTATACCGAACTAAACGACCCCATAGACCAGCGCGAGCGTTTTGAAGAACAGGCAAAGCTGATGGAAAGAGGGGATGATGAAGCGATGTTTATCGACCATGATTTTCTGCGGTCCCTGGAGTATGGCATGCCACCTACCTCGGGTATCGGTATCGGTATCGACAGGTTATGTATGATGATGACCAACCAGGTATCTATACAGGACGTATTGCTGTTTCCACAGATGAGACCCGAAAAAACAGACTGATCGCAGATTTAGATAGGATTATGATGAGAGAGCTTAAACTAAGCTCTTTTTTCATACCTTAAACTTCCCAACGGATCAAATCAAATATTAAATCAGCCGGTTCCGTAAATCAATCATAACCCATCATAGAAAAATCAGCGAAATCCGTGATCAAGTATTTAAAAGTTCTGTACATACAGGTATTGATAGGCATAGCCGCAGGTGTTTTTGTAGGATGGATGTTTCCCGCTTTTTCCCCGGTTGCCAAAATGATCAGCGATACGTTTATCAATATGATCAAGATGGTGATTACGCCGGTAATTTTTTTAACGGTGGTGCTGGGCATTACCGGTGCAGGTGATCTGAAGAAGGTAGGAAGGGTAGGTGGTAAAGGAATTATCTATTTTGAAATCGTAACAACGCTCGCGCTGGTAATAGGACTGGTAGTAGCCAATGTGCTGAAGCCGGGCGCAGGTATTGCAACAGACCATTTGCCAAAGGAAAACCTGGAGAAATATACCAATGCGGCCAGGGATATGAACTGGGGCGAGTTCTTTTCACATATAGTGCCTTCCAATATCATGGAAGCGTTTGCCAAGGGCGATCTTTTGCAGGTGCTTTTCTTCGCGGTGCTGTTCAGTGTGGCGATTACAAAGATCGGTGCAGCCGGGGCCAGGATCGTTACCACTTTTGAAAATCTAAGCAAAGCATTTTTCCAGGTAATACATCTTGTGATGAAGCTAAGCCCCATCGGTGCGTTTGGCGGTATGGCATATACTATCGGCAAGTTCGGTTTCAGTAGCCTGGTTGTATTGGGCAAACTGCTGCTTTCGTACTATATAACGTCTCTCTTCTTTATTTTTATCATACTCAACCTGATTGCCAAGTATTATGGTTTCAGTTTATGGAAATTGCTGAACTACGTAAAGGCGGAGCTGCTGATTGTATTAGGAGCCAGCAGCAGCGAAGCGGTACTTCCCAACCTGATGGAGAAGCTGGAGGCAGCGGGTTGCGAGCGAACGGTGGTGGGATTGATCATTCCAACCGGTTACAGCTTCAACCTAGATGGCTCTACCATCTACCTCAGTATGGCCACTATTTTTCTGGCCCAGGTATTTAATATAGACCTTAGCCTTTCGCAGCAACTTACCATTATCGGCATACTACTGGTAACCAGTAAAGGAGCGGCGGGCGTAACCGGCAGCGGTTTTATCGTGCTTACTTCCACACTCACCATTTTGAAAATAATACCACTAGAAGGGCTGGCATTGCTGATAGGAGTAGACCGCTTCATGAGCGAAGGCCGCGCGCTAACCAATATGATCGGCAATACAGTGGCCACCGTAATCATTGCCAAAAGCGAAAAAGCGGTGGATATGGAAGTGTATCGTAAGGTGGTGGGAATTTGAAAATTGTGTAGATCAGTAGTTATTAATCAATCGAAGGCAGATTCAATTTTCAAATTTTCAAATTGCCACATTTTCAAATTCAACTAATCTCTATAGTTTAACGCCGGTTTCCTATCGCCCAGCAGGGCTTTGTACTGGTAATCCCCTTTACTTTTTTTAAATTCTTCTTTAGCCCGGGTAATCAGCATGGCATCTGTAAACAG
This sequence comes from Sediminibacterium sp., assembly GCA_965229175.1. Taxonomy (GTDB): domain Bacteria; phylum Bacteroidota; class Bacteroidia; order Chitinophagales; family Chitinophagaceae; genus Sediminibacterium. The sequence goes on along the minus strand of CBDDIT010000052.1, from coordinate 111,968 downwards.
GTCGAGGGCTGTGAGGGCCATGGTTTTGGCGGCTACCATCATTCCCTTGGTGCCTATTTCGGTGCCATCACAGGCTACCGCCTGCCAGCTGTGGGCGGCAACCCCGGGTATCCAGGTGGCGGCTTCCAATCCAACCGTGGGCACCGCATAGCTTACATCACCCACATCGGTAGAACCACCGCCGGCATCAATGGTTGTTTTCAGCGGTACGATCTCCGCCGCACTCTCAATAGCCGGTGCTTTATAAGTAAAGCTCTCCTGTATTTTTTTTCCCATCGCTATTTCCTGTGGCGAATAAGTAACGCCGCCAACCCGTTGCAGGTTTTGCTGCATGGCCTCGGCAAGGGTTTGATTGATGAGAAGGTCATGCGTTCCGCCAATAATCTCGTACTCTACTTTGGTTTCCGTTCCCATGGCGGCACCATTGGCGGTTTTTACAAGTCGGTCGAATATGCTTACCACAAACTCGCGCTTGGGGTGACGAACATAATAAAATACTTCCGCAAAATCGGGCACTACATTCGGTGCCTTGCCTCCCTGCGTTATCACATAATGGATACGGGTTTCCTGCGGAACATGTTCGCGCATCATGTTCACCATATTGTCCATCGCTTCAACACCATCCAGCGCAGACCTCCCCTTTTCAGGTGCCATAGAAGCATGCGAAGCCGTACCCAAAAAGCGGAACTTGGCCGAAGTGTTGGCCAGCGCGCTTGTCATGGTAACCAGGTTTTTATCACCCGGGTGCCAGTGAACCGCAACATCCACATCGTTAAACAGTCCCGCCCGAACCATATACACTTTACCGCTACCGCCCTCTTCTGCAGGGCATCCATATACCCGTATCGTACCACTGATCTTTTTAGACTCGATCATTTTTTTCAGCTCAATGCCCGCCGCAACGGATGCTGTTCCAAACAGGTTATGACCACAACCATGACCTGCATCTTTTCCAGTTACAGCCTTTTTCTCGGGGATAGCCTGTTGTGATAAGCCGGGCAAAGCATCGTACTCCGCAAGAATGGCGATCACCGGTTTCCCGCTGCCATAAGAAGCTACAAACGCGGTGGGCATGCCCGCTACACCCGCTTCCACGGTAAACCCGCTGCTCTGCAGCGTTTGCTGCAGCAGGGCCGAACTCTTCTGTTCCTTATAACCAACCTCTGCATACTCCCAGATCTGTAAAGCTATTTTTTTGTAACTGTCGTATTTGGCGTCGATACCTTTTATCAGCTCATCTTTTAATGAAGCGCTTGTGATCTTTGAACGCTGGGCATTTGCAGAAAGTATGGTTGTGCAAAGACCTGCAATAATGAATATTTTTTTCATAAAGGAGGGTTGGTAGTAATTTAAAACAATTTAATCATAAATCATTTTTCAGAAAAACTAAATGACTTTGAACCTGGTTTCAACTTGAATACGAACTTCAAATGCATTTGTTTCTTCAGATAGCCTGAAGTAAAGTTCATATCATCTACATAATATGGTAATGTTCTCATCTCTGCTTCACCATACATGTTTATGTCTTTCCTGAATGAGGTATCGCTAATAGTAAAACTGACGATATTTATAGGCACCCGGATCAATGACTGCTTTGCTTCGTTCAGGTTTATTCTGAATACACTGTCGTATTTGAGGTATTCCTTGTAAACCGCGACCACTGAGTGCGGCGTAAGAATGCTTTCAATAGCCGGCTCAAATATCCAGGGCAGGTTTATGTGCAGAGAATCGCTTTGTAAGATGCTGGAAATGAACAAAGGGATATATGTATTGGATTCCGTGTTGCGGCTATCTGCACTGGGTTTTACACGAACAGGGTTTCCTGTTTTTTCCTCTACATAATAAAGATCACCATTGGGTTTTGATTCAATCTTCTTTGTATTGACAACCCGGTCATCAACATCTGTTATCACTACTTTTCCCATACGGGTAATAAGCTCGTTCCTGTTCAGTGTATCTGTTTCGTAAATTGTAAACATCCCAATACCAACCCTTTCATTGTATTCTTTCGTCCTTTTATCCCAACCCGCCCCGGACTTATTAAGTACAACATTATATTTTTTGGGAACCATTTTAACAGCGAGCTCATATTTGGTTTTAACTGCCGGGTTAATGATAATATGGGTTTGAGAGGAACAGGGGTTATTGATGAGCAGGACTGACAATAATAAAAACACCGGGTAATTCCTGTTCTTCATGAGGACAGTTTTAAGTGATCGCCTTATATTAAACAAACAGGTCAGGATATAATTGCCCTCCCGGAACCACTGAGTATTTCTCAAGGTCAGTAATACCTTCCGCAGACATCACCTGTTCATCTATAAAAGTATTACCGGTACATTGTGCAGCCGGTTTGCGCAGAATATAGAATACCGCATCTGCTATCATTTCAGGCGTGCGGCTCATTTTCGCCAAAGCTTCTCCACCCAATAAATTTCTTACAGCAGCCGTATCAATGGTAGTTCTTGGCCACAAAGCATTGGAAGCAATACCAGCGCCCTTTAATTCTGCCGCCCATCCGAGCGCCATCATACTCATACTGTATTTTGTTATGGTATAAGCAATATGCCCGCCCATCCATTTGGGATCGAGGTTAATGGGGGGCGAGAGGGTTAGTATATGCGGGTTATTGCCTTTTCGTAAATAGGGAAGGCAGTGTTTAACTACCAGGAAGGTTCCGCGCACATTAATGCTTTGCATTAAGTCGAAACGACGGGTTTCCGTTTGTTCTGTGGGGGTTAATTGGATGGCAGACGCATTGTTGATCACCACATCAATACCGCCAAATTTTTCAACGGCTTTCTGAACAGCGGCTTCAACCTGGTCTTCCTGCCGTATGTCCACCTGAACCGCCAGGGCTTTTCCTCCTGCCGCTTCTACTTCTTCGGCTGCGGAAAAAATGGTACCACCCAGCCTGGGATCTTCTTCCACGCTTTTGGCCGCTACCACAATATTGGCACCTTCCCGGGCCAGCCGCAGTGCCATGGCTTTGCCAATACCCCTGCTTGCACCGGTAATAAAAATAGTTCTGTTTTGAAATGACATAGCTCTGTATTTAATAAAACAGCAGTACCTGCTATCCGGTGTAAAATACGCCTGTTTTGCGGGTGAAAAAAACGGATATTAGTTACCCGTTGGTTACAAGCGTATAAAATCCAGGATAGCGGTTTCGGCCTCTTCGCAGGCTTTGCCCAGGTGATCATTGATGATGATCAGGTTAAAATGATGCTTGAAAGAGATCTCGTAACTGGCTTTATTGATACGGGTGGCCAGGCTTTCGGCTGTTTCCGATCCGCGACCCGACAGGCGCTTTTTCAGTTCCTCAATAGAAGGGGGTTCAATGAAAATAGAAAGGCAGTCGCCCGCAAACTGTTGCTGTACGTGAATGGCACCTTTCACGTCTATATCCAGCACCGGTATCTTATCCTGGCTCCAGATCCTTTCCAGTTCGCTTTTCAGGGTGCCGTAATATTTCCCCTCGTATACCATTTCCCATTCCACGAAAGCATCTGCATCAATCTTATTGCGGAAATCTTCTTCGCTCATAAAATAATAATCCACCCCGTTCTGCTCCCTGCCGCGCGGCTGCCGGGTAGCGGCCGAAATGGAAAACGATAACCTCGGGTACTTATTCAGTAAAAAATGCGTGATGGAAGTCTTTCCCGCACCGGAAGGGGCAGTAATAATAATGAGTTTATGATGCGGATGAAGCATGTAGCCTGGTTTTGACAAAGAAAGGAAATTTTAGCCCTAATCATTCCATATAATCTTTTCTTCCATGGGTACCGACCTTTTTCCCTCTTTAGCGGGCTCATCAGAATAGCCCATGTGTAAAAGCCCCAGGATGATATCTTCATCGGCCAGGCCCAGGTATTTTTTCAGGGAAGGCTGGTGTGTCATACCACCGGTACTCCATAATACCCCGATGCCCAGTGCCTGGGCACCCAGCAGGATGTTTTGAATAGCCGCCGCGGTAGCAGCGTACTCTTCCATCATCGGTATTTTAGCGTTTTCGGTACGTTTCATGTAGGCAACAACGATATGGGATACCGTGTTGGCCATATTAACAAGGCCCTGGTATTTAGAACTGGTAAATTTATCCTCCGCCGTATTTTCTTTATACAGGTCGGCATGATCCTGGCAAAACTTTCTAAGCCCCTGTTTTTCAAACACCACAAAGCGCCAGGGTTCGGTATTGGCATGGTTGGGTGCCCAGTTGGCCAGGTCCAGCAATTGCCGCACCAGCGCACTGTCTACAGGTTTCCCATTCATAACCGAAGGCTTGGTGCTCCGCCTGCTTTGTATTATCTTTTGTAACTCAGTAAATGTACTCATCCGGCAAAAATAGCTGCTTATCGTTTCACCGGCCTGTGAATTTTGGTTTTTACCGCTTTCGGGGTAGCGTTTATTATATTTGCCCTACCACTACTAAAAACTGCTGCATGAAAAAATGCCTGCTACTTCTTATGCTATTGAATTCGCTGAGCCTCCTGGCGCAGAAACGGGCCGAATTGAATGTAAAAACCATGGGTGTAACCGGGGATGGTGTAACCGATGATACAAAAGCTTTGCAGGCCGCCATTGATTTTGCCGGGGCTAACCGGATGAATGTTTACATACCGGCAGGAACTTATATATTATCAGCAGTATTTCCGGCCCATTGCATCAAAATCAGTTATGATAGCATGGAACTGAGAGGGGATGATGAAAGAACCATCCTGAAAAACAAAGACAAAAACCCCAATGTGGGCATTGTGTTGGTGGAACCCGCTGATCCGGACCATAAACAGATAAAGGGCGTTATCATCAGTCATTTTATGATTGATGGTAACAAACAGAACCAAACCGGATTATACGAGCAGAAATTGCTTCGCATCAATGTCTCGAATATTGTTAATGAGCCATCCGGCATCAAGGTATTTAACATGATCTGCAATAATGCCTATAGCGGAATATTACCCACAGAAGGGGGTGGCATATCGCTGGAAGCCTGGGATAAATCACTGAGGTATGACTCGAAATACAAACAGGATATAGAGGTATATAATTGTATCTGCAATGATAATGGCGGATGGGGCATTGGAACCAACTGGAGCAGCGGCGTGTATATTCACGATAATCTTACCGAGCGCAATGCCACCATGGGTATTACCTTATGGAACTCTTCCAGCTCGCTGGTTAAAAAGAACAGGTCAAACAGCAATATCGATTATGATATTAACCTCGAATCATCCGAAGAGCTTACGGTTGACAGCAACAATGTAAAAAGTACTGCGGGTGGGGGCGGGATCAGGAACCATAATACCCTTAAAAGCGTTATCAGCAATAACACCGTTACCTTCAGCAGCGAGTGGTACCAATGTTCGGGGATATCCGTAACCTCGGGTATTGGCTATGGCGACAGTGGTATGTTCAAACGCCGGCCCAGCTCGGATGTATTGATAAAAGGCAATACCATCACCTGCGTGGGTGGGAAAGGTAACGGTATACGCGCCTACAAATATACCGATGGCGTTTACGGGGATCTATCTAATATCAATATCCAGAACAATACCATCAAAAACACCATCTCCAATAAAGCCATGGACCTGACCGGTAATAATGTGGTGCTGAAAGACAATAATATAACCGGTAAGGTATATATGAACGGCAAGCTGCAGTCAAATCTCAAGGCTACCATTCAGAAGGTACTGTCTACTTTCGGATATTAGTAGCAGGGCTGCCGCTGGCAGAAGCAAGGTCCATTTTAGGTCTTTTCCCAAAAAGGTTGTTTATTTGCGGTCCATTTACGACTCCGTAGCTCGGTTGGTAGGGCATCCCGCTCTCAAGCGGGAGGGTCGAAGGGTTCAAAGCATGACTCCGTAGCTCAGTTGGTAGAGCAGCTGACTCTTAATCAGCGGGTCCAGGGTCCGAGTCCCTGCGGGGTCACACAATAACAACAAAGGTTTCAGCATTTCCGCTGAAACCTTTGTTGTTTTTAGGAATCTAAAAGGCATTAGGTTTAGTATTCTGCTCTATTACTCCATTTTTCATTCATTATTTCCCTATTTTTAAACGCTATATCTTACCCAGATAATGCGTTAATTCACAACCCCCAAAACAAGCTTCATGAAAAGAATCACCCTTCCCCTTGTATTACTAGCCCTCACCATTTTTAGCACTTACGCGCAAAGACCCGACCGGGGCGATAGGCCCGGAAGAGGCGAAGCACCAGCCACCAGCAGTACCGATACCCTGGTGGTAAAACAGCTGGATGATAAAAGCGCACCGGCCAAACGGACACAGGTTGCCGAATCAAGCGTGGTAACACGCGGGCAGGTAACCATTAAAGGTCAGGCGGTTCCTTATAAAACGGTGGCCGGTACCTTACCGGTTTGGGATGATGATGGCAAAGCGATTGCCGGTATATTCTATACCTATTTTGAACGCTCTGATGTGTCCGACCGCTCTGCAAGGCCGCTTGTTATTTCATTTAACGGAGGTCCGGGTACGGCTTCTGTTTGGATGCAGATTGGTTATACCGGTCCCCGCATATTAAAAGTAGATGATGAAGGATACCCCGTTCAACCCTATGGCATGAAGGATAACCCCAATTCATTATTGGATGTAGCCGATATAGTATACGTAGACCCGGTGAATACCGGATTTTCAAGGCAATTGGCGAAAGAGGTGCCTGGATCCAAATTCTTTGGCGTAAATGCCGATATCAAATACCTGGCGGAATGGATCAATACTTTTGTTACGCGCTACAAACGCTGGGCGTCTCCTAAATACCTGATTGGCGAAAGCTATGGTACCGCGCGTGTGGCAGGACTGGCATTGGAACTACAAAGCGCACACTGGATTTACCTGAATGGCGTAATACTGGTGTCGCCAACTGACCTGGGTATTGAAAGACAGGGGCCGGTGGGTGCCGCTCTTCGTTTGCCTTACTATGCAGCTACTGCCTGGTACCATAAAAAACTGCCTGCCGACCTGCAGAAAAAAGACCTTACCGCCGTTCTGCCAGAAGTGGAGGCGTTTACTATCAATGAATTTATACCGGCTATTGCGCAGGGAGGCTTTATCAATGACGCGAAGAAAAAAGAGATAATAGCAAAAGTGGCGCGTTATTCCGGGTTATCAGAGAAATCGGTTCAACAGCAGAACCTGGATATCCCTACTAATTTTTTCTGGAAAGAACTGCTGCGCGATAAAGGTTATACCGTTGGCCGTTTGGATTCCCGCTACCTGGGCATTGATAAAAAAGATGCCGGCGAAAGACCCGATTTCAACGCTGAGCTCACGTCATGGCTGCATTCTTTTACACCCGCCATCAATATTTTCCTGCGGGAAGAACTGAACTATAAAACAGATCTTAAATATTATATGTTTGGCCCTGTTGGCCGTTGGGATAATACGAATAATAATACCGGCGACGATCTCCGCGCGGCCATGGCCCAGAACCCTTACCTGCATGTGCTGATACAATCAGGCTATTATGATGGCGCCTGTGATTATTTCAATGCCAAATACAGTATGTGGCAACTGGACCCCGGGGGCAAATTAAAAGACCGCCTTTCCTGGGAAGGATACCGGAGCGGGCACATGATGTACCTCCGCAAAGAAGATCTCTCCACCAGTAACCAGCATCTCCGTGATTTTATTAAAAAGTCTACGCCTAAGGCAGGAGAGCCGGCGAAGTATTAATTTGAAAATTTGAAAATGTGGTAATTTGAAAATTTGCAGGGAATTAAATCCCATTTTCAAATTGCCACATTTTCAAATTTTCAAATTCTCTTTATATCCGCTCCTAAATTCCGCAGCCTCTCATCTATATACTGGTATCCCCTGTCTATCTGTTCGATATTCTGGATGGTGCTTTTTCCTTCGGCACTGAGTGCGGCAATGAGGAGGGCTTGCCCGGCACGGATATCGGGGCTGCTCATGGTAATGCCGCGCAAGGCATGTGCCCTTCCGAGACCGATTACCGTTGCGCGGTGAGGGTCGCACAGGATGATCTGCGCTCCCATGTCTATCAGCTTGTCGGTAAAGAACAAACGGCTTTCGAACATTTTCTGGTGCACCAGCACACTACCTTTTGCCTGTGTGGCCACTACCAGTATAATACTCAGCAGATCGGGGGTTAAGCCAGGCCAGGGATGATCGGATATGGTGAGGATACCCCCATCCATAAAAGTTTGTATTTCATACACATCCTGTGAAGGGATATAAATATCATCTCCCTTTACCTGGAACCGGATGCCCAACTGCTGGAATTTTTCGGGTATGATACCCAGGTGCGCAACGCCTGCGTCTTTGATGGTAATTTCACTTTGTGTCATGGCCGCCAGCCCGATAAAGCTGCCGATCTCGATCATATCCGGTAACATACGGTGTGTGGTGCCGCCCAGTGAGGCAACGCCTTCTATCGTAAGCAGGTTGCTGCCTGTGCCCGTTATCCTGGCTCCCATCCTGATCAGCATCTTGCAAAGTTGTTGCAGGTAAGGCTCACAGGCGGCATTATAAATAGTAGTAGTACCTTCTGCCAGTACAGCCGCCATCAGGATATTGGCGGTGCCGGTAACAGAGGGCTCATCCAGCAACATATAAGTGCCCTTCAGTTGAGGGGATGATAATTTGAAACAACCCGCTACATCATCATATGCATAGGTAGCACCCAGTTTTTCAAACCCGATAATATGCGTGTCCAACCTCCTGCGGCCAATCTTATCACCACCCGGTTTGGGAATATAAGCCCGTTTGAACCGCCCCAGCATGGGACCGGCAAACATAACACTGCCGCGCAGCCTTCCCCCTTTTTTCCGGAACTCATCAGAGGCCAGGAAATCAGCATCTACCGCATCCGCCTGGAATGTACAGGTATGCCTGTCGGTACGCGTAACCTTCACACCGATATCACCCAATAATTCTATCAGCAGGTTCACATCCAGGATATCGGGAATATTGGAAACCGTTACGGGAGACGCCGTAAGCAGCACAGCCGAGAGAATCTGCAAAGCCTCATTCTTGGCACCCTGCGGAATGATCTCGCCTTTTAATTTATTACCACCGGTAACTTCAAATGAACTCATAGTATGAAGATAGTTTATTGGTTTATTAGTTTATTGGTTTGTTGGTTTATTGGTGCATGGGGCAAAAAAAGCACCGGAAAATTTCCCGATGCTATTATATAACTTCTTCTACAATTAGAATAAAACCAACAAACCAACAAACCAATAAACTAATAAACCAACTAATACCGCTTCTTAAACTGTCCACCCGATCTTCCGCCATTCCTGTTGTTATTGGCTTCGCGTGGGCCGCTGATATTGGGGCTGTTGGCATTGTTGCCGGTGCTGCGGTTATTATTGTTTCTGCCATCGGTTCTGCCGCCACCGGAACGGCCGCCGGCATTGCGGTTATCTCTTCCACCACTGCGTCCGCCGCCGAAATTATTTTGTTGCCAGCGTCCGCCACCACCTCCGCGGGATGGGTATTCATCGCGCTCAAAATTCTGGTTGCGGTGTTTAATGTAAGGGGTATTGCTGAACTCAAGCTGGCCGCCGGTAATACTATTCAGTTCGGTACGGATGGTATCATCGTGTACCAGCTCCTTATGCCAGTTGCTGTAAGCCAGCTTCATGTAATAGGCAATGGCATGCGCAAAGCCCGCTTTCTTTTCAGGATCTTCTTCCTGCAAAGCTTTATTAATTACCACTTCCAGGTTCTTACCCAGGTGCGCATACTTGGGATGCCGTTTGGGGTAAGGCAGGGGGTCGGGCTTTTGTTTGTAGGTTTCTTTTTGCGGGATGGGGTAAGGACTGTCAACATCCAACTTAAAATCACTGATAAAGAAGAGGTGATCCCAGAGTTTATGACGGAAGTCTTCAACATTTTTCAGGTGCGGGTTCAGGAAACCCATCAGTTCAATAACAGACTGTGTCTGCTGCTGGCGCTTTTCACGGTCTTCGATGGTTAATAAAAACTCAACCATTTTCTGCACGTGGCGGCCATATTCTTTCATACCCAGGTAATTGCGCTCGGTATTGTATTCCATTTGGTTATTCATCTCTGTATCAAATCTAGGTAATAGCCAGTGTTTCAGGCAATTTTTATGAAGTAAGGGGGTGCTTTTGGCCGTTAGTAGTTGGCTTTTGGCTTTCTGTTATGAAACGAAGATATGATTTTCCACCAAATCCGCGTAATCATACCCTTAACATTTGAAATCCGCGATATATCTTCGCTAAATGGAACAATTAGTGCAACAGATTGAAGCCTATAAACTGGAAATAGCCGGTTTTGAAGCTGCCACGCCCGATGCGGCCGAAGAATTCCGTATCAAATACCTGGGCACCAAGGGATTGGTAAAAGCCATCATGGGTGAAATGAAGAATGTGCCGAACGAGCGTAAAAAAGAGTTTGGTCAGGTATTGAACGATTTTAAACTGTTTACAGAAAGCAAATATGAAACACTAAAGGAAGCCAATAGCCAGCAGCCAGCAGCTAATAGCCCAAGACAGATAGACTGGAGCCTGCCCGGCGATCCTGTTGCCGTGGGTACCAGGCATCCCCTGAGCATAGTTAGAAACCAGATCGTTTCTATCTTCAGAAGGCTGGGTTTTGCGGTGGCGGAAGGGCCGGAGATTGAAGATGACTGGCACAATTTCGGCGCGATGAACCTTCCGGAAGATCATCCTGCCCGCGATATGCAGGACACTTTTTACATTAACCAAAACCCGGCATGGCTGTTACGCACCCATACCAGCAGCGTGCAGGCCAGGGTAATGGAAACACAAAAACCACCGATCCGTGTAATCTGCCCGGGACGCGTATACCGCAATGAAACCATCAGTGCCCGGGCGCATTGCTTTTTTCACCAGGTGGAAGGATTGTATATTGATGACAATGTAAGCTTTGCCGATCTGAAACAAACCCTTTACTTTTTTGTACAGGAAATGTTTGGAAAAGAGGTTAAAGTCAGGTTCCGCCCCAGCTATTTCCCTTTTACAGAACCCAGTGCTGAAATGGATATCAGTTGCCTGATCTGTGGCGGCAGTGGTTGTAATATCTGCAAACACACCGGGTGGGTAGAAATACTGGGAAGCGGGATGGTGCATCCGAAAGTGCTGGAGAATTTTGATATCGATCCGGAAAAATATACGGGCTTCGCCTTTGGCATGGGTGTGGAAAGAATTACACAACTTAAGTTCCAGGTGAATGATCTTCGGTTGTATTCACAGAATGATGTGCGGTTTTTGAAGCAGTTTACAGGCGTTATTTAATTTTTTTGAGATAGTAAACAGGGAAGCACAGATTATTGCTGTGCTTTTTTGTTGGTGCGTATTGCTGATACATGTTTATACTTTCAATTATCCGCTATGTTAAAGCTTTATCATCATTTAACTAATCCCGAAGTTTATCGTAGTTTATGTAGTAATTGCCCTATCTTCCAAACTATTCTTTAGAACTTTCAACATTTTTCATGATTGCTATCCTCCTGTTTTTCTGTGGGCACTGGTTTTTGTCGCTGTTTTTTCACTCCTTTTTCCTTCATCGCTTCGCTTCTCATAAGATGTATACAACCAGCAAAAACTGGGAAAAAGCTTTTTACCTGACAACCTGGTTTGTACAGGGTTCTTCCTTCCTTGTACCGCGCGCTTATGGTGTAATGCACAGGATGCACCATACCTATAGCGATACCGAACAGGACCCGCATTCCCCGCATTTTTTTAAAGATGTGTACCAGATGATGCAAAGCACCATTAAAATATTCCGTGGCTTTCTTACAGGCAAAAACTTACCGGATGAGCAGTTTACCAGGGAGTACCTGCCTGTTTGGGATAAGCTCGACAGGTTCGGGCACCATATCATCACCCGGTTAAGTTTCGGTGCCGCTTATGTGGCATTCTATATTTATTTCGCGCCCAGTGCCTGGTGGTATCTTTTGCTGCCCGTGCATTTTATGATGGGACCCATACAGGGTGCCGTGGTAAACTGGTGTGGTCATAAATATGGTTACAGCAACTTTAACAATGGCGACCATTCCAAAAACACGTCTCCCTGGGGAATTTTGCTGATGGGAGAGTTGTTTCAGAACAACCACCATTACGCGAAGAATGATGCCAATTTCGCAAAGAAGTGGTACGAGTTTGATCTTACCTATGTGATTATGCGCGGACTTCACGCGGTAAAAATTATTAGGCTGGTGCCAGTGCCCGCGCAGGAGGCCCTCCCGGTTTGTCCGATCGCGCTGGAGAAACTGAACGCTGCTAAAACTGTTTATCAATAATCCGGCTTCCTTTCTCGCTATTTTTGTGCAATGGTCAGCACTACCAAAGGAATTGTATTACGAACCGTAAAGTATGGTGATACCAGCATCATTACTACTGTATATACAGAACTGTATGGCATACAGACCTATATCGTAAAAGGTGTCAGGCAAAGCAGCAAAACTTCAGCCGGCAGAGCCAGCTTTTTTCAGCCGGCAGCCATGCTGGAGATGGAAGTGTATCACAACGATCTTAAGCAGCTGCAGTTCATTAAAGAATACCACTGGAGTTATCTCTATGAAAAAGTATTGTTTGATGTGGTCAGGAATACAGTAGCGACATTCCTGGTAGAGCTAATGCAGCATAGCTTAAAACAACCCGAAGCCAACCCCGAATTATTCCACCTGATTGAAGACAGCCTTACACAGCTCGACAGGGGTACAGATACGCTAATTGCCAACCTGCCTTTGTATTTTATTCTTCACCTGGGTAGCGAACTGGGTTTCCGTATACATGGTGAGTACAGCGTACACACGCCTGTGCTGGATTTGCAGGAAGGAATGTTTATAGCAGATAAGCCCCTGCATCCTTACTATATAGATGCGGCCGCCGCCGCAACAACCTCCCGGTTGCTGAATATTACATTTTATAACTACCTGGAAAATATCAACCTGAACAGGGGAGCGAGAAAAGAATTATTGCAGGCATACCTCAATTATCTTTCCCTGCACATGCATGATTTTGGGGAGATGAGAAGCCTGGCTATTCTGCAGGAGGTATTGGGATAAATTATCAGCACAGCTTTCTTACGGAAGCGCCGGTAATATTGTTTTCAGAAGCGTTCTCTATCAGCACCACCCCCGGTTTTTTACCTTTTTCAAAGCTGCCCAGTACATCATCTACCTGCAGGGCTTTGGCGCCGTTAAGCGTGGCCCATTGCAGCATTTCGGACAGGGGGATGCCGGGGAAATGTTGAACAATGGTTTGTAACTCATTCAGTACACTGAGGCGATGGTTACTGGCAAGGCTATCCGTACCCACAACAATGGATGAATGATGCCTGCGTAGCAGTTCTAAGGGTGGAACAGCGTTTTCGATGTATTGGTTGGCATTGATACACAAACACCAGTTAACACCGGGCTTGTTATTGGCGAATACGATGTCTTCTTCTTTAGTAAAAGTATTATGTACCAGTATTACCTGTGCGGCATCAGCTAGTTTGGGAAAATAAGACTGAAGACTGGAGCGGCCTGTAGGTGTAAAGAATGAAGTGTCCATCTTCATCATCCGGTACATCCGGCTAAAATCGCCGGAAGCGGAAAGAAACAGGTCGTCTTCAAACGCGGTTTCCTGGTTGTGGATGGTAATCGTACGCCCGTTGAAATAAGGAGCGATAAGATCCCATAAAGCGTTTGAAACCGAATAAGGGGCATGGGGGGTAATAGTGGTTTGTAGTTTGGGGTTTGGGGTTTGCGGTTGGGAAAATTGATGGTAGATTTCCTGCGCGCTTAGGAAACGTATGTCGGCAACGGCGGGCATCCAGCCGCTTACTTCAACAAAATTGTAATAGGCAAGCCTGTTCTTTTGCTTCTGCGCCAGGGTAGACAGGTTATTACAGATATCTCCAACGGCTACTATCCCGCCGGCAATCATTTCATCTTCCGCCTGGCCGATGGCGGCCGCTATTTGTTCTTCGGGGAAGTGCCGCTCGTTCACCACCCTGAAAACAAAATCAACCAGGCCGGTATGTTCAGGAATAAGCCCTTTCATGTGGCTGAGTTCAAGATGACAATGGGCATTGATAAAACCCGGGCTAAGGATGCCGTTGAGTTGCTGAACGCCTTCACCGGCTTCAGCAGCGGGCAGGATTTCCTGTACAATACCCTCCGGGTCTGTAATGAGTACATGCCCGGGCCCGAGCAGATGACTGCCAGTAAATATTTGTGATGGGAGAAATTTCAGGAACGCCAATTACGGGAGTTTATAGTCTTTAATTACACTTCGGGTCAATGGATGGCAATGCCGGCCATGTAGCAAAGGTAGGTGGCCATCCCTGCCCATATGCTGATAAATACCTACTTTCTTCCGGCTACAGTACCTTAAAACAGGCTGTATTACCTCATCATATAAAAAAATGAGCAAAAAATTAATTGTAAATCAATCAGTTACAAAGGTGTTGTATAAAATACTTTGCTTTTTTGTTGGAAAAACGGGTCTTTTGGACCTACCTTCGCCGTCCATTTTAAACCGGTGGGATAGCACCGGGTCATTTAAACAGAAATATTATGAGTAAACTTCATTTCACAACAAAGCATGCGAATGCGGCTACCGTACAACATAATTGGTATGTAGTAGACGGTACTAATCAAACCGTAGGACGTGTAGCATCTAAAATTGCTTCCGTTCTCAGGGGAAAGAACAAAGCCTATTACACACCACATGTTGATTGTGGAGATTATGTAATTGTGCTGAATGCAGAGAAAGTTGTTTTTACAGGCAACAAATTCCACGACAAACAGTATATCAACTTTTCTGGCTACCCAGGTGGTAAGAAAGAAGAAGCTGCTGAGGACCTGATCAAGCGTCGCCCGGAAGTTATTATGGAAAGAGCCATTAAAGGAATGCTTCCTAAGAACCGTCTTGGCCGTAAGATGATCAAGAAATTATTCGTGTATGCCGGTGCAGCACATCCGCACAGTGCACAACAACCGAAAGAGCTGAAATTCTAATCTTTCAGTTCCTGTAAACAAAAATTATAAATGCTAACAGCTAACAGCTAGTAGCTAAAAGCTAAACAAAAAATGGAAAAACAAAAAAACGCAGTTGGTCGCCGTAAAGAAGCCGTTACCCGTGTCTTCGTTAGCAAGGGCGATGGTAAGATCACTGTAAACGACAAAGATTATAAAGCCTATTTTCCACTTGTGTACCTGCAGAACCAGGTAGAAGCTCCCCTGAAAACCGCTGATATGATCGGCAAGCTTGACATAGTTATCAATGCCCAGGGTGGTGGATTGAAGGGACAGGCCGAAGCGGCTAAACTGGGTATTGCCCGTGCGCTGCTGGAGGTAAATCCTGAGTTCCGTCCTGCACTGAAAGAAGCCGGCCAGCTGAAACGTGATCCACGTGGAGTTGAACGTAAGAAATTCGGTCACAAGAAAGCCCGTAGAAGCTTCCAGTTCAGCAAAAGATAATGCCAGCAGTTGGCTATTAGCTGTAAGCTATTGGCCTTTGCTAACAGCTAACAGCCAAAAGCTAGTAGCTTAATCACTAAAAATTATAACAACTATACAATGGAAAATAACACTTCATTACAACAACAACTCCTTGAGGCCGGTGTACATTTTGGTCACTTGAAAAAGAAGTGGAATCCAAAGATGTTGCCTTACATCTTTGCTGAGAAAAAAGGTATTCACATCATAGACCTGAACAAAACCGTGGATCACCTGCAGGAATCTGCTGCTGCTGTAAAGCAGATAGCGAAGAGCGGCAAGAAGATCATGTTTGTGGCTACCAAGAAACAGGCGAAAGAGATCGTGAGCGAGTGTGCTAAACGTGTTAATATGCCTTATGCTACAGAACGTTGGCTGGGTGGTATGTTAACCAACTTCAACACCGTTCGTAAGAGCGTGAAGAAAATGCAGAGCATTGAGAAAATGCTGGCGGATGGCAGTGCGGAAAGCCTTACCAAGAAAGAGCGCCTTACATTAACCCGTGATAAGGATAAAATGGAGAAAGTATTGGGCGGTATCGCTCAGCTGGGTCGTTTACCGGCCGCTTTGTTCCTGGTGGATATCGGTCATGAGCATATTGCTCTGTCTGAAGCAAAACGTTTGGGCATCACAACCTTTGGTATGGTAGACACCAATAGCGATCCTAACAAAGTTGATTTTGCTATTCCTGCCAATGATGATGCAACCAAATCTATTGCTATCATCACTAACTATATCATAGCGGCCATTGCAGAAGGTCTGGCTGAGCGCCAGGCTTCAAAAGATGATGATGAGTCTGACGAAGGCAGCAATGAGAATGAAGCAAGGGCACGCCGTTTGGAAGCGGAAGCCCAGGCAGAAGCTGCCCGTGGCGGCAGGTCACGCGGAGGCAGCACCCCAGGAGCCGGTGGCCCGGGTGGAGCACCTAAACGCCGCGTTCCAGGAAACCGTCGCCCCGCAGGTGGTGGAACTGGCGGAAGCAGATAGTTTAACAGGAATCAGGAGCCAGTAATAAGTATGTAGGAATTGACAGCTTGTTGATACTAACGATTTATACCTACCTCCTGATACCTAGTACCTAATCCCTAACTCCTAATTATTAATTGAGATATATGTCAACTGTAACAATTACAGCCCAGGATATTAATAAACTGCGCCAGGCAACCGGTGCAGGCATGTTGGATTGCAGAAAAGCATTAACCGAAACCAATGGCGATTTTGAAGCAGCTATTGACTGGTTGCGTAAACAAGGACAGAAAGTAGCCGCCAAACGCAGCGACCGTGAAGCAAAAGAAGGTGTGATTATTGCGCAGACTTCTGCCGATAACAAAACCGGTTTTATCGTATGTATCAGCTGTGAAACGGATTTCGTTTCCAAGAACGCAGAGTTTGTTGCGTTTGCGCAAAGCATTGCGGATGCCGCGGTAGCCAATAATGTAAAGAATACGGAAGAGCTGAATGAAGTAGTGGTAAACGGCGCAAAAGTGTCTGATATGATCAACGATAAGCTGGCTTCTATCGGTGAAAAGATCGGGATTTCTAAGTTTGAAAGAGTAGACGCCCCATATGTGGCATCGTATATACATGGTTCATACCGCATGGGTGTGCTGGTAGGATTAACCGCTGCTTCTGCCGAAGCCGGTAAGGATATCGCCATGCAGATTGCGGCCATGAACCCGCTGGCGGTGGATGCCGACAGCATTTCACCTGAAACCATTGAAAGGGAAAGAAGCATCGTGGTGGAAACCATGAAAGCCGATCCTAAAATGGCCGGTAAACCTGATGAGATGATCGCTAAGATCGCAGAAGGTAAGCTGAACGCGTTCTTTAAAGAGCAAACCCTGCTTGCGCAGGCTTTTGTAAAAGAGCCGGGACAAAGTGTTGGCGACTACCTGAAAAGTGTAGGTGCTGATCTGAAAGTAACAGCATTCAAAAGAGTGGCACTGGGATAATATCCCTGGTAATAAATGATGAAGCGGGAAACGGGTAATACTGTTTCCCGCTTTTTTTATAGGTACATCTTTGTTAAAGGTTAACCGGCACTAAGGTTCGGGCCGCTGGCCGACCGCTTGACTGCCTTTTTGCTAACTGGTCAACAAAGTCAGGTTAAATAACCCTCCCTCTTTGCGGTAAACACCTAACCGATATATAAAACGGCCCTGTTACTTTTGAAAAAAATTAATTGTATGGGACTCATTTATGCAGACATCGAGTTAATCAATTCAGAAGACATTGGCATGGCGAGGAAAAGCCTGATTGGTGCCGATGAGATAAAGCGGGTACATCTGAATATGCTGGTTGATACAGGATCATATCTGTTGGCGATTAATGAGAATATTCAACAGATACTCCAGCTACCCGTTGTTGACAAAAAACTGGGCGAAACTGCAACAGGGCAAAAAATATGGTGTGATATAGTTGGCCCTGTTGAAGTGAGGTTTAAGAACAGGAAGACTATCGTAAACGCTATGGTACTTCCTGGTGACCTTGAACCCCTTTTGGGGGCCATCCCTTTGGAGGGTATGGACGTAGTGATAGATTCTGTACGGCAGGAGCTGGCAGTGCACCCGGACAGGCCTGACCATGCGGTGTTTAAGTTTCCCTGCCTGAAGCCGCCACGGCTGGATTTTTCCCGGATGGAGAAGCCCCGGCCACCATGGGTTAGGATCTCAGGCCGCAGGACGGGTGATAAAGCAGCGGAGTAGCGGGTAGCCTGGCTTTTGCCAACGGCTGAATCCACAAACCATGCTGCTTCGCAGAATATCTTGGGTTTTGACTAAAAAATCAGGTTATTTGCACATAAATCACCTGCCCCTATGCTTCCTAAGTTCAAACGTATCCTGCTGAAATTATCTGGTGAGGCCCTTTTGGGTGAACAGAGAAACGGCGACCCATTTAATCCGCAGATCATTGAACAATACGCCCATGATATTAAACTGGTTACCGACCTGGGTGTTCAGGTGGCCATTGTGATCGGTGGTGGTAATATTTACAGGGGAATGAATGAGGCCGATAGCGGCATAGAACGTGCCCATGGCGATTATATGGGTATGCTGGCAACTGTGATCAATGCCATGGCCATGCAGGCGATGCTTGAAAAAATAGGTGTATATACAAGGCTGCAAAGTGCCATTAATATTGAACAGGTAGCAGAACCCTATATCCGCCGTAAGGCTTTACGCCATCTTGAGAAAGGTCGGGTAGTGATATTTGGTGGCGGTACCGGCAACCCATACTTCACAACAGATACCGCCGGATCACTGCGCGCCATTGAAATGAAGGCAGATGTGATCCTGAAAGGTACAAGGGTAGATGGAGTTTATACCGCTGACCCTGAGAAAGACCCCAGTGCCACCCGTTACGAAAAAATCAGCTTCCAGGAATGCCTCAGTGCTAACCTGAAAGTGATGGATATGACAGCCTTCACACTTTGCATGGAGAATAAAATGCCGATTATTGTTTTTGATATGAACAAACCCGGCAACCTGATGAAAGTGGTAGAAGGGATGGATGTTGGCACACTGGTGAGCTGATTCACCCGTTCGTGTAAAATTTTATATCCTGTTTACGGCTCTTGGTAATTTACATAGCATGAAAAGAATCCTGGTTATCATTTTTGGTTCGTTTAGCATGACTGGCATGGCCCAGCAGCGACTTACATTGACAGAAGCGGTCAACCTTGCCTTAAAAAACAGCTATGATCTTGAACTGGCCAGGAATAATATCGAAATCAGCGATATCAACAATAATATCGGCGTAGCGGGCGGCCTCCCGCTTGTTACCGGCTCGTTTACCGACCAGGAACAATTAACGAGTATCAACCAGAAATTTGCAGACGCCACACGGGATACCCGGAGGGATAATGTAGCCTCCAATAACCTGGCGGTAGGTGTAACCGGCAGCTTCCTGCTGTTTAACGGTAGCCGGGTGATCACCACCAAGAAAAGACTGGAGCAGCTACTGGCACAGAATCAGCAGTTATTAAGCGCGCAGGTACAGAATACAATTGCGGGTGTAATGACCAAGTACTACGATGTTGTGCGGCAGCAGAATTATCTCAAAACCATCGGGCAATCCATAGATGTTTCTCAAAAAAGGCTAGACATACTGAATATCAGGAAAGAGGTAGGCCTTTCCAACAATGCCGATCTTTTCCAGGCGCAACTGGATCTGAATGCTTTGCTGCAAACACAACAGAGCCAGCAACTGGTGGTAGACCAGGCAAAAACGGATCTGCTGAACCTGATTTTCCTGAAACCGGAAACAAAGGTTATTATCAGTGATACGATTATAGTTGACAAAACCATAAGTTTCGATAGCGTTCGCACGGCTCTGGTAAAAAATCCATCCATCATCGCGGCCGACCAGCAGATACGTATCAACGAGCTGATAGAAAAAGAAACAGCAGCACTCCGGTATCCCTCGCTTCGCGCGCTGGCAGGATACAACTTCTCAAACAACAGCAGCGGTGCCGGTTTTTCTTTGCTGAACCAAAGCTACGGTCCATTTATTGGCGTAAACCTCGCCATACCCATATATAACGGAGGGATCTTTAAAAGACAGCAACAGGTAGCCAGCGTAAATACCAAAAGTGCCCGGGTTACCCGCGATCAATTATATCTTAACTTCGAATCAGGTACCGTAAGAACCTACCAGGCTTATGTTAATTCCATTAACCAGTTGAAAACAGAACAGGAAAACTATAAGCTGGCTACCCAGCTCCTGGATTTGGTGTTGCAAAGATTTCAATTGGGGCAAGCTACCATCATCGATGTACGCGTTGCCCAGCAAAGTTTTGTGGACGAAGGGTATCGGTTGGTGAACCTGAGCTATGCAGCCAAAGTAGCAGAAATTGAGCTAAGACGCTTAGCCAGCAACCTCGCTTTGTAATGGTTGTAGAATATCCCCCAGGTATTTACTTATAAAAATTGCCGGCTATGAAGAGGAACTGCCTATTCATTCCTATCTTATTGCTATTGCTGTTATCCGAAACCGCGCGGTCGCAGCAGCTGGATTCATTACTGGATGCCTACGATTCAAAAGTTCCGCAGGAAAAAGTGTATGTCCACTTTGACAATACATTGTATGTTCCCGGTCAGACAGTTTGGTACAAAGCCTACCTGCTCGCCGGCAATGAACCTTCGCCTATCAGTAAGAATTTTTATTTGGATTGGTTTGATAACAATGGCAAATTACTGAAGCGCGTAATAGCACCGGTGGCTAATTCCTGCGCCTCCGGCAGTTTCACCCTTCCGGAAAAATACAGCGGCAATCACCTGCAGGTGCTGGGCTATACAAAATGGATGCTGAATTTTGATTCCGCTTTTTTATTTCATCATACACTCTCTGTGGTTCAGCCCGACCCGGTGGCTGCCCGTTCCACAGCTATTGCTCCTCTTACCACGCTGAGATTATTTCCTGAAGGAGGTGATATAATAGAGGGCTTGAAAGCCACGGTTGCTTTTAAAGCCACTCTTTCAGGTGGCTTGCCTGCTAGCGTTCGCGGTGTGATCAGCGACAGCAAAGGTGTTACCCTTACTACATTTGAAGCCGAGCACAATGGTATGGGAAAGTTCAGCTTTATTCCGGCAGCAGGAGAAGAGTATAGGGCTGTTTGGAAAGACGCAAAAGGTGAAGAACATATCACCCCGCTACCTGCTGTGAAAGCCACAGGGGTTGCGCTCACGGTTGGTCAACGAAACGGACGATGGTCTTTCTCAGTGGAACGGTCACCCAATAGCGACCGGTATAACAAAGTAATCATCCTGCTGTCTATGCACCAGCAACTCCTCTTCAGTGCCAATGTTAATCTCTCCGCTAAAACATTTGTTACGGCAGGCCTTCCCACCGATAAATTTCCATCGGGGGTTTTGCGGGTAACTGTTATGGATATGGATCGTCACCCACTGGCGGAAAGAGTAGTCTTTGTAAACAACCAGGACTATCTTGCTGATGCAGATATTTCCCTGGACACCCTCAATCTGGACAAACGGGGCAAAAATGTTGTTGAGATCGGCTGGACGGATACCACAAATGCATCACTCTCGCTTGCTGTTACGGATGGTTTATACGACTCTTCCGTCAATATTATTTCAGGATTATTACTATCTTCTGAAATTAAAGGATACATACACGAGCCTGCTTATTATTTTTCATCGGAAGAAGATAGTGTTGCCAACCGGCTAGACCTTGTTATGATGACAAACGGCTGGCGGAGATTCGCCTGGGAAGATGTGTTAAGCGGGAATGTTCCGGCATTACCCTTTTCCCGCGATTCAGGATATCTTTCCATTGCAGGTAAGGTTAGCAAACTCAGCGAGAACAGGGCAAAAAAGGCGGAGCAGGTAAATATGATAGTAGTAGCCAAAGACTCCAGTAAACAATTTATTTTCACACCCCTACATGCTGATGGAAGCTTTAGGGAGGATAACCTGGTGTTATTTGATACCGTAAAGATTTTTTACCAGTTCAATAAATCCTATATTCCTGCACGCAGCAATGTTGACATAAAAAGCACCTTCCTTCCCTACGATACAACAAAGAGAATTGCCGCCATTGGAAATTACCTGCCGGATACAACCGGACGAATGCGGCTTTTGTCAATAGCAGCAGAGCAGCGAAGACTAGATTCACTCTTACTGCAAACCACTTTGAAGGAAGTAGTGGTAAAAGCCAGGGTAAAATCAAAAACAGAAGAGTTGGATGAGAAGTATGCTAGTGGGTTGTTTAGAAATAATAGCGGCAGGCAGTTCAACTTTGTTGAAGATAAAACTGCCCTTTCCTCACAATCTGTTTTTGACTACCTGGCATCAAGGGTTGCCGGGCTGGTGATCAGCAATCCTTATTCAGGCAACCCAAGGGCTACCAGGCGGGGAGCACCGGTTGCACTTTTTGTGAATGAAATGCAGGTGGATGCCTCAACACTTGTTACTATATCACCCATTAATATTGCGTATGTTAAGGTAATAGATCCGCCTTTCTTTGGCGCAACAGGTGGAGGGGCGGGCGGTGCCATTTCCGTTTATCTGAAAAAAGGAGATGAATTGGTACAAGATGTACAGGGTATGGAGTTCACGCTTCTTGCCGGTTATACGCCTGTAAAGCAATTCTACGTACCGGAACCAGGAGAAACAAAAGGCAATTTTCCACAGGCTGACCTGCGAAGAACCCTTTATTGGAATCCCAATATCATCCTGGACAAGGATAACAAGAAAGCCAGGATATCTTTTTATAATAATGATATCAGTCATACATTGCAATTGGTACTCGAAGGAGTAACCGAGGACGGGCGTGTGATCCACTACCGAAAACAATTGCAATGAATCGTGAGACGTGAGGCGTGAGGCGTGAAACGTGAATCGTGAAACGTGAATCGTGAAATGGGCATAAAGCAGCCTCAGGTATCTGCCCTCAGATCTCACGCCTCACGTCTCACGCCTCACGTCTCACGCCTCACGTCTCACGCCTCACGTCTCACGCCTCACGTCTCACGATAAAATGAAAGAGACTTATGAGCACCAGTAAAAGCACTCCCCGGCTGGTTTCGAAGTTGCCGGATGTAGAAACTACCATCTTTACGGTTATGAGCCAGTTGGCCCTGGAGCATAATGCAGTTAACCTGGGCCAGGGATTCCCAGATTTCCCGATGAGCAGCGAATTGACGGGATTGGTTGATAAAGCCATGCGCGACGGATTTAACCAGTATGCGCACATGAACGGCATTCCTTTGCTTCGTGAGCGGCTGGCGGAAAAGGCCAGGAAGTTATATGGAAGTTCCATTGACCCGGATACCGAAATTACGATTACACCAGGGGGCACTTATGCTATCTATACCTCGTTAACTACGGTGTTGCAACCCGGAGATGAAGTAATAGTTTTTGAGCCCGCGTACGATAGTTATATCCCCAATATTGAAGTGAACGGGGCAACCGCAGTGAGAATATCTTTACAATTTCCTGCCTACACTATACCCTGGGATGAAGTCAGGTCGAAGATAACGCCTAAGACACGCATGATCATGATCAATACCCCTCACAATCCTACCGGCGCGGTGTTAAGGGAGGAGGATATGATACAGTTACGCAGTATTGTAGCAGGAACTCATATCATGATCCTGAGTGACGAGGTGTACGAACACCTGATTTATGATGGCATCCGGCATGAAAGTATCCTGCGCTATCCCGATCTGATGGAGAGAAGTTTTGTATGTTTTTCATTCGGTAAAACCTATCACTGTACAGGATGGAAACTGGGCTACTGCATTGCGCCAGCTGTTTTCATGAAAGAATTCAGAAAAGTACACCAGTATAATTGCTTTTCCTGCGACACGCCCAAGCAGGTAGCTATTGCAGCCTACCTGCAACAGGAAGAAGAATATCATCAACTGGGGCCATTCCTCCAGCAAAAGCGCGATCTGTTACGACACCTGATGGAATCTACACCGTTCAGGTGCATACCCTCTCATGGAAGTTATTTTGAGTGCTATAGCTACGGGCATTTTAGTAATGAAAGTGATAAAGCCCTGGCCATCCGCCTTACAAAAGACTACGGCATAACTGCCATACCCGTTTCCGCTTTTTACAAAGACAGCGAAGACAACAAGGTATTGCGTTTCTGCTTCGCCAAAAAAGAAGAAACCCTCCGAAAAGCGGTGGAAAGATTGAATGAATTTAACTAGTTATCCTAGCGCCAACCATCTCCGTCTAGCAGGTTGCCCAATCCGCCGAGTACACTTCCTTCCTCCCTTCCCGAGGTGGTAGCGTATTGTAATATTCTACCAGCCAGCCGACTGATAGGCAAAGTCTGAATCCAAACCGTACCGGGTCCGCGAAGGGTGGCAAAAAAGAGACCCTCGCCGCCAAATATTGTATTCTTTATACCGCCTACAAACTGGATATCATAGTTGATAGACGACGTAAATCCAACGATACAGCCCGTATCAATTTTAAGCAGTTCACCGGGCTGCAGATCTTTTTTTAAAACATGGCCACAGGCATGCAGAAAAGCCATCCCATCACCTTCCAGTTTTTCCATAATAAATCCTTCACCACCGAATAACCCCGTTCCCAGTTTGCGCTGAAATTCAATTCCCACACTCACACCCCTTGCGGCACAGAGAAAAGCGTCTTTCTGGCATATAATCCGGTTGCCCAGTTGTTGCAGGTCCAGCGGGATGATTTTGCCGGGATAAGGCGATGCGAAACTTACCCGACGTTTTCCATGTGCTATGTTGGTAAACGCCGTCATGAACAGGCTTTCACCCACCAGCACACGTTTGCCGGCATTTAATAATTTTCCCAGAAAGCCACTATTCTGCTGCTGGCTACCATCACCAAACAGGGTTTGCATATCTATCCCGTCATCCATCATCATAAAAGCACCGGGTTCAGCAATGGCGGTTTCATTCGGGTCCAGCTCAACTTCAACATACTGCATTTCTTCTCCGAATATCCGGTAGTCTATCTCGTGGTTCTGTATCATACAATTGTTTTGATAAAATTAGTAAGATTTATCGCCGGAACATTACACGGGAGCCAGGTTTTTATGAGCGGTAAGTTGCGCACAAAGGGAAGGCACAATGAATGCTGTGTACTTTTCAGTTGCTCTGTTACTTAAACCGCTTTGTGCCTTCCTGCCTTTCTGCGCCTCTCCTCCACCCATAAAAAAAGCCGCTCTTTTTATGAGCGGCTTTCATTATTACCATTATCATCAGGCTTTCACCGGAGACGGTTTCATCTTACCCAACCAAACTCTCTTTCCCTGTATCCTTCTCACCAGGAACATAATGCCCACGGTAATGAAGAAGAATGGTCCCAGGAAGCCCAGGAGGGCCACATATTTGGTTCCGTAGAATTTCTCCATCGGCCTTCTCAGTCTCTCACTGATGATATACATACTAGGTACCATTACCAGTGTAAGGAAGAACGCAAAGACCAATCCGAAAATGATGGTCCAGCTCAATGGCCCCCAGAATACAACACTGTCGCCGCCAAAGAAGATATGCGGGTTAAAGTGCTGGAACAGGGAAACGAAGTTGATATTAAAGCCAACCGCCAGCGGCAGCAATCCCAGCATGGTAGCCAGGGCGGTAAGCATTACCGGTATGATACGGATCTTACCCGCTTCAATGGCGGCGGCCCTTGTTTTGTATCCCCTTCCGCGAAGCTCATCCGTAAACTCAATCAACAGGATACCGTTCTTAATTACAATACCCGCAAGGCCAATAACACCCACACCCACCATGATTGTAGCCATCGACATACCGGTTACGGCATACCCGATAAACACACCTATGATAGAGAAGAAGATCTCGGTTAATACAATGAACGGCTTACTGAGGCTGTTAAACTGCAATACCAGGATCAGGAAGATCAACAATAATGCGGTTAACAATGAAGTACCCAGGAAGCTCATGGTTTCAGCCTGCTGCTCACTTTCACCGGTTTGTTTGATGGTAACATCCACCGGGATCTTTGTTTTGGCTTTAAAATCTTCAATCTTCTTCGCCAGTTCAACATTTACCGGGCCGGTTAAAGACGGATCGGTCACGTTCGACTGGATCTGTATGGTACGTTTAACGTTTTTACGTTTAACGCCACCGGAAGTGTTGGTATAGTCAACCGTAGCCACCGCGTTTAGCGGAACCTGTTTGATACCCATAGTAGACATATCGCGGAAAGTAAGGCGCATATTCATCAGGTCGTTAATATTGTTACGTTGTAACATATTGTAACGGATCTGTATCTTATATTCATCCTCACCATCTTTCAGTTTGCTGGCTTCTTTGCCAAATACGGCGGCGCGGATTTCCATACCTATCTGCGCGGTGCTGATACCTTCGCGCAAGGCCCTTTCACGGTCTATATTAATGGTGATCTCGGGGTTCTGCAGGTCGATATCCATTTTCAAACCTTCTATACCATTGATACGGTTCGTATCAAGATGATTCTGAAGATCATAAGCCACTTTGGCAATCTCATCAAAATTATCACCACTGATTTCTATATTAACGGGAGGATCTGTGGGAGGACCACCATCTTCCTGTCCAACCTCAATCACCGCTCCGGGTATACCCTTCATTTGCTCACGAATCTCTTTCATCAAAGGCGCGGTAGATTTACCTTCACGTTTTTCAAATTCCACAAAAGACACCTGGATCCGTCCCAGGTTACTTTGGGTACTCCTGTTATTATCCCTTGGATTATTGGCACTCACGGCAACATTGGTAATGATACTTTCTACGATAGAACCTGGTGTACCTGGCTTTTCTTTTGCCAGCACCTGTCTTACGCGTGATTCCAGTATGCGTGTTACAGAGTCCGTTGCTGCCGTTTTGGTACCGATCGGCATTTTTAAATATACATATACAAAATGCGGGTCGCCGCTCGGGAAGAATGGTTTAGGGTTGTTGCGCGCAATCAGCATGATTAATGAAATCGGGAACAGCAGGAAGAGCCATAGCATTAACCTGGCCGGTCTTGCGCCTTTTAATACCCAGTGCAACATCTTTTCATAGCGGTTCATCAGGCCAGGCAATATCGTTTCCTGGAAATAGTGAATTACATCACGCAGTACATACCTGTTCAGTATCATCATGGCGGCCATCACCAAAAGGAAATTCCCAAATCCATGCCATCCGGCCAGGTTAAACAGAAGCCCAAAACCAATAACGGTCCAGAATAAAGGCTTCCTGAAAATGGTGTTTTTCTTTTCTTCGTATTCCCTTCCCTCCGGGCGCATAAAGCTTACCGCAAATACAGGGTTCATAATGAAGGCAACGATCAGCGATGCGGCCAGTGTAAGGATGAGCATGGTAGGCAGGTAGATCATAAACTTACCAATCAACCCCTTCCATAACAATAGTGGGAAGAAAGGTGCCAGGGTGGTTAAGGTTCCGGCCAGTACAGGCACAAAAACCTCACCCGCCGCCTCTTTCGCAGCACGCTGAACCTTTACTTTTCCATTATTGTAAATACGGTGCGTATTCTCAATTACCACAATCGCGTCATCTACAATGATACCCAGTCCGAATAACAAGGCGAACAGCACAATGAAATTGAGGGTTACATGGGTGCCTACAATAGAATCTGCCAGCGGCAAAAACAGGAAGGCCACAAATACGCTCAACGGAACGCTGAGGGCCACAAAGAAGGCGTTTGTTACACCCATAAAGAACATCAGTACAATCAATACCAGTATGAAACCGATCACAATGGTGTTTACCAGGTCGTTAAAAGAAGTTTTTGTTTGTACACTCTGGTCGCCGGTAATAACAATATTCAGATTGGGCGGCAGTTCTTTCTTTTCTTTCATATCCGCAATGATCGCCTGCACTTTTTCTGAAGTGCTGATCAGGTTCTCACCGCTTCTTTTGATGATATTGAGCGTAACCACATTCTTTCCATCCAGGCGGGCGTAATTCTCGGTTTCTTTTACCGTATCTACGATCTCAGCCACATCACGCAGGTAGATAGGCGCAGCCTGTAAATTCTTTACAACTATATTCCGCATATCCAGGGCGGTAACAAACTGCCCTTTCACACGGATCGTTCGTTTCATTTCACCCACTTCAACAAGGCCTCCGCTGATATCGCGGTTCTCATAGTTAATAGCATTGGCTATATCCGTAAACGACAGTTTAGCCGCCTGCATTTTATAGGGGTCTACATTGATCTGTATTTCTCTTTCCGGGGCACCCACAATATCCGCACGGTTCACTTCCGTCAGTTCTTCAAACCTGTCCTGCATCTTGTCCGCATACCTCTTCAACGTCATTCCATCATACTCACCGCTCACATTCACATACATGATGGGCATTTCACTAAAGTCGAACTCCTGTACATTCGGCTGCTGGGTAAGATCTGTAGGAAGATCGGTTTGCGCTTTATCCAGCGCATCTTTTACTTTCTGTTTGGCGATCTCCGTTTTAACATCTGTATCAAACTCCACAATGATCAACGAAAAATCCTGTTGTGAAGTTGATTGTATTTTGCGCACTTTCGCGCCACTGATACCTTTCAGCTGTTTTTCAATTGGGCGGGTAACCAGGTTCTCCATGTCTTTGGGCGAGGTTCCGAAATATACCGTGCTGACACTGATGGTAGGCACAACAATATCCGGAAAC
Organism: Sediminibacterium sp.; assembly: GCA_965229175.1. Taxonomy (GTDB): domain Bacteria; phylum Bacteroidota; class Bacteroidia; order Chitinophagales; family Chitinophagaceae; genus Sediminibacterium. The sequence continues at coordinate 83,385 of CBDDIT010000052.1, read as the reverse complement.
TGCTCCCTCGGCAATGTGTTGAACTTGGTAAGCCCATACAGCGATATCAATATCGTAATGATATAGACAGCCGTACGGTTATCAACAGCCCAACTGGTGGGTTTAAACTGCTTGAATTTTTTAGCTACACCTTCTATAAATGGATGCATAATTTATTTTTTAAGTAGGGTTTAGTCGTAAGTTGTAGGTCGTATGTCGTAGGTCGTAAGTCGTAAGTTTTGGTGGACAACTTACGACTAGCGACTTATGACTTACGACTATACTATTTCTTCGTATCTGTTTTCAGGAGCTGACCGTCATAAATATTCTGGTAGCCATCGGTGATCAGTTGTTCGCCTGCCGCTAAGCCGCTTTTGATTTCTATCTGGTCGTTATACAGTTCACCTACAACAATGGACTTTTTCCGGGCAATGATCTTGCCTCCTTCGGTTACAGCTACATACACGTACTTTCCTTTTTCATCGGTACTAACGGTGTTCACCGGGATAACGATGGCATTGGCTGCGCTGTAATCCAGTATCCTTACCTGTGCAATCTGGTTAGGACGGATCGCAGGGTCTTTGGGTAATTTAGCTTCGGCGCGGAAAGAGCGCGTGTTAGGATCAATAACCCTTCCTGAAATAGACACGGTTGTATTGAATGTCTTGTTCACATCAGGTAAGGTTACTACTATGCCGGAACCCACTCTTACTTTACTGCTGTAATTCTCAGGGATATCAGTAATTACCTTCAGGCTGCTGGTATTTACAATTTTAATTTGAGGTGCGGTTCCTGAAAAGCCGGTGAAAAGTTCTCCTACTCTTACATTCACTTCGTCCGCAATACCATCAACGTCACTATATACGTTGGTACCGTTCAGTTGTTCCTGTTGTACTTTAATACCTTCATCAGCGGCTTTAATCTGTTTTTCAAGTGCCTCAACATTTGTCTTGGCGGTGATCAGTTCTATTTCCGTGCCAATACCCTGTTTCCATAAGTTGTTTCTACGGTTATATACGTCTTTGGCGAGCGCCAGTTGTGTTTTTAAGGTTTCTGTATTTTGTTTGGAAGCCGCAACCTGCTGCTTGCCAATGGCATCATCCAGTTTTAACAGCAGTTGCCCTTTTTTTACAAAATCACCGCGTTTAACATAGATAGCGCGAACCTGGCCACCACCTAAGCGGGGAGAGATGTATGATATTTCATCTGCGTCAACCCTGCCCTGCAGATCTATATAATGAGAAAAATTCTGTGCGGTAACCGGCGATACACCAACCAGTTTGGCAACATCTTCCTTAACGGAAGAGGTATCCAGTTTGGCGATCTCTTTTTCAAGGGCCAGTATCTTATCGGCGATAGCTGTCTGATCCTTTTTCAGTTTCTCAACTTCAGCTTTTTTCCCTGCCAGCGATCCGTCACCTTCTGATTTTGTTCCGCAGGATGCGATAGTGATCGTTGCGGTGAGGAGAATTACGGTTATGAACTTTTGCATATACTTCGTTTTAAGTTTTGGGTGTGGTTATAATTTTCCGGTTGCTTTTAAATAATCAACCCTTGCGATAATGGCAGTATAAAGGGCACTGATATAATTGTTCTGAGCTGTAACGAGATCAGTTTGTGCGGCGTTGATCTCTATATTAGAGCCGGTACCCGCCTCATACTTCTTTTTGGTTTGGTTATATACCGCTTCCGCCAGTTGCATATTCTGCTTTTGAAAACTCATGGTAGTTTGCGCCGAACGGAAATTAAGCCTCGCCTGTTCCACTTCGCTGTCTATCGTGATCTTCATATTGTCTATCTGGTTCTCGGTTTGTCTTAACTCGAGTTTGGAACGCTGTACCCTGGCGTCTTTTGCAAAACCGCTGAAGATGGGAACATTCAGGTTAACGCCTATATAGGAGGTAGTAAACCAGGCACCACCGGTAGCAAAAATGTCGAAAGTGTTCCGCTGCGCATTCTTATTGTAAACACCGTTCAGTGATAAGGTGGGCAGGTAACTCAGCTTGTAACGCTTGATATTATACTCGTTCAAACGCTTTACCAGGTTCAGGTATGCATATTCTTTCCTCGCGTTATAATCGTAAGAGGTATCGGTCATGATATCTTCCTTGATCTGGTCATCGGTGATCTTATCCAGCAATACCAGCGTATCTTTTGCCGGCATTCCCAGTAAGGTTTTAAGGCTGAGGTAACCGATGCTGATATTATTCAGGGCTTTTACCTTTTCTGTCTGCAGGTTGGCTACCTGAACGGCAACCTTGTCAACATCCAGTTTTTCAGCAAAGCCATTTTGATAGATCTCTTTCGTGTCGTGATCCAGCTTTTGTAAACGGTTGATATTGGCATCCAGAATATCTATTTGTGTTTTACTAACAACAAGCTGGTAATAAATCTTATAGATATTGGTCTTGATCATTTCCTCCGTTACCTCAACATTCTTATTCTGCAGGTCGATGGAAGTCTGTCTTGCCTGCAGGCCTACAAATACCTGTCCGTCGAACAGTATCTGCTGTAATTGTAAGCCTGCGGCGGAATTATATTTTGTACCAAACTTAACCGGTATAAAAGTGCCGGCCGGCTGGCCAAATACTTCTCCCGGTAATAATGAAACCGGAATATCAATATAATCGGTAATGTTGAAATTACCGCTGATAGTAGGCAATGCCCCCGCTGTAATTTCGCGGTTGGTCTGCTTTTGTATCAGCACATTCAGGAGGGCATTTTTTACCTGAACATTGTTTTTACGCGCATACTCAACAGCCTGCTGAATGGTAAATTCATGATGTGTAGCCGTTTGCGCATAAGCGGTACTAATAATCCCTGACAGGATCAATAGCCAGCGCATTAGTTTGGTTCTTCGTTGGTTCATACTGTTATTGTTTTTTGTCGTTGTGCCTTATATTTCTGTATTAATTTTTGACCTTTGGCGGTTGCCAGGCCATATAAAAAATTATCCGTTACCTCTGTAATTAATGTAGGCAGGCTGTGCTTTCCCAGCGGAAAAACCTCGGGGTTAAACAGCATGAATATGGAAGCCAGGCGGAACCGGGCGATAATGTCCGATTGTATCTCCTCCCGGTATAATTCCTCCCGCTTTCCCCAGTCGAGATTCTCCCGGATCATGGCATAGAGGAACTTATTCTTATGATCACTGTACTTTGTAAAGGAATTGGGATGAAACTTCTCCAGGTCAAAAATAACGGCCGGGTTTATGCCTCCCAGCTTTTCCACTACCATATCCATGGCCATGTAGATCTCATGAACGGCATTTTCACTTTGCTGCTTATGAAGTACACAATCTGTTCGGTTCTCGTTAATGATAATATTGATTACATCTTCCACCAAAGCATCTTTATCCGTATAAAACTGGTAGATGGTCTTTTTACTCATACCGAGATGGTTGGCGATCTCATCCATGCTCACGCTGCGTATGCCATACCGCATAAACAGTTCATGTGCTTTTGTTGCTATTCTTTCCTGGTGCTCCATATTGCTGAAATGGACGCAAAACTAAGGAAACTTATTTCGTAACCAAAGTTTCCATGAGAAATATTTATATTTTGTGTTGAGCGGCGGAATTTTTGGATAAGCGTGTAAGGAAAAAATAAAAAAAAACTAACAATTGTTAATATTTGATGCTGGGGCAACCACTTATTAATAACCTTTCTGGCTCACTTGAGAGATAGCCTATTTCTTTTCAGGCATAACATCCTCTTGCTCAGGATCACTCCCGTTTTCGCGGTATTTTTTATTCAGCAATGCGATCCCTGCTGCCAAACCAGCTACTGAAACACAAAAAGCGGCCAGATTGGTATCCAGGCTCTCTATATATTTTGTAATTATATGTTGTTGAAAATGATGGGTAAGCTGATATTCCATCCAGCCAAGTGAATTATTAACAAAATGTATCAGTATGCAATACTTAATATTTTGAGTTTTGAAGTAAACCCAGCCCAGAAAACAGCCCGCTAAGAAGCCCGAAAGGATCTGCGCCGGGTTAATATGCATGACACCAAAAAGCAAGGCGGACAATAGGATGGCCGATTTAGGAGAATAGCGTTTCAGGAATTGCTTTAGTACAATGCCCCTTAAAAGAAGTTCTTCAAAAATTGCCGGAAGTATAGCAATTCCAACAAAGCCAAGAACGGGGACCGCTATCATTCTATCAATATCTGCCGTAAAAAAGTTCGGAATATGTAATAGCTCAACTACATAGCTAACGCAAATGGCTAAGCAAAGCGTAAGGGGAATTAGTAATACAATTTGTAAAGCATCCATTCTCCTGCTAAAAAGAGTAATAACTGAAAAAGAATCACCACTTTCTTTAATTCGGTTAACACTTCGAACGGAGGGAACTATAAAAGACGCTAGATAAATACTCATATAACCAATAGAACGCGTGAATTCGTTCTTCCAAATCAGGTAGGGAACACACCCTAGCAGACCGGCAACGCCAGCCACCGACATAACCAGCAGGATACCAACTGCTTCACTGAAAGAAGGGTATATTTGTTTGCTCATGCTGAAGAAAGTATGAATTTTATACGGCTTCAAAAGAACAACATTCCCGCTGGTTCTACTAGAGAATTAATTCTATAAAGCGTAATTTGCACCCAATACCAGTCCTATGCCCGAACCCCGCGAACCCTTTACGATCAAAGGATACCTGAAAAAGCTGCTCCGGTACTTTTTCCAGGGCCTGATCGTCCTGGCACCGATCGGGATTACCATTTGGGTGGTATTCGGACTATTCGCTTTTGTAGATGGAATCCTGCCCAATATTGTGCATGTGTTTGCTCCCGGGCTGCTGGAGAATGACGCGGCAGGCAATCCCACACGGGTTCCCGGGCTTGGGTTTGTGGTAGTGATCATCCTGGTTTTATTTGTCGGCTGGATCTCATCGCTTTTCTTTATCAGTCGTTTCGTTTCCTTTCTCGACCATATACTGGAGAAAACACCCGGCATTAAGTTTATCTATTCATCCGTTAAGGATTTCCTGGAAGCCTTTGCCGGCAACAAGAGAAAATTTGATCGCCCCGTTCTGGTAAATGTGGATTCGGCGGATATATGGCGTATTGGTTTTATTACCCAGAAAGACGCCCACGAATTTGGGCTTCCCGATCATGTAACGGTATATGTTCCCCATTCCTATGCTATATCCGGCATTACCTATATCGTGCCTAAAGAGAAAATACGCGCATTGCCCAATATCACCCCCGCCGATGCCATGAAATACACCATATCCGGGGGAGTTACTGATGTGCATGACTAATTCCTATTTGTCTTTACTTTGCAATCCTATGAAACTGCATAACCTGAATTCAGGGCCTTCCATACTTCCACAACCCGTGCTGGAAGAAGCCGCAAGGGCTATTATTGATTTTAATGGTACAGGACTGTCTATCCTTGAGATCGGACACCGTACGGCCTGGTTCCAGGAAGTACTGCAGGAAGCGGTATCCTCCGTAAAAAAGCTGATGCAGCTGGGCGATGAGCATGAGGTTTTATTCCTTCACGGTGGTGCCACCACCCAATTCATGCAGGTACCCATGAACCTGCTGGACGAAAAAGGAACGGCCGCTTACAGCGTTAATGGTATCTGGGGCAACAAGGCAGCCAGGGAGGCCGCTTTGTTCGGGAATGTGGATGTAGTAGCCGATACCGCTGATAAAGGGCACACCTATATTAAAAAAGATTTTTCAGTTCCCGCACATGCTGCTTATCTCCATATCACCACCAATAATACCGTGGAAGGAACGCAATGGCACGATTACCCACAAACCTCCGTACCCCTGGTAGCGGACATGAGCAGTGATATTTTCAGCAGGGAAACTGATTTTACGAGGTTTGGACTGATCTATGCCGGTGCCCAGAAGAATATGGGCGCAGCCGGCGTTAATATGGTAATGGTACGCAAAGACTTACTGGGTAAAATAAGCCGGGCCATTCCCACTATCATGAACTACCAGAAACATATTGAAGCCGGCTCTTTAATGAACACCCCGCCGGTTTTTGCCGTATATGTTAGTATGCTAACCCTCCGGTGGATACTTTCATCCGGTGGTTTGGCGGAAATGGGCAGGCGTACACAGGCTAAGGCCGAGCTTTTATACAATACCATCGACAGCCTCCCGGTTTTCCGCGCCCCTGTAGCCCGGGAAGACCGTAGCCAGGTAAATGCCGTTTTCTTTCTTACTGATCCCAACCTTGAAGCCCCCTTCCTGGATCTATGTAAAAAAGAAGGGATGATCGGCGTAAAGGGCTATCGCACGGTAGGTGGTGTAAGGGTTAGCTCCTATAATGCACTGCCTCTCAGCAGCATAGAAGCTTTTTGCAGCCTGGCGCGTCATTTTGCGGCTAAAAACGGATAATTAACAAATTGTAAAGCCGAATTGAACTAGTTTTGGACCAAAATACGATTTTGGTCGAAATGCTGGTAGCCAAAGATGATATTATTAAGGAAGAGATACTCGAAGAAGCGCAAAAACTTTTTCGCCAGTTCGGGCTGAAGAAAACCACCATGGAGGATATTGCCAGGGCCATGGGAAAAGGTAAAAGTACCCTCTACTATTACTATTGCAGCAAGGAAGAAATTTTTGACGCGGTTGTGCTGAAGGAAATGCAGGAGGTATTTAACAATGTTTCCGAAGCGGTTGCCAAAGCGGTAAGTGCTGAAGACAAGCTCAGGGCCTTCACGCTAACCAAGATAAAAGCAGTACAAAAGAAAGCCAACCTGTATAAGATTGTGAGTGGCGAGTTGCAGGAAAATATCACTTGTACAAAGCGTTTGCATGCCGCGTATGATATCCAGGAAACAAGATTGCTGAAAGAAATTCTGGTATTTGGTGTGAACAACAGTGAGTTTACCAGTATCATTAAAGAGGATCTGGATGTGCTTCCTGCCGTATTGGTTAGTTCGCTTCGCGGGCTGGAGAGAGATATGGTGGTTAGCGGAAGGTACCAGCGGCTTGAAACAAGGATGGAATCGATCATGGGCATTTTACTAAGAGGATTGCGTAATACGAACAATAATTGAATACACCATACAACTAAACAAGACTAACATGAAAGAACAGGTAGTACCAGCTGATGGAAAATTGGGCATACTGATGCCTGGCCTCGGTGCCGTAGCCACCACAATGATAGCAGGCGTTATAGCGGTTAACAAAGGATTTGCAAAGCCGGTAGGCGCATTAACCCAAATGGGCAGCATCCGCCTGGGCAAGCGTACCGAAAACCGTTACCCCCTGATTAAGGATTTTGTGCCGCTGGCCGGGCTGAACAATATCGTGTTTGGCGGATGGGATGTATACGAGGATAATGTATTTGAAGCGGCCATGAATGCCAAGGTAATAGAACCGATGATGCTGCATTCCATCAAACCCGAACTGGAAGCCATCGTACCGATGAAGGCCGTTTTCGACAAATCCTTTATTAAAAACCTGGATGGAACCAATATTAAAACAGGTGCTACCAAGTATGATCTTGCGCTGGCGGTAATGGAGGATATTGAAAATTTTAAAGAAGCGAACGACTGTAGCCGGGTGGTGCTGGTATGGTGCGGCTCCACAGAAAAATACATCGAGGTATCTGGTGTGCACGAAACCATAGAAGCTTTTGAAGAAGGATTGCATAATAATGATCCCGCTATCGCGCCAAGCATGATTTATGCTTATGCGGCAATTAAACTGGGGGTTCCTTTTGCCAATGGTGCACCCAATCTTACCTGTGATATTCCGGCATTGATAGAACTGGCCAAAGAAACCGGAACACCTGTTGCCGGTAAAGATTTCAAAACCGGCCAAACCCTTATGAAAACCATACTCGCCCCGGGGCTGCAGGCCCGTGCTTTGGGTGTAAGGGGATGGTTCTCTACCAATATACTGGGTAACAGGGATGGACTGGTGCTGGACGACCCTGACAATTTTAAAACAAAAGAGGTTTCCAAACTTAGCGTACTGGAAGAAATACTCCGCCCGGATATCAATCCTGAATTATATGGAGACCTTTACCATAAGGTACGCATTAATTATTACCCTCCCCATGGCGATAACAAAGAGAGCTGGGATAATATCGACATTTTTGGATGGATGGGATATTCGATGCAGATCAAGATCAATTTCCTTTGCCGCGATTCTATTCTTGCGGCGCCTATTGTGCTGGATCTTGCCTTATTCATGGACCTGGCAAAGCGGGCTAGTATGTCGGGTATACAGGAATGGCTCTCCTTCTATTTTAAGTCGCCGCAAACAGCTCCGGAATTAAAGCCGGAACACGATATTTTTAAACAGCTCATCAAACTGCAGAACACACTGCGGCATATAATGGGTGAGGACCTGATTACGCACCTTGGGCTTGATTATTACCAGGACCTCGTGGAGGCGTTGCAATAAGGATTGTGTTAAATAATGATGATGAAAAGTAAGAAGATTGGATGGGGATTAAGGGTGTTATTGTTGTTCATTTTTGGATGGATAAACGGCTCTGCGCAAACGGTAGTGGAAGGTGTTGTTACAGATATGATCAGTAAGCAGCCTTTGCAATATGTAAGCGTTGTATTCAAGGGCGGCCGTGGAACCGTAACCGATAGCCTGGGAAGGTATAGTTTGCAGTCGTCTGGCAGCAACAATATCATACAGGTAACCTATGTAGGCTATAAGCTATTGTTGAAAACCATCAAGCCGGGTACGCGGCAAACCGTAAATATAGAACTTGAAACAGACCCCAAAGCTATCAGCAATGTAACGGTAAGCACAAATAAGCGTGCCCCATACAGGAATAAGGGAAACCCAGCTGTTGAGCTTATCAGGCGTGTGATTGATAACAAACCGATCAACCGGCCGGAGCATTATGATTATGTGCAGTACGACCAATACGAGAAGCTAGAGGTATCGGTTAGCAATGTATCTGAAAAGCTTACCAAATCAAAACTGCTGAAGAACTACCAGTTCATGTTTGAGAACAGGGACACTACCAAGTTCGAAGGCAAATCTTTATTGCCTGTATACCTCGAAGAAACACTGTCAAAGAAATATTACCGTCGCAAACCCGAGAAGACAAAGACAATTATTGTAGCGGATAAGAAAGTAAACTACGGTGAGTATATTGATAACAATGGTGTGAGTAGTTATCTGAACAGGCTTATCATGGATATTGATATCTACGATAATGATATACCGCTTTTTACCTACCAGTTCCTGAGCCCGATAGCCGACCTGGCCCCAACCTTTTATATGTTCTATATCCGTGATACCACGGTAGACGCCAGCGGGCAGAAGCTTATCAAGGTATATTTTACACCACGCAATACCAATGATCTTTTGTTCCGTGGGAATATGTGGATTACCCTGGACGGGAATTATTCGGTGCAGAAGATGAATATGTTCATCAGCAAAAATGCCAACCTGAATTTTGTACGGGAAATGCATATTGATCTTGGATTTGAAAAAAGCGAGGATAACCGCTACCACCTGATCAAAAGCAGTGTAATGGCAGATGCCAGTGTTACCAAGGGCTCATCTTCCGGTTTTTTTGGAGAGAGAACCGTTTCTTTTAAAAACTTCCAGATAAATAAGCAGTTGCCCGACAGCGTGTACGAAGGGCCTTCACTGGTAAAGCTGGAACAGTCTGACACTAAATCGGACAATTACTGGGCCGCCAACCGCCATGACACTTTGAGCAAAACAGAAGCCAGGGTGTATAGTAATATTGATAGCCTTGAAAAAATGCCATCTTTCAGAAGAACCATGGCAGCGGCTACTTTCCTCTTAGCCGGTTATACATCTGTAGGACCCTTCGAGATCGGCCCGGCCGCGGCATTCTACAGCTTTAACCCTGTGGAAGGCTTCAAGCTTCGATTGGGTGGAAGAACAACACCGAAATTAAGTAAGCGGATCTATTTTGAAACTTATGGTGCGTATGGATTTAAAGATGAAAAATGGAAGTATTTCCTGAGTACCACTTACTCGCTGAATAACAGGTCTATTTATTCATACCCCCTCAACTTTATCCGTGCCAGTTACCAGCAGGATACAAAAATTCCGGGACAGGATCTTCAGTTTGTATCGGAGAGTAACCTCCTGCTTTCTTTTAAAAGAGGTCAGAACGACAAGTGGCTGTACAGTAATGTTTTCAAACTTGAGTATGTACACGAGTTGCCGAACAGGATGGCTTATACATTTGGATTCAAGAACTGGAAACAGCAACCGGCAGGTGCCATTATTTATACCAAAGAAGAAGGTGGCGCAACAGTTAATGTAGACAAGCTCATTACCAGTGAATTTTCAGCCGAATTTCGCTGGGCACCACATGAACAGTTTTACCAGGGTAAAGTGTACCGTATCCCCATCATTAACAAGTACCCCATATTCACGCTGCGTTTTATAGCGGGGGTTAAAGGGGTGATGAATAGCCAGTATAACTATCAGAATATCAACTTCCGGGTTGAGAAACGTGTTTACCTGTCGCAACTCGGCTACAGCGATGTGATTCTTGACGGCGGATATATCTTCGGAAAACTGCCTTACCCTTTAATGACGGTACACCACGCCAACCAAACCTATGCTTACCAGTTGAATTCCTATAACCTGATGAACTTCCAGGAGTTTGTGAGTGATCATTTTGCCGGTATTATTATCGATCACCATTTTAATGGACTGTTTTTCAACCGGGTTCCCCTGCTGAAAAAATTAAAGCTTCGTGAAGTGGCTTCGCTGAAGATGATATACGGAGGGGTAAGGGATGAGAATAAGCCCAGTGTTGACCCGACATTGATAAAGTATCCTGAAGTGAACGGAATGCCCACCACTTTCTCTTTGTCCAAACAACCCTATGTAGAAGGAAGTGTGGGAATCGGGAACATTTTTAAGTTGCTAAGGGTTGACCTGGTGAAGCGCTTTAATTATTTAGACAATCCCTTCGTTACTCCGCTGGGCGTGCGGGCTATGTTGAAATTTGATTTTTAAACGATTATTGTTAGATATTTATACCATGACTGACTGCCTTGCCCGGGACATTAAGAGGGTCCTGTTGATGTTTTGTTTTATCTCTTTGTCAAAAAGCGCTTTCCTGCAAACAACCCCGGCCGTAAAAAAACTGGCAACTCCGCCGGTAGTGGTGGACGCCCAGGATACATTTCCTGTTCCTTCGGTTACCAACCAGTTATTTTACCTTCAGCGTACGGCCAATACCAATACGATCATCTACGAAGCGAAGTTTAATGCCAGGGGACAACTGGATGAATCAGAGCCGGTACACGTTTTCTGGATACGCTACCCCGAAGGAGGGATGAAAAAAGAGCTGAACTATATTCAGCGAGTGTTCGCCTACGGCATTAAAACACAGGCGCAGCCCAACGGCAATTATAAAATGCATGTGGTATCCTATAAAAAGCAGCAACTCAACCTGATGCGTTCTCCCAAAGACGGAAAGTATCATGTTTACACAACTATTAATCACAAGGAAGCCATACTCAGAAGAATATTTGTAAAGATCGGTGAAGGAGGAACTTTCTGGTCGCCCAACGTCCTGTACATGGAATTAAGGGGCCGTGATGAAGTTACCGGCGAAGAATTAATGGAAAGGATAAAGCCTTAGCGGTTTATTAATTAGCAATTAATAATTAGTAGTTGCGATCAATAGGGCCGGAACTTCAGAAAATGAGGATACTTCCAGGTCAGCGGCCATCCCTTCGGCCGGCGCGTCTTCTTCCCATCCTTTTGCTTTCAGCCATACAGATTTGCAGCCTAATTTTTGGGCGGGAACAATGTCTTTCGCAAATGAGTCACCTACCACTATACACTCATGGGCGGCTAAGCCCAGCAGGTTTACTCCTATCTGGTAAATGGCAGGATCGGGTTTGCGAACCCCTACCACCGCAGATTCCACAACGTGGTTGAAATACTTACGGATCCCAAAATCTTCCAGAACGGAATTCAGGTTACCATAGAAATTAGAAACCATCACCAGTGGAAAATCTTTTTGAAGTTGCGCCAATACCGGTACAGCCGTTGCCACGGTTTCTTTGGCAAACCGGGTACAGCTGGAGGCAATAGGTTCAATTTTAGTGGTGCTGATAGCATAGCCCTGCTCGCGGAGATAAGTAAACTGTTGTTCTATTTTTAAGAGCAGCACATCCAGGAAGGTATGCGAAGGCTTTACCAGCGGATGGATGGCCAGTGCTTTTTCTCCATACGCATACGCTTTCGCAAAAACATCGTCCGGCAGTTCTATTCCCTGGTTGATATAATTGCTTTTCAGCACCACCGCCCAATGAAGACCATTCGTGTCAATCGTTCCACCGTAATCAAGCAGTATTCCTTTTATCATGGGGTTGATATTTGAATGTTCCTGGGTTGGTGACAATCGTGAATCGTGAATCGTGAATCGTCAATCGTCAATCGTCAATCGTCAATCGTCAATCGGGAAGAGCTTAAAAGGCAAAGATACCATTCACGATTCACGATTCACGATTGACGGTTCACGATTGACGGTTCACGCCTCACTCCTTTTTTCATCAGCAGCAAGCCGATCGCAATCCATACCAGCTCACGGATACGGGTGATCAGCCCTACGAATATGCCCGCACTGGCCGGTAGTCCTACACTTTTCAGTGCCAGTGCCAAACCGCCTTCCCGGGCACCCAATTGCATGGGAAGGAAGAATATAAGGTTGGCAAAAAGTGAAGAAGCCGAGCTAACGATCAAAGAATCAAAAAACGACATCTGCAAGCCAATCGCAACAGCGATAAAATATATCTCAAGGCAAGTTACCACCCTGGCTGCGATTTCCAGTATTAACGATTTGTAAAAACTGGCTTTTCTGTCGGCATACAATATCCGCACCTGTTCATCTATCTCCCTTAGTGAGTCTGCCTTTGCGGCAGCAAAAGGTGCCGCCCACCTGCGTATAAAAGGTATGCGCTGAAGAAGCAGGAAAGTGCTGATGGTAACTCCTTTTTTATATACCCGCAGGAACCAGTAAGTGAGAGCGATACCTGCTGCAAAAGCGCAAACACAACCGGTCAGCATCATATTGTCGAGCGGCAGGTATGCAATAATGAGAACGATGGAAAGCAGCCAGAAGATAACATGTGAAAACATATGCATCAGGCCATAAAGAAGCACAGAAGAAGTGGCTTTATTGGTTCCCAGCACTTTCTTTAGTTCCATTACCCGGTAAGGCTCGCCTCCCAGTGCTACAAAGGGAGTTACATAGTTAATGGCATAGCCGCTGATGGTTATCCTGAGTATGGTAAGAAAAGGCAGGTAGCTGTGCGGCAAACCGGGTTCCTGTATGATGGCTTTAAAAGCAAATGCGTTAAGAATGTAAATAACAAGCCAGATACCTATGATAGGAAAAAACCAAAACCCCGTTTTCAGAATATTATGCCAGATTATATCTATTCCGAGGCTATGGATCATAAAGCCGAGCGTAACAACGCCTATGATCAGGAAGAGGGCTTTATATAACTTCTGGCTCATGATGGCTCCCCGGAGATCCGCTGGTAAAAAAATCGGCTCACTTTCTCCTGCCTTACCATCATATACACCAGGAAGGCGTTCAGTACAACGATATCAAAAATAAAATAGAACCAGGACTGGTTGATGAACAACCACAAAAAAAGAAACATAACACGCGTGTTAAACTGGATAATGTTTGTAAAGCGCATCAAAGGTTTGTTCTGTTTCCTGAAATCCTCTACCAGTGATGGGGGCAGGTTTGAGTCTGGATATTTTTTGTACACGGCCCGCAACAGCTTTTGCAGGTTAGGTGTAAAGCGTTCCTGTAACTTGGTATAGCCCAGGTAGCTGTTGGCCATGAACTTAGCCACAAAATTTTTAGACCAGCTCAGCTTATCGTATTCCGGCTGCAATGCGGCACTGTTATCCAGCTCGCTTCCCGCTCTGCCCTGTATAAAAAACAGGTGAACATTGCGGTAGTAATCCCCCATCGCCGATTGCAAGATATGCGATGCGCCGGCTACACTGCCCAGCACCCAGATAAAAGGCGACCATCCTTCATTTTGAGACCGCAGGCAAATGGCAATGTGGATGGTAACAAACCAGGAATCGCCCGCCAGGCCATCCAGTATTCTTCCGATCCTGCTTTTGTTATTGGTAATACGGGCCAGCTGGCCGTCGGCACTGTCGAGACTGTTGGCAAAAACGAGCAGGAACATTCCTATTACGTTGGTCCACAGATCAGGGTAGTAAAATAAAATGCCCGCAGCGATGCCAAAAAAGATACTTACGATGGTTACTGCATTGGGTTTGATCTTTAAAGCGGCACATAATAGTGCTATCCTGAAACCAATGGGGCGGTAGAAAATAAGGTCAAACTTCTCTTCGGTGTCACTGGATTTAAGCGTACTGGCGAATGTTATTTTTTGTTTTCCCGAAGCTGTTTGATCCATCTACTGAGTTTTAAACATTGACCTTTTGCCGAAGCGGGCCGGCCATCTGCAAAAATAACGAACTAAGCCTTGCTGGTAACAGTTGTCGTAAAATAATTAAATATATGCGCGGCGATATGGGGTATCGCTTCCTCGCGGCAGGGGGCAAAACTGGGCCAGTCATTCATATCAATGATATGAAAATGACCGTTTTTATCAATAATGGCATCGCCGCCATAAATATCTATGTTCAATACTTCTGCCGACCTGGCGGCTACCGCCCGTAAGGCCAGTTTATCAAACGGGTAGTGTATCGTTTTTCCATTTACCGTTTCATGCTCAGAATATTTGAGGTGGTTATGATCGTACGGGTAGAACAAATGAAAGAACCGGTCCCCGCTTACTCCATAAAATTTCACCAGGTCTCCAAACAGGTGTTCTGATATCACGGCATCCGGTATGCCGCGCATGGCATACTCTTTCAGAATATTCTGTCCCTGCCCCGCAGATTCCACAAAGGTTACATCCTCTTTATGAATCGCGTGAAAATCTCCTCTTTTTATCCAGCATCCCTGCCCTTCTATCTTTTCAAATACATCATAGTCTGACTGACGGGTGGGTATGATACAGCTCCTGGGATAGGGAATATTATTTTCCAGTAAACGGCGGGTCATATTGGTTCTGAAACAATTTTCAATACCATACGCCGAGTTCATCACTTTTGTGCCGGTATCTTCCAGGGCCTGCAGTTTGGCTACCACTTTTTTCTCCCTGGCCATGGTAAAAATGAAGGGCTGTTCAACCAGTTCCAGGTTAAGAAATTCATCTTCCGTGCAGATAGTTACCTCACAACCGCTTTTTACCAATTCAGCGGCAGTAAGCGAGAAAACCGTGTCATCATTCAATATATGATTAGGGGAGAACCTGCTTGCCCGGCTTATACCCAATACTTTTATTTTATCCATTACTGTGTGCTAGGTTGTTAGTTGATCTTGTTTCCCTCAAAAACTGTTCCGCTTTCGCAATGTCTGTAACATGGTCAATATCCAGCACCTTGCTAAACCGGTGTGCCTCAATACGAAGATCACGCTGCAACAACATTTTTTGGAAATTCCGCATCCTGTGTACCCCTTCCCGCATGGCGGATGCAACAACAGAGAGGGCATTCTTTCTAAGGCAATAGATGCCTCCGGAGATAAAAGGGTTGGGTTCTGCGGAATTATCTGAAATGCCTTTAATAATACCCTCTGTGTCGAATGAAACATATAAGGGCGTCTCATCATCAATAAACGAGGTTACGGCAAAAAGGCCGTCCGCCTGCCTGTTGGAGGTAAATGC
Organism: Sediminibacterium sp.; assembly: GCA_965229175.1. Classification (GTDB taxonomy): domain Bacteria; phylum Bacteroidota; class Bacteroidia; order Chitinophagales; family Chitinophagaceae; genus Sediminibacterium. The sequence continues at coordinate 67,676 of CBDDIT010000052.1, read as the reverse complement.
GTTAATATAACCGGCAAATTCCCCCTCCTCAAAAACAGAGTCTGTAGTAGCCAGGCATAGCTCGGCGGGTATTTCCCCGGTTGCTTCTAATAACTCGTACAGGCTATGGAAAGAACTGGGGGTAGTTTTTATCACCAGTTCCAGGGAAACGGGCAATTGCAAGCCCCGGAGATGAGTAACCAATGCCGCTGAATGGTCGTTAACGATTACCAGTATCCTCTCAGCCTGGTTGTGCAGGAAAATACGTATCAGCCTATCGATCAGCATCTCACCCCCCACCGTAACCATCGGTTTGGGTCCTTTCATCCCTTCGTCCAAAAGTCTTGAACCCTCACCGGCGGCGATTATTGCATAAGTCATACAAGTTGGTTTATTCTCACAGTATCGCAGAATTGCAGCGCAGGGTCCTGCACGGGGAGGTAACAACGCAAAGTACGAAAAACCCGCGACAGCCGTCCACCTCAAACGGCCATCCTCCATCCTCCATCCTCCATCCTCCATCCTCCATCCTCCATCCTCCATCCGCCATCCTCCATCCTCCATCCTCCATCCTCCATCCGCAATCCTCCATCCTCCATCCGCAATCCTCCATCCTCCATCCGCCATCCGCAATCCGCCATCCTCCATCCTCCATCCTCCATCCTCCATCCGCAATCCGCAATCCGCAATCCGCAATCCGCAATCCGCAATCCTACTGAAAGACGCCTATCTCCCCTAAATATTTTATTTTCTCTAAAATAACCTGATTACAAGCTGTTTTTGTTAAAAATCCCTGTTTGTTACAGCTAAAAAACCCGGGTCTATCGGTCGGATATGATTTATTGCAGATATTTGCGATATGGCGATTATACGACCTTTCAAAGCATTAAGGCCACATGCGCAACTGGCAAAGCAGGTAGCCAGCCGTCCTTATGATGTTCTCAGCAGTGCAGAAGCAAAACTGGAAGCGCAGGGCAACCCTAGCTCATTCCTTCATATTACAAAAAGCGAGATTGATCTGGGCGATACCATTGATATTCATTCCGCGGCGGTATACGAACAGGCAAAAAATAACCTGGCCGCTTTTATTACCCGTGATATTCTTTTCCGGGAATCCAAAGAGTGCTACTATATCTACCGGCTCATCATGAATGGACGAAGCCAGACCGGGCTGGTTTGCGTGAGCAGTGTGGATGATTATGAGAATGATATTATCAAAAAACACGAGTTTACAAGGCCGGAAAAGGAACTCGACCGCATTAACCATATCAAAACATCGGGTGCCCAAACAGGCAATGTGTTTTTGGCTTACAGGAATAACAGCAAAATCGACAACCTGATCAGCAAGTGGCAGGAATCGAAGTCGCCCGTGTATGATTTTACCGCCGATGATGGTATACAGCATACCATCTGGATTGTAAATGATGATACAACATCGCGGGAAATAACAGAACTGTTTGCCAAAGAAGTTCCATTTACCTATATAGCGGATGGGCATCACCGGGCCGCATCTGCCGCAAAAGTGCGAAAAGCCCTCGGTGATGAAGCCACGGAGGAAGCTGATTATTTTCTTACCACACTGTTTCCTTCCAACCAGTTGTATATCATGGATTATAACAGGTTGGTAAAAGACCTTAACGGGCTTACACCAAAAAGCTTTATCAAAGAACTGGGAAAGAATTTCACAGTGGAACTGGTTAATAAACAGGCGTACCGGCCCGAGGCACTGCATACCTTCGGCTTATACCTCGATCAGAACTGGTATAAACTAACCGCCCGTACAGGAACCTTTACCAATGATCCGATCGGGGTACTGGATGTAACCATACTGCAAAATGGGATATTGGATAAATTGCTCGGTATAAAAGACCAGCGTACGGATAAGCGGATAGATTTTGTGGGCGGAATACGGGGATTAGAGGAATTGGAAAGAAGGGTAAACAGCGGTGAAATGGCCGCGGCATTCAGTTTATACCCGGTTACTATTAACCAGTTGTTCGACATAGCAGACAGCGGCAATGTTATGCCACCAAAAAGCACCTGGTTCGAGCCCAAACTTCGCGATGGTTTGCTCACACACCTGATTTACGCATAGAAGCCCATGGGATCTTGCCAGGATACATCAACGGGCAGGAACGTTTTTTGCAATAAACCAGCCAGATGAAAAAATTTTATACTGCCATACTTGCTTTTTTCCTGCTAACACCTGCGTTGGCCCAGCAACAAACCGCCACAGAACTTCGCGCAACAGCAAAAACATTATTACAACAGGGAGAGCTGGATAATGCCATTAAAGCCCTGGAGCGCGCCAGGCAGCAGGAGCCGGGTAATATTGATGTGCTGAAAGAATTGTCATACGCGGCCTATATTAAAAAGGATTATGCCCGTGCCCGCGAAGTGGGTAAAGAAGCCGTTGCCAGCATTCAGGCCGATGCGCAGGCATTCCAGATACTGGGGCTCTCGTATAAAGCCATCGCGATGTATAAAGAAGGGGAAAAATTGTATCGCACCGCACTGTCCAAATTCCCCAACGACGGGCCGCTTCACAATGAGTATGGTGAATTGCTGGCACTGGATGGCAAAGCGGATGAAGCCATTGCTCAATGGGAAAAAGGAATAAAAGCCGACCCTTCCTTTAGCAGTAACTATTATAATGCGGCGCAGTATTACGTGCAAACCAAAAACTGGCTGCGGGTAGCTATATATGGTGAACTGTTTGTAAACCTGGAAAGTTATACAAAACGCACGGAAGCCATCAAAGCGCAGGTACTTACAGCCTGGTCTAAAATACTGGCACCCGGGTATATCGCATTTGCGCAATCTTCAAAAATGACAAGCGAGTTTGAAAAAGACATCCTGGCTGTACTGGACCATTCTTCCGGCCTGGCCAAAGATGGTATCAACCTCGAGAATATCAGTAGTATCCGCACCCGGTTTATAGCGGAATGGTTATCCGAAAAAGACAAAAAATATCCTTTCCGCCTTTTCAGCCACCACCAGCAATTGACTAGCCTGGGCTATTTTGAGGCTTACAACCAATGGCTGCTGGGCGAACCCGCCAATGCCGATGCCTACCAGGCATGGCAAAGAAATCACCCTAAAGAATCAGAAGGCCTGCGAACCTTCCAGCAGGGCAGGGTGTTTAAAATTCCGGCAGACCAATACTATTTTATACGGTAGTCATCTCATTTTTTTTCCTATCTTAAGCCTCTAAATCTCAGTGTATGGAAACTAATAGAGACGAAAGGCTCTGGCGCATTGCGTCTAAGCGGGCATCCTTCCGCAAAAGTTTATATAGTTATATCATTGTGAACGCTTTTTTATGGGCTATCTGGTGGTTCGTAAGCGGCCGGTACCATGGTTTCAGGGGTATCCCATGGCCGATATGGGTAATGTTGGGATGGGGTCTGGGTATTGCCTTCCAGTACTTTGAAGCCTATAATGGCAACAAACAGGACCTGGCCGAACAGGAGTATGAAAAGTTGAAAAGAGGACTTTGATACAGATCACGGATAACGGATCCGCCTTTATATTAAACGATTGCCCCCATGAATTACAAGCGACTCTTCGATTGCCTGGAATACCAGTTACAGCATTTTCCGAGGCCGGATATGCTGGTTGCCAAAGAAAAAGGACAATGGGTACCCTACAGCACCCAGCAGGTAGCTGATATAGTGACCCGGTTTTCCGCCGGGCTGCTGAAATTAGGAGTAAGCGGGCATAACCTTACCGCGGAAGGAAGTGATAAGATTGCTATCATCAGCAACAACAGGCCGGAATGGGTTTTTACCGACCTGGCGGTTCAGCAGACAGGGGCTATACTGGTTCCTCTATATCCCACTACCAATCCCATTGAAATTGAGTTTATACTGAATGACGCGGCGGTTACCTATATTTTCGTGAGTAATCATGAAATGTTTCAGAAGATAAAAGATATCTGGCCCAAAGTTCCGTCGCTGAAAGCCATCTATACCTTTGATGTGGTGGAAGGTGCCCCTCACTGGACAGAAATCACCCAGGTAGCGGATGATGATTCCATACAAAAATCTGTATTGGTAAGGCAGTCGGTACCGCCCTCTCATATTGCCACTATTATTTATACTTCAGGCACAACCGGTACCCCCAAGGGAGTAATGCTAAGCCATAAAAATATTTACTCGAATGTAATGCTGTCGAAGGAAAGCTTTCCATTTCGGGATGCACCGGGAAGCAAAGTGCTGAGTTTCCTTCCGCTGAACCATATTTTTGAAAAAACCTGTACCTATATCTATCTCTACAGTGGCATTAGTATTTATTATGCAGAAAGCCTCGAAACCATTGGAGACAATCTTCGCGAGGTGCAGCCGGATGGATTTACTACGGTGCCAAGGTTGCTGGAGAAAGTATTTGAGCGGATCATGTCGAAAGGAAATGAACTGACCGGTGTAAAAAGGAAGCTCTTTTACTGGGCGGTTGACCTGGCTGAAAAATATGATAACCATATCAGCGGCGGGCTCTTGTACAATATGCAGCTGGCCATTGCGAATAAACTGATATTCAGCAAATGGCGTGAAGCACTGGGAGGTAAGGTATCTTTTATCATTACCGGGGGCGCGGCATGCCAGGTAAAATTGCTGCGGATATTTAACGCGGCAAAAGTACCTGTGTATGAAGGATACGGCCCAACTGAAAACAGCCCCGTGATCTGCGTTAACAGGCAGGAGCCCGATGGAACCAGGTTCGGAACCGTAGGTCCTCCCATTAATGGAATTGAAGTAAAACTGGCAGAGGATGGTGAAATCTGCGTTAGCGGCCCCTCCGTGATGGCGGGATATTATAAACGCCCGGACCTTACAGCAGAAGCGATTATAGATGGATGGTTGCATACCGGGGATATTGGCATTTGGCAGGAAAGCAGGTTTTTGAAAATAACCGATCGAAAAAAAGAGCTGTTCAAAACCAGCGGTGGAAAATATGTTGCGCCACAACCTATTGAGAACAAACTCAAGGAAAGCCCGTTTATAGAACAGGTAATGGTAATAGGGGCGGAGAAGAAATTTGTAGGCGCGCTGATTGTACCCTCATTCAGCACGCTCAAAGAGTGGATGCGTGAAAAGGGACTGAACTATACCACTCATGAAGATGTAATTCATCATCCCCGTGTACTGGAACTGTATAAAGAACTGGTGGAAAGCTTTAATAAGTTCTTTAACCATGTGGAACAGATCAAGAAATTTGAACTGCTGGCCAATGAATGGACAATAGATACCGGGGAGATGACACCGAAAATGAGCCTGAAACGAAAAGTGGTGATGGAAAAATGCAAGGATGCCATTGCCCGGATTTACCCGCATGACTGATAAGCCTGTTGCCAGGTTCACCCATTTTTGTTATATTGTTTACCTGCAAGCCATATGGGACTATTCTGTTTCCCATCACCAAAACTATTACTATGCCTGTATCCGCACGCCCATCTATCAAAAAAATGATTACTGTTACGTTGGTATTGTTCAGCACCTGCGCTATCGGGCAAACGAAAAAATATGATGCCGCATTTGTAGAAGCCGTAAAAAAAGAAGCGGTAGCCATCGTAGGCGGAAAGGAAAAGGCGGTGCAGGAAATGGTGGATATGGTGTTCAGTTTCGGCGAACTGGGTTTCCAGGAAGTGGAAACTTCTAAATACCTGACAGGGATACTTGAAAAAAATGGCTTTACGGTAGAACGCGGTATCTCGGGCATACCCACGGCCTGGATGGCGAAATGGGGAAATGGCAGCCCGGTAATTGCATTGGGAAGTGATATTGACTGCATACCCAAAGCATCGCAAAAGCCGGGTGTAGCTTACAAGGATCCTATTGTTGAAGGTGCGCCCGGGCACGGGGAAGGACATAATTCAGGTCAGGCGGTTGTGATCTTTGCAGCCATCGCGGCCAAAGAGCTGATGCAGAAGAATAATATCCAGGGTACCCTGGTGATCTGGCCGGGCGTAGCGGAGGAACTGGTTGCCAGTAAAGCATGGTATATACGGGATGGCTATTTTAAGAATATAGACGCCTGCATTTTTGCCCATGTGAGCGGCGATTTTGGTTGTGATTATGGCGACCCTGGTAATAACGGCCTGGTTTCGGTTAAATTCTCCTTTGATGGCGAAGCGGCACACGCTGCCGGTGCCCCCTGGCGCGCCAAAAGCGCACTGGATGCCGTTGAACTGATGGACATAGGCTGGAACTTTAAACGGGAACACCTGAAGCCAACACAGCGCTCGCACTACGTAATAACTGATGGGGGAGACCAGCCCAATGTAGTACCATCCAAAGCTTCTGTATGGTATTATTTCCGCGAGCGCACCTATGATGATATACAGGCTATGTATGACGCGGGCGTGAAAATTGCGCAGGGTGCGGCTACTATGACCGATACTAAAATGACATACGAAGTGTTGGGAACCGCGTGGCCCGGCCATTTTAATAAGGCATTGGGAGAAGCCATGTTTGCCAATATAAAGAAAGTAGGGTTTCCAAAATGGTCTGAGGCCGATAACCAGATGGCCGTAGCGGTGCAAAAGCTGGTAGATGCGCCCAAAAAAGATAATGCGGGCCGGCCTATTAACGGCCTTCGTACCGTGGTGGATACCATCAAGGGATCGGTACCTTTTTCCTGGGGTGGCGGATCAGATGATATCGCGGATATAGGATGGAACCTGCCCACCATTGTGTTGAGGTATCCTGCCAATATACCCGGTACAAAGGGCCACCACTGGGCCGATGCCATCGCTATGGCCACGCCCATTGCCCATAAAGGCTCATTGGCCGGTGCCAAAGTTGCCGCATTAACGCTGATCGACCTGTTTACTGATCCGGCATTGCTGGCAAATGCCAAAGCGTATTTTACAAACGTGCAAACAAAAGACGTAAAATATAAACCCTTTATCAAAGCAAGCGATCCGGCACCGGTTTACCTGAACCGGGAAACCCAGGAAAAATACCGGGAGCAAATGAAAAAATTCTATTATGACCCGTCTAAATATAAAACCTACCTTGAACAACTCGGCATCGCTTATCCCACAGTAGAAAAAAAATAAAATGATGTATTGGTCTAATTTTTAAATTTACAGGGTATTGCGTTTTGCCCCCACAAAACTGACTGTATTACTTGTAGCGACAGTATTGTATTTGCCATTCAAGGCAGCATCACAATGCATCGCGATGGATCCAATTTGGTAACTATGGAAAGTATGAACCCGGCGGAAGACACGCACCTGCACCTCGAAAACGTTTTACAAAGTATTACAGATGGATTTTTTATCATCGATCGGGATGGTAAGATACTTTTCTGGAATACAGCTGCTGAAAAATTAATGGGTAAAGCCGGAACACTGCTGATCGGGAAAAATATCTGGCAGGAATTCCCTGAGCTGCTGAACCTGAAAGCCCATCCGGATTATGAGAAGTTGGTAAGACAAAACCAATCCATTCGTTTCCGCGAATATTTCCCTCAATACAAAATATGGGCGGAAGTAAACGCTTATCCTTCCGAAAAGAGCATATCCGTGTATTTTAAAGATATCACGGAAGTGAACCGGCTGAGAAAACTCGAGAGCCTGGAAAGGCGTGTACTGGAAATGAATGCCAGTGCCGCTTATGAGCTTACACAGATACTTGATTTCTACCTGGCGGCAATCGAAGAAATTCATGCGGGAATGATCTGTTCTGTTTTGCGGGTGGTAAACGGAGCGTTGTATAACTGGTCCTCCCCATCACTACCAGAAAGATATTCGAATGGCATTGAAGGGGTAGGGATTGGTGATAACCTGGGTTCCTGCGGAACCGCCGCTTTCAGAAAGGAGAAAGTGGTGGTGTCGGATATTGCAACCGATCCCCGCTGGGCCAAATTTAATCACCTGGCCCTCCAGGAAGGATTGAAAGCCTGCTGGTCTTTTCCCATCATCAACGCGCGCAACGAAGTATTGGGCACATTTGCTATTTATTACCGGCAGGTAAAACTGCCCAGTGCTGAAGAAGAAAATACGATTGAAAGAGCAAGAAATCTTTTATTGATTATACTCGAGAACCGGATGGCGCAGGAAGATATCCGGTTGAGCAACCAGCGGTACGACCTGGTTGCCAAAGCTACCAATGATATTATCTGGGAATGGGACCTGGAAACCAATATTGTAGTGAATGCGAACGAAGGTTTTGGAAAAATGTACGGCTACAAACCCGCCCGGATATCTGCCGACTATCATCTTTGGAAGCGGTGGATACACCCCGAAGATTTTGACAGGGTGATACAGAAAAGGAAATCAATCCTCGATAACCCCCAGCTGCTGTATTGGGATGATGAGTTCAGGGTAGTGAACCAGGAGGGGCGCTACTATTTTATGTACCATAAAGCCTATATCATTCGCGATAACGAAGGAAAGGCCGTAAGGCTTTTTGGTGCCACTCAGAATATTACCCAACAAAAAGAGGACGAGGCATTGTTGATAGAACTCAACAACCGGCTTAAACAACGGGCCGACGAACTGGCCGCTTCTAACGTGGAACTGGAACGGTTTGCCTACATCGCTTCGCATGATATGCAGGAGCCACTAAGGATGATCACCAGCTTTTTGCAGTTGTTCAAGAAGAAGTATGAGGACCAGATAGATGAAACCGCCGAGCAATATATCCACTACGCAATGGATGGGGCCGAGCGCATGCGGAAGCTGATTACAGATCTGCTGGAGTACTCCCGTATCGGATCGAACAAAGAAAGTTTTGAGGAAGTGAATACAACCGCATTGGTGCAGGATGTAGCTAATGTTTTTATGAACAGGGTTACTGAAACAGGAGCAACGATTACGGTTGGGAACCTGCCGGTAATACACGCCAATAAAACACAGATGTTTCAGTTGTTTCAGAATTTGATAGGAAATGCCTTAAAGTACAGCGGCAAGGAACCGCCGGTAATACAGGTCGAAGGGAGAGAGGACGAACGAAATTATTTGTTCAGTGTAAGGGATAACGGCATCGGCATTAAACCGATGTTCTTTGAAAAAATATTTGTTCTCTTTCAGCGCCTGCATCATAAAAACGAGTACAGCGGAACAGGTATCGGTCTCACCGTATGTAAGAAAATTGTGGAACGACACGACGGCAGGATATGGGTTGAGTCTGAACCCGGAGCCGGCAGTTGTTTTTATTTTACGATAGGGAAAGCGGTGCAGAATTTTAGCGGAAAATAGCGGGCCTTCGACATTTAATATTGGATATGAGTTATCTTACAGCCGGGCAATACCTCAACCATGATACTACAGGAAAATACCACTCATCTTTCCATACTGATTGTTGAAGATAACCCTGGCGACCTTTTCCTGCTGGAAGAAACGCTTCGGTTAACGCGATTACCGGTAGAAAAAGTATATAAAGCCCGTAGTGCCGCAGAGGCGATTTCAGTATTAAGCGAGAACAGGATCAGTGTTGTGCTGCTGGACCTTTCACTGCCGGATAGTTCAGGGTTCAATTCTTTTATTAATATCAATGAGTATGCTTCTACTATTCCCATTATTGTATTAACGGGTATGGCAGATATGGATATGGCATTGGAAACAATGGCCAATGGCGCACAGGACTACCTGATCAAAAGTGAGTTTGATTAGCGATTGTTGTCAAAGTCAATCCAGTACAGCATAGAGCGTAACCGGATAAGGATGAGCCTGCATGAAAGTAATGAGAGCTATCGTAATCTGTTCTTCAATAACCCACTTCCGATATTTATATGGGATCTGAATAATTTTCGCATACTCGAAGTGAATGATATTGCGCAGAAAGAATACGGGTATACCAGACAGGAATTATTGCAGATGAGCATACTTGATCTGAGGAATGAAAACGAGAAGGTAAAAATTTTCGCGCGCGAGTTCACAGATACCGATGTTGTAAAGCGTACTCATATTGGCACTGATCTGAAAAAAAATGGGGAAGAAATGATACTTGATATTTCTTCGCATAAAATTGATTACAAAGGAAGCCTTGCCGTTCTGGCGATACATAATAATATAACTGAAACCATCCGATTACAGGAGAAGCTGGAAGAAGAAAGGCTCCTGAAGCAAAAAGAGATAAATGAGGCTATTATCCAGGTGCAGGAGAAGGAGCGAAACGAGATCAGTAACGAACTGCATGATAATGTAAACCAGCAGCTTACCGTAGCTATGATGTATATAGCATCTGCCCAGCAAAAATCTCCCGAAGTGGCCGACCTGCTGAAGCAATCATCAGGGTTTGTACTCAACGCCATCGAAGAGATTCGCAAACTATCTCAAATACTGGTAACACCACTCATCAAGCATTTTGGGCTGAGTAAAGCGATAGAAGGGTTGCTGGATGACGTGCTGGCGGTGAACAGCTTCCAGATCGACTACCGGGCGGAATCCTTTTATGAAGACGATATCTCCTACGAATTCAAGCTCAGTATTTTCCGTATTGTGCAGGAGCAAATGAACAATATCATTAAATATTCACAGGCCAGTAATGTAAATATCCGGTTAAGCAGGGGTGACGATAATATTTCACTTCTGATAACAGATGATGGGATCGGATTCATTACTACACAGCCCCGAAAAGGAATTGGCCTGCACAATATCATCAGTCGCGCCGATCTCTACGATGGCGTAGTGGATATACAATCAGCCCCCGGAAAGGGTTGCAGCATTGCAATCCGGTTCCCGAGATAAATGTCAGTCATTACAACCTAAAAGCCGGGTTGTTTCAATTTCCAGCCAGTCTTGGCCTTTTCATCATCCACTATTTTTTTAACGTCAGATAACAGCTTTTTAGCATCGTAAATAATACCATCCTTGATGGTATACAGCACTCCACCGGTTCTTACTACTTTATTATTCCTTTGTTAGTTCTATGGCACCGGTTCCGTAAAGCACCTGCAGGTTTTTTAGCGGGTTGGCATTAACGATTGCTATGTCGGCCAGCTTGCCAACCTCAACACTGCCTATTTCTTTTTCCATTCCCAATGCCTGGGCCGCATAGAGTGTTGCGGAACGGATCACTTCCAGCGGATGAAAGCCAGACTCACGCAAAAGCTCCAGCTCCCTGATATAACCAAAACCATAGGTCTGGTAAATAAACCCGTTATCCGATCCTGCTGTTACCCTGCCTCCGCGGTTTTTGTATTCGTTGATAAAAGTCATCCATAAGCGATAGTTATTTTTCCATTCTACTTCCTGTTCCGTGCCCCAGGTATGCCAGTACGAGCCATGGGATTGCAAACTGGGTTCATAAAATTTCCAGAGAGAAGGCAATGTATAGTCTTCATGCCATTCCGCCCGCCGCGCCCTTTGCAAATCCCGGTTAGCCTCATAGATATTGAAAGTGGGGTCGAGCGTAAAGTCAAGCGATAACAACTCATTCATTACTTTATTCCAATGCTCGCTATAAGGCTCTGCAGCCTGCTTCCAGAGTTTACCCCGCTTCCTCAAACCTGTCCTGCTCATTGCTGTAATTATAATCTGCCGGAAAATTCTGTATCGTGCGGTTCGTAAACAACGCCTCCGGTAAACCGTACCAATGTTCCATACTGGTCATTCCCGCCCTGGCTGATTGCAAAACATTCCAGCGGGCCACATCAGTTTGCGAATGGTGCGCGCATGACCTCAATCCCAACTTCTTATTCTCACGAATAGCCGCATCCATTACTTCAGGAGAAGCACCAAAGAATTTAATTCCATCAGCACCCTTCTTCGCATTTTCCTGCACCCAGGCCCGCGCCTGGTCCGCAGTAGCGATAGGTGTTTTACTGCCCTGGCCAAATGCGGTATAAGCCAATATTCTTGGCGCCGTAATAAGATTAGCGGCACTTTTTTTCTTTTCATCCAATACCCAGTCAAGACCATTATTGGCAGACGGATCGCGTATAGTAGTAATACCATGCGCCATCCATAATTTAAAAACATATTCAGCCGGGGTACCCTGCGCCGTTCCGCCGATATGGCCATGCATATCAATCAGCCCCGGCAAGGCATACATTCCTTCACAGTTAAGCTCTTTCCCTCCCTCTTTTAATTTAGGCCTCCGTGCCGGGTTGATCGTTTGCCCGGGACTACCCAGGGTACTGATCTGTACGATCCTGTTCTGTTCAATTACAATATCAACCGGCCCCAATGGAGGAGCACCCGTTCCATTGATAAGGGTAACACCACGAATGATAAGCTGCGTATACGGACCCGTACCATCTTTTACTTCAGGAGCCTTGGGAATTTGTGCGCAAAGGCAAAAGGGCAAAAAGATTGCCGCAAGAATAAAACGTTTTCTCATAAACAGAATTATACGATGAATATATGACTTCTAACCTAACCAGGCTTTGTGCCTTTCCTTGTGCCCTGGGTGCCCCTGTGCGATACTAACACCCCCCTCTTTTTGCCTCCAGGTATTTTTGGCGGATAATACTCTGCACAGGTTTGTGCTCAATTTTACTTTCAAGCCAGGAGATGATATCAAGATACATGAAGGCGCGGCTTTCCAGGCGGTTCTTTTCCAGTGGCTTCAATTCGGCCAGCAACTTCTCAAACTGGGGCTTCAACTCTTTCGGGGAAGAACGGAAAGAACTTCGTAAGAACGAAAATACTTTTTCCTCCACCGTACTCAGGTTCTGCATTTTCGACATAAACCGGTAAACAGATTTCAACAGGTACTCCAGTAAAGTATAGTTACCCAGTTCATAATGCGCAATCAGATGCAATAACCGCGCATAACACTGGAGGTCGGTGCGAAGGTCGACCTTCCAGTTGATGATCTTGTTAAGGTAATCGATGCTCCTTTCATTGTCGCCTGTTCCGAAATACAGGGAAGCTATCTTATAATAAAATACCAGAATTCGGTGCCTGTCGAGAAACTGCTCAAATTCTTTCAGTTTTTCTTCCAGTACGGGAACCATGGCCAAACCTTCAGTAAAGGTTCCTTCCATAAAGTGGCGGTTAATGCGGGCCGTATTCAGGTAAACAAAGGTTTGTATCAGGTTATTGTGGTTATGTTGTACCAGTGGCTGTTGTATAAAATGCTCAAAGCGATCGAGCGTTTCACTGAACTTCTGGTAATTGCGGAGATCAAAATGAGCGCTGATAAGGTTATGCACCCCCTTGATATACATAGCTGTTTCTATTTCTATCATTTTGGCATCATCCTCAAACAGGTCTACCCATTTCTGGCAATAGCGGTAATACAGCAGAAAATTTTGGGTGATGAAAGCGTGCCAGCACAAACACTGGTACAGGTACAACCGCTCATAAAAACCTTTTGAATCCTGCGCCTGCGTAATGGCCGGATGTTTCAGGAAAGTATCTACCGAATAGGTGTCTTCTTCATTCCTGGCGTGCCCATTGCGGATATACCAGCTGTATAACTGTAAGGAAAGATTAGACAGGCTGCCGATCAATGCCAGCCTGTCGGTAAGATCTTCCGCTTCCGCGCTTAAAATATCGGCACGGTCCTGCATACTTCGGGTAATATGCAACGCTTCTATTTTCTTCTCAAGAAACAGCACCTGTAAAAGATAAGTTACCTGGTTATTGTTGCGCGCCAGGTCCTTTATCTTGTCGAGTATCTTAAGGCTTTGCAGGTATAAACCCTTGTTATATAAAAGTCGGGCAAAATCCAGCTGCTCATGTAGCTGAAGGTCTATATTCTCATCCTGCTTCAGCAATCGCAAACTGGCCAGTATTTCACGGTATAAATGCGCTTTCAGGTTCGAAAGCTGCTGCTTCTGGATAGCCGGATTTTTAAGCAGCAACTGCTCCTCATCATATTCCTTCATCTTCTCCAAACCATCAAACAACTGTACCACCTTAAGATCACCCGAAGCAGAATTACGGGTCATATAAAGCTTAAAATTCCGCTTTTCCGACCTTTCGAGGGAGTGAATCAATTGAAACAGGCTATCGGCAGAACGGTTGGGCATCGTAATTTATTTATCCTTAAGTTATTTATAATCAATGCTTTGAATCGGTTTTTAACACGTTATCGACTGTAAAATACCATCAATTTTGATCCTAACACCTGTTCCTGGTAAAGTATATTCGAATGACAGGCTATCAATTTGTTAGCAAAGCATTGATTAACAAAGGTAAATAGCCTGTCTTTTTATCTAGAATCTTCTATAAAAACATGAATTCATGGATCAGCAGGTCTTCATTTTCGACACCACTTTGCGCGATGGCGAACAGGTTCCGGGTTGTAAGCTCAATACAAAGGAGAAACTCGAACTGGCCCTCAAACTCGAGTCGCTGGGCGTAGACATTATCGAAGCCGGTTTTCCCATCTCCAGTCCGGGCGATTTTGAATCTGTTACCCAGATTTCAAAAGCCGTTCAGAACGTAACCGTTTGCGGATTAAGCCGGGCCGTTCAAAAAGATATTGAAGTGGCCGGGAAGGCCCTTAAATATGCCAAACGCCCGCGAATACATACCGGAATCGGTACTTCCGACTTTCATATCAAAAGCAAATTCAATTCCACACAGGATGAAATACTGGAACGCGCCATACAGGCTGTAAAATGGGCGCGTAACTTTACAGACGACGTTGAGTTCTATGCTGAGGATGCCGGACGAACAGATAATGTTTACCTGGCCAAAGTGGTGGAAGCGGTGATCAAAGCGGGAGCAACCGTTGTAAACATACCTGATACAACAGGCTACTGCTTACCCAACCAATATGGCGATAAGATCGCTTTCCTCAAAAACAATGTGTCTAATATTGATAAGGCGGTTATATCCTGTCATTGCCATAACGACCTGGGCCTGGCAACCGCTAACTCGATAGCGGGTGTTGTAAGCGGAGCCCGCCAGATAGAATGTACCATCAATGGCCTGGGAGAGCGGGCCGGCAACACTTCCCTGGAAGAAGTGGTGATGGTGCTGAAACAACACAGGCACCTGGGACTATATACTAATATCAATACCCGGATGCTCAACCCGCTGAGCCGCGAAGTATCGGATACCATGCGGGTGCCCGTTCAGCCCAATAAAGCCATCGTTGGAGCCAATGCTTTTTCGCATTCATCGGGCATTCACCAGGATGGTTTCCTGAAAGATTCACTCACGTACGAGATCATTAACCCTGAAGAAGTAGGTGCAGATGAAAGCAAGATTGTTCTCACGGCCCGCAGCGGCCGCAGTGCCCTGGCTTACCGTTTTAAAAAACTGGGATATGAGTTTACACGGGATGATATAGATGCCCTGTACCAGGCATTCCTGCAGGTAGCCGACAAGATCAAAGAGGTGCAGGAAGAAGACCTCCGGGTACTGGCTTCAGCACACAAAGCGGAAACGATCAACGCATAAAATAGTACAGCCATTTTTTCGTTTACAGAAAGCTATTACACTTCGATTGAAATAAACATTATGGGAAAGACATTATTTGATAAGATCTGGGACAAGCACGTAGTACAGAAAATTGAGGAAGGGCCTTCGGTTTTGTATATCGACAAGCACTTTATACATGAAGTAACCAGCCCGCAGGCTTTTAAAGGGATAGAGAACAGGGGGTTAAAAGTTTTTCGCCCGCAACAGGTGGTGGCCACAGCCGATCACAATGTGCCTACACTCAACCAGCATCTGCCGATTAAAGATGAATTTTCGAGGTTGCAGGTACAGCAGTTGATTGAGAATTGCAAAAAACATAATATAGAATTATACGGACTGGGGCATCCGTTCCAGGGAATTGTACATGTGATTGGCCCTGAACTGGGTATTACGCAGCCCGGTATGACCATTGTTTGCGGCGACAGCCATACCTCAACACATGGCGCATTTGGCTCTATCGCGTTTGGTATCGGTACCAGTGAAGTGGAAATGGTGTTTGCCTCCCAATGCGTGTTGCAAACAAAGCCCAAATCGATGCGCATTAATATCGAAGGCGAGCTGCAGGAAGGCGTTTTATCAAAAGATATCATTCTCTACATTATTGCCAAAATAACAGCCAGCGGCGGAACCGGTTATTTTGTTGAGTATGCGGGTTCCGCTATCAGGGCCCTGAGTATGGAAGCCAGGATGACCATTTGCAATATGAGTATTGAAATGGGTGCAAGAGGCGGAATGATTGCACCGGATGAAACAACGTTCAACTATATCAAGGGACGCCAGTTTGCGCCCGCGGGGGAACAATGGAACCGGAAGCTGGAAGAGTGGAAACAGTTATTTAGCGACAGCGATGCAGTGTTTGACCTGGAAATAAATATCAATGCGGCTGAAATAGAACCGATGATCACGTACGGAACCAATCCGGGTCTGGGCATTGCCATTAACGGCTTGATACCGGTAGCGGAATCTATTCCTGACGAAGGGGAAAGAAAGAATATTGAAAAAGCACTCCAGTATATGGGGCTGCAGGGGGGCAAACCATTGCTGGGAATGCCGGTGCAGAATGTATTTATCGGAAGTTGTACCAACTCTCGCATTGAAGACCTTCGGCTGGTAGCACAGTTTGTAAAGGGAAAGAAAAAGAATGAGCATGTACAGGTAATGATAGTTCCCGGATCGCAACAGGTGGCCAAACAGGTGATGGCGGAAGGACTTGACAGGATATTTAAGGAAGCGGGCTTTGAGGTACGCCAGGCGGGTTGCAGTGCCTGTTTGGGCATGAATGAAGATAAAATTCCGGCGGGTGAATACTGTATCAGTACCAGCAACCGGAATTTTGAAGGAAGGCAGGGAGCCGGTGCCAGAACCCTGCTGGCAAGCCCCTTAACAGCGGCCGCGGCGGCCATCACAGGTGTAGTAACAGATATCAGAGAAGAAATTATAAAATAATTTTCCATGCAGGCATTACAAATAATACACAGCCGGTTTGTTCCTCTTCCCATAGAGAATGTGGATACTGATCAGATCATACCAGCCCGTTTCCTGAAAGCCACTACGCGCGATGGATTTGGCAAGAACCTGTTCCGCGACTGGCGTTACCTGAACAATAATGAGGCGGAGCCTAAAGCAGATTTTGTACTTAATCAACCGCAGTACAGTGGGGAAATACTGGTAGCAGGAAAAAATTTTGGTTGTGGCTCTTCCCGTGAGCATGCAGCCTGGGCCCTGCTGGATTATGGATTTAAAGCCGTAGTATCCAGCTTCTTCGCAGACATTTTTAAGAACAACGCCCTCAACAACGGGGTAGTGCCGGTTACCGTAACCGACGAATTCCTGGCCCTGGTTTTTGCGCAGGGAAATGAATCTACAATAACGATTAACATAGAAAAGCAAACCATTACCCTTGATGCAACAGGTGCTCAGGAAACTTTTGATATCAATCCGTACAAGAAAACATGCCTGTTAAACGGCTACGATGATATCGATTATCTTATCAATAATAAATCAGCCATAGAAGCCTACGAAGCAGCTCACCAGGCCTGAAAATAACATAGCCCCTCGCGCCTTTGCGAGCCCCTTTATGAAGAATATACTCACAGTAAAAAACCTCACCATTCATCACGCCGGCACACCGGTACTCAACAATGTTGGCTTTACTGTAAACGAGGGAGAAACACTGGCTATCATGGGTCCTACCGGCAGTGGTAAAACAACACTGCTGAATGCCCTGTCGGGAAAGATTTTTAACAATGCTACTATAGCTTTTCATTCAGAAAAGGCCGGCAGGCCAACCGTAACAGTCATCACCCAGCAACACCAGTTTAAAAACCTTTCCCAGACGGATAATTTTTACTATCAGCAAAGATTCAATTCCTCCGATGCGCAAGACGCTGTTACAGTAATCGACGCTTTGTTAAGTACATCGGCAACACCCGCATTTATCCATTCTACCCTTGAGCAATTGGGCATTGCCCATACAAAAGAAAATACGCTTATCCAGCTATCCAATGGAGAACACAAGCGTTTCCAGCTTGCCAAAGCCATACTGGAAAATGCGAAGTGGATATTACTGGATAATCCTTACACCGGACTGGATACCGCAGCCCGTACATTGCTGAATGATATACTGGATGAGCTTGTGGCAAAAGGAATACATATTCTCCTGGTTTCTTCTTCAACCGATATTCCCCAATCGGTAACCCATATAGCAACATTAAAGGAAGGCAGGTTGAGTGCACCGGTAAGCAGGCAAAGCTTTACTAAACAGTCTCCTCTTTCATCAGTAGCCAAATCCATCCCCGGTTCGTTTGCTGACGTTATTCCTGCATTTGAGTATCCTGAGTTTTCAGTGGCCGTTAAAATGGTAAATACCAGTATCCGCTACAATAACAGGCAGATATTGGATAATATCAACTGGGAGGTTAAGAAGGGAGAGTGCTGGAATGTTTCAGGTCGCAATGGTTCCGGTAAATCAACCCTGCTCAGTTTGATTAACGGGGATAATCCACAGGCTTTTGCCAATGAAATTTATTTATTCGATCGCAGGAAAGGCAGCGGCGAAACCATCTGGGATATCAAACAGAAGATCGGTTATGTGTCGCCCGAGCTGCATCATTATTTTGATGCATCAACGCTGGCCTATGATGTAGTGGCATCGGGATTATTTGATACGATAGGACTGTTCAGGAAGCTGGCAGAAAATCATCATACTGTTATTAACCAGTGGGTAAACCTCTTAGAACTGCAGACTGTTTGTAACAAACGATTCCGGCAGTTATCCAATGGGGAACAACGGCTGGTATTACTGGCGCGGGCGTTGGTGAAAAACCCGCCGATGCTGATCCTGGATGAACCCTGCCAGGGGCTTGATGATGCCACTGCTGAACATTTCATAGCACTTATTAACCAGATCTGCGTGCAATTGAATAAGACACTGATTTATGTAACACATTATAAAGAAGAAATACCCGCCTGCGTAACCTTTACCCTCCACCTGGATCAGGGAAGGATAGCGGCATAAAACGATTAACAAAGCAATGGAAAAAAAGATCGCAGTAATATTCGGAGACGGGATTGGCCCGGAAGTGACGCAGCAGTCTATCAAAGTACTGGACGCGGTAGCCAGCCGGTTTGGCCATGTATTTCATTATAGTTATGGAATTATGGGTGCGGATGCCATAGACAAAACCGGCAATCCTTTGCCTGACGAAACCATTACCACCTGCCTGGCATCAGACGCGATACTATTTGGTGCCATCGGGCACCCTAAATATGATAACGACCCCACGGCTAAAGTAAGGCCGGAACAGGGATTGCTGAAGCTGCGCAAGGAACTGCAGTTATTCGCCAATATCAGACCTGTTAATACCTATCCTGCACTGCAGCATCTTTCACCTTTGAAAGCCAGGCAACTGGAAGGCGTTGATCTGATCATCTTCCGGGAGCTGACCGGAGGAATCTATTTCGGAAAGAAAGAATTGAGTGAAGATGGCTTAACTGCATCAGATCTGTGTACCTATAGCAGGTATGAAATTGAACGCGTGGCGCACCTTGCGTTTCAGTATGCGCAAAAGCGGAAAAAGAAAAAACTGACCCTGGTAGACAAAGCCAATGTGTTGGAAACATCACGCCTCTGGCGCAAAGTTGTACAGGAGATAGCCACACAGTATAGTGATGTAACGGTAGATTATATGTTTGTTGATAATGCAGCCATGCAAATGATTATTTACCCCGCACACTTTGATGTGGTACTCACCGAAAACATGTTTGGCGATATCATCAGTGATGAAGCCAGTGTGTTAACCGGTTCACTAGGGTTACTGCCTTCCGCCTCTGTAGGAAATAAGACGGCTTTATTTGAGCCTATTCATGGTTCTTATCCGCAGGCCGCAGGCAAAGACATTGCCAATCCATTAGGTTCTATACTCTCCGCCGCTATGCTGCTGGATCATTTCCAGATGAATAAGGAAGCCGCTGCAGTGCGCGATGCAGTGGAATGGACCCTGGCCAACGGCTTTGTTTCAAAAGATATAGACCCCATCAATAACTATTCAACAACCGCTATCGGAGATATGATCACCGATCATATTACACGCCATAAAGAAGTTGCGGAAAGCGGTAACAATGCAAGTTTGAACCAGTCGACGATCATTTAATAACTAACACGCGTTTGTAAAAAAAGTTGGGCTTTCTGATAAAATAGTTACAACAGTTCTTTGTTTTTTGAAAAGGTGGGAGTATGTTTGTTCTAACAGATCTCTATGTTACAGAACAGGATACATAATGTACAATCCGCTATCGCAATAATTATTATTACGATCGTCATTGTCATTCCTGCACTGCATGGAGGTTGAGTTTTTATCTGGTAAACACTACTAAGCATATAAGCCCCGCCTCCAAAAGGCGGGGCTTTTTATTTTTCATCATTTCAACTGGCAGAGCAAAAAAAAACAAATATGGCAAGTTACTATAACGAAAACACGCTGATTTACCACAACGGTGAATTTGTGAAAGCTGCGGAAGCTACAACAGACCTCTACGGACAGTCGCTCCATTACGGCTATTCCGTTTTTGAAGGGATCCGCTCGTATAAAACAGTGGACGGCGAAACGCGCATTTTCAAACCTGTTGAACACTATAACAGGTTGAAAGCATCTGCCCTGGCCCTTAACATGCCTTATACCTGGAACACCCGGCAGCTGATAGAAATAACCTATGAAGTGCTGCGCAGGAATAATTTGCAGGACGCTTATATCCGCCCGGTTATTTATGCGCCCGCCAATATGAGCTTCAACCTGAATACAGAATCTTTTATCGTGATACAGGCCTGGGAAATGGCACCATTCCTGGGGGATAAATTATTACGTGTAATGACTTCTTCTTTTCAGCGTCCCAACCCCAAAGGGTTTAAAATACACGCGAAAGCGGCAGGCCATTATGTTAACTCCATTATGGCCAGCCAGGAAGCCAAGGGCCTGGGATATGATGAAGCCTTACTGCTGGATATGAATGATAAGGTGGCGGAAGCACCCGGTGCGAATGTATTTGTAGAAAAGGATGGGAAACTCTTTACCCCTTCACTGGGAAACATACTTCCCGGCATTACCCGGGCTACGGTACTGGAGCTATGCAATGAGCTGAATATTCCCGTGGAAGAAAAGCAGTTTACCAAAGAAGAAATCTATGGTGCCGATGCAGCTTTCTTTTGTGGAACCGCTGCTGAAGTAATCGGCTTGCAATCGCTGGATGACAAAGTATTTGTCTTGCCATGGGAGAATACAGTAAGTAAAGTGATGCAGGACGCGTATAAGAACCTGGTGGTTGAGAATAAAAAAGAAATGGCCAACGAAGTACTGGGAATTGAATAAAGAACGAAAGCCCGAAAAAATAAACGAATGTCAAACGAACTGAATAAATACAGCAAAGTACTTACACAGGATGTAACACAGCCCGCCGCCCAGGCCATGTACTACGGTATTGGCCTTACAGACGCGGATCTTGCCAAAGCCCAAGTAGGTGTAGTAAGCATGGGGTATGATGGCAACACCTGCAATATGCACCTTAACGATCTGGCTAAACTGGTGAAGCAAGGTGTATGGGAGAACGACCTGGTAGGCCTGATCTTTAATACAATTGGCGTGAGTGATGGCATGAGCAACGGCACGGATGGTATGCGTTACTCACTGGTTAGCCGCGATATCATTGCAGATTCCATCGAAGCGGTTTGTGGTGCCCAATACTATGATGGTGTGATTGCCTTGCCGGGCTGCGATAAAAATATGCCGGGTTCAGTTATCGCCATGGGCCGCCTGAACCGCCCCGCTATCATGGTATATGGGGGAACCATAGCCCCGGGGCATTATAAAGGCCAGGACCTGAATATTGTGTCCGCGTTTGAAGCACTGGGTCAGAAACTGGCGGGTAATTTAAGTCCCGAAGATTTTAAAGGCATCATACAAAATGCCTGCCCGGGTGCCGGTGCCTGCGGCGGAATGTACACCGCCAACACAATGGCGGCCGCCATCGAGGCATTGGGGATGAGTTTGCCTTATTCATCTTCCAACCCTGCCCTGAGTGATGAAAAACATGCGGAATGCCTGGCTGCAGGTAAAGCGATCAAATTATTACTGGAGAAGGATATCAAGCCAAAAGATATCATGACACGCAAAGCATTTGAAAACGCGGTAACGGTGATCATGGTATTAGGAGGAAGCACCAATGCCGTGCTGCACCTGATAGCCATGGCTAAAAGTGTAGGTGTTACATTAACACAGGATGATTTTCAGCAGGTGAGCGACAGGATACCCGTATTGGCCGACTTCAAACCCAGCGGGAAATATTTAATGCAGGACCTGCACCAGTATGGAGGGGTACCGGCGGTAATGAAATACTTATGGAAGAAAGGATTGCTGCATGAAGACTGTTTAACCGTGACAGGAAAAACAGTTGCCGAAAATTTAGCAGATGCGCCGGACCTCGATTTTGACGCACAAAAAATCATCTGGCCACTGGAAGCACCCATTAAAGCAACAGGTCATTTGCAAATACTGTACGGTAACCTCGCCCAGGGAGGAAGCGTGGCAAAGATCAGCGGGAAGGAAGGCGAACTTTTTGTTGGCCCCGCCCGCGTCTTCGATGGAGAACAGGAATTGATAGAAGGTATCAACAGCGGAAAGATCAAAGCGGGAGATGTGGTGGTGATAAGATATGTAGGTCCTAAAGGAGGACCCGGTATGCCGGAAATGTTAAAACCCACTTCAGCTATTATCGGTGCAGGCCTTGGTAAAACAGTTGCGTTGATAACAGACGGAAGGTTCAGCGGGGGCACACATGGTTTTGTAGTGGGGCATGTAATGCCTGAAGCGCACCTGGGCGGACTGATAGCCCTGGTAAAGGACGATGACATAATTGAGCTGAATGTGGCAACCAAGAAAATGACACTGAAAGTTAGTGAGGAAGAAATTGCGGAGAGAAGGGCCGGATGGAAGCAGCCACCCTTAAAAGCAACAAAAGGAATATTATTTAAATACGCTCAATATGTTAAAGACGCGTCCGAGGGATGCGTAACGGATGAAGCATAGATTTTTTTAAACTTGATTTTTCAATTTTTAATTAAGCCCGATGGAAACCCTTGACCTGACAAAAGAAAAAACAGCGGCAGCTCCGAAAAAGACGATTGTTCATTCCGGCTCGCAGGCTGTGTTGGAAGCTTTGATAGCGGAAGGTGTGGATACCGTTTTCGGATACCCTGGTGGTGCTATCATGCCCATTTATGACGCGTTGTATGATTACAACGATAAACTGAAGCATATACTGGTCAGGCACGAGCAGGGAGGTATTCATGCCGCTCAGGGTTATGCGCGTACATCGGGTAAAGTAGGTGTTGTGTTTGCTACCAGCGGCCCTGGTGCCACCAACCTGGTAACCGGGCTTGCAGATGCCATGATCGACAGTACGCCTTTGGTTGCGGTTACCGGCCAGGTATTTGCGCACCTCCTGGGTACCGATGCCTTCCAGGAAACGGATGTGGTAAATATAACAACGCCTGTTACCAAATGGAATTACCAGGTTACCGACGCAACAGAGATACCGGCCGTGATGGCAAAAGCCTTTCATATCGCCCGCAGCGGCAGGCCCGGACCTGTACTGATTGATATAACCAAGAATGCACAGATACAGCAGTTCAACTATGAAGGATATACCAAATGCAACCATGTACGCAGTTATAGGCCTAAGCCCATTGTACGGAAAGAATACATAGAAGCCGCCGCCGCATTGATTAACGACGCCAAAAAACCGTTTGTAATATTTGGACAGGGAGTGATATTGGGGAAAGCGGAAAAAGAGTTTAGAGCTTTTGTTGAAAAAAGCGGTATCCCTTCCGCATGGACCATCCTGGGACTAAGTGCCCTGCCAACAGATCATCCCCTCAATGTGGGCATGCTGGGAATGCACGGAAATTATGCGCCTAATGTAATGACTAACGAATGTGATGTATTGATAGCGGTGGGCATGCGGTTCGACGACAGGGTTACAGGCCGGTTGGATAAATATGCTAAGCAGGCAAAAGTGATTCACCTTGACATCGATCCATCTGAAATTGATAAGAATGTAAAAGCGACCGTTGGGGTTTGGGGCGATTGCAAAGAAACCCTGCCTTTGTTAACCAGCCTTGTAGAGCCTAAACAGCATAGCCAATGGCTGCAGCAATTTAAAGAACTGGATAAGGAAGAGATCAAAGAAGTAATTTTTGAAGAACTCAACCCCTCCACGGGGATACTTACCATGGGTGAAGTGATCCGTAACCTGAATGAGCTAACCCGGGGCAATGCGGTAATTGTAACGGATGTTGGGCAGCACCAGATGGTAGCCTGCCGTTATGCGAAGTTCAACCAGTCCAGAAGCAATGTTACATCCGGAGGATTGGGTACAATGGGCTTTGCGCTGCCGGCGGCGATTGGTGCCAAATTTGGAGCACCCGACAGAACAGTGGTGGCTGTAATAGGAGATGGTGGCGTACAAATGACTATACAGGAACTGGGTACTATCATGCAAACTGAAATCAATGTTAAAATACTCATCCTTAATAACCAGTTTCTCGGGATGGTAAGACAATGGCAGCAACTGTTTAACGACAAGCGCTATTCGTTTGTTGATATAACAAGTCCTGACTATGTAATGGTGGCCAAAGGCTATGGCATTGAAGGGAATAAGATATCTGAAAGGGAAGACCTGAAAGCTGCTCTTCAGGCAATGCTGGATCATAAGGGATCTTATCTGCTGGAAGTGATGGTGGGCAAAGAGAACAATGTGTTCCCGATGGTTCCACAGGGATGCAGTGTGAGTGAAGTGAGATTGAAATAGTCTACAGGAAATAGCACGGGTTACAATTTTTTTATACAAATGCCTCAGGGTGTAAATATGAAACAGGAATTTACCATAACAGTATATACAGAGAACCATATTGGATTATTGGTTCGTATTGCTACCATTTTTTCGCGGAGAAAAATAAATATTGAAAGTTTAAACACCTCTCCGTCAGAGGCGGAAGGAATACATCGGTTCACGATTGTGATTGAAGAAACAGAAGACGTGGTACGTAAACTGGCCCGGCAGATAGAAAAGCAGGTGGAAGTATTGAAGGCATACTACAATACCAATGATGAGATCATTTGGCAGGAGCTGGCATTGTACAAAGTACCAACCGATGAAATTGCCGAGAAAGTAAAGGTGGAAAGACTTTTACGTGAATACGGAGCCAGGGCGGTAGTAATAAGAAAGGACTATACCATTTTTGAAACAAGTGGACACAGGGAAGAAACGGAAAAGCTGGTTGACGTGCTGGCACCCTATGGATTAATAGAATTTGTAAGAAGTGCCAGGGTTGCCATCATCAAACAAAGCAAAGGTTTTCATGAAAAGCTGAAAGAGTTTGATGAGGCGCAACCAGGGGAAGAAGTAGTAGAGAATGAGTTTTTAGATAAGCAGGATGAGGTTTTTACAATGTAGCCGTTATGTAGCTGCATTGCTTAATTGCTTAACTGCTTAACTGTTGAATTGTTTTATATGCAAGAAGATTATATAACAGCTTATCCATTAAACAATTAAGCAATTAAGCCATTCAACAGTTAAACAATTAAACAACAAAACACACAAGACGGTCTAGTAAACCAATAAACCAATAAACAAGTAAACCAATAAACAAACCAAAATGGCAAAATTAAATTTCGGCGGTGTAGAAGAAAATGTAGTAACCCGCGATGAGTTCCCGCTTGCCAAAGCGCAGGAAGTATTAAAAGATGAAGTGGTTGCAGTGATCGGCTATGGTGTGCAGGGTCCTGGCCAGGCATTGAACCAGAAAGAAAATGGCATTAATGTAATTGTTGGCCAGCGTAAGGACTCAAAAAGCTGGGATAAAGCCGTGCGGGATGGTTTTGTGCCGGGCGAAACACTTTTTGAAATCGAAGAAGCACTCGAGAAAGGAACCATCATTTGCTACCTGTTAAGTGACGCTGCGCAGATAGCCATGTGGCCTACCGTAAAAAAACACCTGACCCCGGGGAAGGCATTGTATTTCTCTCATGGTTTCGGTATCACTTATAATGATCAGACAGGCATCGTGCCTCCGGCCGATGTGGATGTATTCCTGGTGGCACCCAAAGGATCGGGAACTTCTCTTCGCAGGATGTTTTTGCAGGGTCGTGGATTGAATAGCAGTTACGCCATTTTCCAGGACGCTACCGGCCGCGCATTTGAGCGTGTGGTAGCA
Source organism: Sediminibacterium sp. (assembly GCA_965229175.1). Taxonomy (GTDB): domain Bacteria; phylum Bacteroidota; class Bacteroidia; order Chitinophagales; family Chitinophagaceae; genus Sediminibacterium. The sequence goes on along the minus strand of CBDDIT010000052.1, from coordinate 41,601 downwards.
TTAGGTATAGCCATTGGAAGCGGTTACTTGTTTGAAACAAATTTCAAGAAGGAGGTATACAGCGATCTTACTGGTGAACGCGGTACACTGATGGGTGCGATACAAGGTATTTTTGCTGCGCAGTTCCAGGTACTACGCTCTAAAGGCCATTCTCCCTCAGAAGCATTTAATGAAACCGTTGAAGAACTAACACAATCACTCATGCCGTTGGTGGCGGAGAACGGTATGGACTGGATGTATGCCAACTGTTCAACCACCGCGCAACGCGGCGCACTCGACTGGTGGAAAAAGTTTCGCGATGCCACTTTGCCGGTATTTACAGAATTATATGAAAGCGTAGCTACCGGAAAGGAAGCAGCCAAATCCATCGAGAGCAATAGCAAGCCCGACTACCGCGAAAAGCTGGATGCAGAATTGAAAGAATTGCAGGAAAGCGAAATGTGGCAGGCGGGTAAAACGGTAAGAAGCCTAAGACCGGAGAATAACTAAACTGATGATATGAGCGCAACAACCTCCCTCACACTCGACTACCAGGCCGCAAAAGCCCGGCTTGAAAAAGTAGTTAACAGAACACCACTTACGTACAATGCAAACCTGTCGCGTAAGTACGGTTGCAATGTATTCCTGAAGAGGGAGGATTTGCAGATCGTGCGATCCTACAAACTCCGTGGTGCCTATAACATGATGAGCAGCCTGCCCCCTGAGCAATTGCAGAAAGGAGTGGTGTGCGCCAGCGCAGGCAACCATGCGCAGGGCTTTGCCTATAGTTGCAAAAAGCTGAATGTAAAAGGTGTTGTGTTTATGCCTATCATCACACCCAATCAGAAAGTTTCGCAAACAAGAATGTTTGGTGAAGGGTTTCTAGAAGTAAAACTAATGGGGGATACTTTTGATGATTGTGCGGTGGCGGCTAAACAATATACGGCTGAAAACGGAATGACATTTATTCCTCCTTTCGATGACCTTCGTATTATTGAAGGGCAGGCAACCGTTGCCATGGAAATACTGGAAGACCAGCCGGATATAGATTACATATTTGTACCGGTAGGCGGCGGAGGTTTAAGTGCCGGCGTAGGCTCCTATTTTAAAGCAGTGTCGCCCAAGACAAAGGTAATCGGCGCAGAGCCGGAAGGTGCTCCCTCTATGTTTGAAGCATTCAAAGCCGGTCACCCGGTAACACTCGAAACCATAGAACGGTTTGTAGATGGCGCATCGGTACGACGCACGGGCAACATCACTTACGAAATCTGTAAGACGGTGCTGGATGATCTTCACCTGGTACCAGAGGGGAAAATCTGTACTACCATCCTTAAGCTATACAATGAAGAAGCGATCGTTGCGGAACCGGCCGGTGCCCTGGCTATCACTGCCATGGACGATTACGCCGATCAGATAAAAGGAAAGAATGTTGTATGCATCGTAAGCGGCGGTAACAATGATATAGACCGTATGCAGGAGATTAAAGAGCGCTCGTTGCAGTATGAAGGCCTCAAACATTATTTCCTGATACGGTTTGCACAGCGGCCTGGTGCGTTGAGAGAGTTCGTAAACTATGTATTAGGTCCCGGCGATGATATCACCCGCTTTGAGTTTATCCAGAAACACAATAAGGAAACCGGCCCGGCCCTGGTAGGGATCGAATTAAAATCAAAGCTCGACTATGAAATCCTTATCCAGAACCTCAAAAAACAACACTTTAATTACACAGAGTTAAAGCCAGATGATAATCTTTTCGGCTACCTGGTATAATGCCTTTGTGCGCTTTTTCTTACACCAGGACAAGCCAGATTAATTGGATCTTATAAAACCAATACAGTTTATGCAGGTATTAAAATTCGGTGGCACTTCAGTTGCCAACGCAGGAAATATGGGGAAAGTGGTAAGCATTGTAAATGCCGCCCTTGTAGAAGAATCAATAGTATTGGTAGTATCTGCTATGGGCGGTGTTACGGATAGCCTGATTAATACGGGAAAGCTGGCCGCCGCCGCTGATGAGAAATACAAAGAACTATTGAAGGAGCTGGAACACAGGCACCTGGATGCAGTGCGTGAATTATTGCCCATACAACAGCAAAGCGCAACCCTGAGCCTCGTAAAACAACAATTCAACCAGCTGGAAGGAATTTGTGATGGCGTTTTTCTGTTAGGCGAGCTATCGCCCAGAACCATGGACCGCATAGTTAGTTATGGCGAATTGCTTTCCTCCATGATTGTTTCGGCTAAATTCAGGTCACTGGACGTAAACCAGCAATGGGCCGATGCGAGAACATTAATTGTTACCAACACAAATCACGGCAATGCGGCAGTTGATTTTATCCAGACAACAAAGAATATCCAGGATTTTATAGCAAAGAACCCACATCCATTGTATGTAGTACCCGGTTTTATTGCCAGCGATGGGAACGGAAATATTACAACACTCGGAAGAGGAGGATCTGACTATACAGGTGCCATATTCGCCGCTGCCACACAGGCGACCGTATTGGAGATATGGACCGATGTGAGTGGTATGATGACAGCCGACCCGCGGCTGGTGCAGAATGCAAAACCCATCCACAGGATCTCGTACCAGGAAGCGATGGAGCTTTCCCATTTTGGTGCCAAGATCATTTACCCGCCAACCATACAGCCTGTCATGGCAAATAATATACCCGTATGGATCAAGAATACATTTGTTCCGGAAGAGTATGGTACCTTGATTGAAAAAGAATCGGCTGTTACAGACAGCTTTATCAGGGGTATCTCCAGCATCAACAAAATAAGCCTTCTTAGTCTTGAAGGAAGCGGGATGATAGGAATACCGGGCTTTTCAAAACGACTGTTTGAAGCGCTGGCAAATGAAAGCGTAAACGTGATCCTTATCACGCAAAGTTCATCAGAACATTCTATCTGTGTGGGAATTAATGACGCTGATACAGATAAAGCCAGGCAGTCCATTGATGGTGCTTTCAGCTATGAAATTGAAAGTGGAAAGGTAGAACCATTGAAAGTAGAACAGGGTCTTTCGATTGTAGCACTGGTGGGCGAACAGATGAAAAGTCACCCCGGCGTCAGCGGAAAGATGTTTGGTGTACTGGGACGTAATGGTATCAACGTACGAGCTATTGCCCAGGGTTCATCGGAGAAGAACATATCAGCTGTTCTTTCCGAAAAAGATGTAAAAAAAGCGATCAACGTGTTGCATGAAGAGTTTTTTGAGACTACCTACAAACAGTTGAATGTGTTCATAGCGGGTACAGGTAATGTTGGCGGTAAGTTAATTGGGCAGATACATAAACAGTTCAGATACCTGCAGGATGAGCTTCGCCTTCAGATACAGATTATTGGACTGGCAAATAGTAAAAAGATACTGGTACATGAAGAAGGCATTAACCTGGACAATTGGAAAGAGTTACTACAGGAGGCACCAAACGGAAGCATCCACGATTTTGTAAACCTGATGATCGAGAAAAATCTTCGTAACAGTGTATTTGTAGATGTTACGGCAAATGCTGAAGTGGCAACGGTATATGGAACATTATTGGAGAAAAGCATTTCTGTGGTTGCCTGCAATAAAATTGCGGCATCTTCCAGGTATGCCGATTATCAAAAGCTGAAATCACTGGCGCGGGAATTTAATGCGATGTTCCTGTTTGAAACCAATGTTGGTGCCGGCCTTCCGGTAATTGGAACATTGAATGACCTGTTGCGAAGCGGGGATAAAGTAAATAAGATACAGGCGGTTTTATCCGGAACACTCAACTTTGTCTTTAATAACTATGATGGAACAAAGCCTTTTGCACAGGTGGTAAGACAGGCCCAGGCCGAAGGTTATACAGAGCCTGACCCCAGGCTTGACCTGGGCGGAACGGATGTTATGCGCAAGATCATGATACTGGCGCGTGAGGCCGGTCAGCAGATTGAGATGGAAGACATAACCAACCAGTACTTTCTTCCTGCATCCTGCTTTGAAGGAAGCGTGGAAGATTTTTATATGGAGATGGAAAAACAGGAAGCGCATTTTAAAAAGTTGTTTGAAGAGGCTGTTGCTGACAATTGCAAGCTGAAATTTGTAGCTGCTTATGAAAATGGAAAAGCTTCGGTAGGACTAAGGCATATACCTTCCGATTCTGATTTTTATCATTTATACGGAAAAGATAACCTGGTACTGTTTTATACGGAAAGATATCCCGAACAGCCATTGGTAGTAAAAGGAGCCGGAGCCGGTGCGGATGTTACCGCGTCAGGTGTTTTTGCAGATATTATAAGAGTTGCCCGATAGATGGAAAAGCAAACAGTTATTATTCAATCACCCGCTACAGTGGCAAATATGGTTTGCGGCTTTGATGTGCTGGGCTTTGCAGTAAATGAGCCCTTCGATAAAATGAGCATCTCTTTTACCGAAAAGCCGGGAATAACAATTATCAATGATGATGAATATAACCTGCCCACCGACCCCGAGAAGAATGTAGCGGGAGCGGCTTTACTGGCGATGCTTGAAGAAACAGAGATTAATGAGGGGCTCGAACTAAGGATTTGCAAATGTATAAAGCCTGGCAGTGGCGTGGGTTCCAGTGCGGCGAGTGCGGCCGGCGCGGTTGTGGCCGCCAACCGATTATTGGGGGATCCGTTTGAAAAGGAAGACCTGGTTCGGTTTGCGATGAATGGAGAAAAGCTGGCTTCCGGTGTTAAGCATGCAGATAATATCGCACCTTGTATTTATGGAGGCGTAACATTAATTCGCTCTATTTTCCCCCTGGATATCGTTCAGCTAACTGCACCGGAGTTGTTCGTAACCATCGTTCACCCGCAGATTGAAGTAAGAACGGCGGATGCGCGTAGTATTCTTAAGCAGGGCATACTATTAAAAGATGCGATCAGGCAATGGGGTAATATTGGCGGACTGGTAGCGGGGCTGTTAAAAGGTGACTACGATTTAATAGGGCGATCTTTGGAAGACGTATTGATTGAACCTGTACGGAGCATTTTAATCCCGGGGTTCGACCAGGTTAAGTATCAAAGCAAACAGGCTGGGGCATTGGGTGGCGGTATTTCAGGGTCCGGCCCGTCAATATTTATGCTGAGTAAAGATGAAACAACCGCGAAAGCTGTTGAAACAGAGATGCAGGCCATTTATGAGAAGCTGGGGTTGGAGCATCATACTTATGTTACTACTATTAATAGTGGCGGTATAAGGTTCGTGAACTAAAAATACGCTCGCAAAACCGCGCCACTGCGCCTTTGCGAGCAAATCCATACATAATGAACTATTTCAGTTTAAACAGGCAGGCTCCAGACGTAAACTTCAGGGAGGCTACCATTCGCGGTCAGGCACCGGATAAAGGATTGTATTTTCCGGGCGCTATTCCCGCAATAGATCCGCATATTATTAAGAACATAGAAGCGCATTCAAAGCAGGAACTCGCTTTCCAGCTGATGCGCCCGTATATCGGTGATACGATCCGGGAAGAAGCACTGTATAAGATTGTTGCTGAAACCATTGATTTCCCTTTCCCGGTAAAAGAGATAAGCGACAATATATATACGCTGGAACTGTTTCATGGACCAACTCTGGCATTTAAAGATGTAGGCGCGAGGTTTATGAGCCGTTGCCTGGGTTATTTTTCACAGGATCAGAACCATACCGTAACGGTACTGGTAGCTACCTCGGGCGACACCGGAGGCGCGGTTGCCAATGGTTTTTTGGAAGTGGATGGGGTGGAAGTTGTGATATTATACCCTTCGGGTAAAGTGAGTGCGGTTCAGGAATTGCAGCTAACTACCTGTGGTAAGAATATTACCGCGCTGGAAGTGTACGGCAGTTTCGACGATTGCCAGGCGATGGTGAAGGATGCATTTATGGATGCGGACCTGGCCAAAAAATTGTCGCTTACCTCCGCTAATTCTATTAACGTGGCAAGATGGTTACCACAACAGCTATATTATTTCTTTGCTTACCAGCAATGGAAGCAGAAAGATAAACCGCCTGTCATGTCTGTTCCGAGTGGAAATTTTGGCAATATCTGCGCGGGATTGCTGGCACAGGCAAGTGGGCTGCCGATAAAACATTTTATTGCCGCATGTAATGTAAATGATGCTGTGCCGGAGTATATAAGAACAGGCAGTTTTCATTCAAAACCTCCCATTCCTACCATTTCAAACGCAATGGATGTAGGGAGCCCGAGTAATTTTGTAAGAATCCTGGAACTTTTTCATCACAACTATACAGCAATCACGGAGAAAATGGATGGTTATACGGTTAGCGATGATCAGACGCGTGACACCATAGAAAAAGTGCATAGAAAATTCAGGTATACGCTGGATCCGCATGGCGCGGTTGCCTATCATGCGCTGGAGGCGTACCTGCAACTGCATCCTTTGGAAGCGGGCGTCTTTTTGGAAACTGCGCACCCGGTTAAGTTTCCCGAAACAGTGGAAGCAGTTATTGGAGAGAAGATTGCGGTTCCGCTATCCGCGCAGCATTTATGGGGTAAGGAAAAGAAAACAATTGGGATGAACCCTTCTTTCAGTGATCTGAAGGAATGGCTGATGAATCGCTAGCCATATAGGGCAGCCTTAAAAAAGGCTTCCAGCTTAACAGGATCCAGTTTTTTATCTGTTCTAACACTACTGCAAAGATCCAGTCCAAAGGGCTGTACCGTATCCAGTGCTTCACGAACATTAGAAGGCTGTAAACCGCCAGCCAGGAATACCGGGACCCGGGACTGCTCAACAATCTTACGGCTCAGATTCCAGTTATGGGTGCGGCCTGTACCGCCCAGTACTTTTACGGCCAGGTTGGGATTGCCGCTATCAAGCAGTAGTGCATCAACCTCATCGGAAATCGCTACCGCTTCCGCTACCGATTTTTCATCCAGCACATGTATTACCTGTACGAGCCTCACCGCCGGAAGCGAGCTTTTTATCTGGCGGTAGCTCCCTTCAAGAAGGGTATCTACCAGCTGGACAGTATTGGTTTGCGCTCTGGCATGATGCCTTATAATACCTTCGGCTGTAGTTTCGCTGGTAAGCAAAAAAGTTCCGATGGGTGGCGGAACCTGCCGCGCGATGGTATGAATCAGCTCGTCGGAAATAATACCCGGACCGCTTGGCATGTGCCCTACCAGTCCCAAAGCGGATGCACCCTGGCTAATGGCTATTCTCGCTTCCTCTACCGAACTAATGCAGCATATTTTTATTCTTGGAAACATTATTTGTACTTTCCTGTTATAAATTTCTTTAACATCCGTAAGCTATCCAAATTTCGTACGTCTCTATATAAAATCATTACCCATGCGTTATAAACCTGCTTTTAACCTGTTACTGTTGATTGCATTGGCACTGAGTAGCTTCCAGTGCAGCTTTGCCCAGAACAAGAGTAAAAAATATCCTGATCCGCCTGTAGCCAATGAGAAGACGGTATATCCCATGCAACTCTCTGAAGCACAATGGAAAGCCCGGCTAACACCCGAACAATTTTATATCCTCCGGGAGGAAGGTACCGAAAGGGCCGGAACGGGGAAGTATGATCATTTTTATGAGAAGGGAACCTATTATTCCGCGGCCAGCCTGCAGCCTTTGTTTACTTCAGAAACCAAATTCAATTCCGGCACCGGCTGGCCCAGCTTCTATGCTCCGATTGATCCGGATGCGGTTCGGCTGGTAAAAGATAACAGTTTTGGCGAAACCCGCTGGGCCGTGGTAGACAGCAAAAGCGGCTCACACTTAGGCCATGTGTTTGATGACGGCCCTGCGCCAACCGGGAAAAGATATTGCATGAACTCCGCCGCCCTGATCTTTGTTCCCGAAGGAGGCAAGCCCCCCGTTTCTTCAAAAAATTAGCCATAAAAACTACAAACCGCAGCCACAAACCACAAACCAAAAAGTGCCCTTGCATCTATCCGACACAAAGGCACGTGGCATACTAAGCCTATATGGAGTTGTTATTCGCTTTCGCCTGTAAGTTTGATTTCACCAATATCTACAGTGGCCCCATCTGCCACCTGTATATTCATTTTACTAACCGTTTTGTAAGGAGGAATTCCCAGTACATCAACCGTATAATTGCCCGTCTTTAGCCCTGTTATTTCAAAGCTTCCTTTCTTAATCAGCACCACCGTGCTGTCGAGAACATTCGCATTCACCGCCTTTACTTTCACAGCGGCATCGGCAGGATAAATGGTTCCTTTAATGGTTCCACCTGCATAGTTATGCACGAAAGCCGACAGTATCGGAGTTACAATCGCGCAGATGAGCAGAGTTACGATCAGCTTTTTCATGCTATGTGTATTTCAAATTGTATACCTGGCTATCTGCACTCTCAAATGAGAAAAAAATGCCACAATTCTTGGTGAGCAAATTGGTTTTTTTGTCAGTTAGGTATTTTCCGCATAATTATCCGGACTATAAATCGAAAGCAACTCGGGCAGATAAATCTCTGGTAAAAAGCAATTTTGCCTATAGATAAAAGCTATTTTTGCCAAAACAGACTGGCAGGGTATGGTGGATATTTGCTGCATTGGACATATTACAAAAGACAAGGTTATTACGCCGGCTGGCGTTACCTATATGTCGGGAGGAACTTCGTTTTACTTTTCCAACGCCGTTGGCAGCATGGATGTAAAATATAACCTCATTACATTACTGGCCCCTCCGGAAATGAAAGTGGTGGATGCCCTGCGGGAAAAGGGGATTGAAATACAGGTGTTTCCCAGTGGTCATACCGTTTATTTTGAAAACACGTATCCTGAAAACCCTGATTACCGTACACAAAGGGTATTGCAGAAAGCGGATCCTTTTTCGGAAGATTATTTCACCGATATACAAGCAAAAATGTTTCATCTGGGGCCTTTGCTGGCAGATGATATACCGGTAAGTGTAATAAAGAACCTGGCAGCGAAAGGCATTGTTTCGCTGGACGTTCAGGGATATTTACGCGAAGTTCGGGGTGAGAATGTTTTTGCCATCGACTGGAGCGACAAGATGGAAGCATTACAGTATGTATCTGTGCTGAAGGCAAACGAGCATGAAACAGCTAAGATAACCGGGCAGACTGATATCCATAAAGCCGCCAGGTTATTGGCGGAATGGGGCGTTAAAGAAGTTGTGATCACTTTAGGTAGTATGGGCTCCGTTATTTATCACGAAGAGCACTTTTATGATATACCAGCTTATGTACCGTCAACGGTAGTTGATGTTACCGGCTCGGGAGACACCTACATGGCGGGCTACCTGTACCAGCGTGTTACAGGGGCTTCTGTGCAGGAAGCCGGCGAATTTGCCGCGGCCATGGCCACACTCAAAATCAGCTCATCCGGACCCTTCACCGGAACCAAAGACGATGTGCTGGCACTCTTAAGTTTCAACAGGAAAGCAGTGTGAAATCGTGAATCGTGAACCGTGAACCGTGAATCGTGAATCGTGAGGCGTGAGGCGTGAGACGAGAATGGAAAATCACAAAAGTTCTCATTCACGATTCACGATTGACGGTTCACGCCTGCGAAAGGATTATTTTGCGGCCTGGTGCTTTCTCACGTAGTTTGCTACTTCCACCATAGGGGCTACCCAGATATCTTTCTTGTGTTCATTGAGAAAGGCCAGTAGTTTTGAGTGTTCACTTCTTTCTTCATTAATATTGTGTCCACCCCCTACACCATGAAACAGGAAAACCAGCAGTGTATTCGTTTCCATCGCTTTTTTTACCAGGTCTATCATGTAGGAAGCCGGCCTCGCGCTGATGGAAAACGCATCGATATTGTCGAGATGCACGGTATCGATCGATTGTAAACGACCATTTACGCCACGGGCCCCCACAAAATCATTTTGTAAGGGTGGGTAGAAAAGTGTATCCCCTATTTTCAGGTCGCCACAGGGATAGGCAAATGTTCTGCTGTCTTTACCGTCTATGGCTTTCAACAGGGTATTATTTATCCTCGTTTCATTGATGATACGGGTAAGGCTGTACTTGCTCAGATCATTGTCTGGTGTAACAAAGCCGCGCCCCGGTTTGCTGCCATCACACGGATGAAACATCCCATGATTGCCAAGCTCATGGCCATTCAGCGAAGCCTTCCTCCATTCCGTCACCCTTTTATTCACCACCGGCGATGCACCGATCAGGTAAAAAGTTCCCTTCAAATTAAAGGAATCCAATGCAGGTAACACATTGTCGATATCAACATCAATTGCATCATCATAGGTAAGTACCACAGCACATTTTTTTTCCTTCCAAACATTTTTCTGCGCCAGGGTAGAACTGGTAATTACGATGAAGGAAACCAGCAGGAAATATTTCATGGAGTTGATTTTGTCATTTATTATCCGGTAAAGGAATGAACGTGGTTTCTCCGGGTACAGGTGCGAATTCCTGTCTTCTCCATTTTTCTTTCGCGGCTTCTATCAGTTCCTTTGACGTGGCTACAAAATTCCAGTAGATATGCCTCTCTTCGGGGAAGGGTTCTCCTCCAAAAATGTAGATGGTGGTATCCGATTCCATTTCAAATTCGCAGAGGCTGCTCTCTTTTGCCACCAGTAATTCTTTAGGAGCATAGGTATTCCCTTCAATAACAATACTGCCTGATAAAATATACAAGCCCACTTCACCAAACAGCTCTGTTCCCAAACGGATGCTTTGTTTACCTGCGCTTTTTATCTCAAGAAAGTATAAAGGACTGTACACCGGTACGGGCGAACGCCTGCCTGACAAGGTTCCAGCAATCAGTTTGTAAGAAACACCATCTTCTACCCATCGGGGAAGCTCATCTTCTTCGGTGTGGGAAAAGGAGGGCTCCATCTGTTCCAGTTCTTTGGGCAGTGCTACCCAGATTTGCAGACCATGCATGTGTTTATCCGATTGGCGAAGCCATGATGGGGTCCGCTCAGAATGAGCAAGGCCTTTGCCGGCAGTCATCCAGTTAACTTCTCCAGCTTTAATTTCTACTTCCGTACCCAGTCCATCTTTGTGGAGTATATTTCCTTCAAACAGATAGGTAAGAGTAGAGAGACCAATATGCGGATGCGGCGGGATATCGAGGTTCTGATGGTCATTCATATTCACCGGGCCCATATGGTCTATAAAAATAAATGGACCTACCATTCTCTTGCCATAAAATGGGAGTAACCTGCCCACCATAAAATTGCCGATGTTCCGCGGTCGTTCTTCAATAATCAGGCTGATGTTCGACATGAATGAAAATTAAGGAATATTATGTAAACGCTTGAGTACGCAAATGATTTATGGGTGTGCATAAGCGGCATTATCCGCGCGTAATAATGGGAGTGATACAAAGAACGTGGTTCCTTCCGGGTAATTACTTTCAAACCACAAAGTGCCGCTATGCAATGAAACAATGTTCTTGGTAATGGAAAGGCCCAGCCCGAAAGATCTTTCTCCATTGGTTCCGGGGCGTGTAGTAGCTTCTGTGGGCTCAAATATCCTGTCTTTCAGGTCCTCAGGTATACCAATGCCATTGTCTTTAACCGACACGATAAGGTCGGGACCATTGATATGCATGGAGATTTTTATTTCACCACCTATGCGGCTGAATTTTACCGCGTTGCTGATCAGGTTGCTGAAAACGCGCCATAACTTTTCTCTTTCACCGTTCACAAAGGCTGGAATCGTTTCCAGTATCGCTTTCTGTTCTTTTTCTTTGATTTTATGGGCATACAGTTCAACGCAGCTGGCCAGTTGTTCCGCAACGTTCAAAGGCTCCGGATGGGTTAGCTTTCCAATCGTTTGCATATCTACCAGCAAATGATTGGCTAAGGTAAGGGCCTTGGTACCCGACCTGAATATAACTGCCATAATTTCCTGGTATTTGTTGCCCGGAAGCATTCCATCACCTGCCATTTCCGCTATTGAAGTAATAGCACCCAAGGGCCCACGGAGATCATGGGCCACCACTTTTAACAGTCGTGTATTATTGTTATGACTCTGCTCCAATGCTGCCAGTGTTTGCAGCAATGCCTGGTTCTTATTATTAATCGCATCATTCAGGTTCACCAGTGCCACTACATTTTTTTTATAACGACGGTAGTTGATCCAGATCAGCACAACAATTGCAAAAGCCATCGAGGCGATTATGATCGTTAACCAAAGGTATTCTGACTTTCTTTTATTTTCTTTGGCCAGTATCTCCAGTTCATACTGCCGGCTGATATTGTCTATCGACTGCTGCATATCCGTTGCAGTGGTTGGGGCATACCGCTGCTTTACAGAATCCAGCATATGGTGGTATTGAACCATATAACGGTAGGCCTCCGCATAATTACCCAGGGATCCAAGATAATGGGACCTCATTAACACATAATTTGTGGCCAGTTCAGCGTTAACCGTGTATTTGTTTTTGATCCCCGCCAGCATTTCAAGCTGCTTTCCCGCCTCCTCTATGCGGTTTTGCTGCAGGTATATTTTTATCAGTTTGGTCATGCTGTAACCCGCGTCTTCATCAGGGTGACCCGGCATAGTACTGATGCGGATGCTTTCTTTTAGCAGCTTTTCAGCTTCCTCATATTTTTTTCGCATGATCGCCACACCCGCCTGGTTTCCGTAGATCACGGCCTTCGCTATCTCGCCAAAATGCTCATGACGGTCGGGATAAAATTTGATGTTCTTATCAATGTAGTCCAGTGCTTTAGTAAAGTACAGGTCGGCACTATCGGGCATACCGGCTCTTAGATAGGCAATACCGATATTATCCAGCGTTCCCTGAATCTGGCCAAACCTTCCCGAATTCTTCTCCGGGCATCGTTCCATGTCATTTACACACTGTTTATAATAGTCAATGGCTTCCAGAAAACGCTCCTGCCGGAAAGTGGCTGCAGCTAACCGGCTGCTGTACTCCGGCATAATACAAGGATCGCCTTTTTGGTATATTACCTCTCGCGCCTTATAATAATAGGAGAACGCCTCCGCAAAACGGCCCCACCGAAGCAACACATCACCAATATAAAAAAGAGATTTAGCGTAGCGTTCAATGTAGGTGGGATCAGATTCCAGCTTATCCAGTGCCAGCAACATACTATCGGTATACAGCATAGCTTTCTGATAATGAAACTGGTTTCTTAACGCATGGGTAAATAGATAAAAATACCTTTCCCACCGGTCGCCCGGCCCCGGATCCTTCAACGCATGGAACGCGGAATCAATCAGCTTTTCCTGCCTGGTACTATCTATAACAGTTCCACTGGAAGTCTTAAAAACAGAATCGAGATAACCCGGATGGTCTCGGTTTTGGCCAGTTAATGATTTGCTTTTACAACTGGTAAAAGCCAGTATTACGCAGGTAGCGAAAATGTAAAACCCATATCTCCTAAAAACGTTCATAAGCCCGGATTCGAAATGCGGTTCAATTTACTGCGAATTACCAATACAGAGCCTCAATAGCTGGATAGCTAAAAAATTATGGCTCTCTTCGCCTAAGGGGTATTCCAGATCGATTGGTAAGACTTGAATAGAACGCTGCTCATCCTGAATCCGGGCTCGCCTTTTACAGTTAACTGGGTATAGTTTTCAGTGGGGAAAAAGATCGAGGTCAGGGTAGTAAGTCCCTTATCAGCAAATAATTCGGCAGATGCCCGATCTATTACCAGTACCAGGTCCATATCTTTTTTGTCGCTTATTCGTTTACAGGCGATCCTGCTGGCAAAACCTTTTTCAAAATCACTCCTGCCAGATTGTTTGCGGTCTACATAAAAACTATCGGTGGCGGCATCATATCCAGCTATCCATTTTTCACCCTTATTGTTGGATAATGTTATGCTGAAACTGCGGGCGAGACTCGCATGGAAGCGCAATTCAGCCGGGCCATTTAATGTCTTCTGTAACGACGCTATATTATTTTCTACGCTTTCATGATTCCCGATCAAATCCATTTCTTTTGCCGGGGCAGAACGGAGATAGTATTGGCCCTTTACCATTTCCAGGCTAAGGTCGCGGGGTACTGTCATAGCACTTCTCCACGGCTGTGTGGGTACAACCTGGGCGTACTGCCAGTTGCTCATCCAGCCCAGAAATAAATGGCGATCTCCTGTATTTGACCAGGTAACACCAGCATAATTATCCGTTCCGCCATCTACCCATCGGGTATCTGTTTGTTGGGTGGTAAAAGACTTGCCATCAAAATCGCCGATAAAATACTGTGTTGCGGAACCGCCCTGCGGGCCACCCGGGTTAATGCTAACCAGTAACACCCAAACCGTTTTTCCATCCGCATTCATCGGGAACAGATCAGGGCATTCCCATACTCCTCCGTGCGAGCCCATACCATCACCAAATTCAGATTCTTTCGTCCACTGTTTACAATCGGGCGAAGAATAAAAGTAGATCCTGTCTTTCACCGCCAGCGTCATGATCCATCGCCCGGCTTTCTCATTCCAGCTGATCTTTGGATCCCGGAAATCCCTGATCCCGGGATTTTTCAGAACAGGGTTACCGGAATATTTGGTCCAGGTAGCACCTTCATCTATACTGTAGGCCAGCCCCTGGTTCTGGAAATTAAGGGCTCCTTCTTTTTCTCCCTTAGGATCATGATAGGTAAAAATGGCAATCAATGGTATTTGACCTTTTTTGCCCAGGCCCGAAGTGTTGTGAATATCAGCTACTACACTTCCCGAAAAAATATAACCGAGGCTGTCCGGGTAAAGTGCAATGGGTTTTTCGCTCCAGTGTACCAGGTCCGTGCTGGTAGCATGTCCCCAATGCATAGGACCCCATACGGTGCTGTCAGGATAATATTGGAAAAACAAATGCCAGGTTCCATTATAATATACCAACCCGTTGGGATCGTTCATCCAGTTTTTTTGGGGTGAAAAATGTACCTGGGGTCTGTGAGGTTCGGAATATCCGGCAGCATTGTCACCGGCTTTTTTTTCACCACATGCCGTGGTGATGAGCAGTAGCAGCAATACGAGGTATTTCATGGGTTGTATTCTTGCTGTCTAAGGTAGTATATTAGCCGGTTAAGCAGATCAAAATCAATTTTACCTCTTTGTTTTCATGTTTGGTTTTTGTATATTGTAGGGCTGTCACAAGCAGCAGTCATTCCAAAAAAAATTGCCATGAATAGAAAAAACAAGTTCTTGTGGACGGCTACGGTTTTTCTCTTTTTTTCAATAGTACAGGCAGGCAGTAATAATATCTTTGGGCAGCCGCCCGGGCAGGGGCAACGGCCGGCATTGCCCCCTATTCCTATCAGTGGTGACACCACACACACTTTGTCTATACATTTTACCCCGGCTACCAAAAACAATAAAGCACCGAGCGAAAAGGGATTTATTCAGCGATGGCTGGTACTCGAGCCCGTGAAAAAGGACATTACACGGAATAATATATTAACTGATAGTTACCTGAAAACAACCTGTTCCGCGGATAATTTTTCCAATGATTATAGTAAAGTACCGCAGAATGGAGAAACGGTAAAACTGGGAAACGAGGAACTGAAATGGTATGCTTTGGATAGCAAGGCTTTCAACTTTAATTTATACCATTTTACGTACGCTATCAACAAGCCCAAATATGGAATTCTGGTTTGGCTGGTTACGGTAATAGACTGCCCGGAGGAAATAAAAAATGTAAGAATGACTGCCGGATGTAATTCTGCCAGTATGTGGTGGCTGAACGGAGAAGAAGCGTTAATGCTTTCCGGCGACCGGGATATGATTGTAGATAATGTTACTTCCATACCGTTACACCTGAAAAAAGGAAAGAACATTATCCGCGGTGCGGTATTAAATGGACCGGGAATGGCCAACTTCTGTGTGCGTTTCGTGGATGAAAAAGGAATGCCTGTAAAGAGCTTTGGTATACGTAACGAATGATATGATGAATTCGCTTAAGGTAATCATTACGCTGAAATCGAAGTTATTATGAAAAGAATACAACGGATTTGCGCTACTGCCCTGGTAGCAGTATGGATAACACAGACAGTACATGCACAGGTGGGAAAGCCATTTATTCATGATCCCTCCACTATTGTTGAATGTGATGGAAAGTACTATACATTCGGCACAGGTGGTGGCGGATTGATATCCAAAGACGGTTGGACCTGGTATGGCGGTGCCGTGAGGCCGGGTGGGGGTGCCGCTCCCGATGCTATTAAGATCGGCGACAGGTACCTGGTTGTATATGGAGCAACAGGTGGTGGTGGATCGCATAAAGGCGCGATCTATACCATGTGGAACAAAACGCTGGATCCACAATCGCCCGACTTTCAATATTCCGATCCGGTTGTAGTGGCTACCTCGGATGGCTATGAAGAAAATGACGCGATCGACCCGGGCATTATGCTCGATCCGGTTACCGGCCGGCTTTGGCTTACCTATGGTACTTATTTTGGATTCATTCGCATTGTGGAGCTGGATCCCAAAACAGGAAAGCGTAAGGAAGGAAATAAACCCGTAGATGTAGCCATCGTATGTGAAGCCACCGATTTGGTTTATCATGAGGGATGGTATTACCTCCTGGCAACCCATGGCAGCTGCTGCGATGGAGCCAACTCAACCTACAATATAGTGGTAGGCCGCTCGAAAAAAATAACGGGGCCTTATCTTGATAATGTAGGAAGAAGCATGCTGGAAGGAGGTGGAAGGATGGTTGTAGGTACCCGCGGGGGACTTATTGGCCCCGGCCATTTTGGACATCTGAAGCTTGAAGAGGGAGTTGAAAAACTGTCGCTGCATTATGAAGCGGATTTGGAGCAGGGCGGGCGAAGTGTATTGGGTATCCTTCCGCTTCTTTGGAAAGATGGCTGGCCTGTTGCGGGTGAAAAATTTAAAGAAGGTACTTATGAAATCGAATCGGTAAGACGCGGATATGCCCTGGAGCTGGCGGTTGACGTTACAAGAATGGCCGGAGGCCCGCGAGGCTTTGGCCGCCCTGCGGATGAACCCGTTAAACCCGTTCCAGCCCAGGAACTGGCAGATGTAATCAAAACCTGGCCATCGGGTAATATTGGGGTAAGGATTGGTGACTATATTCTACGACCCCACCAGAAATGGACGATCACAGATGCGCCTGATACCACCGGTTATTTGGGAGGCCCTTACTATAAAATAGTATTGGCGGGAACAGAGCGTGCATTGGCTGCCACCGCCAATGGGGGAGTAATTACAGTACCGGCCTTTACCGGCGCCCAGGAACAACTATGGCGGATTGATCAGCTGACGGATGGTACTTACAGGATCATGCCCAAGATGGTTGCCGATTCCGGAAAGAAATTGGCCCTGTTTTCTTCCGGAGACAGCACACCCTTACTGGCAGAGTTCGATTTTAGCAGCGATAATTTCAAATGGAATTTCAGGGTGCATTAGTGAGATGCAACTTTGCAGAACAACTTAGAACATGCTGGTGGCAGTTTTCTCAGTCATTGGGGTTAAATATTTCTGAATTGTCAATTCCTCTTATTAGTAACCACAAGCTAAATGATAATTCTCCGATAAAAATTGGGAAAGCTACATATGAAAATATGGGATTTTCAAATCCTTTGGAAAGTAGCATGGTGAAACTGTTTATTAGGTATCCTATTCCTGAAATGACATAAAGTATTCCAAGAAATTTAGGAACCATTTTCGATTTGAAAATAACAAATCCTACCAACAAACAATAAACCCCAAAGAATACCAGGCCTATAGCATATCCCACTACCTGTATATTTAGTGATAATTGCGAAAGAGTAGCAAGTTGGTTGGGTTGAAATGAACGTAAATATGCGTTATTACCCAGAATTAGTAAAGGGGAAGTCTGATTTAAAAGATTTACGGCAATAATGGCAGTTTGAATTATAACAAATACCAGCGCAAGTTGAAGTAAAAATTTGTTGATTCGTTTGAATAAATAGTAAATAATCAGAACACACGGCAAGCCACAAATAAAATTGACTATATCTGCAACAACCCCCAACCGGAAAAGCATTTCAGATGTTCGGATATTATTTGCAGTAGTCAAAGCATCTCCTGAAACTTTGAAAGCTTGCCTCACAAATATTTCTGCAAATAACCCTGTCGCAATAACTATTAAATACAATAGTCCGGCAACTCGTGCTAAATTTTTGTTTGAAATCATTTTTTAGATAGTTAACTATGCTACTTAATAGTTTGAGATGCCGCTTTTAAATTGCCACCAAATGTCCGCTTTGAAGAATCCAATAAAGGAGCAACCTTGCATTGCCCTTATATATTAAAAATAATTGCCTTTAACTGGTGTTAACTCGATTCCTCTGAACCCTTTCTGTTATTGGGTTTAAGAAAAATCAGTTAAAACGAATTAAAGGCAATTTAACGTGTTTTTGGTCCCGGCAAGAATACAATAAATTCTATTAAATGATTGATAAACAATTTGTTGTGAATATATAGGTATTCTCTACTTACACAATTACTTGCAAAAATACCTTCCCAGCCCATATACTTTCCTCGCTAATAAACAATGCGCGCGCGAGGCCCAGAAACTGTCATTCCTGTTGGATGGGTCGATTCCTTTCACTCAACTTTGCTTAAGTGACGATGTTGTAGATTGGTCTCACTCAGAATCCTTTAAATGGAGTAAAGATAAAATAGTCGTCTCTTTTTGGAAAAGCAAATTCACTAAACGGTTTAATTTCTTTTGTGGGGCGTATCTCATACATAATCGCTCTGTCAAACTTAATATACTTTTCGTCAACAGAATTCTTTGTCAAAGCAATATTAATACAATGATTGTCACTATCAGCGCCTGCGTATATTATTGCTTTCACTTCTTGCCCGTAGTATTTTTCTAATGCATGTCTAAATGCTGTAGTTATTAAATAATCATTATTGCTTTCTTTGATGCAACTCGCCTTGCTAGACAAATATGTGTAAAGCGTTGAGATGATTTGTCTGCTTTCAGGAGTGAATTTGTTTTCAAAAACATTCTCAAAAAAGTTGTGCATGTGCTCCAACGTCAGGTTTTTATTTATTGCATCGTCATACAATGAAAGAACTACTGCAAAGAAAGATTTTGTAACCGTCCAATAACTTACGGTAACATACCTGTTCGCAGATAGTACAATGTCCTGCTTTTTTAAATCCTTACATGTTTCGAAAATTGTCGCCAACTCCTCTGGAAATTTGTTTTTCGGTTTGCTTGGTGTCACGGCATAAAAAATTGGTTCTCGTTTTAGATTAAATCGGCCGTAATCAATTTTATCCTCGAATGGATTGTAACTTAACTCTGAAACATTTTTAAACAATTGCAGGTTTTCATTTGGTCTGCAACGAACGATATATGGGACGTTAACTTCAACGACCAAAACTGGTACACGGCAAACTATTTTATAGCATATATCGACTAATTCTTCAAACGCGATGTCGCCGAATTTCGTTCTGTCATTAAGTTCTGTTAAAAGACGGTTTAATTCGGGTAAAGAAATTGCAGCTAAATTGGCTATAATATTTTTCTGTTCTAAAAAATCCTTTGTCCAGAAAATATATTTATAGGGTTCTTTCTCGTCCATACTGCCTGATGGTTTGAATTTGGTGCGATGATGTCAAATAGGACTTTCCAAACCAAAATGTCGATAACTACTATAGTTTGCAGGAAAATTTTAATCCAAGCTCCTTTGCCAAAAGATGATCATCTATACAACGGATATTCATGTTTTTACAGACATTGGGAATTGTGATCGGCTTTTTTGCTTTTACTGCTGTAATCTCGATTTCTTTTGTAACAACTGTTGCCTTGCGATCCAAAGCATGTGCTATAACCCACGGATCAGCAAGAGAGCGATTTTTGGCGGAATCAACAAGTAGTTTGTGTTGGTCGTTGTGTTGCAAGATAGTTTGCCAACTTTTAATGACACGTTCTGTGGCTTTGTACACTGGGATTGAACTGTTCCGCAACCACTTTGATAGGCCATCTTCTTCTGCATCTTTAGTTGGATTTTTTACAATTTCGTTTCTTACTTCCTCCGGAATAAAAATGATATTGTCTTTACCAAGTTGGTCTAAAATATCCCAATAGTCTGAACAGATCTCTGGAGCGTAATATTTCTGCCACGCCTGTATCAGAACGTTTGCATCTAAACAATAACATCGTGGATTAGAATTCATTTATAAATAAAGGCTTCTAGTTTCTGAAAATTCGATACCGGTGTACCAAGCAGTACACTCGCCTGGGTTGGTTGTACGAATCCGCTTCGTAATGAATCGAGAACGATTTGGGTGAAAAGACGACCATTCTTGTTGAGCTTTAACAAATAAGGGTTCGGGCCACCTTCCTTTTTTTTCTGGGCAAGTTTACGCTCGTCATCCCTACGCAAGTAAAGGATATATTCAGTTTCAGCTTGCTTTTTCAATTTGCGATAAGTTTCATCATCAATTAGTCGAAGTTTTAGAGATCTTACTAAAAATGCGAAGGAGCTTACCCCAAGGCGTTTGGCGGTCGAGAAAATGTCTTTCGGATTGTTAAATAACGATTTATTGAGGTTATCCATAAAGGCTGATGGCATAAGTGCGCTGGCAGCAACTTCGTTACAAAACAATTCAACGGGGTGAAGTTTGTTGTTCCTAGGTGAATCAAAAGAAACATTGTTTGAAATGCCTGTGGCATCAATCCAGATATGCGCTAGTTCATGCACCAGGGTAAAAAGCTGTGCAGTATTCCAATCGTCTGAATTAATAAAAACAAAAGGGGCAAAAGGACTTGCAATTGCAAAACCTTGAAGTTCCTCTGAATCCAACTTCATTTTAGTATGAATGAAGCTTGTACGGGAAACAAAAATTCCTTTTGCTTCAGCAGTGGCTATCCACTCCTTGATAGGATTATCTGTTTTGTACAATGGTGGTGTTATTTCGAGGGTATCGAGTATATCCTGAGCGACAATAGCCGGGTTGTTTTTTGTTGAGTACCGTCCGACAAATGGTAATTTCTCTTCATTGTTTTCCTCATAAAGATCATTGATCCAGGCTTGTTTTTGTTGAATCTCTCTAATGATAAATAGAGAAGAGGTTGTCAATGATTTTGAGCCAGGTTTACGAAAATCTTGTAGCGGATGAAAATCCCTGGGCACCTCTTGGAGAAAAAACAATGCAAAAGGGCGTTTATAAGCTTTTGCTAGGGCTTGAGCTTGGTTAATAGTCGGTTGAGATTTACCCTCTTCCCACTCAATAATCTTATCTGTAGTGCACCCTGCTTTCCCGGCGGCAGTCTCAATAGTAATCCTTGCGGACTCTCTTGCCCACTTAAGAATGTTAGGTGTTATGAAAGCTCTGTCAGCCATGTAAAAAAGGATTTGCCATCAATAAACCGACTCTAAGATACAATGATATTCTAAATGTCGATAATAATGCAAGCCGCGGTTTGGATGGCGTTTGAGACAAGCTGATTAACAGCGAGTTAGTTTAATTTGTGAAGCGTTGTACATAACCTTAGCGTATCTTGCTATTTGTTTTTAAACTAAGGTAATTTGTCCACGATTATGATATTAAGCTCTGATTAGCTGACGACTAAGGGCGATATCGCTTTACCTATGAAATTAAGCCGGAAGCTCAACTTCTGATGCAATAACTGCAAAAGTCAAGCTCTTGCCTATGTAATGTTAAGTTTAATACGTAATTATTGCGGAGATCAATATTTGTCGAGCAATTCTTGACGTAAGCGGAAAAATTCGTTAGGGAGTATTTTATGTACATTTTGTCTTTTAATATATTCTTCTAAAATTCCCATTTGAGTATTGGAATAGGAATGGTCAATACCGCCAAATACGTATACCGCTCTTGCATTCTTGGTTAGTTGATAGGTGTTAGAAGAAATTGGATTGGTTATGGAAAAGGAGTTGCATAATACGGGACAATACCCCTCTTGGTATATTTTTTCTGCATTTTTGTCTTGAGTATTGTTTATAGTTGGAACTACAATATTCTCTAACAAATTAGGATCGTTAAATAATAGCTGGTCGCTATTAATTTTTGAAGAATAGTAGATGATTCCGTTTAGATTTTCCTGTGAGTAATTGGAATTATTGTAAGTAACTATGGCATGAAGTAACGACTGGGAAATTATGTACTCAGGCTTAAATGGGGAGATCGAATCTTGGACTTTGACCGCACAAGCAATAATTAAGGGCAATCGATAAAAATCACTCGCTCCTGAAATGTCAGTTGGCATACGCAAATCCAATAAGCGCAAATTTCGAAGGGTCTTAAGCCCAACTATATTTGCATTTTCAAATCTCGGCCGATTTAATTCTTCCCAGCAAACGTATATGGACTTGCCTAAGTACAAACATGGATATCCGGTCAGGCTGAATCTTTGATTTGCATTTTTTTGTCTTAGGTCGAAAGGAATATGAAACAATTCCTCTTTCGATAAAATGTAGTCATTTTCTGTTTGACGCATTCGATAAAAGAAGGAATCAGTAGGTACCGTTTGTGTGCAAAATATCTTTTGGCTATACGTATTTGAAAATAGAGTATCATATATTTCTTTGTAACAATGAGCAATTTGGCCTGTTAAGAAATGTCTGTATGCTTTCAGGATGCTAAGAGTCAAATAGTCGATTTCTTCTCTTTCTTCTAAGCTGAGTTGCTTTTGCGCGTCTGAATCATCTCTGAGCCAAGATCCAAAAGCCACAAGACCATCTTCAACTGTTTTCGTTTTGTCGCTAAATGGAGGTAGGCGATTAATTAAGTCAACAGCAGTCATAAGTTGGAAATTTATTAAAGGATTAATGCTTTTTCGGAGGTTAAGGACGAACTTAAGTCTTATTGCTGAACGATAGTAAAATTTGCTCGTCAGTTCTCTCATTGTGTTTTTCTTTTGAATAACAAAAGCTAACTGTCGAGTCATATGAAAATCTTGAATATAAATTTGGCCGCAGCATTTTGGTTTTATTGTCATTAAACGGAGTTCTATGACCGTTGCTATTACGGCGTACATTAAAGCAATAGATTTTCTCCGGATCTTCACTATCACTGTGTGAAAGCGAAGAAATTATCGACTTTTTTAAAATGTCTGCTTTGATTGGATTTACTTGCATTGGGATGAACTTCGAGAAATATTCGTTGAATTGTTGAAGGATATCGCCAAGGTTCTCTGCATATTCAATTTCAAAAAATTGTCTCAATGTTTTTGGGTCTGTAATGAAACCATTTGTATTAAGGGGAATCGTTAGACTCTTACTAGAATTGCCCACTTTTATGAACTCTGTCTTTAAAAGGGCATATTTAGGCCGAACTTCAGTTTTGAGGTATAATTTTGCAAGTACTATATAGCTGTTTTTTTTATACTCAAAGAGGAAGCCTTCTATTATCCAGCCATTTTGTTCCATGTCCGCTTTTAGCGATTTAAAATTTTCAAAAACACCTATGCTTTTCACTTTTTCAGGATAATGAGTGATACAAATTGATTATAATTAAATATACAAAACCATTGCTAATTTGGGGTATCAAACACATGAACTACGGCGATGTCGCAGTTTCTCATAGGTTGTCGTCATTTTTTGCTTCAAAACGTAACTTCGGTAACTAAATGAACTTGGTTAACAAACATATCAATCAAATCAAAGAACTGTGTGTCAAGCATAGAGTGAAAAAATTGTACGTATTCGGATCGGTATTAACTGACCGTTTTCGCCCTGAAAGCGACATTGATTTTATTGTAATGTTCAAGCCGATGGGCGTATTAGATCGCGGAGAATGTTATCTCGATTTATGCGAAGGATTGGAGGACTTGTTCAATAGAAAAATTGATTTGATTTCCAAAAAATCAATTACAAATCCATACTTTTTACAGGCTGTTGAGCAGACAATGCAGTTGATATATGAGGCAGATCCAAAGCTCAACTCAAGGAAAAAACAGATTGTCGACAAAACCAGCTGAGGCCTGGCTGGATCTCGCTTATCCTGGAACAAAGATTGTCGACAAACCGGGCACCGGTGGCCAGTTGGCCAGCCGGCGCCGCGGCTGAAATTGTCGACTTTTCGCGGGGGGACATCGAAAATTGAATACCAGGTTGCCAAGAATCGCTTTGTTAAACCTCTTTGTTTTTACGGGAACGCGATATCGCTTTTATCATACTGCTGTAATTTATTTCTTCCTCATTCATCTTAAGCCTCTATACCAGCCATTTTATAAAATAATAGGGGTTTAATTTTTCGATCTGGCTGGAATGGCAATTGACGATCAGGCTGTAAACCCCGCTCCGCTTTTCTGCGAACGCGGTTCTTACTATATCGTCTATCAGTTTTAAGTCTTCCTCGGACTTTTCCTCTGTCAACCAAGTGTGTTTTGATTTGTAATTATCTCTTCCGCGTTTTTTTCAAGTCCGTTTATGCCTTTTATCAACTCGATGCTGGATTGTGAAAAATGGGCTGACTGGAACTTGATATGCTCGAGAACGCTGTCCAACACTTCGAGTGGTCTGAGTTCGGTGGCACCGTCTTTCCCTTGAAATTGCTCTGGACATTGAAATTCATATCCAAATCGGATAGTATTTTCTAATGCTCTTATCAGTCCCGGGCGCGGGCATGTAAATAGAGAGGATTCGTGCAGATTTAAATCGTAGAGACGTCTTAGGGTTTAAGAAAAAACAGTTAAAACGATTAAAGGCAATTTAACGTGTTTGTGGTCCCGGCAAGAATCGAACTTGCATCTAAAGTTTAGGAAACTTCTATTCTATCCATTGAACTACGGGACCCTCCTTCGCTGAAGCTTCGGAGGGCAGGCCCTCTTTCAGTCAGCTTTGATGGAATATGTTATACTTCGCTGAAGCTTCGGAGGGCAGGCCCTCTTTCAGTCAGCTTTGTTGGAATATGTTATGCTTCGCTGAAGCTTCGGAGGGCAGGCCCTCTTTCAGTCAGCTTTGTTGGAATATGTTATGCTTCGCTGAAGCTTCGGAGGGCAGGCCCTCTTCCATTCAGCTTTGCGGTAAAATCTCATCCTTCGCTGAAACTCCGGAAGATAATACACCCGTATATTTCAGTTTTAGTGCCAAAAGCTTCCTGTAGCCAAGCCAAACCAAGGGCCTTGCCCTCCGAAGCCTTGGCGAAGGAGGGCAAAAATAGCGGTTTCCATGTTTAAATGGAAAAGATGGGGGCATAATTCGCTATTTTTAGGGGCAAATTGCTATATGAAACGAGCGTTACTCTTTTTATCGCTGCTGGTCTGCCTGTCTGCAAGGGCTCAAACAAAGGCAAGGCTGAACCACCTGGCCATTTTTGTATCGGATCTTACCAGGACCACGAATTTCTACGGAACCCTGTTCCAGCTGGATACCATACCAGAGCCTTTTCATGATGGAAAACATGCCTGGTACAGCATAGCACCGGGGGTTGCCCTCCATGTAATACAAGGGGCGGATAGGCCCAAAGACTATTTTCTTAACAACCATATGTGCTTCAGCGTGCCGTCTGTAACCGAATTTTTAGAGAAAATAAAGCCATTGAAACTAACTTTTTTCAATGCCAGGGGCGAAGCTGGTATCATCACCACAAGGGTAGACGGGGTTAAGCAGGTTTGGATAAATGATCCGGATGGGTATTGGATTGAAGTGAACGATGCCAAATTCTAGACGGAACCATAAACTAATTCCTATCTTTGCAGCCCTTAAAAAGCTACTATGAAGTTTTATAATATATTAATCAAATACCGTTTTTGGCTGGGATTATTGTCCATCGCACTGGCTGTTGCCATCAATGTGTACAGCGGTTTCTGGCCGGCATTCCTGTTATATTTTATCGGGGTGATAGCTATTGCCAGTCATTTTTTTATCGGCCCGATGCGCCTCATTCAGGAGCCGATGGAAGCCGGGAATATTGAGGAAGTGGAAAGAATACTGGCCACCATATGGTATCCCGGGCTCTTGTACAAACCTGTGCGCTCTACCTATTACACTATCAAGGGAAACCTGGCTATGATGAAGCAGGATTTTGATACCGCCGAAAAACACCTTAAAAAAAGCAATGAACTGGGCTCACCCATGCCGGAGGCCGAAGGCGCCAATAAACTGCAGCTGGGTATGATGGCTATGCAGCGCGGCGACCTGAAACAGGGCGAAACCTATATCCGTGCGGCTATCCGTGCGGGAATACCGGATAAAGAGAGTGAGGCCGTTGCCTACCTGAGTATGTGCCAGATCTTTATGAATAAGAGAGAATTCAAGGCAGCCAAGGATTTCTTCCGTAAAGCCAAAGCCTGTAAGCCCAAAACCAAACAGGTATTGGACCAGGTGAAAGAAATCGAGAAATATATTTCAAGGATGCCGGGGTAGTAAGCTCAACTTATTTCAACGCCTGGTACACCGCCGCTTTAAACTTATCTGCCAACTCATTATGACTGAATGGATACTGCTGCAGCACAAACTGCGCCACTATCTTTTCTTTCGGATCTATCCAGTAAGTGGAAGCAAACATACCGCCCCAGGCAAAGGTTCCTACAGAGAATGGGTTTTTGGCCTGGCCAGCCTCGGTGGTGATCTCAAAACCCAGACCGAATTTATTGGCACCAAAGTCGATATTACCTAGCTGGTTAACCGTCATTAGGCGAACCGAGTTACGGCTCAAAACCTGTTTACCGTTATAACTACCGCCATTCAGCAACATCTGCATAAAAACAGCATAGTCATAAGCGGTTGATACCAGCCCACCACCGCCCGAATAAAAGCTGCCGCCATCAATAGCAGGATAGTCGCGGTACATGGCTCCGTTCACATTCATGATCTCGGTTGCCTTTACCACATGGCGCGTAGCATCATCCGAATGCAGCGTGGCCAGCCGGCTTTGTTTTTCTTTGGGTAAATAGAAATAGGTATCCTTCATGCCCAGTGGCGTAAAAATATACTTTGAAAAATACGCGTCCAGGCTCATCCCGCTTACCACCTCAATCAGGTAGCCCAGTACATCGGTATTCAATCCATACGTAAACCGCTCACCCGGCTGGTGTGTTAAGGGGAGGGCGGCCAGCTTCAGTATATTATCTTTCAGCAACGAGCCGGGCTTCAATCCAATGCCACCCACAACGCCCGCTTTATAATAAATAGCGTTAAACGTGGGGCTGCCTATCTGCGCATAGTTAATGCCGGAAGTATGCGTGAGAAGGTCGCGGATAGTGATCTCGCGTTTGGCGGGTACCGTAGTATAGGTAGTATCTTCTTTTGAAAATTTATCCAGCACTACCGGTTTTCGGAAAGCCGGGATGTATTTTGAGATCGGATCATCCAATAAAATCTTACCCTCTTCATACAACATCATCACACCCACACTGGTAATGGCTTTTGTTTGCGATGCAATACGCCAGATCGCATCTTTCTGTAACACTTTGTTCTTTGCTTTATCGTCGTACCCGATAGCCTTATGATACACAATATGCCCGTTCTGCGCCACCAGTGCGATCGCTCCGGAGATCCAGTTGCTGTCGATATAGGCCTGCACCAGCTGATCAATACGCTTCAACCGCTCATTGGAAAAATGATTTTCTTCCGGATTTCCGGGTACAAGCACCTGCGCTCTCACACAAGCCATTTGCGCATAAACAATACTAATAACCAGAAGGGTCTTCCTCATAAGACTAATATTTAGCGGGTAAGTTCCTGAAGAAAATACAAATAACAAAATTCCGGACCCCCGAATACCGCAGGCAGGGGAAAATTACCTTATATCAAAATACAGCTTGCACTTGTATAGGCCGCCTATTATCTTAGCCGCCTAACCGTTCATTTATGAAGAAACTAAAGAAACCATTGTTATATGTTGTAGTATTAATCGTATTACTGATCACTACCGGTATTACCTATATAAAACTGGCCCTGCCGGATGTTGGCAAACCTGAAGATATTCATATCGCCATCGACTCGCAACGCGTTCAGCATGGCAAATATCTGGCTATGCATGTTACGGCCTGTATGGACTGTCACTCGAGCCGCGACTGGTCTAAATTCTCCGGCCCGGTGGATTCCAATATACTGGGTGGGGGAGGAGAAAGATTTGATGCCCGGATGGATTTTCCGGGCGATATGTTTTCCGCCAATATCACCCCCTTTAATCTCGCCAACTGGACCGACGGAGAAATATTCCGCGCGATAACCACCGGAGTAAAAAAAGACGGCTCGCCCATTTTTCCATTGATGCCATGGCAGTCATACAGTAAAATGGACAGGCAGGATGTATACGATATCATCGCTTATTTACGTACGCTTCCGGAGCAGAAAAAAAGCTATCCTGCCACAAAGCTCAATTTCCCGCTTAATATCCTGGTGAATACCATGCCCGAAAAAGCTACGCTGGGTACACGCCCACCTGAATCCGATACACTGAAGTATGGAGCTTACCTGGTTCAGGTGGCCGCCTGTAAGGATTGTCATACGCAGGCCGATAAAGGTAAAATTGTAGCGGGCAAAGAATTTGGGGGCGACAGGGTTTTTTACACGGGAAAGTATGAGCTGCATTCGGCCAATATATCGCCCGACAAGGAAAACGGCATTGGGGCCTGGACCAAGGATCAGTTTGTTCAGCGATTCAAAATGTACAACCTGCGTCAGTACCAGCCGACAAGTGTGGGTGCCGATGATTTTCAAACCGTGATGCCCTGGACCATGTATGCCGACATGAAAACATCAGATTTAGAAGCGATGTATGCCTACCTGAAAACAGTAGAGCCCAGGCACAATAAAGTAACTAAAAAGCAGCCGCGAAAAGCGGGATAATGATTGCTACCGGGGTATTGCCATTTTCAGTGTTCCGGTAGCACTTTGTTTATTTACCCCCGATCACGTTCACTACTACTTCAGGGAAATGCCTGTGCTCCAGGCGGTGAATTTTTTCCGCAAGGGTTTCGGGTGTTTCATCGGATGCTACGGTACATTTTGCCTGGAAAATAGTTTTCCCCCTCATCAAAATGCTCGTTTACGTAGTGTATGGTAATGCCACTTTCTTTTTCGCCGCCGGCAATAACAGCTTCGTGTACTTTTCTGCCATACATACCCTTACCGCCATAAAGCGGCAGTAAAGCGGGGTGTATATTAATAATACGGCCGGGGTAAGAGGATATTAACCTGGGGGGGACTTTCCATAAAAATCCGGCCAGTACGATAAAATTGATGCCATGTTCTTTTAATACAGGCAAATAGGCGTCGCCGCTGAAAAAACGGCTTTTTTCAATTTGCAGCACAGGAATGCCTGCATTTTCGGCGATGGAAATAACGCCGGCACCCGGTTTATTGCATACCACCAGGGAAACTTTAATGGAAGGGTGCCCGGTAAGATGCCGGATGATCTGGGCGGCATTCGACCCTGCCCCCGATGCAAAAATGGCGATCCTCGTTTCGCCGGCGCCGGCCTGATCTTTCTTCAGAATGCCCAGTTTCTGCAATAATTTCTTCTCGTATTTCCAGAAAAAGGCCCATTGACCCAGCAAAGCACCATAGCCCAGCAATATAAACTGGTAGCCCAGCACCAGCATGCCTATTCGTAATAAAACCTTCCAAACCCAGAATGTCTGGGCGTCCATCCCCAGCCATGCGGTAATATACCGGGTAAGCGCGGCCGTAGTAGTGCCGGTAAGCGCAAAAGCGATGAAAATGATCCAGAACTGGCGGGTACTTACCCCCCATTTTTCCTGCAGCCGTTTAAACATGGGCCAAAAATAAGATAAATCCCAATCCCTATTTTCTTTCCAAAAGCATGACATTATTTGTTTCAAACCGCCATCAATCGGCTGAAACTCAAGCTGGACAAGGATAAAAAAAATTTTTTCTTGTTTGCTTTTTGTCAGATTCCTGTCATATTTTTGCGCTCGTTCACGGATATTTTTCCACACCAAGAACCACACCGTTTGTGAATATGACAGCTTTTAGACGTTTAGCCAAAACTAGCATCCTCGGTACGATCCTTTTCCTGGGTTTTTCTTTAGGTAATTCAGCCAATGCACAAGACGGGAAGACGCTGTTTACGAGCAATTGTGCCTCCTGCCACAATGTTTTAAAGGACGGAACAGGCCCGGCACTGGCGGGTGTGGAAGACCGCTGGCCCGACAAAGCCAAGCTTCACGCGTGGATCAAGAACAACCAGGCTTTCCTGAAAACAGGAGATGCTTATGCCAACGCACTCTATCTTAAGTACAATAAAACAGCGATGAACCTGTTTCCGAGCCTGAGCGATAAGGAAATAGATGCCATCCTGGGATATATCAATACAACTGCTGCAGCAGCAGCGGCAGCACCAGCCGGTGGTACCGGGAACGCTGCAGACGCAAAGAATACCGAAAGCGACAATACCTTATTATTCGGAATCCTTACCCTGATACTTGCGGTAGTGGCCCTTACCTTATTACAGGTAAATGCCAACCTTAAAAAATTAACCGATCAAAAGGACGGTTTCCCGGGTATTGAGCCGGTGCCATTCTGGAGAAATAAGAGCTATATCGCGGTATTAACCGTAATCCTCTTCATTGTAGGTGGTTATCTTACCTCAAAAGGCGCTATGGCCCTGGGTCGCAGTAAAGATTACCAACCGGTTCAGCCCATTTATTATTCGCATAAGGTACACGCAGGTGTTAACCAGATCAACTGCCAGTATTGCCATATCGGTGTTTACCAGGGCAAACAGGCAACTATCCCATCTGTAAACATTTGTATGAACTGTCACATGCAGATTAAAGAGTATGGTGGCGAAAAGATATTTAATGAAGAAGGACAGGAGGTGAACGGAACCGCAGAAATCCAGAAACTATACAAATACGCGGGCTACGAACCAGGCAAACCCTGGGATGCTGATAAAGCAAAACCTATCGAATGGGCCCGTATCCATAACTTACCTGATCACGTTTATTTTAATCACTCACAGCACGTAAAAGCAGGACAGGTGCAATGCCAGACCTGTCACGGCGAGATCCAGAAAATGGGCGAAGTGAAACAATTTGCCGACCTGAGCATGGGATGGTGTATAAATTGTCACCGTGAAACCAAAGTGCAGTTCAAAGACAACGGATTTTACAGTATTTACGAAAAATACCACCAGGATCTGAAAAGTGGCAAGATTGATAGTACCAAGGGAATTACGGTTGAGAAGATCGGCGGTACTGAATGTCAGAAATGTCACTATTAATTTGAAAATGTGGCAATTTGAAAATTTGAAAATTGGGATTTTCGAAGCTTCAAAATGTTTTCAGATTAAGTATGTTAGAAAAGGATTAAAAAGGAATAGGAGGAGAGAATTGAAAAAAGGGTTGACCATTTTTCAAATTTTCAAATTCTCAAATTTTCAAATTAATATGATGGAAAAAAAGCACTGGCAAAGTTTTGGAGAGCTGAATCAGTCTGAAGCTTACAATAAGGATGTGAAAGACGAGTTCAGGGAAGAGTTGCCCTTTGTTGCCGAAGAAGGAAAAAGCTTCCTGGAAGCCAAGGCCCCAAGAAGGGACTTTTTAAAATACCTGGGCTTCAGCACAGCTGCCGCCGCTGCGGCCGCCAGTTGCGAGATGCCGGTGAAAAAAAGCTATTCCATTCGCCAATAAACCCGAAGATGTTGTTCCGGGTATTTCTAAATTTTATGCTACTACCTATGTGCAGGATGGAGATGTAGTAAGTATACTGGCCAAAGTACGCGATGGACGCCCCATTAAACTGGAAGGCAATACCCTCAGTCCTATAACACAGGGTGGTACCTCTGCCCGTGTACAGGCAGCCGTACTGGATCTCTACGATACCGCACGTTTACGTTTTCCCACAACAGACGGTAACGAAACAACAACATTCGAAGCTATTGATAAAGCGATCGCAGCTTCTATCAGCGGTCCGGTAGTATTACTTACCAGCACTATTACCTCTCCTTCTACCAAAGAAGTGATCAGCCAGTTCCTCGCCAAAAAACCCGGGCAGCCGCCACATAACTTATGATGCGGTTTCTTACAGCGGCATCTTACTGGCCAATGAAGCAACTTATGGTAAAAGAGCCATTCCTTCTTATCACTTTGAGAATGCAAAAGCGATCGTAAGCCTGGGAGCCGATTTCCTCGGAACCTGGCTCAGCCCGGTTGAGTTTGCCAAACAATACAGCGCAGGAAAGAAATTAGACGAGAAGAACCCATCCATGAGCAAGCACATTCATTTTGAGAGTGTGGCCAGCTTAACAGGTTCTAATGCCGATGAAAAATATTTACACCGCCCGTCTGAAACAGGCGCGGTAGCAGTTGCCTTATTGAATGCAGTTAATGGCCAGCCCATCTCCGGTATCAGCGACGCGAAACTGAAGGCTGGCATTGAAAAAAGCCGCCAAAGCCTTAACCGAAAACAAAGGTGCTGCATTGGTGGTTGCGGGTAGCAATGATGTGAATGTTCAGATCGTTGTAAACGCAATCAATGAAGCCCTGGGTGCCGGTGGAAAAACCATCGACTGGTCATCTACCGTTAACTATCGCCAGGGTGTTGACAGCGATTTTGCTAAACTGGTAGACGATATGAATGCCGGCGCGGTGGGAACCCTGCTGGTATACGGTGCCAACCCGGCGTATACCTGGTATGATGCCGAGAAATTTAAAGCGGGACTGAAGAAAGTAAAAAACAACCGTATCCTTTAACAGCAAGGTGGATGAAACAACTGAGCTTTGCAAATTCGTTATCCCCGATCACCATTTCCTTGAAAGCTGGGGTGATGCTGAACCAAAAACAGGGTATTATTCGTTTATACAACCTACTATCTATCCTTTATTCAAAACCCGTCAGTGGCAGGACAGCCTCCTGAAATGGAGCGGTGCTGCTACCGATTACCTGGCTTTCCTGAAAAATTTCTGGAGTGCCAAAGTGGGCGGTGAATCAGGATGGGATAAGGCTTTGCAGGATGGCGTTATCAGTCCCGCAACAGCCGGCACACTGGCAGGCGCTTCTTTCAATGGCAGTGCCGTTGCAGGTGCAACCTCGGCCATCTCTTCCGCTAAAAAAAGGTGGAAAAGTGGAACTGGTACTGTATGAAAAGGTAGGTATCGGTGCCGGACAGGGCGCATCTAACCCATGGCTGCAGGAGTTACCCGATCCGGTTACCCGCGCAACCTGGGATAACTATGTAATTGTTTCACCGGCAATGGCGAGAACATTGCTGTCTATAGACCTTAACAATGGCGGCCAGGCGGATGCATATGAAGTAAATCCACCCAAGAAAGTTGTAAAAGTTACTGTGAATGGTAAGTCGGTTGAATTACCTGCCCTGATCATTCCGGGCACTCACCCGGATACCATTGGTATTGCGGTAGGATACGGACGCAGCGAGAAACTGGGTAAATCCGTAGTGGGAACCGGTAAGAACGCGTATCCATTAGCTTCGTTCAGTGGTGCTTCAGTAAGCTTTGGTGCTGCGGATGTAAACATTACCGTAACAGGTGATACCTATCCTGTTGCGCTTACACAAACACATGCCCGTTACGATACCGCGCAGGGTAACCGTACGGAAGTGATGAAAGAGTTAACACTGGCTGAATATAAAAAGAGCCCAACCGAAATTCATGATGAGCGTGAGGAAGAACTGAAACCATGGGGTGGGCTTGAAAAATTTGAAGGACAGGGAACCCTGTACCCGGTGTATGAAAGACCCGGTATTAAATGGGGGATGAGTGTTGACCTGAACACATGTAACGGATGTGGTGCCTGTGTAGTGGCTTGTAATGCTGAGAACAACGTATCTGTTGTGGGTAAACCCGAAGTATTACGCGGACACGAAATGCATTGGCTGCGTATCGACCGTTACTACAGCGGAGATATGGATAACCCGAATGTTGTGTTCCAGCCATTGATGTGTCAGCACTGCGATAACGCTCCTTGTGAGAACGTTTGCCCGGTTGCTGCCACCAATCACAGCACGGAAGGCCTTAACCAGATGACCTATAACCGTTGTATCGGAACCCGCTATTGCGCCAATAACTGTCCCTTATAAAGTCCGTCGCTTTAACTGGGCTGATTATTCAGGAGCGGATAGCTTCCCGGATAACCAGAAAGGAATTGTGAATGATGTGGTACTGGATATGAATGACGATCTTACACGCATGGTGCTGAACCCGGATGTAACCGTACGTTCACGTGGTGTAATTGAAAAATGTTCCTTCTGCGTTCAGCGTTTACAGGAAGGAAAACTGAATGCCAAGAAAGAAAGCCGGCCATTTGCAGATAGTGATATTAAAGTTGCCTGTCAGCAAGCCTGCCCAACCCATGCGATCACTTTTGGTAATGCAAACGATAAAGCCAGTGCCATATCCAAAACACGGGTAGAGAATCCAAACAGGCAGTTCTATGTGCTTGAGCAACTGCACGTATTACCGAATGTAACTTATATGGCAAAAAGTGCGTAACCTGGAAGAAGAGCATGAAGGCGCGCATTCAGCGGAACATGCTGAAAAGAAGGAAGCCGCTCATGCTGAATAGCAGTCTTAAGCAGACTGTCTGATCTTTAGGAATATTTGAAGTTGAAAGTTGATTCAAAAAAATAAAAAACTATAGACCCTAACCGGGAAACTATAGACTAAAAAGGGACCAGATGCATTTAAAGTACGAATCACAGCTTAGGGAACCATTGGTGACGGGGAACAAAACCTATCACCAGGTAACAGAAGATATCGTTCGCCCGATAGAAGCCAAGCCTACCCGTTTGTGGTATATTGGATTTTATATCGCGGTAGCGTTATTGTTATTTGGCGTGTACTCCATTTACAGGGACGTAACCTACGGTATTGGTCAGTGGAACCTGAACAAAAACAGTGGGTTGGGGATGGGATATCACCAACTTCGTATGGTGGGTAGGTATCGGTCACGCGGGAACGCTGATCTCTGCCATCCTTTTGCTGTTCCGCCAGGGATGGAGAACCGGTGTGAACCGTGCGGCGGAAGCCATGACCATCTTTGCGGTAATGTGTGCGGGCCAGTTCCCGATATGGCACATGGGTCGTGTGTGGATGGCATTCTTTGTACTTCCTTATCCGAATACAAGAGGACCGCTCTGGGTTAACTTCAACTCGCCCCTGTTATGGGATGTATTTGCGATCTCAACGTATTTTACCGTTTTCTCTTTTATTCTGGTACAGCGGTTTGTTGCCCGATCTGGCAACCGTTCGCGACCGCGCTTTCACCAAACTGCGCAAACGTTTATACGGACTTGCGTCATTCGGATGGACCGGTTCTACCAAACACTGGCAGCGCCATGAGAGTTTATCACTGGTACTGGCCGGGTTGAGTACACCATTGGTACTGTCTGTACACACTATCGTATCCTTCGACTTCGCCACTTCCGTTGTTCCGGGTTGGCATACTACCATCTTCCCTCCTTATTTCGTGGCCGGTGCCATCTTCTCAGGTTTTGCCATGGTGCAAACACTGATGGTGATCATCCGGAAGGTATTTGAGATGGAAGATTATATCACCCTCGGTCACATAGAGGCGATGAATAAAGTAATTGTGCTTACGGGTTCTATCGTAGGTATCGCTTACTTAACAGAATTGTTCATGGGATGGTACAGCCAGAATAAATACGAAGGATATACTTTCTGGTACAGCCGTGCCAACCTGTTCAGTCCTTACGGCTGGAGCTATTGGGGTATGATGGCCTGTAACGTACTGAGCCCGCAGATCTTCTGGTTCCGCAAAATGCGCCGGAATGTATTTGTAACATTCTTTATGAGCATTATCGTAAACATCGGTATGTGGTTCGAGCGTTTTGTGATCATTGTAACTTCCCTGTACCGCGATTACCTTCCTTCCAGCTGGTCTGTTTACTACAGCCCTTCTATCTGGGAGATCGGTTTCTATGCGGGTACATTTGGATTGTTCTTTACCTGCTTCTTCCTGTTTGCCAAATACTTCCCGGTTATCGCAGTAGCGGAAATCAAGTATGTATTGAAAACAACAGGAGATGGATACAAGGATAAAATGGGAGACATTGAGGAGAAGCCACTGGAAACATTTGTGCATGAGCAGTCACATGCGCACTAGAACAATAGGCATTGGCATAGCATGAAATGAAAATCGTTTAAAAGCTAACAGCTAACAGCTAGCAGCTAAAAGCTTACAATATGGCAAAAAAGAAATTCGTAGTAGGGTGTTTTGATGATGAAGCAACCTTATTTCCTGCTGTGAAGAAAGTTCGCGGTGCAGGATATAAGATCCAGGACGTGTATACACCGTTTGCGGTGCATGGGCTGGATCATGCGTTAGGTATGCGCGAAACAAGCCTGCATACCGCCGGCTTCATTTATGGTATTACAGGAACCTCTACGGCACTGGGTTGTATCAGCTGGATATTAACGAAAGACTGGCCGCTGAATTTTGGTGGTAAACCCCATTTCGCTTTACCGGCATGGGTACCTATTACTTTTGAGCTTACGGTTTTGTTTGCAGCGGTAGGAATGGTACTAACCTTCTGCTACATCTGCCAGATCATGCCGGGTGTAAAGAAGCACCATTTTCATCCACGCGCAACCGACGATCTTTTTGTGATGGTAATCGAGTGCACCGAAAAAACCAATGTGGATGAAGTAACCGCATTCCTGTCTTCCAATGGAGCCATTGAAACCGATGTACAGGTAGCGGAAGAAGGATGGTGGTTTGGCCGTTACGATAAGGACGAATTGCCTTTTGATAATAAGCAAACTGTTGCTGCCTAAACTTAGAATAGAAGTACGATGAATAAATTATCAATGATAAGTGCCTTGTCCGCTATAACGCTGATCGCGGCATGCAGTGATGTAAAACGCGAGCCGGGCAGTGTGTATATGCCCGACATGAGTAACAGCCGTGCCTATGAAAGCTATGCGGATCATAGTAACCTGGCTGCCAAAAACATCAACTACAACAACAGGCCGGTAGTGGGAACCATTGCCCGCGACGAGGAAATGCCTTTCCATCTTGCAAAAGATGCTGCTGGCGACTCAACCAACTATGTTGCTTCCAAAGGCGTGAAGAACCCGATCGACTCGTTATCTAAAGCAGATGAAGCGGAGGCCGAAAGACTATACCTCATCAACTGCGGTATCTGTCATGGTGCCAAGCTCGATGGTAACGGACCCTTGTATAATGATGGTAAAGGACCTTATGGTGCTGCACCAAAGAATCTCATCGGGGATGCTATCGTTTCTGTAATGCCGGAAGGACAGATGTTTTATTCCGTTACTTACGGAAAGAATATGATGGGATCCTACGCATCACAGCTAAGCCGCAAGCAGCGCTGGATGGTGATAAAGTATATTAAAGAAAAGCAGGCGGCTTCAAAAGCATCTGCGGCACCCGCACCTGTAGCTGCGGCAACAACAAAATAAATAACCCAAACCCAGCCCAGGGCTGAAGCCCTGGGGAAAAAGAAATATATGACATCTATCAGAGAGAAATTTGAGATTCCCGGAAAGATGAAAACATGGTCGCTGGCCCTGATCGTTATCGGATTAATAGCGTTAATAGCGGGACTGGTAACCAAAGGTTTCAGCTCAGATGAGCACGAGCAGGCGCATTTCTGGGGAACCCTCATGTACAACACCATCTTTTGGACCTTGGTATGTAACGCAAGTATGTTCTTTATCTGCGTAACCACTTTGGCATGGGGAGGCTGGCAGCAGTCGTTCCGCCGTATCCCGGAAGCGATCTCAACCATGGTACCCATTTTTGGTTCTATCACTTTTGCCGTACTGATCTATGTAGTAGTGAGCGATAAGCATCATATCTATCACTGGCTGGATACGGAAGCGGTAGCGAAAGATCCGATCCTGAATGGTAAATCCGGCTTCCTGAATGCGAAATTCTTTATTATCTGGACAACCCTTACCATTGGCCTCTGGAGCCTTCTCGGATGGAGAATGCGCCAGATCAGCAAAGAAGCCGATGAAGCACCGATGGATAAGCCAACAGCCGCAAAATTTATCCTGAGAAATACAGTACGTGCCGCTTTGTTTACGGTTTGGTTCGCCTTGACCGTAGGATCTACTATCCCCTGGTTATGGATGATGAGCATAGATGCGCACTGGTACTCTACCATGTATAGCTGGTATACATTCGCAAGTTCATTTGTTTCGGGTATGTCGCTTATCGCTCTGTGGGTTATCTACCTGAAGAACAAAGGATACCTGGAACTTACCACACAGGAACACTTACATGATATCGGTAAGTTTATGTTTGCGTTCTCGATCTTCTGGACATACCTCTGGTTCTCACAGTTCATGCTGATCTGGTACGCCAATATCCCGGAAGAAACCGTTTACTTCAAACACCGTGTACAGGGTCCTTATAAAGGGATATTCTTTATGAACCTGATTATCAACTTTATTTGTCCTTTGCTGATACTGATGAAGCGTTCGGCCAAAAGAAATTATACCCTGGTAACCTTCATGGCCGTACTGATACTGTTTGGACACTGGATCGATTTTTACCAGATGGTAATGGGAAGCCTTTCAAAGGAACATGTAACCCTGGGATGGCTTGATTTCGGCATACTGAGTTTGTTTGTAGGACTGATGATATTCTTTGTAGGACGGTCACTGGCCAGCAAACCGCTGATCGTGAAACATCACCCGTTCCTGAAAGAGAGTATTATACACCAGGTTTAATTAATTTGAAAATGAGACAATTTGAAAATTAGAAAATGGGATTTGCTATGTTTCAATTTTCAAATTTTCAAATTTTCAAATTTTCAGATTGTTTAAGTTTTCGAATTAGATAATAAAGCGCATTATGACAATTTTTCTAACCACAGCGGTAATTGTACTGATCTACATCGTGATCTTCCAGATCGCAAAAGCCAGTGAATATGTTTCTGTGCTGAAGGGCGAAGATGTGAGCCGTAAGCAGAATAACAAGATCAACGGTTTCCTGATGGTTGCATTCCTGATCCTCGGGCTGATTGGTGTTTGGTACTGCAATAAATTGTATTTCCATAAGACATTACTGGCTGTTGACTCTGCAAGTGTGGAAGGTGCCCGCGTTGATTCTATGTTGTGGATTACCATTGCAGTTACCGGCAGTGTATTTGTGGCTACACAGATCGTATTATTCTGGTTTGCCTATAAGTACCAGGAAAATGATAAACGCAAGGTTTTTTACTTCCCGCATAACAATAAACTCGAGGTATTGTGGACCATTGTTCCGGCCATCGTTCTTACCGTACTGGTGATTGTTGGATTGCGTAACTGGTTCCTCTTTACCGGGGAGCCACCACAGAATGCCATGGTAGTGGAAGTAACAGGTAAACAATTTGGATGGATCTTCCGCTACCCGGGTAAAGACGGTTCTTTCGGAAAAAAATATTTCAAGAATATAGACCCCGCTACCAACTCGCTGGGTGTTATCTGGGACGACCAGCTGTCTCATGACGATGTGGTAACGGAACAAACCATGTACCTGGTAAAAGGCCGCCCCGTAAAACTGGTGATCGGCTCAAGGGATGTGATACATGATGTAGGTCTTTCTCATTTCCGCATGAAAATGGATGCGGTACCGGGTATCCCCACTACCATGTGGTTCACACCCAAGTACACTACCAAGGAAATGAAAGAGCTGACGAATAACCCGAACTTTGTGTATGAGATCAGCTGCGACCAGATGTGTGGTAACGGTCACTATTCCATGAAAGGAATTATTGAAGTGGTTGACCAGGAAGAGTATGATGTATGGATGGCCAAGCAAAAGCCACAATACCTGGTAGCGTTTCCCGACAAAGATCCGTCGAACGCCAAACCAGCAGCGGATACCACAAAAGTGGCAGCAAAACCAGCTGATGTGCCTGCTAAAGTGGTAGCAAAAATGTAAGATTAGTAAGCGGTACTGCGTGGCGGAAAGAAGAATGAGACAATGTAATAATTGAGGCATTACATCATCGCCAGGCTTTATCAATCAAAAATAGTCGAAGAACTAATTAAAGAACCAAGTATGAGTAACGAAGCGGTTATACACTCACCGGTAGAAGTGGGAGCACATGATGAACATGGTGAGCATCATCACCATCATGAGACTTTTATTACCAAGTATGTATTTAGCCAGGATCATAAAATGATCGCGAAGCAGTTCCTGATCACGGGAATGTTCTGGGCGGTGCTGGGTGGTTTAATGAGTGTGCTGTTCCGTTTACAACTGGGATATCCTGATGAATCCTTTCCATTCCTGGAAAGCATACTGGGTAAATGGGCCAAAGGCGGTCATATCACCCCGGAAGCCTATTACGCGCTGGTAACAACACACGGTACCGTGCTGGTATTCTTTGTACTAACGGCAGGGCTGAGTGGTACTTTCGCCAACTTCTTAATTCCATTACAGGTAGGTGCCCGTGATATGGCATCGCCGTTTATGAATATGCTGAGCTACTGGTTCTTCTTTGCGGCCAGCATTGTGATGTTGTCTTCTATATTCGTTGAAACAGGCCCTTTCAGCGGCGGATGGACGGCTTATCCTCCGTTAAGTGCCCTGGGCGACGCGTCTCCGGGTTCTAAAACAGGGATGGACCTGTGGCTGGTGTCTATGGCATTGTTCGTTGTGTCTTCTTTGTTAGGAGGTCTGAACTATATCGCAACCATCCTTAACATGCGGACAAAGGGAATGAGCATGACCCGTTTGCCACTTACGATCTGGGCCCTGTTCTTTACCGCTGTACTGGGTGTATTGTCTTTCCCGGTATTATTCTCAGGCTTTATCCTGTTGATCTTCGACCGGAATTTCGGAACAAGTTTTTACCTGTCTGATATTTTTGTGAATGGGGTAGGTGCATTGCCTAACGAGGGCGGAAGTGCTATTCTCTATCAACACTTATTCTGGTTCCTGGGGCACCCCGAGGTATATATCATCCTCCTGCCGGCCATGGGTATGGTGTCTGAAATATTATCCGTGAATTCACGCAAACCGATCTTCGGTTATATGGCCATGATCGGCTCGCTGTTCGCTATCGCTATCCTGGCCTTCCTGGTATGGGCGCACCACATGTTCGTAACGGGGTTGAATCCGTTCCTGGGTTCCATATTCGTATTGTTAACCCTATTGATCGCTGTTCCATCCGCTATCAAAGTATTCAACTGGTTAACCACGCTCTGGAGAGGTAATGTTCGTTTTACATCCGGTATGCTGTTTGCGATCGGCTTTGTAAGCCTGTTTATCTCAGGAGGTTTAACGGGTATCTGGCTGGGTAACTCAGCACTGGATATTCACCTGCATGATACTTATTTTGTAATCGCACACTTTCATATAGTAATGGGTGTGGCTTCCATGTTCGGAATGTTTGCCGGAATCTATCACTGGTTCCCTAAAATGTACGGCCGCTACCTCAATAATACCCTGGGATATATCCACTTCTGGGTAACCATCGCGGGTGCGTATATGATATTCTGGCCCATGCACTACGAAGGATTAGCCGGTATGCCACGTCGTTATTACGATTACAGCATCTGGGAAAGCTTCAAGAATTTCGTAGAGCTGAACCGATTTATCAGTACCGTTGCGATGATTGTATTTGCCGCGCAGTTACTGTTCCTGTTCAACTTCTTCTATTCTATTTTCAAAGGAAGAAAAGTAACATCACTTAACCCATGGCAGTCAACAACACTTGAGTGGACAACACCACTCCGTCCCGGTCATGGAAACTGGCCAGGAGAAATTCCGGAAGTACACCGTTGGGCGTATGACTACGGTAAGGATGGAGTAGACTTTATACAGCAAACCACACCGGTAGGGGCAG